>NZ_FWFX01000017.1 GCF_900172335.1 Roseovarius albus
TTGATATCTTTGACGATCTTCTCGCCAGGGCTCTTCGTTGTCTTTCTCATCATCCACTCCTTGGTGGCTACGATGAGCAACAAACCCTCTCTTAGCAAATCGACCTATTTGGACCCATAAGCGCTGAAGTCAGACATCGCGGGCTTCAAGGTGGTCCTGCGAATTGCGGCCAAGATCAAGCTCACGGCTTCGATGCATTGATCAATCAGATGCATTGGAATTTGACCTCTGGTTTGCACGAAAACCACTGGGAGTTAGCCCGGTTCGCGCTTTGAATGCCCGCGTAAAGTTTGGCAAATGGGTGTAGCCGAGTGTTCGAGCAATCTGTGCCAGTGGTGTGTCCGTTTCCACTAGCAATCTTTCAGCCCAATATTGCCGTCGCTCGCCGACTATGCCGGAATAAGTGCGATTGTCTCGCTTTAAGCGTCGTTTCAGCGTGCTACTGCTGACACCCAATTCATGTGCAGTTTCTGCGATGCTAGTGCCTCCTGACCATAGCTGCCTATCAACAATATAGTCGATCTCACCAGATGTAATCGGACGACTTGGTTCGCGCCCGTGGTGCTTTGCTAGTAGCTGAATTGCAGAAGAAACCTGCCTATGCAGAAGGCTTTCATCCATCGCAATTTCAGTCGCTGGGTTGCCCCATTTGATGTCGATACCTGACCAGCCTGATGGTATCGATAGAGGCTTAGCGCTTGATGCGAGGCCTAGCCACGATGGTTGCCATGAATTTTCCGCGCACAACCGGATGATTTGTACCAGTATGGTCACTATATATTGCTCCGTCTGCCACCGTCCGATGCAGTCTGGGAACATTATCTCTCTGCGGAAAACTACGTGGTCTCCGTGTCGTATCAAGGAGTATTTGGCGCCGTTATTCTCGTAGGTCACATCTTCGATAAAGAACTGCAGAAGTTTACCGATGGTTGGCGCCATTCTTACACGCATTCCACCCAATTCTCCTACTGAATGCACTGGGTGTTCGGTTGCTACCAAGTATCCTAAATGCTCGTTTCCGAGTGACTGTGCAGCAAAGCCAGCGAACCGCCACGCAGATCGCTCACCGATCACGCCTTTCTTTTCGAGGACTGCATCAAGCGGCAGGCCCGCTCTTTCTGCGAGGTCTTCAATATTTCCGCCGAGCCGCGAAACGACGTCCATAAAAGGCCAGACCTGTGACGCTTTTATGAGAATTAATTCTTCATTGGATTGGCGTTGGTTCACTACGACACCTCACAAAATGACCCGCAATGATAAATTGCTTTCCCTTAAAGTAAAGGTAACTGCGTTACGTACAATTCGATTGAATTCTAAGGAAGACCGAAATGAGAATGTCCATTGCATACATAACTGTTATTGCATCCATTTATGGTGCAGCAACCATCGCTCAAGACTATGATGTCGTCATACTTAATGGTCGAGTAATGGATCCTGAAACGAATTTCGATCAGGTTGCAAACGTTGGAATCAACAATGGTTGGATCACAACCATTACATCTGACCCAATTGAGGGCTCTCAAACCATCGACGCCTCAGACCATGTTATTGCTCCAGGATTTATCGATCTTGAACAGCATGGCCTCGACCCGTGGGGCTTCAAGGTCAATCTTCGAGATGGTGTGACGACCCAGATGGACTTTGAAGTTGGTGCGGCGAACATTGACGAATGGTATGCCGCGCGAGAGGGCAGTACCCAAGCCAACTTCGGCACGGTTATCGGTCAAGAGTTCGCGCGCATGCGGGTGCATGATGGTCTCGCGCTTGAAGGTCCAAATATCTCGATGCCGTTTTTCTTCGATTATCGTGCCGAAGCGGCTGAAGACGGCGTTGACGGGTGGTCCATTACACCAAGCAATCGTGAGCAGATGAACGAGATTACTGCACAGTTGGACGAAGGTCTGCGCTTGGGGGCGCTCGGTGTCGGATCAACCATTGGTTATGCAAGAGAAGGTATAACGACGTATGAGATGTTCGAAGCACAGAAAGCGGCAGCGCGCTATGGGCGACTGACATCAGTACACCATCGGTTCCACCCTAGTGCCTCAACGCCAACGGAAACACAAACCGGCGTGAATGAAATTCTTGTAAATGCAATGGTGCTTAACGCGCCGCTACACGTACACCATGATAACGACTACGGGTGGTGGGAAAATCAAGAAAAACTGCAAATGGCCAGAGATCAAGGCTTCAATGTTTGGTCTAGCTACTATCCTTGGACAGCGGGCTCCGGAAACTATGGCGCCTCGATTGTTGCCCCGTCCAATTGGGAAGACAATATGGGATACAAGATTGACGAGACAATTTTTGATCCGCAGCTTGATCGCTTTGTGACGCGCGAAGAGTTTGACGAATTTGCTGCAAGCGAGCCGGGCAGAACACTCATTGCGTTTAGCCCACCGCGCGAAGAATGGTTGACGGACTGGATCCAGATTGCTGGGTACGGTGTTTCTGGGGATGGCATGCCTTCATTGAATCTCGATGGCGAAGCCCTAACATGGGACTCGCCTTATGAGGATTATGCCGGACACCCACGCTCTGCTGGCACACATGCAACGGTTCTACGCCTCTCTCGAGAAAACGACGTACCGCTCATGCTAACTCTCACGCAACTCAGCTACATTCATGCCAAGCGTCTTGGCGATACTGGACTGCGGGCAATGCAGGTACGCGGGCGCATGCAAGAAGGAATGGTGGCCGATATTACGATTTTTGACCCCGCGAATGTCACTGAACAGGCGAAGTACAGCCGCGGCAAGAACGGATTGCCTTCACTGGGTATTCCCTACGTATTGGTGAATGGGACGATAGTTGTCGAAAACAGCAAGGTTCTGAAGGATGTCTACCCCGGTCAAGCGATCCGTTTTCCTGTTGAAGAGGAAGGTCGCTTTGTTCCAGCTAGTCGTGAGCAGATTATGGGTATCCTGACGCCGGATACAGGTAGTACGCGGCCTTCGCTACTTCAGGATATTTCTGATGATGACGCCAAACTTGAGCCGGTTACGCCTTCAATAACACAGTTTGCCTCTGCTGAGCCGAACAATCCGTTTGACTGGTTCTCACCGCGTAAAGGGTTTGACGACAGTGCGCTTTTCTTTTGTCAGGTTCACGGGCGGTACGAAGACAACGAAACTGCAGCACGTGACTGGGCTCAGGTTCTGATCGCAAAGAACGGGGGAGATCCAAACAAGCGTTTTGATCCAATTTTCGCACGGCAAGAGTAAAGACTTCAAGCCAATGAAGGGAACATCACGTTACAACTTCCTTAGTTTGACACTGCTCATCGCTGTCTGCGCTGAGCCATCCTCTGCGCAGCAAAACGGAGGGCTTTCAGGACCGTCTTCCACAGCAGCCGACCTAGAGCCAGGCGATGGTTTAACGGATCCGCAATTCCGTTCTGATTTTCCACGCAACATCGCGCCTTCGTGGTTCGCGTGGAAGGATCGGCTGGCTGAACAGGGCTTCAGGTTCAATTTCGACTATCTTGCACTACATCAATCTTCAAACGCCGACGCAGGAACGAGCAACGCCTCCAGTGGCATTTTTCGGTTCTACGGAAACTGGCAAGCAACAGAGCAAGGATCTCTAACCTTCAAAATCGAGGACCGGCATGCGTTTTCTTCGGTTGCACCTCAATTCCTTGGTCTTGATAATGGCGCGTTGTCGATCACCGGAACAGCTTTCAATGACAGCGGCAGATTGCTGACCAATCTTTATTGGACTCAAAGGCATGTCGATGGCGATTGGACACTGCAGTTTGGACAGATCGATGTTACTGACTTTCTGGATGTCTATGGTGCGGTCAGTCCTTACACGGCCTTTCAAAACCTTGCGTTCAATACCAACCCGACGATTAATACGCCGAATCCGGGTCTTGGCTTGGCCGCTGGTGCAAAGGTGGGAAGCAATTTCTATGTTATCGGGAGTCTCGCAGACGCGAATGCCGATCCCAATAGTCCGGACCTTAATGTTTTCTCGGACGGTGATCTCTTCAAGAGCATAGAGATAGGCTATACGCCAGCGTTTGATCGCATCTATCTCGACAACATGCACTTGACATTCTGGCACGCCGATGCGGCGAGTGACGAGAACCGCGCGGAAGATTACGGCGTTGCATTCTCCACCGCTTGGCTTATCGACAACAGATGGCTTCCCTTCTTTCGCGCGGGCGCGTCGAAGGGAAAGGCCGCCTTATATGAGAGATCTGTTTCAGTCGGGTTGGGATACTATGGCCGAACAACGGATGGAGCAGGTATCGGTCTAAATTGGGCCGAGGCAGACGGTCTAGATGGCGATCAGTTCACTGTCGAAGCCTTTTATAGATTTACAGTTTCGCCGGGACTTCAGATTACGCCATCTCTGCAGTTCATTAATGATCCGCTTCTGAATCCAGATGAAAGTAATATCACAATTCTTGGACTCAGGACACGTTTCGTGTTCTGAGCAGCTAATCTGCGCATTCAGAGCCTACAACAGTTAACCCGTATAGCAAACTTAGGACTGGATAGTCATTACGCGGTGTCGCAGAACTAAGCATGGGTGGGGCGCAATCTGAATGTCGGTTCCCAAGTCTGAATCATAGTTTGTTCGCTACCGCAGCGAATGTCTGCTTTCCGCCGTTTGGGGAGGGGGAGGGTTCCAAACTTTTTAGCCGCTGGCGAGGACCGGAGGGGGAGCCTTTTCTTACGCAAAGCTAGAATTGAATAGAAAAAGCCATCGTTAGAAAGGGGGGATATGCCGAGTCTCTAAGATTTGGGAGGCTTTTTGTGGTTGGTTAAAGCCAGCACGACGTCTCGAGTAATTTGTGCCGCGAATGGCAGTGTTGCTACCAAGTAGAAATGTCACTGGTTTTGCAAAGCAGGAATGTCACTAAGAGCGCCGACGGTAGCAAGGCTTGTAAGCCCGCAGACCTCACACATCGAAGGGCTGAAAAGCTTTGCGGGTAATGGCAGCTTTGACGCAATTTGTATTATGTTGTGCGAAACGTGAACGACCGCTTTTGATTCTTTGGTGGGTGGGAAATGATTGAATTTAGATGCTTTCGTTTTGAACAGGTCAGGTGTGTAATCGATTTTCAGGGCAATCTTTCGCAAAATCTCGATGAAGTTCTTTAGAAATGCATGTCGGTTATGTCATCTTCTACATCACTAGGGCGTGTATAGTCGGCGTCTTTGCGAAGTTGCGCAGGAGTCATTCCAAACTGTTTTTTTACGCTCCTTGAAAAGTGTGGAAGACTCTTGAAACCACATTCGAATGCGATATCGGCTTGAGACATATTCGTGTGTACAAGAAGCTCCCGGGCGCGTCGAAGGCGAATTTTCCATAGATATCGCGCAGGAGTGGTACCCACATTTTTCTTGAACAGCGTGATTAAATATTGGGGCGTTACTCTGGCGTGCTCTGCAACAGTCTTCATATCTAAGCGGTCATCAGAGATATTCTCTTCGAGAATGCGTCGTGCTCGCACGATGACTTCTGGCAACTGACGGGATCGCTGGTTATTCTGTGAGCTATGTAGAAATCCCCGGACAACAGCTAAACCAAGTGAGTTGCGCATGGCGTTTAGAGAAGGAGACGATCCGTGGCCCAACTCTATACCAACCTCAAACAGTTTTTTGAGCACATCAGATGTTGGTATTGGCGTGTATGTGCGATTGAGTGTGGAGAACTCTTCTTCGGAAAATACTGGCAAGAAACCTTCGCACCATCTTGCCGTCGTTGAGCAGTCTTTTTGATAATCAAATTCGAACCGTGATGCCGTAGCTGCGATTCCGATATGACCCGCGGTAACCGTAATCGATGCCTCCGGTGTTTTAAGTGTACATGCCCCTTTGCTCACTTCGAGCAGCGACAGATAAGGTCGCATAATAGGACCAAATAGGCCGCCATTCGAATAGGTCATACCACCGAAAGAATAGCCGCGGACATATGTGACGAGTTGATCCATAGGGGGCTGCTCTTACCTTTGATATTTTTATCGCCAAACCGGTTTGGTCAGAACGCGTCACTGCCGAATCGGAAGTGCTTCGTTCTGGATGAAGGGGTTTTGATGAGAAAATAATCAGCACAAATATTAGTTACAGTCAATAAATTGCTCAATATGAGCATTATTAGTTTGATTTAAATCAATAACAGTAAGGGAAGTGTGCAATCCAGCCATTCTAACAGCCAGGAGACATTCCACATGTTTCAATCCGTCAACCACTCGAAATTCGCAGGTGACCTACCACGCAATTGTACTTTTGCGGAAAGCGATTGGCGTATTCTAGCGTCGATGTGGCACCCTGTAGCCTTTGCGCATGAGATTGAAGACAAACCGGTCAAGGCAAGATTGCTGGATGTAGATCTTGTTGTATATCGGACATCTCAGGGGGTTTCAGTCGCTCGAGATATTTGCCCGCACCGAGGAACACGGTTGAGCGGCGGATGGGTTAAGGATGATGCATTGGTTTGCCCAATGCATGGGCTTAACTTTGATCATGCTGGCGCTTGCACAAAAATCCCGTGCATCGGAGATCCAAACGTCAAAATCCCGCCGAAACTTCGCCTGATGTCCATCATGTCAGAAGAACGGTATGGAATAATCTTTGCGTGTCTCTCGGGCGAGCCATCTCATCCGTTGCCGATCTGGGAAGGGGTTAGTGACGATACGTTGGAAAAGATTTTCATTCCCAGTGGCACTTGGAATGCTGCGGCCAGCCGGCATGTAGAAAACTTTAACGATGTGGCACATTTCCCTTGGGTTCACAAAGAAACATTTGGGGGTTACGAAGCCGACCCGATCCCACCCTACAAAGTCAACAAGACAGACTATGGTCTGTCATTTGATCTGCCTTATCTAGAGCAGGGAAATCGTTTCCCCGATGGGATAGAAGCTGATGACCGCCAAGTGACGTATCACTATGAGCTGACACTGCCATTTTCCACGCTGCTGGTCATCGGCCCGGATGACAGTGATTATCGTCAATATTTTGCTGATACTGTTTGTCCGGTATCCGCCCATGAAACGCGCATCTTTCAGGTTGTCACAGATACGACAGGTAAACCGGATCACGACTTTCTGGTCAAAGAAAGCTTGCAGATCAATGATGAGGACAAGCCGATGGTTGAGGGGCAGCACCCTGAAGACCTGCCGCTAGATCTGACAGAGGAAATTCACATCCCGGCTGATCGCATGTCAGTCGAATACAGACGTGCTTTGGCTAAGCTTGGACTTGGTGCACCGATCGCCAGCTGATCCGAGGCAGGGGGAAAAGAATGATGCAACCGCTGTTAAACGACGTGATTATTGCCGCCAGAAGCGAGCAAACAGAGAATATTGTTAGTTTCGAATTACAACGTGAAGACGGGTCGGCTCTACCAGCGTTTTCTGCTGGATCGCATATTGATGTTGTGTTGCCGGGGGAGGTGATCCGACAGTATTCGCTTTGGAATGATCCGTCGGAGACTCATCGATATTGTCTGGGGGTTCTCAATGAACCTAATGGTCGAGGTGGTTCCACTGCAATGCACGGGATGAAACAGGGTGCTAAACTTCAAATCAGCGCCCCACGCAACAACTTTGAATTAGACCCAGTTGCCCGAAGATCTATGCTTTTCGCAGGGGGCATTGGGATCACGCCTATATTGAGTATGGCGCAGGCTTTACATGATCAGGGTGCGGAGTTTGAATTGCACTACTGCGCTCGTGCGCCAGAGCGTATGGCGTTTCGCGATGTGCTTGAGGCAGCCCCCTTCTCGGACCGGGTTCAGTTTCATTTCGACAATGGACCGAAGGCCCAGAAACTTGACCTGGATATACTGACTAAAGCGCCTGATGCAGGAACACATCTTTATGTATGTGGACCGACTGGCTTCATGGATGCTGTCTTGGGTAGCGCCAAGGAAGCATGGTTGGCTGCCAGTTTGCACCGAGAGTATTTTTCCGCGGACGCAGTGGAGTCTGATGGAGAAGACAGGGCGTTTAAGATTCAACTTAATTCGACAGGCGATGTGCTGGACGTCCCGGCTGACAAGTCAATTGTTGAAGTGCTTGCAGAGGTCGGGATCGAAATTCCGGTCTCATGCGAGCAGGGGATTTGCGGCACTTGCTTAACGCCAGTGCTGCAAGGCACGCCGGATCACAAGGATCTCGTGCTGACGGAGGAAGAACACGAAGACAATGATCAAATGACGCTGTGCTGTTCGCGCGCGCTAACCGATCTGTTGGTGCTCGATCTCTGATAACATAAGGGAGGACTAAATGAAGAAAAGAACGTTTCTAAATTTGGCAGGAACCGCAGCGATTGCCGCGACTTCTTTGTTAAGCACAACATCAATTGCCCTAGCGGATGATCCGACGGATTTGAATGTCGCGATTGTCCTGTCTGCAGGGCTTGAATCCGCATGGGATGGCTCGTTGATCGAAGCATTTGAGCGGGCAAAAGCAGCGAAGCCACACGGGTTGGCAATCGATTGGCAGTATACGGATCCACTATGGGGTGACGATGCTGGTGATGCGATGCGGCTATTCGCGGAATCTGGTGAATTTGATATTATCTGGGCGCACTCAACGTATTCAGATCAGGTCAAGAATCTCAAAGATGAATTTCCTAACATTTTGTTCGTTGTTGTAGGGTCAGGCAATGAAGGTTTAGGCGGAAACCAATACTGGGTTTACAAGCGCGTTCATGAAGCCGCCTATGTTCTGGGCGTGATGGCTGGCAAATTAACCAAGACAAACACGCTCGGCGTTGTCGGGACGTTCCCAGCCGACGATGTAAACGATGAAATCAACGCGTTTTTCAGTGGTGCGCGATCTGTGAATGGCGACATCAAACAAAAGGTTGCATTCATCGAGAGTTGGTATGATCCCGGCAAGGCAGCCGAGATGACATCCGCGCAAATCTCCACTGGTGCAGACATAATTTTCTCACTCGCGGGCAACTTCCAGCCATGTGAAGAAAATAATTTGCTTTGCTTTGGTAACTTCTCCGATCAGCACTCCTTCTCACCTGAAACGGTTCTGTCAACCGCGGTTGCCAATTGGGATCCTGACGTAAATTGGATCATCGACGAATGGTGGAGCTTCAAAACTGATGGTGCTGCCTTGGATGGCAATACCGATATTAACTGGAATGGCTTGGCTGTTGGTGGATCAATGGTGGCTCCATATCATGGCCTTGCAGATCGCGTTCCGGAAGATGTCAAAGCTCTCGTAGATGAGACTGTTGCGAACATCACGTCTGGTGCATTTGAGGTTCCTTTGGACGTTTCCGAACCCAAGTCAGACTAGGTTCGCGTAGCCAAAAAGCTCGTGCCAATGCCCAGTTTTGGGGCGAGCTTACTTAACCTTCAACCGCCTGGAGCCAGCTATGTCTGATATCCTGAAAGCCGTAAATTTGACAAAGCGATTCCCCGGTGTGATCGCAAACGAGAACGTAAATTTTGATCTGCGTGCTGGTGAAGTACATTGCTTGTTTGGCGAAAATGGCGCGGGAAAATCGACTTTGTCGTCCTGCTTGTTTGGGTTTTACCAACCCGAAGGCGGACACATAGAGATTGGTGGAGAAATAGCAAATTTCAAATCCCCTCGTGATGCAATTCATATGGGGGTTGGCATGGTACATCAGCACTTTGTGTTGGTGGCTGAGTTTTCAGTCCTTGAGAATATTGTTGTAGGCACCCATGAAAGTGGCTGGCAGCTAAAACTGACAGACGCCCGTAAACGCGTCGAAGGGTTGTGTGCAGAATACAGCATTGATTTGGACTTGGATGCGCGGGTTGGCGATCTTGCTGTTGGTCAACAGCAATGGGTCGAAATTCTAAAGGCGCTTTTTCTGGATGCTAAAGTGCTGATCTTAGATGAACCTTCTGCCGTACTTACGCCTGAAGAATCACTGCGGTTATTTCGAATTATTGATCATATGAAAGAGCTTGGCCTGTCGATCCTGCTGATCAGCCATAAGATGGTTGAGGTGATGCAAGCGGATCGCGTGACGGTTTTACGAAAGGGCAAGGTTGTGGATACTGTATGCCCTGCCAATGTCACGCCAAATGAGCTCACCCGTATGATGGTGGGTCGCGATGTAGAACTGCGCATGGTGCGGGATCGTACTGAAGATGCCGAGCGCAAATTTGAAACCGTTTTGAATGTAGAAAAAGTTAGCTATCGCGATGGACGAGGCAAATTGGCATTGGATAATGTCAGCCTGCACATCGGGAAAGGCGAGATCCTTGGACTGGCGGGTGTTTCCGGGAATGGTCAGAAAGAGCTTTTTGAGATCCTGTCAGGCGTTCTAGTGCCAGAAAACGGATGTCTGTCGCTGGACGGTGAGCGGATCGAAGGCCTGCCATCACGCCAATATATGGATCGCGGTGTTGGATTGGTACCTGATGATCGATTCCGAGAAGGGTTGATCCCTGAGTTCAATATCCGCGAAAACATGATTCTCGGATGGCAGCGCCATGACGACTACACCAATGGCATGTTTTTGGATCACAAACAGATTGGCTCGATTGCCGATGGCTTGATTGATGAATTCCAAATCGCAACCCCATCCGGAGCAACGCCGGTCAATCATCTGTCTGGCGGAAATGCACAGAAGGTCATTTTGGCGCGAGAATTCGTTCATTCCAGCAAGTTGCTTTTGGCAAATCAGCCGACGCGTGGTCTGGATCTGGGTGTCATTGAATATGTCTACAAACAGATCATCGCCAAACGTGAGGAAGGTTACGCCATTCTTCTGGCGTCAGAAGAACTTGAAGACCTGTTGAATCTGTCTGATCGGATTGCCGTCATGTCCGGCGGGAAGATCACCGGCATTGTTGATCCTCTGACCACCACAGTCGAGGAAATTGGCCTGTTGATGGCTGGTGGAAAAGAGGAGCAGGCGGCATGACCATTAGCAGTGTTGAGACACAAATCGCATCCAAATCGAGACTTAAGATTGAACGCCGGGTGAATCCAAAGACATCATGGACAGTCTTTATGTACTTGCTTGCCGTTGTGATCGGATTTGCACTGACTGCCTTACTGATTATGACAAGCGGTGCAGATGTTTTCAAAGCGTTCGCTGCTTTATTCAAAGGTGCGTTTGGCAGTCAAAAGTCCGTTTTTGCCACGCTTGCGAAATCAACTCCTTTGATCCTAACCGGGCTTGCAACTGTGGTGGCTTTTCGGGCTCAGGTCTGGAGTATTGGACAAGAAGGTCAGGTTTATTCTGGCGCAATGGGGGCATATTTCGGCTGCCTGATTTTTGCAGGGCTGCCTGTTTGGATGTATCTGTCGCTTATCATTCTGTCTGGCATGATCGGAGGCGCTATACTTGGCGGTATTGCCGCAATTTTGAAAGACCGGTTTGACGTGAGTGAAATCATTTCGACCGTGATGATGAACTATCTCATCGTATTTTTGTTGTCTTATCTGATCGGCGGAGGGCCCTGGACCGAGGTGTCTTCTACCGTGGTTTATCAACAAACAGGACCAGTACCTGAGGCCTCACAACTGCCTCACCTTCTTGGTAGCAGCAAACTGCATTTGGGTTTTGTGTTCGCTCTCGTGTCAGCACTTGTATGCTACGTCCTGCTAGAGAAAACCCCGCTAGGCTATGAAATCCGCGCTATGGGCTTCAATCCAATTGCCTTAGCCTACCGCGGCACCAACATTGGTCGGACAACTGTATTGGTCATGGTGATCAGCGGTGCGGTTGCAGGACTGGCCGGGGTGGCCGAGATCTTTGGCACATCACACAGATTGCGCGCTGATACGCTTTATAACCTTGGGTACACCGGGATCATCATAGGCATGATCGGAGGGTTGCGACCATTGGGTACGGTGATTGCAGGCATCGCGTTTGGCGGGCTCGCAAGTGGTGCTCTTTACATGAAATTGCTGGCGCAGGTGCCGGCCGCCTTGGTGCCGGCAATGCAAGGAATCATGTTGCTGACATTTCTCTGTGCTGCCGTTGCGGCACGATATAAGATAGTAAGGATCCAATCAGATGGGTGATTTGTTTCAAGAAGCCATTTTGGTTAGCATTCTGGCCGGAACCGTCCGGATTATGACCCCCATCCTTTTCGCAGCCATTGGTGAGTTGGTCACACAGCGTGCAGGCATTTGGAACATGGGGGTCGAAGGCACCATGCTGATGGGGGCCTTTATCGCTTATGTCGTTGCGACTGCGACAGGGTCGATCTGGATTGCGGTTTTGGCGGCAATGCTCGCTGGTGGAGTGGTTGGCCTGTTGACGGCATTCATGACCGCAACGATGCGGGTGGACCATTTCATTACCGGGCTCGGTATCAATCTGTTGATTTCTGGCCTCACGCTCTATTGGTTTCGAATTTATATCAAAGGTCGTGCGCAGCCGACATTTGAAGGTTTCGAAAACGTTCCAATACCGGTGCTGTCATCCATTCCTTATCTGGGAGAAATCCTGTTCACTCAGCGGATCCTTACCTATGTCGCATTTCTATCCGTACCTGCGATCTGGTTCCTGCTTTATCGCACTCGCTGGGGTTTGGAACTACGTTGCCTTGGTGAGAACCCCAAAGCGCTAGATATCAAAGGATTAAGCGTTGTTAGACGTCAATATACCGCCGTTTTGATTGGCAGTATCATGACCGGGCTTGGCGGCGGTTTTCTGATGTTAGGGTTTTCTGATCGTTTTCTCGCGGACATCACGGCAGGCCGTGGCTGGCTGGCGATTGTGGCAATCATAGCAGGTCGTTGGATGCCACGGGGTGTTCTGGCGGCGGTCGCGGTTTTTGCCCTGCTCGAAAGTGTAGCGACCCATGTTCAGGTTCTTGGTGTCGACATTCCGCACCAGATATTCCTCGCCCTACCATACGTCGCCTCAATTGTGCTGTTGATGATGTTGCGAAGCAAATCAGGCGAGCCACGAAGACTTGGCATACCCTATTTCCGATAAATTCCGTAAGGAGATTCAAACATGTTGGATTTAAACTGCAAAGATTCAGTTATCCTGAACCAGTGGCATCCTCTCAGTTCGCTGGAAGAAATCAACAAGGGCGTTGTTCATAAAACCCGGTTGCTTGATGCTTCGATTTCTTACGGAATTGATGATGAGGGTACACTTTCGACCTGGCTAAGCAATGATCATTTGAAGGCAGGACAGCCCTATAATGCTGCCGCCATAACTGATCCGCTGCCGGTAAAACATGCGCACGGCTATCTTTGGACTTGCCTTGGTGAACCACCAGAGACGCTGTTTTCGTTTAGCGAGTTCTATGAAAGTGATCGTCGAAATGTGCCTACTGGTGTATTTGGTGTTCATGTTTCTGCTGGCCGGGCGGTCGAGAACTTCCTCGACATGGGGCATTTTCCCTTTGTTCACACGGGCATTCTGGGTGAAGAGCCGCATACAGAAGTCAAAGAGTATGACGTCGAGGTTTCAGAAACCCGCGACGAAGTTGTGGCCACACAGTGCCAGTTTTATCAACCGCAGGCGGCACTTGCATCTAAAGAGGGTGCGATGGTGGACTATATCTACCGCGTTCCCCATGTGAATTGTGCGTTGCTCTATAAATCCAGTCCAACAGATGAAAGCCGCAACGATGTAATCTATTTGTTCCTGCAGCCTATGGGCCAAGAACAGATACGGGCACATACCGGTATGTGCGTGGTTGATGATATGAACTCACATGAAGACATCCGCTATTTTCAACAAACAATCTTTGGTCAGGACAAGCCGATATTGGAAAACCAATACCCGAAACGTCTTCCGTTAGATCCACGTGCCGAAACCCCAATTCGAGCAGATAAAACGGCGATCGCATTTCGCCGCTGGCTTAGCCGAAAGGGGCTGACATACGGTGTCATCCCAGTGGAAGCCTGAACAGTAAGGATAAGAAGATGAATGAGAATCTACAACATTGGTATCCTGTTGCTTCGAGCAATGATCTTCCCTTGCGCCACGTGTATCAGGGACAGCTTTGGGGGCGGGAATTGGCCGTTTGGCGTGCTGACGATGGGTTTGTCAATGTGTGGGAAAACCGCTGTCTGCATCGCGGTGTGCGCTTGTCCATTGGATTGAACGAAGGGCGTGAGTTGCGCTGTTTGTATCATGGCTGGCGCTATGCCAACCGTACTGCTGGTTGTACATATATTCCGGCCCACCCCGCCGATGCCCCCGCACGTACGATTTGCAACAATACCTATCACGCGATTGAAGCACATGGGTTGGTATGGTCGTCGGTTGAGCCGATGGGAGACTTCGCAGTACCGGAGGCCTTAGAAGGGCAAGAAACCCTGGCTTTGCGCCCCATTCCCGTCAAAGCCGCGCCGGAACTTGCTTTGAAACATGCCGCGACTTATCGCTTTTCCGCCGATGGTTCTGCCGCGAATGATACCAGCGTTGAAGCTAAGGAAGGTGGCTACGTCTTGCTGAGCGCTGACGGTGCGCAGATGATGTTGTTTGTCCAGCCAATCGACGCGGATCGTTCGGTACTGCGTGGGGTTTTGATTAACCCCACTGAGGATCACTTGGCGCTCTTGCGCTATCACAACAGTGGTCTGTCGGCTTTGCGTGATGTGATTGAGTCTGATGCGGCCAAACTACCGACGCCCGCAGCCATCGAGGTTTCATTTTCCAAAGTGGATGCTGATCTTGCCGCCATGCCCGAACGCGCCAAATCCGGACCCAAGGCCGAGCTGCGGGTGACAGTTGCACAAAAATGGTTGGCATCGGATGGGGTTATGGGCTTCCGGTTGGAAAGCCTAAATGAACAGTTGCCTACAGTGCAACCCGGGGCCCATATCGACGTCCATATGCCCAATGGCATGTCCCGACAGTATTCACTGACCAACGGTCCGGGTGAGCAAGATCACTATACTATAGGTGTGAAACTCGAGCCTAAGTCGCGTGGTGGATCCGAATGTATGCACAATGCAGTACAAACAGGTGACGTATTGGCCATCTCGGCCCCACGAGCGAATTTCCCGTTGCGTCGGGATGCAACACAGACGGTCTTGGTGGCTGGTGGCATCGGAATCACACCGATGTTGGCCATGGCGCAAACTTTGAAGGCACAGAACCTGCCGTTCCAGCTTCATTACTTTGCACAATCGGAAGCACATCTGTCCTTCCGCCCAATTCTGGATGACCTCGGGGAAAATCTGATTACTCATCTGGGGTTATCTCCAGATGAAACCGGCGTGGCCCTGCGCAATGCATTGGCATCTTACGATTATGCCCATCACCTCTACATCTGTGGGCCAGGCCCGATGTTGGAAGCCACACGAAAAATTGCAGGCGACCAAGGTTGGCCCGAAGAAGCGGTGCATTTCGAATACTTCAAAAACGTAAACACGATTGATGACAGTTCCAGTTTTGAGGTTGCGCTGGCCCGCTCTGCGCTGACGCTACACGTGCCAGCTGGAAAATCCATACTGGATGTCTTGCAAGAAAATGGCATCGAAACCCCCAGTTCGTGCGAGCAAGGTGCTTGCGGGACATGTCTGGCAACCGTTATCGAAGGTGAGCCCGATCATCAGGATGTCTATTTGTCCGATAGTGAGAAAGCATCTAACTCCAAAATCCTGACATGCGTATCACGGTCAAAATCCAAACGCCTTGTTTTAGACATATGAGAGGCTCGACATGAAACTTTATGATTATGAACTATCCGGCAACTGCTACAAAATCAGATTGTTTTTAAGCATTCTGAACAAATCTTTTGAGACGCAAACGGTCGATTTTTACCCTGGTCAGGAACATAAGTCGCCACCTATGCTGGCATTGAATCCGTTGGGGCAGTTGCCGATTATAGAGGATGAAGGAAAAGTCCTGCGCGACGCCCAGGCAATTCTCACCTATTTGGCTGCTAAATATGACGAAACCGGCGAATGGTACCCGTTGCAAGACCCGGATCGCTTGGGCGAGGTTGCGCAATGGTTGGCTTTTGCGGATGGGATCACAGGCACAGCGTCGGCGGCGCGTTTGCATGATGGTTTGTTTTATGACCTTGATGTGGAAGCAGCCCGCGCTGGCGCGCACAGGTTGTTCCGTATTTTGGATGAACATCTATGGTTTGCTGAACAGGCTGGACAAAGCTGGATTTGTTCTGGAAATCATCCAACAATCGCAGATATCGCCTGTTTTCCTTACGTTATCTTATCTGAAGAAGGTGGTATTTCACGTCAGGATTACCCCGCAATTCGTCGCTGGTGTGACCGGGTCAAAAGGATCAAAGGGTTCATTGGTATGTCTGGCGTTTTCCCAACTTCCGCTGCGGCTTAAGAGTCTCCTCCCGCTGATCGGTATGATTGGCGGAACCTGCACCCGGTGAGTTTCCCTTTGATTCACCGGGTGCCCCTTACAAATTAAGATAACATAAGGACGAATATCATGATGCGCACCAAAGCTGCAGTTGCTGTTGAAGCTGGTAAACCGCTGGAAGTCATGGAAGTGAACCTTGAAGGCCCTATGGCGGGTGAAGTTCTGGTTGAAATCAAGGCGACCGGGCTTTGCCATACAGACGAATTCACTCGGTCAGGCGACGATCCTGAGGGGATATTTCCGGTGATCCTGGGCCATGAGGGCGCAGGTGTGGTGGTCGAGTTGGGTGAAGGGGTGACCAGCCTGGAGGTGGGCGACCATGTGATCCCGCTTTACACCCCGGAATGCCGGGAATGCGAATATTGTTTGAACCCGAAAACCAACTTGTGCCAATCGATCCGCTCGACGCAGGGGCAGGGGCTGCTACCCGATGGGTCCACTCGCTTTTCGATGCTCGACGGTACGCCGATCCATCACTACATGGGCTGTTCGACTTTTGCCAACCACACGGTTGTGCCCGAGATCGCCTTGGCCAAGGTTCGCAAGGACGCTCCATTCGATAAGATTTGCTACATAGGCTGCGGTGTCACCACTGGAATCGGTGCCGTAATAAACACTGCCAAGGTTGAAATCGGTAGCCGGGGTGTCGTGTTCGGTCTGGGTGGAATCGGCCTGAACGTGATCCAAGGCCTGCGCATGGCGGGTGCTGATCAGATCGTTGGTGTCGACCTCAACGACAGCAAGATCGAAATGGCAACGAAGTTCGGCATGACCGATTTCGTCAACCCATCCAAAGTCGAAGGCGATCTGGTGGCACATCTGGTCGAATTGACCAATGGCGGTGCAGATTACACCTTTGACGCCACGGGCAATGTCGGCGTCATGCGTACCGCTTTGGAAGCCGCACACAAAGGCTGGGGGGAATCGATCATCATTGGCGTTGCACCGGCAGGGGCCGAGATCTCGACCCGTCCGTTCCAGTTGGTTACCGGCCGCAGCTGGCGCGGCACCGCCTTTGGCGGCGCATCGGGCCGGACGGACGTCCCCAAAATCGTTGACTGGTACATGGACGGCAAGATTGAGATTGACCCAATGATCACCCATAAACTGACCCTAGATGACATTAACCATGGTTTTGATCTGATGCACGAAGGGAAATCAATCCGAGCAGTCGTGGAGTTCTGATCCATGGCGCTGAGCGAAAGCGCGGTGTGTTTCGTAAGAAATCGTAGTCTATAGGTAAGCTTCGGCGGCCTGTAGCTGTGACATGACCTTTGGCATCTACGTGCTGCCACAGGTCCGAACCAAGTAGATACCAGTTCATTTATTTCTCGCTGTCCTTACGCTCCATAGTCTGAGCAGCCTCGGAGGCTACATGGTAATGCTGCCGGACCGGCGCCCAAAAGGTTTGAGGGAGTTTTTGACGGGGCTTCGGTCGAACAAGTCTTAGCTGAATTGTAATAGTGGTACTCGCAAGCTGAGCCTAAAGCGAAAAAATACACTTAGACGACCGCTTCGTGCTCCTTGCGGCCGCTGGGGCCGACGTCGCCTCTCAGCCGGTGTATGAATACGTTCCATAAGGATGGCCCATAAGAGACATTCGCAACCCAACCGTGATGCTGCGATCGCATCCCACATTCCGGCCGTTCGCTGCACACGAAAAATCGAGAACGTCGCGAACTGGTAGTGTGCGGACTTTTCTACCGTTCGATTTTCAAGGTATGATAATGTCACTGAATACCAACGCAACAGAAAATAGGCTATTGGATTACGCGTGAGCATTGGACTGCACTACTTGGCTATTTGTTCGGCTTTGGCAGTCACCCTGCCAGTCAAACCAGTGCATGCGGCATGTCTTGACGATGGCATTTCAGCCTTTGCAGATTCACCTCAAATCGTTCAACTTTGCAGGTCAGATCAATGTGAAACAGCCCGATTAACAAGGCGTTGTGGCAACGTGCATTACTCATCGGAGGACTACACAACAAATTCAGATCAATGGTTGTTTCGGGTCAGGTTTCATGAAGATGGTGACGAAGATGACGAGCATAGCGTTTTCCTGAATGGTTCTGAGTTCCTAACGACTGCAGCCCAATTGGTTACGTGCTTCCCTATAAGCAACGCCAACAGTTGTGAGTTCATCAATGGCATTTTGGGCGGTACCCACCAGTAGTAGGAGTGGGCTCATAGTGTGAGTTAGCTGCAATGAGCACAAAGGTCTGCTTGCCCAAGGGCACAGGCATAGTATCGGCAAGAAGTTGTAACCAAATTTGTTCATACACTTGACGACCGAAAAGCGATGAATTAGGTGGTAATTCTGTTGAGCGGGCGTTGTGTAGTGGTAAGACCTTAGCCTTCCAAGCAAAGTACCTAAGTTTCCTGTAGTTTCCTATTCATTCTTACTCATTCTTTTTGTTGACTTTTATTGTTCCTGCTGATGCATTGCGTGTCACTGGTTTTCAATTCGTTACCTACAAAAAGCCGACAAAATGCCTAAGCTCACAGAAACCCTCGCAAAGCGCCTGCCATTCTCTAAAGGGGGAACAGATAAACACTGGGATAACGAGATTAAAGGCCTTGTGCTCTTCGTCGGCAAACGCTCCAAGACGTGGTACTTCCAGAAAGATGTTGGCGGGAAAACACAACGCATCTTGATTGGACGGTATCCTGTGATTGCCGCGCAGGCCGCGCGTCAGACTGCGTTGGAGCTCGCGTTGGAAATGGGGCGCGGTGCAGGAAAGGTGGCCCAGATTGGTGCACCTAGACTTGAAGCCGCGCTAGAGTCCTATCTCAGACGACCCAAACTACGCTCAGAGGATCACAAGCACGGAATACGACAGCAGTTCGAGCTGCACCTCAAAGATTGGATGCGACTGCCGCTAGATGAGATCTCAAAGCAGATGGTGGTGGATCGCCATCGCGCGATGGCGGATCGCCCCTCTGGTGCTAATCATCTGCTGAAGTACTTTCGAACTGTCTGGAACCATGCGCGCCGAACTCATGATCTTCCTGAGTCTCCTACAATGGCAATCGAGTGGTATGACGAACAACCAGATGGCAGGGTGATCGAGGATCTCAAAGCCTGGCGGCAGACCGTTGAGGCCTTGCAAAATCCAATCCATACGGTGTTCTACGAGCTGCTGTTGTTCACAGGTTTGCGCAAGTCGGAGGCACTTACGCTGAAGTGGGAGCAAGTTCTGGAAGACCGCATTCATTTGCCGATGACCAAAAATGGCAGGAGCTTTGATTTGCCGATCTTACAGGTTCATCATGAGATCTTGGCTCCTATGCGTTCATTAAGTGCGACTTGGGTCTTTCCGTCACCAAAATCCGTGACAGGTCATGTGACGGGCCCCGCTAAATTTGGATGGAGCCCACATGCGCATAGACGTACCTTTGCAACCGTTGCAATGGAGGCGGGCGTTTTGGAAGAAGTCGTAGGAAGGCTTCTCAATCATACGCCACTCTCCATAACAGGTCAGCGGTATGCGCTGCCTTCTATTGATGCACTCAGGCCAGCCATGGAAACCGTGTGCAGTGAGTTACTTATAAGAAGCGAAGATAGGGCAGCATATGAGTAAGAAAAAGAACGTTTTTACCTATCAAGGTCTCGACCATGATAGCGATGAATTTGATGAGTTGTTTCATAAGATAATTCCTTTGATGGAACGGTATTTCACCCCTGAAGCCATTCCTACACCCAGACAAAATGCAGCCGAGCTCATAAATAGATACGATGAGGTCATGCTCGATTTTTGGTCGAGGGATCAGGCTTCAAAAGCCTTGACTGATTTGCAGCGATCTATTTCGAGTCTGGCAGACGCATATGCACGGGTACCCACGCTGGTCATTGATAGATTGGAAATTGATGTCCGACATTGCGATTATCTGCAGAAGGAAGGGTTTTTGAAGCAAACAAAATTGGACATAATCTTTAATCACATGCTGCCCGAGCCGGGCGCGTCATTATCTTATGATGCTCTCAAAGTACTGGCTACGCATTTCACTGAGTTTATCCCCGCAATCGAAATGACCCGCCGGGAATTGCCGGAAGGTATTCCAACGCGAAATCGCTCGAAGTTTAACGAGTGGGCGTTAATTGACGCGACTGTTCATATCGTCCGCAAAAACAAACTCATGAACGTTCCTGCTGAGTTAGACAATTCTGGCGAACTTGGCAGATTATTGCGTGATGTTTTTGCGGCATTTGGCATTGAAAAAAACAGCTTTAAAACCGTCTATCGCAGTTGGCGAGAATACATGGATGGCAAATACCAAAATTACGATTTGATGACCATTTAGTAGTTCTGCGCTCCATGCCACTTCTATCCAATCAAGTGTATATGGAGGAAACTCATGGAAGCAGTATATTTCTCAACCGCTGAAGCCGCTGAATATCTAGGCCTTAGCGAAAGCTATTTAGCAAAGCTTCGGATGGGAACTTTAGCCGAACCAGGGCCGAGGTACCTGCGCGTTGGGCAAAGAGCAATTCGATATCGACGCACAGATTTGGACAGCTGGATGGATTCCAAGTCGAGCGACGGAAACTTCCAAAATGTTGGGAGCTGCTGATGTGGGGGGCGAATGATTTCACATTGTACTCTCACCCCTATTGCAGGTGTTGCGGCAGTTCCGAAGTAATGACGCTCGATAAGGCCATTGAGGATTGTGATGAATGGGAGCGCCAATCAAAACTGGTGTTAGCGCGGCTTTGGAGGGCCATTCACTGCCTGGATGAATTAGAGAGGAATGAATTCGTTAGTGATGCTCTGGAGCACGTTTCGATAGAGGACAGCTACGAGCTTGAATGCGGTCTAGATTCCTACTTGTTGAGTTCAGCAGACCACCTTCCTCACAGGTATTGGCATTCAGAAGATTTTGAATGTGATGATCTCAATGAAATCGAAGAAAGCATCTTGGATGATTTATTGACCGAGCGAAAACACGCGTTTCTTCGAATATGGAAGAATTTTGATGAGAAAACCAAAACGTCATTTCTGAAACATGTTTCTGCTTCAGGAAACACATTAGCTGGGAAAGCATAATCATGTCTCCAATTCAGCAAAGTTCTCCTCATGGCCCAATTGCAGTTCCAGGAACTGGGTGGGTTACCGCAACACAATTTGTGCCAATTGACCCGAGAGATATTCCGCCGCGTCAGTGGTTGTACGGGCGGCATCTGATCCGAAAGAATGTATCGGTGACTGTTGCTCCTGGAGGCGTTGGCAAATCAAGTTTGACCATCATACAGGCGTTGGAACTCGTGACTGGCCGGGAGATCCTAGGGCAATGGAATGCAGGGCCATTGAAGGTCTGGTTGTTTAATCTGGAAGATGAGCGCAGTGAATTAGATCGACGTATCGCTGCTTCAATGAAACATCACGGTATTGAGGCTTCCGACATTGGGGATCGATTATTCGTCGATACTGGGCGGGAGCAGCAGTTAATGCTTGGGCATCAGGTGCGTGATGAGGTGCAACTTGATAGAGCGCTAATTGAGCGTCTGAAATCTCAGCTAAAGGAACACCGGATTGACGTTTTAATTGTCGATCCATTTGTATCCTCGCATCGTGTGAATGAGATGGATAACGGCAAGATCGATTGCATTGCGAAAGAATGGGTGCGTCTTGCTGAGGAGTGCGGGTGTGCTGTTGAGCTGGTTCACCACACAAGAAAGCTGAACGGGACCGAAGCGACATCAGATGCGAGTCGGGGGGCAAGTAGCCTGATCAGTGCCGCGCGATCGTCTAGGGTTCTGCAGCGGCTTGCAGACGATGAGTTGAGTGAAGCGGGTGTGGCTGGCGATGGCTGCACTTACTTTTCTGTGAAGCGGGACAAAGCGAACTTAGCTGCTTCGGGCGAAAAAGAGACTTTCCGGACTGTATCCGTAGATCTTGAGCAAGGTGATCAAGTCGGTGTCGTCGAGCTATGGAAGAAGCCAGGCTTGTTTGAAGGCCTATCAGTGCGGGATTTGCTCAAAGTGCAGAACGCAATTGATGGCCATGAATACCGATACTCTGCCCAAACTGGAAACGATTGGGTCGGCAACATAGTCGCGCATGCTTTGTCGCTGAGCCTTCCCAAGGATAAACGGCGCATCAAAAAGATAATTGATGTCTGGATACGATCCGGGGCCCTAAAGAAGACGATGAAGAAGCTCGACAACGGAAAAACAAGCCCGGTTCTACAAGTGGGCGAATGGGCCAGCGAGACCTGAGTTAGTCAGATGGGCTCCATCCACCACCCCCTCTATATAAATATAGAGGGGGTGGTGGATGGATATGCCCTGTGCAAGTAGGACGTGCCGGTGAGGGGATTAAAAATGGTTACCTAGGGCGGGAAACGGTCTTTCGCTGTTTTCGCAAAAATGTACTTATCTTGCCCGTAAGCGGCTATTCATACAACTCTCATCGCTGATCATGGCGCCTACGAAAGTTCATAGATTGCGTTGTCTTGGAAGGCGCTGGTCAACAATTTTTGGAATTCGTTTGTTGTTTTGACGCTAACGCAAAATAACGGTCGAGATTCTCAGGATTTGATCGCAGCTCAATCGGCTGCATAACTCCCTTTCCGATCCATTGAGAGGTGTGCAGACTCAAGTATTGTGGGATAAGTCCACATAGGAGGAACCACTTTTTTAGGCTGGAAGATCTGCAAATTATGAAGCACAATCAGGGCGTGTTTTGAGGCTTTTATTGGATTTTTGAATTGACGGGCAAAAAGGAAATCTCGATCGTTGAGACGCTTGAACTGCTGGATGAAAAATTCGCAAATGTTATCAATCACTTCTCGCAAGGTGAGTATGCTTTCTGGCTTGGATCTGCCATCTCCAAGGAGCGTGTGATTGGCCTCGATGGCGTGTTGAGTAAGTTACTTGAGTTTTTAAGAAGCCGCGCAACGCAAGATTTTGATTGCCCATTCAAGAAGTCTCTGAACGAAGTTCTTGCGATTGCTGATTTGTCAGCAGAAGAGACGGAACAAGTCGATCTTGAGCAACCTGCGAACGAGTGGCTATGTATCAATGCGATCATAGACAAATTGTGGAACAGTTACTCTGACGTTCTGTCGGTTAGGGTTGGGGAAGAACCTCTCGATTATCTCCTTTGGGACGGTTTGGAGTTTAAAACGACGTTCGCCAACCAAGAACCTGATCTGGAGCACTTGGCCATTGGAATGCTTGTCCTTGAAGGGGTTGTCAAAGACATTGCCACCGCAAATTGGGATGGTCTTCTGGAAGCTGCCATGAGGAAGCTTGGGCATGAAGGAACGGGGTATCAAGTAACTGTTACGGGGCAAGACCTTCAGGGACCTGAAGCGTGTGCGAAACTCTACAAATTTCACGGATGCGCGCTTCGTGCCATCGATGACGAAGACAACTATCGAAAACTATTGGTTGCACGAGACGCTCAAATAATTGGGTGGCTGACCAACGACAACTTCAAGATGGTCAGGGAACAGCTTCACTCTCTTCTGCAAAGAAGAAGAACGTTGATGATTGGGCTATCCGCCCAAGACTCCAACATTAAAACGCTATTTGGAGGCGTTGGAGAGGGTAAATTCTGGCAGTGGGATAATAGCCCTACTCCAATTGTGATATCCTCGAAAAACGTTGGCAATGACCAGAAAACGCTCTTGAACGTTACCTACGGACCCGAAGCATTTGAAGAGCACGAGAAAGAAATTTTGGACCGTTCGGCGATCCCTGCTTATTCCAAGACTTTGCTCACGGCGCTTTTGCTCGACATATTGACCAAAAAGCTTGTCACTTTGGCTTGCGACGCAAATGCCCCAAAGTTAACCGGCGACGATCGCGAAAGGGTTTGCTTCGGCCTCAAACATCTCCGAAATCGAACGGCCCGAGCCGGAGAGTCTAATAGTCGAAATCTTGTGGAAAAGATTGCCCTGACTACTGCGAGAGCACGGCATCAATTGCAGGATGGAGAAAGTCCTACGGGACCTCTCAACTACTATCCCTTAGACAACGCTCCCCTTCATCTGATGCAAGGGAAGCAGGCATTGTTTGCGACTGGTATGCGAGAAGCAGCTGCCGCACTTGGAATAGTCGGTCTTGCTGATCAAAAAGGAGAATGGGTAGTCACTGTTGATGACCCAAAGAATGCGAACTCTGGAGCACTACGTCTAACTACTCAGCACGCTACCTCGCGTGTTTTTCTTGCTGCGAATGATCACGTTATCACAGAGCTCATAAACTGCGGCGCCTTCAGCGAAGACGACACTGATACAGTTGTTGTATGCTCTAAGAACGTTAGCTCAAGACAACAAAGAAATCCGAGTGCGAACCTACGTGGGGCCCGGGGCGAGCCACGCTTTATTTCTTTCGGTCCCATGCTTGAAGCATCAGATGACGTTGACTCGCTTTATGATAGCTTCCGCAAAGAGGTGGCAATATGACGACATGTGAAAAAGTGGTGGAAATCTTAGTTTCTAATGGCGGATTCCGTGTGTTGCCAACACCCTTCAACATAGGATCATTGGCTTTTGATTTCAGTCATGCGTTGATCGGTGGGGAAAAGTCCAACGATTTGGTTCTAGTGATTGAGCTCAGTAGCGGCACAGACGACGCTGACGTAATTAGGAAGGTGTTTGCACTAACAAGGGCTTTGGATGTGCTACGCTCCCGTCGTTCTGTAACTGTCGTCCTTACAATGGGGCAAGCGCTCCCGGATACCGTGCGTTCTTTGAGTCGCGTTTGCCGTGTGCTAGCGGTTGGGTCTCCAAGCGGACCAAATGCTGAACAGGAGCTAATAGACTGGTTGTCAGTATTGCTTCCACTTTCCCTTCCTACGCCAGTCGACGACTCCGGTGAATGGGAGAGTGAAGTGAGGAACGAAATCTCAAAAGAATCTGACGAAGGTTTTGTGCGAGACTTGTTGCGATTATCTGAAGGAGGAAAACAGGTCGTAGAAAGGCATTTACGTATTGAGATCGAGAAGGCAATGAGTGGTCCTCTCGATGAAGAATTGGGAGGCAACTGATGTATTCGAGGCTCCAGTCACTTGTAATCGAAAACTTCCGCAGTATTCGCGGTAAAGTTGTTATTCCACTCGATGCTCAGGTTGTTTTGATTCATGGATCAAATGGCATGGGCAAAACCAGCATTTTGTCAGCGTTAGAATTGGGCTTAACTGGTCGCATCGGTCACCTTGCTGAAGATGGCGATGGCTATCGAAAATACCTGACAAATTTTGGATCCGACAGCGGCAACATCGAACTGACGCTGGCCAAAAATATATCGAATAATATTGGCACTGGCGGAAGAGTAAAATTTTCCGAGTCGGCGTTCGCCGCCGAACCGCTGCTTGAGCCAGATCACGCAAGGTTCTTTTCAGAACGATGCTTCCTGCCTCAATCAGCTCTTGGCCGGCTACTCGAAATCTACGACGACAAGGGGGCTACTACAAATTCGCCTTTGACGCTGTTTGTAAAAGAACTTTTGGGGCTCGATCCATTAGATGCTTTGGTCGATGGCCTTCGTCCTGCGTTCCACATAGGACGGCTAAGAAACCTAACACCTTCCTACAGGCGCATCGAGGAGCTTAAAGCTTCGCTGGTTTCGGAGCTGGAGGTAACCGATGAAAAGATTCGGCATTTCGAGGCAGAGATGACAATACTCAAGACCAGTCTAACTGAGGAGATCGCTGTTATTTTGCCAGGGAAAACGATTGACTTTGACGGCGTAGAGGCCCGCAACGAACTAAAAAACAGTGTCGAAATTAGCCGAGATGACCACTCGGCGCTCCAGAAAGTCCATAAGCAAAGATCGGAACTTAGATCAGCTCATGAGAACTGGAGTGAAATTCGGGACGCCAATACCAGCGAAGATTTATCGAACTTGGAAAGCAGAGCCGTCAGCTCGACAGCCGCATTCCTCGATTGGTCTAACACCCAGGGGAAACAACTTGACCTTATCATCGAGGAAATGAAGAGCACATTTCCAGATATTTTAACGTCCGATCATGGCCCAGAGCGATCACGGGCCTTCGCGGAGGAACGAGCTTATAGTGAATTAGCACGTTGTGAATCATTGCTTCGAAAAGCCGAAGACGCCGAAAATATAGTAATGAAGCTGAATTCGACGATCGAACGAGCGTCGGCAAAACTGCGGGAATTGGACGAAAACTTGCGCGCAGGCGTATCAGAAGTGCAGGCGTTTGCGAAGTCACTTGCTGGCGTTACGCCTCATATTTCCGACGACAATTGCCCTGTTTGTGATCGCAGTTTTGCTGAAATGAACCAAGGATCCTTGGCCGCGCATGTCGCAGCAAAAATTGGCGCGTTAACCACGGAGGCCGGGCGCCTTCAGGCCGTTGCGGAAGAGAGGGCTACTGAATTCCAAACTCTAACAACTGCCGAGAGAGGATTGCTTAGTGCAGAACAAGAGCGCATTTCTCAAAGCGAAATGGAGATTTTGCGAATTCAGAAAACTGTAATGCATAGGTTTTGGGAAAAACTAAAGAGCATGCAGCCTGAAATGCAAAAAGGGGCAGCTCTGATGGATCAGGCGTCCGCAGCCAGAGCTCTGTTTAGATCCGTTCAAAAGAATAATGAGCTTGCATCTGCATTGATAAGTGAAATCTGGGAACTGGTTGATGGCGTCAGTGATGTATCGCCTTCAGATCGCACAGACCTCGACAAGGCGCTCAGCAACGCAATGGAGATGATTGAGAAACGAGTTGCTGAAGTCGAAACCTCAAACGCCATCAAGGTTAGTTGCCTAAGATCGTTGACCTCCTACGATGACCTGGCAACTGAATTAACGCGTGCCCAGGGAAAGGCTGCCAAACTGTCTGGTCAAGTTGAGCGAGTTGACAGCGCATTGGGTAAAGTTACCGAAATTCGTGAGGATGCCAAAAAGGTTTCTAATGCCGCAAACACAGTTCGCTCAGGAATTGTTAAACGCGTATTCAGTGAGTCACTAAACACTCTCTGGCGCGATTTGTTCCTTCGATTGGCCCCCTCAGAACAGTTTGTGCCGGCATTTAAATTGCCAACCGATTCCAAGGGGAATGTGGAAGCTATTCTTGAAACATTACATCGATCCGGCACGGTATCTGGTTCGCCTGGCGCGATTTTGAGCCAAGGTAACCTGAACACAGCAGCGCTTACCCTCTTCCTTGCTTTGCATCTGTCCGTACCGTTGAAGCAGCCATGGTTGGTGCTTGACGATCCGGTCCAGTCTATGGACGACGTGCATATTACACAAATGGCTGCACTTCTGCGGACACTGTCTAAAGGCATGAACCGACAGATAGTCGTTGCAGTTCATGAGAGAGCCTTATTTGATTATTTGACACTCGAGTTGAGCCCCTCTTTCCAAGGAGACAGCTTGATAACCGTCGAAATATCAAAGAGTTTTGAGGGAAATACAGTAGTTTCTGCCCAAACATATGGCTTCGAGAAAGACCCAGCCATTGCAGCCTAAATATTTCGGAAAATCCTTTTAGGTTGTTGCCATTTTTGCGCCCTGCGTGGTTCCCACCCATGGCACATTCAATTTTGTTGTGTGCCACATTTTCGCAAGCGCAGGGAAAGCTCACTGCGTCCGTGAGCCTGTAATTGCCTATGTGGAAATGCTGCGAAGTGCACGAATGGTAGCAATGCGGGCTGCGACCGCAGCATTGAGATGTAATGGCTAACGGCGGCAAAGGGCTGACAAGGGGAGGGGGAGGGTTCCAAACTTTTTACCTATTGCCGAGGACCGGAGGGGGAGCCTTTTCTTGCAGAAAGTCAGAATTGAATAGAAAAAGCCACACGTCTTTAAGTGTTCTTAGAATAGCTGACGTCGTGATCGGCCCAATGCCAGGGATGCGCATTAATCTGCGTGCGCCTGTATTTGGCATGGCATGTTGTTCGATCATCTTCGAATAGCTGTCGATGCACGCGTTCAAGCCGATGAATTGGTAGTACTGTATGCCAAGCATGCCATTCGCAATCTTCAGCATCTCTGGTTGGTCGCCATTAAGGTGACGCTTCGCAAAAGCCGTCACTGCTTCGACCCCAATGGACAAAATGCGCCCAAACTCGCGCAAAAGGCTGCGGATCATGTTAGCTAGTTGGGTGCACTGTCGGACGGCTAAATCTCGAGTCCGGTGGATTGAGAGAATGGCCTGCGTTTCTTCAGTCTTGAGCTCGACAAAGCGCGTGGTCGGGCGACGGACCCCTTCACAGATTGCCTCGGCATCAACGGCGTCGTTCTCGCCGCGCTTTAAGTAGGGTTTGACGTAGCCAGAGGGCAAAAGTGCAAGAGGCCCGCGCAATGAGCTTCATGATTGAAATTTTCACCTATTTGGGTTAGTGTTATATAATATTATACTTATTGGTTATTATTTTGGCCTTTTCGATAACTCTCGTTCCTGTGGCAATTTCGGCCCTTCGAAGCTTCGTAACCTTACGACGCCGAGTCGTTGAGATTCGGTATCTTCGGCACCTCGATGACCCCCTTCCGATTCTATTACCTGCGCCGTCAGAGCAAATTCTCTTTGACGAGGTGAACGACCCAATCAGAATGAAGGACGCTTTTTCCGTCGACCCCGTTTATCGAGCCGCACTTGATGCTAGAGGGTTGACCAGTCAGTTCGACGCATTTCTTCAAAAAAAAGATGCCAACACTGGAGAGGAACTCGAGCTTGAGCGCAGCCAGGACATGTTTTGGCGGTTCATGGCGCTATTCTATCAGATCGGTGGGCTGGCTGACCGATCGTCGAGCTCTGACATCGAAATCGACGAGGCGGGAATAGACTATTTCCTCGTTCGGTCCTCAGTTGAAACAGGCCAGCCGCAAGGAGTCAAAATCCTGCGGGCAGTCGCGGAAACTCTGGTTGATTTTCTCGGTAACAATGCCGGTGTTTTTCTTGCGAATTCGTCCTACAAACTAGTTATATCGACAATTCTGCGTGAGTTTGCTGCTCGATCAAACCTGGAAACTGACAGTTCGGTCCGTTTGCTGAAAACTCTTATGGGCACTGTTGCCGTTGCTGCGGCTGATCACGGCAAAGAGATATCTGAACACCCTGCGGCAACGGTTCTGTTCAATTCGCTCGGACGTGTTCGCGACAGTCATGGTGAAGACTTCGTCGCCCGCATTATTACGCATACCGGATTTACGTCCGTCGTTTCGGACTGGCTGGCCGATCTGGCCACCGACCCTTTGATGGTCGATCTTGTGGCCGATCTGCGCGGGCTCGACGATGGAACCTACGACCCGACAGACCCAACGACGCTTCCTGCAAATCTGCAGATGGTTCTGGGCGCGTTGACAAATACGGTTACCGTGATCGGAGACCATATCGGCTCTCGCGATCCGCTGGATCGTGAAGACAGGTTCCGCGCCGTATTCGCGGCGGCGCTGACAGGGCTGAGCAGGAACTCGACCGCCCTGCTACATCAGGAATTTGACGGCGATCGGTTCATGGGGTCGCTGCTGGAGGCAGTGATTTCCACAATCGGAAGGACGGGCGCAATTCAGAATAACGATCTGATTGCGCCCCTATTCCTTGGTCTGTTGGATAACCTGTCCAATGTGGTGGCTAATCTGGGCCAGGACCGGACCCTGTCCCGTGCCGAAGAAATCCTCGAGGATTTTGCGGAACGGATCACCTCTGATGGTCTGCAGCAAACCCTTGCACAGGTCGAAAATCTGATCGGCGAGAAAGGCGCCCGTTTGCTGATTGCAGAGGTTTTTGCCGCTGCGCGTGCACGCGGGGACATTGGCGCGGACGGCGATATCGAGCGTCTTCACGACATTGCGGAGCTCATGTTTGACGAAATCCCCGGCCTGCTGACGCACGGATTGGACAAGGACGAAGTACTGCGCCTTGTCAGTCGTGCTATGGCGCAAGTATCCCGTGAGGACACAGCCGACCGGTCGCTGATCATCAACCTTTTACCCTCGCTGGCCGACCTGATAGAGGGTCTGAGCACGACCCGGGGTCACGTGGATGCCGGGACGATAGAAGCGATTTACGCGGTTCTTCTTGCCCGGTTCGAAACGGATGCGCCTGTCTGGCAAGACTTACAAGATGCCGAGCTTGCGCAAACGCTAATCGATACTGTTCGGGTGGTCTTGACGAGCGACGTGGTGCCGCCGCGCATTCCGACCGCGATTCTGGTGCAAATCGCCGAAGTGATGCTGAGCAAGCTCTCGTCTCATGGGATCACCCTCGGTGAGGTCGCGGGCGTGGCTGACGATCCGGCACAGCATTTGCGGGACCTGACCGCTTCGGTGCTGAATCAGGCTGTACGGTCGGCGTTCGAACAATTGGGCCGCAACGCCGGCGGCAACGACATGCCCATCATCATCGATCGCCTGCTCGGACGCTCACTGGCCGGAGATACTCCGGCACCGCTGGCGGATGCGGAACTTGCCGATGCAGTACAGGCAATCATGGGGGATCTTGGTTAGGGAGGGAGACGATGCTTCGGACTATCATCATGTTGTTGGGTGTTGTTGTGCTGGCCGCCTGCCCCGGTCCTGTTCCGGATCAGGCGGACCGCGCGCGCATTACGCAGGTGCAGGAAACGTATGACAGTGAATTCCGCACCGCGGTTTCCACGCAGGAACTCGATGTCAAGCCCGGGAGTTTCCCCAAGACACTAAAGTTGATCCAGAACGGTGCCGAAAACGAACAGGTCGACAGCTTTTATACGCTGATTGAGGGCCTGATTTTCCTTCAAACCGGTCAACTGGGGCTGGCACAGGCCGTTGCACCCGAGATCACGGGGTCTACCAACAAACTCGCAACCGACGGCATCGCCTCACGAAATGTTGTGCTGGCCAGAAACTATGCGGATCTTGTCGGTACGCGCGCTGATGTTGATACGTTGCGCAGTCTAGACCGCAACACGCTCGAGCAGCACACGCAGCGCGTTGCAATCGTCAAAGATATCGAAGCCAGAACTGCAAAGGTTACACGAAATTTATGTCGCCTCGGCGAGGCAGACGACGGCGCGGCTTTCGTTGCAGCGTACCAGGCAACCAGCCTGCTGGAAGCGGACAATGCCATGTCGCGCGCATGTGTGCCGGATATAACCGATGCCGAGGCATGCGGCCGTTTCCTCGGGCAGCGCCCACAGTTGAACGAGGCCCGCGATTTGATGGCTGCGTTTTCCGGCGATGCCGCCGAAGCCTCACAGATCGCGCAAACCCGCCGCAAGATTGAACAGGATATGAGCCAACGGGCCGGAGGCGCAGCTTTGCCGCCTCCGACCGATCCGTGCTGAGCGAACACCGGCGGTAGCCGGACAAAGGATAGGACACACCATGCACACGCAAGCCGAGCTCAAAGAACAGATGTTCCAGCAAGCGCTGACGATGGTGGAATTCATCGTCGAGCGCGGCATCGAACGTGAATTGCCCGAGCCAGGCTTGATGGCGCTGCTCGATTTGCCGGAAGAGGACCGCGCAGAAATTCCGCTGGCCGACATTTTGCGGCTGAATCAGGCCCTGTCCGAGGTGGTGGCTCCGACCCTGCCGGAAACCATTCAGAAGATGGAGAAATGGAAGAACAACAAGAAGTATTGGATTCTGACACGTGTGGCACCGCTTCCGTCAATCGCCATTCTGATAGGGTTGACGATGTTCTTGCTGCTGGCGGTCGGATTTGGACTATCCCAGCACAGTTACCGTCCGCTGCCGGATAGTTATATCCAGGCAGCCAACAAGGTTTACAATGACGGTGCAACCGTTGCCCCGAACGCGCATCCCATTCAGAACGACGACGTTTCGGAATTCGGTGGATCAGAAGCTGACGCTTCGGGCGCCGACACGGACTCAGTGCCCTATTTCCAGCCTGTCATTAGATATCTGCAAGGCAGATGCCGGTTCAGCGACGAACAGCTTACAGCGTCAGATCAAAATCTTAGCAACGAGAACGACAAAGTCAAAATCGATACTACGCTGCACAAAATGCGCTCGGAATGCAAGGATTTACGCTTGCCGCTGATGTTGCGTATATACCTGTTTTTTGGCGCGCTCGGAATGCTGGGGGCGGCGTATTCATCAATCTACGATAGCTTCACATATGTCCGCGAAGGTCGCTATGACATGCGTCTGGCATCTACCTATTTCGTTCGCATCCTGCTTGGTGGCTTTTCTGGAGTTTTGTTGGCCGAACCTCTGAGCGCGTTTCTGGAACAAGGTGTGATCTCGTCGATTTTACTGGCATTCCTCGGCGGCTTCTCGGCCCAGCTTGTCTATGATCTGCTCACCAAGCTAGTGGATTCCGTGGGTAACATGTTCAGGGCCGATCGGCGCAAGGAAATGCAGGCCGCCCTTGCGCAAGCCGAGGTGAATGCGCGTGTCGTGGGCAGGAAGGAAGTAGCGGCAATACAAGGCAATCTGGCCCAAGCGTTTGAAGAAGCGCAAAACGAGCCCAACCCGGAGGCGAAGGCCAACAAGATGCAGTCTGCAGTTCTGCAGGTTCTTTCGGGCGCGGGCTCGAAGACGTCATCGAAGGATGCAAAGAGCACCGCCGAGCAGCTACCCACAAAAATCAAGGATATGACGCTCTTACTGGACATCAGCGTGAAAGCTGCCGAAATCCTTCCCAGCGAGTTTAAAAAAGCAGGCACTGCGGCAAGGCAGGCCAGCGACCTTTTGAACGCCGCACATCGAACGTTTGAGGAAGCGGATACACCCACTAGCCGCGCATCGGTACACACCGCGCTGACAAAGGCCCTTGCCGCGAACATCGCACCCAAGATGATAACCGATGGCATAAAATCACTTGGCACCGTTCTGGCCGGCGACGACTTGAGCACAGTCGCCAAAACCGCATTGGCGGTCAGCTCGAGTTTAAATGCCGGGCAGATGGCACGCTGGCGCTATGTAGCCTACGGCGCAAAGGGTGCGGATATCAGCCTGTTGGAAAACCTTGATGCCGAAGACATCGAAGCGGGGCTTTCAACAACGTCAGGCGCCGAACTCAATTTGGCCGAGTTGCTGAGCCAATTGCGCGCCGGTGAAGGTGAAGCGTTTTTTGCGGATCACGCAGGGTCTTTCACCAGCCGTGACGATTTTGGTCAACTGATTGCCGGTTGGTTGGACGTTACCGCCCGTGAGGCGCTCCAATCAGAACTTGCCGGGATTCTGGAGCGGCCCGGAGATGGGCGCCTGTCCCCGCAGGCCCTTATGTCCGCCCTTGAAAAGGTGGCAGGTGATTCCTCTGCCCGTGGTGGACTTCAGATGTTCGAAATTCTCGGCGCTGCAACCAGCGAATGCGAAGATCCCAAGGCGGCGCTGGCCCGACTTTTGACCATGGCGGAGAACTTCCTACATCAGGGGGTAGTATGATGAACGGGAAATTTAGTCGGAACCTGAAATACATCTTGCCGATGATGCAGGGCATCGATGTTCACGCGATTCAGACGGCGTTAATGCGCAAGGGAATCCTGCACCTTTCTGACGTTGACGGGTTGTTCGGTCCGGGAACCGAACGGGTCGTGAAACATTTTCAACGGCAGCGGGGTTTGGACCCGGATGGTATCGTGGGGAAAATCACTTTCGCTGCGCTTGAAGCCTCCGTCCCCCCTGCACAACAGCCGGGAGCGGAAACTGGCAGCACGACGCCTACCGCCGCGCATCGTGCCGTGCCTGCTAGTTGGATGCCCAAAGCCAGGATGAACAAGATCATATTGCACTGGACGGCCGGATCACATGAGCCAAATAGCCTGGACAAAAAGCACTATCACATTCTGATCGACGGAGACGGAGAGCTGCATCGCGGCAACCACGCGATCAGCGCAAACGTACCGCCCCTGCGCAGCAAATCCTATGCCGCACACACCTTGAATTGTAACAGCCACTCGATCGGCGTGTCCTTGTGTGCGATGGGCGGAGATGTTCGCGAAAGCCCGTTTCGTCCCGGCCCCTTCCCAATCACAAGTGTGCAGTGGTCCACACTTGCGCAGGTCGCTGCCGAGTTGTGCTTGCGCTATGACATTCCGGTCAGCCGCAAAACCGTGCTGGGACATGGAGAGGTGCAGAAAAACCTGAACATAAAACAAAAAGGGAAGTGGGACCCTCTTGCCTTGCCCTGGGATCCTGACCGGCCGTACTCTGAAATCGGCGATCAGATGCGCGAAATGGTAGCGGATAATCTGGATGCCCTGAAAACCCCCAAACCCGTCGTCGATGATACCAACGAAGTCGAAGAGCCACCAACTGAGGTCATTACGTTAGACGGAACCGAGCTTGAAGGCGCTGCTATGGACGGCCGGACATGGATCAAACTGTCCGACCTTGCCGTCGAACGGAAATGGCCGGACTATTTCGTTAATCTCGATGAAGACATAGCGACGATCACCGAACCATCACTTCGGTTCGAAGTCCTGAGAACGGCGGATGAAGGTGGTGCCGAAGTGATTTGGGTCGAAGCTGCTGACGTCAGTGAACGTCTTGGGTTGGCGATGCACGAAGCTGCGGATGGCAGCATCCATCTGAATTCAGTTGCGCAGGAGCAGGCCACCAAAACGGTGATTGTCAGGCGTGGACAGGTCCCGACACAGATTGCCCGGATTCATCTTGGCGATGCCAGCAGATGGAAGGAACTGCGGACCAAAGATGGTCAGTTTTTGAACGAGCAGGTTGCCCGGCGTCTGCGAGTCGGACAGGTTCTGTTGTTGCCCGACGACAGTGAGACTGCAGGAGGCACTACACAACCCCAAAGCACCGGAACACCGTTGTCCAAAAAGGAAATCGGCGAGATCGCCAACAAGATAGCGAAGCTGGAAGGCGGTGGCGCGTCAATGCAGCAGAAGCGTCGTGTCGCGGTGGACGCTATTTTGGCTGCCTGCGTCAAAAACAATGTTAATGACCTTTCGCATCAGGCCTATATTCTGGCGACGGCGTATCATGAAACCAATCTCGGTCAATTCATGGAAGAATTGTGGGGCCCGACCGCTGCGCAGCGCGGCTATGAAGGGCGCAGCGACCTTGGCAATTCGCAGAAGGGCGACGGGTTCAGATACCGCGGCCGAGGGTTCGTCCAAATCACCGGCCGCCACAACTATACTAAGTACGGAAAGCTCTTCAAAAGGGACTTCGTGAACAAGCCCGAGATGGTGGAGACGCCTATGATCGCGGCGGAAATACTTGTCCGAGGGATGAGCGAAATTGGTTTCACAGGGCGCGGATTGCTTGCGGATTTGGGACTAGATGGCGATTTTGATTGGTTCAATGCGCGGGGTCTGATTAATGGTGACAGGAACCACGGGGGAGACAAAAGATACTCAGGGCTGAAGAAGGGTGAAGGAATTGCCCGGAAAGCCCGGCAATATCGCGACATCATCGCCACGGCTTAGGCGTCCGTCAGATCACATCAAGACTAACGCGTTTTGACTGAAGGCTCTGTTGCAGACTTTGAATTTGGATTGACGAGAGAGCCTGTGTCGGTGCCTGTTGCTGAAACAACGAGAAAGGATCAATCAAAAGACCATCGAAACACGGCGCTTGCTTCACCGCAAATCCGCCGCACAATTAAACCAACCAGATGAGCCAGGTCCTCTCTTAGATTAGGCTACCCGAAGGCCCAAAATCCATGACGGGGGACAAAAGTAAATCAATATCAGTGACGGCCCGGAGCTGCCTTTCGCCGGTCGGTCAATGTGCTGCGGTCGCAGCCCGCTTTGCGGTCATTCGCTGCAAGCGCAAGATATAGACGGGATCGAACCCACAGTCTGCGGGACAAAGCTGCCGGTTACCGCATCTCCGATCAATGCCCGCGATCAGAAGACAGAAATTAACCTCTCTTGTTAAAATTGATATGTGCATAGGTCGTCTTCTCGTATTTGATCTATCCTGCCAGCCAGTCGCGCGCTTCATCACGTGTACCATGCGGCGGCGCGTAATTTGATTTTTGCCCGGCATACGAGTATCCTGATCAAATATTATCTTAAAACGAAATTTCCGTGCCCGAATCTGACGAGCTCCAACGTATCAACGCGCTAACCACAAATGCCCGTAACACGTGGCTGGCACTCTTGGGTGTTCTGGTCTTTATCTCGATTACGCTCATGGGTGTAAAGCACATCGACTTCTACGGCGTTGGTCGCGGAACAGAACTGCCGTTGATCGGCATCGAGGTGCCCACGCGTTTCTTCTTTGTGGCCGCGCCGGTGCTCTTAGCGGCGATGTACGGATATTTCCATCTTTACTTGATCAGACTTTGGGATGTGCTCGGGGTTGCAGAACCAAAGCCGGGCGGCAAGCCGTTGGGTGATGTGATTTCTCCCTGGCTTGTCACTGATGCGGCGCTGCAACTTCGGGCGCGCCGCCGAAACGATGGCTGTGTCACACCGCGACAGATGGACTTGCCAGCGATGGCGCTCAATATCTTGCTCGCTTGGGGTTTTGGATGGGCAGTGTTGGCTTTTGCATGGTGGATGTCGATGCCTGGGCGCACGCTCTGGCTCACATCGATGGTGGCGCTATGCCTGCTAGTCACGCTTGCGGCGGGGGCGGCGAGCTTCGCGATGATGCTCCGCCGCATGGGGCCAGAAAGCAACGGCGACTACCGCCTCTGGAACACCGTGCCCTTCATGGCTGGCTTACTTATCGCGCTCGTCGCGGTGATCCCGTTGACCTATCTGCGGGTGGAAGGCGGCAGTGGGTGGTTGGCGAATGTCAACCTCGTCGGCGCGCGCTTGGTGGCGCGCCCCGATGACTGGCTCGACAGGTCCTTCGCCCGCAAGGAGCTGCTGGCCCATTGGTGCAAGCGAGAAAGAATTGATTGCGATCCGATAACAGAGAAACAGGCCGGTGACTTTGAAGTGGAGTGGACGCGCCGACGCCAGAACCGCATTGCGGGCCTGTCCAAACCCGACATTGTGCCGTTGTCGAGCGCCCAGTTCGAGGCTGAACTCTCCGATCCGCCAGAACCTGTGACTGACTACGATGAGTGGTCCGCGGACATCGCGGCAAAAACATTGAAACTCGCCAACGATGAACGCGCGCCAAACCTACGCGGTGTGGATTTACGCGAAGCGTTCCTCACCGGCGTCAATCTCTCCGGCGTCAGACTGCAGGATGCTCTTTTGCATGACGCCTATCTCGAAGAGGCAAAACTGATCGGGGCGCAGATGCAGGGGGCGGACCTCCATAGAGTACAGATGCAGGGGGCGGACCTCCGTTGGGCGCAGATGCAGGGGGCGGGCCTCTTTGGGGCGCAGATGCAGGGAGCGAACCTCCGTTGGGCGCAGATGGAGGGAGCGGACCTCACTGGGGCGCGGATGCAGGGAGCGAACCTCCGTTGGGCGCAGATGGAAGAAGCGAACCTCTCTGGGGCACAGATGCAGGGGGTGGACCTCCGTTGGGCGCAGATGCAGGGGGCGGGCCTCTTTGGGGCGCAGATGCAGCGGGCGAACCTCCGTTGGGCGCAGATGGAGGGGGCGGACCTCCGTCGGGCGCAGATGCAGGAGGCGTACCTCTATCGGGCGCAGATGCAGGGGGCGCAGATGCAGGGCGCGGAACTCATTGGGGCGCAGATGCAGGGGGCGGACATCAGCTACGCGCTTCTAGGTGGCGAGGCGGGCGTCACGAACATCGGGTTATATCTCACTAATCTCAGCGGCGTTACAATCCATGGTACCGCGATCCAGTTTGCCGACCTCTCGGAAGCGATCACAGATCTACGCACGGATTTCCGCAACAGCTTTGGTGACGGATCCGCTACGCTCCCGTCAGACATCATCCGGCCCTGCCAATGGGCCGAACAGGTGCTGGATGAGGCCACTTTCATGGCGCGCTGGCGAGGTTGGGTCGAATCAAATCTGGCTCCCCTCACCCTTTGGGAATTTTATGCGCCAGAAGGTTACGAGAATGTCGTGGCAATACTGCCACCCGCGGGTTGCAAGTGGAATGCCTGGCCTCTTTTGATGGGACCGTAAAGCCAGAGCGGACCTGCGTTCAACGCGCAGCATTCGTGACTATGGGCTCAATCCTGCCGTTCGTAGCAAATCAGTGGGCTCGATCCAAATGAACGTCGGCCATGCGGGACAAACTTGCCCTTTGGACAAGCCCATCGAATTTCCGATACCGATTACTTCACGTCGACCTAACTGGGCCAAATCGCCCGAAAAACATCTTACCGAGCAAAGGTACTCAAAAATAGCAAGATCTTGTCGCCGCATTCGCATCATTTTGGCAAGAGGACGTCGTAAAGGGCTTGTCCGCGCAACACGAAGCAAACGTGGTAGACAAACCAACTTGGAGTGAGCGTGACTGCAGCGCGACTACACCAAGGTATGGCAAGAGAACAAGAACTGCATCGATTGCCTATTTATTAAATACTTGCATGGTTTCGAACGCTTGGTAGCGTGGCATTAATTTGATGTTCTAAATTTCTGAGGCAAGCATGAAGCAAGCTATATTGATTTTGCATGGCATGGGGGAACAAATCCCTATGCAAACACTTAATTCTTTCGTTGAATCAGTCTGGACAGCAGACGATACCCTCATCGATCCGGAAAAACCGGACCCGAATACAGGTGGTGCGCGGGCCGGAAATGTATCCTGGGCGAAGCCTGACGAACGCAACAGTTCCTCCGAGCTACGTCGTATCACAACTGAGCGAGACAGCGCGGGAAACTATACGGATTTCTACGAGTATTATTGGGCGCATTTGATGCAGGGCACCACCTGGGAGCATATTCAGACTTGGATCAAGGACCTGTTGTTGCGCGATCCACGCTCCCGAGTACCACGCCGTGTTTTCCATGCCTGGGTTTTGCTTTGGATCATAGCACTGGTGGTTGTCGCTATGATGCTTTGGGGACTCTGGCCAACAGTAGAAGCGCCAAAGCCCTGGTTCGTTTGGGTATCGGCGTTGCTAGGGGTTGTGATTTCGGCGTTCGTTTCGGCGGTGCTGATCAAGCGTTTCGGAGATGTCGCGCGCTATGTAAAGGCGTGGCCTCCAAATGTTGCCAAGCGACATGTCATTCGAAAGACCGGTGTCGACTTGCTGGACCAGCTTATTATGTCAGGTGATTATGATCGGATCGTGGTGGTTGCCCATTCGCTTGGTACAATTATTGCCTATGACATTATCACTATGCTCTTCGCGAAGTACAACAAACTGTTGGATGATGGAAAGCCGCGCGAAATGCTCCAGCCCGAACGTCACCAACTAGAAGAAATGGTCCGTTTGGCCATGGCAGGCCAGGAACCACTGGATATCGATACCTTTCAGGATCAACAATCCAAGGCATTTGCGGAGGCAAAGGAGCAAGGGGCAAGATGGATTGTTAGCGACTTCGTGACACTCGGGGCGCCGTTGACGCATGCTGAATTCCTAATTGCAGAAAGCAAGGAGGACCTCCGAGCCCGGCAGGAGAGCCGACTCTTGCCAACATGCCCGCCAGTGCTAGAATATGATGGAACAACGAAGCTGTCGCATTTCACATATGCCGCTTACAAAGATCGCCGACCAGAGGAACGGCGACTACCACATCACGCTGCGGTTTTTGGTTATACACGTTGGACGAACCTTTATTCGGACGATAAGGCGATCCTAACCGGCGATCTGATTTCGGGCCCTCTTGGGGATGCTTTTGGACTGGAAACGACTGGCAATGTGCTCAAGGGTATTCGTGATATTGGCGTGTTGCCGAAGTTGGATGAAACGGGCCATGTGGCTGAAGGTCATCGGCGAAGTTTTTTTTCACACAACAACTATTGGGCATTGGACAAGGGGACGGAAACAGTCATTCCGAACGTTCCGCATCATATTGTTGAACTGCGAAAAGCCTTAAGAATTCTACAATAGGGAGGCCAAATGCGCTTTATCGACCGAAGCAATCTTCATCCTCCGGAGATCCTATTCGACAAGCAGGCGGAACTTTCGCGCATTGACGTGCAGAATTTCATCAACCTGACCGAATTCAAGGGGGGTACACGTCGTGCACCGCGTCCAGATTGGCTCGACGAGTCTCCGCTATTTCGAGAGCAAATGGCCGCGCTTTTCGAAGGCAATTGTGCCTACTGCGAGAGCATAACTTCATTCAGCCCGCAAAGTGGAGATGGGTTGATCGGTCGCCACCGGCCCGAAGCCTTAGCGCAGGATGAAGACGGCAACACCAACTTGGTCGCCTATGCTTGGCTTATGTACGAGTGGGAAAACCTGCTTTGGATCTGTCCGGATTGTGCACGCCGAAAGGGAAATTTGTTCTTTGTAGAAGGCAGGCGTGGCGAGCCTTCGATGCCGATCGACGAGCTGCGTGAAGTTGAGCAGGAGCTGATGCTCGACCCCTGCTTTCACGACCCTAGCGAGCACCTGACTTTTCATTTGGACGGATCCGTAAATTGGATAAGCCCAGTTGGTCAGGCGACATCTAACGTGCTGGACCTACAACGGCTCAGTCTTGTGGATAGCAGGCGAGCCGCTATTTTAAACCTTTTGGAAAGACTACGTGACCAGCTTTGGGTCGAATCCAATAATGTATGGTTCAATGTCGAAAAACTCTACAAACTTCCTCATATCGGTGCTGCAACCTCCGCCATTTTCGCTTATGCTCGAACTCGTGACTTGCAGTTCGAAGGGTTGAGTGGATTGTTACTCGCTCTCTCTGGGTTGAACTTAGATCAACAAAATGCATTCATAAACGACTTGCACATGCAAAGCCAAGGTAGCGCTAAGTATGAAGCTGACCTAGAAAAGGTCATCCAGACTTCTCCACTACCCCTCAAAGACAATACACCAAGCCGAATTCCTGATATCCGGATGCTTTCGAGAGCCTTGAAGCCGATCACCCGCGTGGAGATCGGCAACTTCAAAGCGCTGCGCAACATCAGCTTTGATCTACCCTTAAATGTGGCCAACGCCGGCCAATCGCCCTGCATGTTGCTGCTCGGCGAGAATGCGATGGGTAAGTCCTCGGTTCTTGAGGCTATCGCCCTAGCAGTGATCGGTGCTGCGGAAACTGCTGCGCTCGATAAGAAGGTTAAGGACGAGCTTGTCTCACCGATGGGACTTATTCACCGACCTGACCCCTATAATTGGGAGGTAACAGCAGATGAGATGCATGTAAGGATAGATTTTCTTGATTCGGACGTACCCGTTGTACTGTCCGCAAAAGCAAAAGACGATTTATTCTCAAGTTCTGATGGTTGCACCAAGGTCGTTCTGGGCTATGGACCGCGCCGGTTTTTCACCTCTCGCAGAACGCGGCGCTTGCGTGCGCCAGCGCATCGGGTGCGCTCCCTTTTTGACCCGATGGATATGATTGCCAACCCGATCCATTGGCTCGTTGGATTGGACGACCCACAATTCTTTGCGGCAGCTCGGGCATTGCGCGAAGTCCTTATGCTTGCTGAAGATGACGATTTCGAGCGCGATTTCGACTCTGAAAAGCCCGGTCAGATCTATGTCATGCATAACGGGCAGCGGGTTGCCATGAAGGATTTATCAGTTGGTTTCAAATCGGTGATCGCGATGGTTTGCGATATCATTCGTGAGATGTTGTATCATTTCGACAATCTCGAATTCGCCAGCGCCCTGGTCTTTATCGACGAAATCGAAACCCACCTGCATCCTCGCTGGAAGATGCAGATCATGACTCTGTTGCGTCGGGCGTTTCCCAAAATCCAATTCATCGTAACTACGCACGACCCGTTGTGTCTGCGTGGCATGCATGACGGCGAGGTATTTGTACTTCAACGTTCGCCAGAGACCGGCCGTGTCGAGCGCGTCAGCGAGCTGCCTTCTATTAAGGGAATGCGGGCAGAACAGATCCTTACATCAGAGTTCTTTGGGCTCGGTTCCACGGACCCAGAAACCGATGCTCGGCTGGCTCAGTACAATCGTTTGGCCACCCGGATCGAGGAACTTTCAGAAAATGAACACGAAAAATTGGAACGCCTGAGACAGCAATTGGACGACGACATGGTAATTGGCACAACCATGCGCGAGCAGGCTTATGCCGAAGCCCTGAAGGAGAGAAGAAAAGGTCGCGTCGTGACGCCGACGCGTGCGTCTTCTCCTCAGAGGGCCGAGCTGAAAAAGCGGTTTTCCAAGCTATTCGAAAGAGAGCGCAAAGTATGATAAGAGTAGAACGTACCCAGTGTCCGCGAATGCTCGATCCGGCCTATCCAGATGAGGCAGGCCCCCGCGAACTTCGCAAGCTGAGAGACCAATTAGCGAGGGGCGAGAAGCTTGCCAGTGACGATTTTCAGGCCTATCGCAACCGGGCGGTCCGCGAGGCACTACGCGAAATGTTCCATGGAAAATGCGCATATTGTGAAAGTAAAATCGCTGGTTCTCAGGACACTGATGTAGAACACTACCGGCCCAAGAAAGGGGTGTCAGAGGCCGCCGCCGCCGGCATTGACCATCCTGGATATTGGTGGCTTGCGATGGTTTGGGAAAATTTAGTGCTTTCCTGCCAACACTGCAATCAGACGCGATCTTCTTTGGTGATTATTCCAGATGATATAGAGACAGAGGAAGATCTTGCATCATTCCTGATGGGGCAACCGCTGAGTCGAGCGGGAAAGTTAAACGCATTCCCAACCGAGGGAAATCTATGGATAACGACAGCTGAAGGAGAACTAAGTGACGAAAGGCCGCTTATTCTGAATCCGGCTGATGTAGACCCGGAAAGGCATCTGGACTGGGTGTTGTTCAAGGGGGCTGCAACTGTGCGTCCAAAAGATGACAGCCCTGCAGGAGAAGCGACGCGCCAAATTCTCGGATTGAACCGTCGCTGGTTAGAAGAGGATCGCCGAATTCACCTCCTTGAGATGCGCGAAGATCGTAACGACATCATCGAAGCGATTAACAATTGGCTGGAAGCCGACAATCCTTCAGACCGGACACGTTGGGAGCGCTGGGCTAATCGAACGATCGATACTCTCGTACGGAAAACTGACGCGAATAAGCCGTTTGCAGGCATGGCGCGAGCGTTTCTGGCCCAAGTACAGGCAGAGGTAGATGATATGACAGGTCCACAGCATGGCTGAGGTGAGTGTCTCCTGAATATTGGGGATCCACTTGTTCAGGCGGACTTCGACCGTGCATCGACGGCTAATGATTCTGTTATATAGTCCAATCAGAATCGGCTATCTTCTCTAGCTTGCGAACTTCAAAAGAGCACTGAAGAGAATTTCGCCCGTCGAGTTTTTATGTAGCTCGGTTCTCTGCCACAGAATGTCAGTCGCATGAGAGCCCTCCCTCAAACAGCCGTTGATGCGAATTGCAGCATCCGATAGTTTGGGCTCGAACCGGACCTCAGAGGCAGCGCAGCATTTGATTTTCTGGTCTCGCCCACTCGGTCGAAGACGGCCCATACCGGACATTGAGTGGCACCGCAGAAACCGTCCGCATTGAGCCCACACCGGAAGCGCCCGTTTCTCGCGGCACGCGCTCGCAGCACAGATATTGCCGGAAGCGCAATGGTTTCGCCGCCGACGGGCCGCGGCATAAAATGACATTCTGCTAACTTCGGCTTTCACGATCTGGATGCCGACGAGATTACCGGAAATGCGGTTTTTCCACAACTGCGAGAAAGCATTTGACCATAGTCGTTCCGGATCTCGCCATCGAAGAAACACTGACCAACTTCCGATCTTGACCGGTTGCAACTCGGGTTCAAGGGGTCGAAGGAAAGCTCCCAGTGACGCTCCAGAAAAATGCACGGAGTTTCTGAGACGGCTGAAACTCTTTGAACGCTTCCTTATAGGTGACATCCAAAAGTTTTTGCTGCGAGTGTACCTGAAACGACAACTCGGCCAGAAACGTGAGTATCGCGGATGACAAAATGCCATTGTTAGGCAAGGCAGTGTAAATGCCATAGCGTTCATCCGTGAACGTCGCCGGTGCGATCACGCTTCGGTCAAGGCATCCATTGCTGGTGAGCAGGGATCGTATGATCTCGATATCGCCCACGTAGTAGAGTACTTCCCCTGCACAAAAGGCGTCTGCGAGTTCGGCGTGCGTCGGAAAGGCCTTGAACGCGGGTTTGGGCTCGCAATCCGTTGCATTATCGAAGATAATCTGAGATGGTTCACCGTTGCGAACGCGATCCATAGCGATGGAGATGTCCGAGGTCCACCTTCCAAAATTTCCCTCTGCGAGTATCCTGTCGATACCCCTAGGGGCCGCAGTCGTTTCACCAACAGCACTCACCAGAATCCTACAGGGGGCGGCACCACCAGGCAAGTCGCGCGGCCGCGCTAAGGTCACCGCTGACATGTAGACCGGAACAGAAACATTGAGATAGCGTGTCGCGCCTGACCCGCTCAGCCCCACGGCATTGCTTTCAAGGCGATCTGGCATGATAGTGGCCGGATCACAAAGAATGTGCACTTCACCAGCGCGCAACAAGTCGAACCGGTTACTAGCATTCACAAGGCGTGTCTGCACTTTCAGGTCGAGGCGACGTTTGTCGGCAAGGGCATCAAGGACCGCGTTGCACAAGTCGACAACATAGCCCTTGAACCCATTTTCTCGCGGTGTGCCCGCAATGGCAAAATCCGCGATCCCTACTGGTGGAGCGGCATTATAGGAAAACGGGGGCGCATCGGCCCGCACCCCAAAGATTAGCGTATCCTGCGACTGGGCAACCGATCCAGTAAGGAAAGCGACAATTAAAACCAGCAGACCTGCGTGTAAGGATGACTTTCGGATTGCCGGCGAAAAAGACCCCCTCATAGCGTACTCCCCAATCCAAGCGATTGGTCGGCGCCGCGAGCGTCTGGATCCGTGGCAAGTCCTCCTGCTCCGTGCCGTTCCTCTTCGTTTTCTGCCTGTTCGACAAGGAAAGCAAACAGAGCTAGAAACGCTAGGGCAAACAGGCTTTGGAAAGCCCCCGCCATAATATTTGATCCCAAGAGGCCTTGATACAGGGCGTTGAGGTTCTCGAAATTTGGATCACCTGGCGATGGTCGCCCAGATGTCATTAGGAACTGGCCTAGAAGCGCCGCGAAAGCAAATGGTAGGGCAAAGACTGACGCGCAAAGCACCGTTTTCCAACACTGCATTTTGAGATGCTGGTCTGCCACGACTAGTGTTGGCAACCCTATGATCACCGCGAGCGGGATGTAGAGTGCAAAGACGGGTAAGAGGGGAACCAGTACTTTTTCGATTAGGATCGTAAACGAGAAGCTGCCATCCAGTACAAGTAGCAGGAATTGGAGCAGGAATATCGTCGCGGCACCCCCGGCCGCGGCGAAGATCGATGGGAAAGCGATCGTCTTGAGGAGGCGCGTTATCGGAACATTCACCAAATCGTAATCCTCCCAATCTTCGGTGTCGATCAAGTTGCGGCGGATCGACAAGGTGACCACCGACACAAGAAGAAACAGAATTGCCATCGGCAGTATGTCTTGGGCAGCTCGTTCTACGACAAAAATCAGATCGGCGCTCATAACATCCGCCACCGTCCGCCCCTGTTCTCGGCCCTCCATGATGAATCCATAGAGCCGCCAAGCGGGATAAAAGATGAACAAAGCAAAGGTCGTGAGAAGAACCGAAATGACCACCTTGTCTTTGAGAAAGAAACGATCCGGCGCCGTTAATTCCTGAAGGACCCTATTCACCGGCGGATAAATGCTTCCAATATCATCTGAGTCGGTTTGGGAATAGAGAACAGCAAACAGAGCCTTCAGGTTGCGAAGGCAATCGCGGCCCGCCTCTGCAATGGCGCGCATTTCATCGAGTGTCGGGACCGGTTGGGCGTCATCGAGAGCTTTCTGAAGCATCTTTTGGAGTGCTTCACATTCCTTGGCCTGGTCTTTCAGCAACCGCATCATGGTTTCAGTGTTTTCGATCGGAAAAACGCTGTCTTGAAACGCCCCACACACCGCGGGTTCGAGGGAATCGATGGCTTTGAAGTCGTTTCTTGCAATATCGAGACGCTGTCGGGTAACCGAATGATCGTTGACGTCCGCAGTCATTCGTTCAAGAGTATTATCGAACATGTCCAGGTATGGCGCGTCACTGCCCTTGATCGCCTCGGTGTAATTGACGCGACCGAGGCGAGTCACCAGCCTATAAATGCTGTTTGGGATACCGGCCAACCGATGTGCAAAGTTTCGGAACATCATCTCGAACGAACGCAAGGTCTTTCCGGCCTGATTGCGCGCAGAGAGCAAGCTGATCATGGCCAAGGCGACGGCCAAGGGCCACGGGCTTGCTTCTCCAGACACGAGTGCCTCAGTTTGGGTGGACGTCGGCAAGGCCCCTTGACCACCCGATTGTTGAATGCTGTTGCTCGATTTGATCCACAACTCGCCGACTTCGATGCTGAAGACTGAAACGGCATAAATGATCAGGTAAGTTGCGACATAAAAGAAATAGCCTCGATTATACGTCCGAGCCGTCGACAATTGGTCATAGCTAATACCCGAAAGCCTAGGAAATCGACCTTTTGAGAGGACCATCTTTAGTTTCTGGTCGTGGAATAACCGGTGCGCTTCCAACCAGAGTGTGATGGCTCCAACGAAAAAAAACATCCAGAAGGGTAGACCAAAACCAAGCATGCAAAACTCCCATGTCTGGGCCTGGGCATTCCCGGGCCCGTTCAGCGCTGTCGCGCTGCGATTGAGCTAGTAGCAGCGTTGGATGGCGGGATTGCAGGACACCGGTACGATGAGTTTCTCTTGCACAACCGAAGGCGCTTTCGGAGTTGCGTTGACTTGCTCGGGATACACCGTTGGTGTGTAGATCGTAAAAGAAACGAAAATAAATGTAGCGGCAGAAAATAGCATGTTTTGATTCCCAGAATTTAATTTAAGAGCAGTATAAAATATCAGTATTTATACCACAAAACGCTGAAATTTAGAAATTGCTCTAAATGTAGTATTCGCCAGCGCCAATGCAACACAATCTTGCTTTGTGGAAGCCGCTGCCGATTCTCCGTGTAGTGGAAACGGCATCTGAGCTGCAATGAAACAACAGATCAGCCAGAGCCAGGCTGAGGAAAACCGAAAGCGCTGAGCTGAGTAGATCGGAAGGCTTCTCGCCCGTTGAGTCCGCCTCAACTCAGAGGTCAGTGCCCAATCTGACGGTTTGAACGACCGCCTTGGCGACATGAGTTGCGTCGCAGCAACAAATTGCTGCCGATGCAAAGTGTTTCTGCGCCAGCAACAGTCGCGCCGGCAAAAGTCCGGAAAGTCCGCGCAATGGCCATTTAAGTTTGATGGAGCGAATGACTGTTTCCTGCCCAATTTTGCGAAATGCTAGGGTCAAAAAACGTGAGATACAGTCGATCTGATCCTGATGAATTCAATGCGACTTGACCTTCGAATCTCAATGGCATAGGTCATGAATCACTTGAGCGGGCGTTGTGTAGTGGTAAGACCTTAGCCTTCCAAGCTAATGACGCGGGTTCGATTCCCGCCGCCCGCTCCAAGAAATATTTTCCGACACATTACCTATAAAGAATCAAATATGTAACTTTTATGTTGTTGTAATTAAAAGATTTATTCGGATTATCGCAGCTGTCTTCCAAGCTAATGACGCGGGTTCGATTCCCGCCGCCCGCTCCAGAAAATCCCTTATCACGTTTTATGGTATGGATGTCGTAAGATGCTGATTTATAAGTGATGTTTATCGTCTATACAAAATATCTGCTTCAGGGCTAGACTGATCCTTCAGGAGGGGCGGGGATGAAAACAGCGTTTCGCGATATCAGGGACGAGCTGCGGCGGCGTATTATTGCAAATGAGTGGCCCCCCGGTGGCCTGATTCCAAACGAAGTTGACCTTTGTGCCGAATTCAACTGCGCCCGCGCCACAGTCAACCGCGCGATGCGCGAACTCGCCGAAGAAGGACTCATCGAACGCCGTCGCAAAGCGGGCACGCGCGTGCGTGATGTTCCACGTAAGCAGGCCACTTTTGAAGTGCCAGTTGTGCGAAAAGAGATTGAAGCCCGTGGGTCGCGGTATCAGTTTACGCTGTTGAGTAGGGAGGCGATGCCCGCGCCTGCCTGGTTGTGTGCGCGACTGGAGATACCGGATAATAGCCCTGTTTTGCATTTGACGTGTCTGCATTGCGCTGACGGGCATCCGTACCAGTTCGAGGATCGTTGGATCAATCTGAAGGCCTTGCCGCAAGCTAAACAGGCCGATTTTTCAAATGTTGGCCCGAATGAGTGGCTGTTGGCCACAGTGCCCTATACAGATGCACAGATCAGTTTCGGTGCCCTGAACTCCGACCCGGATTTGGCGCATCATTTGGGGTGTAAAGCTGGTGATGCCCTTTTCGTTGCGGAGCGGATGACATCGTTTCAAGATGAGCCTATTACCTACGTCCGCATGATCCATCAGCGCGGACATCAGATGACGATGCGTTACTAAGTTCGATTGCTACAAGGCGTCCAGCAAGGCGCGAATGGCGCTGTTGTAACGCTGCAAAATGCAATCACGTTCAACATGTTGCCCATTCTTGATCATGTGGCGACCTGCGGACCAGACCTCGCTGATCACCCGATCCGGGGCGGCAAAGCAGAGCCCATCCAATAGCTGTTCATCATTCAGAGCCGAGAGCGACGGATGCGCGCGATCAATGGCCACCAGATCAGCCAGTTTGCCCTCAGCGATCTCTCCAGAATCGCGAGCAAGAGCTTGCGCGCCACCGACTGCCGCTCCGCAGTAGAGTGCTTTGCCGGTTGAACCGCCGTCCACAGCAAGGACGTTGCGTTTCATGTCTCTAAGACGTTGAGAATACTCAAGAGTTCTCAGCTCTTCGGTCAGGGAAATCCGAACATTCGAATCAGACCCCAGCCCGAAACGCCCGCCATGTTCTAGATACGTCGTCCCATTGAAAGGACCATCGCCAAGGTTGGCTTCGGTGATTGGGCACAGACCGGCGACTGCACTGCTTCGGGCCAATTTGATGGTTTCATCTTCGGTCATATGTGTTGCATGGATCAGGCACCATCGTTTGTTCACATCGACGTTGTCCAGCAACCATGCCACGGGGCGTTGCCCTAATTTCTCTTCGACCTCAGAAACTTCCCTAAGCTGTTCCGAAGTATGTATATGGATCGGTCCTTCGGGAGTTTGCGCCAGAACCAAGGCCAGGTCTTCGGGCGAGGTCGCGCGCAGTGAATGCGGCGCAATTCCAACGCTGGCGTCATCCGGCAGGAGTGAGAGGTTTACGCGACACTTATCAACCAAGCGCAAAAACCGATCTACATCATTGGCAAAGCGCAGTTGATCGCCAGACAATGGCTCTTGATTGACGCCGCCATAAGTGTAGAGAACGGGCAGGTGGGTCAGGCCGATACCGGTTGTTTGCGCGGCCGCAAAGATGCGTTGGCTCAATTCAGACGGATCGTCATGCTGTGCGCCGCCGGCTTGATGGTGCAGATAATGGAACTCTCCCACCGAGGAATAGCCTGCCTCTTGCATCTCCATGAAAACCAGGGCCGCGATTGCTTCGACCTGGTCTGGGGTCAAGTGCTCCAGAAAGCGATACATCAGGCTGCGCCAAGTCCAGAAACTGTCTTGTCCCGAGGTGCGGAACTCCGTCATCCCCGCCATCGCGCGCTGAAAAGCATGGCTGTGCAGGTTGGCCAAAGCGGGCAGCAGACAATCCACGCATTCATCCTGAGGGGTGCGTGCCACGTCTTCCTTAATCAGGTCAATTTTGCCGTCTTTCAGCGTGACTCTGACATTCTGGCCCCAGCGACTGCCCAACAGGGCGGATTTGGCATGGATCTGCATGGCATCCTCAATATGTATAGACAAATATTTATTACAGCGATATAGACGAAACATCAAGAACCCCGAGCATTGGTAAAATTGCGATGAATAAAAGGATTTTCACCAACCTAGACGTGGCAAGCCTTGCCGCTGGTTCTGTAGCATATGGTCTGATCAATAATGCGGCTATTGCTGTTGAAGGTGAGAAAATTTTGTGGGTCGGGCCCGCTGATGAAGTCCCGCAGGATCTACAATCAGCCGAGCATAGTGATTTAGGCGGTCGGCTGGTGACGCCGGCCTTGATTGATTGCCATACACACATCGTGGCAGGCGGTAATCGGGCAGAAGAATTCGAGATGCGCCTGAATGGGGCCTCTTACGAAGAAGTGGCGCGCGCAGGCGGCGGAATTAATTCCACGGTTCGTGCAACACGGGCAGCGGATCAGGATGCGTTGATGCAGCAAACGCTGCCCCGCCTTGACGCGCTCATCGCAGAAGGCGTCAGCTCGGTCGAAGTCAAGTCGGGTTATGGGCTGGAGCAGGACACTGAGCTTCGAATGTTGCGGGCTGCGCGCGCGCTCGAAACGCTACGTCCGGTGCGGATCAAAGCCACCTATCTTGGTGCACATGCAGTGCCGCCGGAATATGCGGATCGCGCGGACGACTATATTGATGAGGTTGTGATTCCGACATTGCGCGCTGCGCATGCCGAGAGGTTGGTGGATGCCGTGGACGGATTCTGCGAGGGGATCGCTTTCCAGCCTGAACAGATCGCGCGGGTGTTTGATGTGGCGAAGGAACTGGGCTTGCCCGTCAAACTGCATGCCGAGCAGCTGTCCAATCTGGGTGGCGCCAAATTGGCGGCATCCTATGGTGCGATGTCGGCGGATCACATCGAATATTTGGACGAAGACGGCGTGATTGCAATGGCACAGGCAGGCACGACTGCCGTGATTCTGCCAGGGGCGTTCTATACTCTGCGCGAAACACAGCGGCCGCCGATCTATCAGCTGCGCAAACACAAAGTGCCGATGGCCTTGGCCACGGATTGTAACCCCGGATCGTCTCCGCTGACATCGCTGCTCTTGACCATGAATATGGGCTGCACTTTGTTTCGGATGACACCGGAAGAGGCGCTTACTGGCGTGACAAGACACGCGGCACAGGCGCTGGGTCTATCCGATGCCGGCGTCATCGCACCGGGCAAGCGTGCCGATCTCGCGGTATGGGATGTAAAACACCCTGCCGAACTGTCTTATCGCATCGGGTTCAACCCGCTTCACCAACGCATCTTTGGAGGTCAACTGTGACATCACTCACCTTGGTTCCTGGTCACGCCACGCTGGCGCAGTTGGAAGGTATTTATTGGAACGACAGGGCAGCTCGTTTGGATGAGACGTGCAAACACGCAATCGACGCGGCAGCGCAGCGGATCAAAGTCGCAGCCGATGGTGATGTTGCCGTTTACGGAGTGAACACCGGATTTGGGAAACTGGCCTCGGTCAAGGTTGCCCCGGAAGATACAGCCACGCTGCAACGCAACCTGATTCTATCTCACTGCTGTGGTGTAGGTGAACCAATGCCGCGCAAGCTGGTACGCTTGATGATGACGCTCAAGCTGTTGTCCTTTGGGCGCGGGGCGTCGGGTGTCAGGTGGGAGCTGGTGGAACTGCTGCAAAACATGCTCGCCAAGGGCGTGACCCCAGTGGTACCTGCACAGGGGTCCGTTGGGGCTTCGGGCGATTTGGCCCCACTGGCACATATGACTGCGGCTTTGATGGGCGAGGGGGAAGCTGAGTTTGGCGGGCAAGTGCTGCAGGCGGCTGAGGCTTTGAAGCGCGCGGGTCTAACACCCGGTATTTTGGGCCCGAAAGAAGGTCTGGCATTCATTAATGGGACGCAGTTCACCACGGCCTATGCGCTAGCGGGGCTGTTTCAAGGATGGCGCGCGGCGCGCAATGCCTTGGTCATTTCTGCCATGTCGACCGATGCGATCATGGGCTCCACCGCACCGCTTCAACCAGAGATCCACGCCTTGAGGGGCCATCGCGGGCAGATCGAGGCGGCGGCAACTATGCGTGCCATTCTGGCGGGGTCTGAAATTCGCGAAAGCCACCGCGAGGGCGATACCCGCGTGCAAGATCCATATTGCATCCGCTGTCAGCCGCAGGTGACCGGCGCGGCAATGGATGTGTTGCGTCAGGCCGCGACGACGGTGTTGACCGAAGCCAACGCCGCCACTGACAACCCGCTGGTTCTGACCGAGGCCGATATGATTGTGTCCGGCGGGAACTTCCACGCTGAACCGGTTGGCTTTGCAGCTGATATGATCGCGCTCGCGCTAGCCGAGATCGGTGCGATTTCTCAACGTCGTGTGGCACTGATGGTGGATCCGACGCTCAGCTTCGATCTGCCTCCGTTCCTGACTCCTAATCCGGGGCTGAACTCAGGGTTGATGATTGCCGAGGTGACCACGGCTGCGCTGATGAGCGAGAACAAACATCTGGCCAACCCTTGCGTGACCGATTCAACACCGACATCCGCAAACCAAGAGGATCACGTCTCTATGGCCGCCCATGGCGCGCGGCGTTTGAACCAGATGGTTGCCAATCTCAACAACATTCTGGGGGTCGAGATGTTGTGCGCTGCGAGCGGGGTAGAGTTCCGCGCACCACTACAGACAAGCAAAACGTTGCAGCAGGCGATCACACGGTTACGTCAGGAAGTTGCACTGCTGGATGATGATCGCTTTATGGCGCCGGATCTTCAGGCTGCCTGCGACCTGATGGCCAGCGGCGCGATCCTTGAGACGCTAGACGTCAAGCTGCCGGAACTGGCCTGATGCAGGTGTTCAAGGTTCAATCTGGCGATAGCCCTATCGTGCTTGGCCTGCCGCATGGGGGCACCTATTTGCCGGACGAAATTAAGGCACGCTTGAATGACAACGGGCGCATGCTAGCAGATACAGATTGGCATATTGAAAGGCTCTATTCAGGCCTATTCCCGGGGGCGACGGTGGTGAAATCCAATAGCCATCGCTATGTCATCGACGCCAACCGCAACCCACATGGTGTATCGCTGTACCCGGGGCAAAATACCACCACACTGGTGCCGTTGACAGATTTTGACGGTGCGCCGATCTGGAGTGAAGGTCAGGAGCCTTCAGATGACGAGATCGAAGACCGTAGGGCCCAGTTTCATACGCCGTATCATGAGGCGCTGGAGCTGGAATTGGCACGGGTCAAAGCCAAACACGGTGTAGCGATCTTGTTTGATTGCCATTCGATCCGCTCGAACATTCCATTCCTGTTCGATGGTGAACTGCCGATTTTCAATACTGGAACCAACAATGGCGAAACCTGTGCACCCGGAATCGAGCACGCGGTGCATCACGTCGCGGAAGCTTCGGGTCAATCTTCCGTTTTGAACGGCCGTTTCAAGGGCGGCTGGTCCACGCGCCATTACGGCCAGCCTGATACCGGCGTTCATGCCATCCAAATGGAAATTTCTCAGCGTGCCTATATGTTTGAGACCCCGCCTTGGAATTACGATGAGGCACGCGCTGCAGCCATTAGACCGCATCTGCAACAGATGCTTGAAACTCTCAATGATCTGGCCCTGTCAGGCCGCTTGCAAACGGAAGGGAATGCCCCATGAGCGATCCTCGTAAAAACACCCGTGACATCTTCCCCCCAACGGGCACTGAGCTGAATGCCAAAAGCTGGCTGACCGAGGCCCCCCTGCGGATGATGATGAACAACTTGCATCCCGACGTTGCTGAAAATCCGCATGAACTGGTGGTGTACGGCGGCATCGGGCGGGCCGCGCGGACATGGAAGGATTTCGACCTGATCTGTGACAGCCTCAAGGATCTGGATGAAGACGAGACCCTTGTGGTGCAGTCCGGCAAGCCCGTCGCCATTGTGCGCACGCACAAGGATGCGCCGCGCGTGTTGATCGCCAACTCCAACCTCGTGCCGCATTGGGCCAATTGGGATCATTTCAACGAGCTCGATAAAAAGGGCCTGATGATGTACGGCCAGATGACCGCGGGGTCCTGGATCTATATCGGGTCACAGGGTATCGTGCAGGGCACTTACGAGACCTTCATGGAGGCCGGGCGTCAGCACTACAATGGCAATCTCAACGGCCGTTGGATTTTGACAGGTGGTCTTGGGGGCATGGGGGGTGCTCAACCTTTGGCGGCCGTAATGGCCGGTGCCTGTTGTCTGGCGGTCGAGTGCGACGAGAAAAGCGCCGAGTTCCGCAAACGCACGCGTTATGTCGATGAAATCACCCATAGTCTTGATGATGCGCTGGACATGATCGACCGTTGGACCAAGGCGGGTGAAGCGAAATCCGTTGGCCTGATCGGCAATGCTGCCGACATTTTCCCCGAGATTTATAAGCGCGGAATCCGCCCGGATATCGTGACTGATCAAACCTCAGCCCATGATCCAGTGAACGGCTATCTACCGCAGGGTTGGAGCGTGGCGGAATGGCGTGCCAAGGCAGAAACAAACCCTAAAGCGGTGGAAAAGGCGGCACGCGCTTCAATGAAAGTCCATGTGGCTGCGATGGTTGACTTCCACAACAATGGCGTGCCGACCGTGGACTATGGCAACAACATTCGTCAGGTGGCGCTTGATGAAGGGCTGGAGGATGCCTTTGCTTTTCCCGGCTTTGTGCCTGCTTACATTCGTCCGCTGTTCTGCCGTGGTATCGGCCCGTTCCGTTGGGCTGCGCTGTCGGGTGACCCAGAGGATATCTACAAGACCGATCAGAAGGTCAAAGAGATCCTGCCTGACAACATGCACCTGCACAACTGGCTGGACATGGCACGAGAACGGATCGATTTCCAGGGACTGCCTGCGCGCATTTGCTGGGTTGGTCTAGGTGATCGTCACCGCTTGGGGTTGGCCTTCAATGAAATGGTCAAGACCGGCGAATTGAAAGCCCCGGTTGTCATTGGACGCGATCATTTGGATTCCGGTTCTGTTGCGTCGCCCAACCGTGAAACCGAATCCATGAAGGACGGGTCGGATGCGGTTTCCGACTGGCCTCTGTTGAATGCGCTGGTCAACACAGCGTCCGGGGCGACATGGGTGTCGCTGCACCATGGTGGTGGGGTTGGCATGGGCTTCAGCCAGCACGCGGGCGTGGTGATTTGTGCGGATGGCACCGAAGACGCGGCCAAACGGCTGGAACGGGTGTTGTGGAACGATCCGGCCTCGGGCGTCTGGCGTCATGCTGATGCTGGGTACGAAAGCGCGAAAGAGTGTGCACGGGTGAATGGCCTGCGCCTTCCCGGTATCCTTGGCTGATGCCGCATGATGGCGGGTTTAGCGAATGACGCTTGAACCCGCCAATCTCCCGGTGATAAACAATACCGCGCGGCGGGTATGATGTAATGGTAGCCTGTCAGCTTCCCAAGCTGAACGCGCGGGTTCGATTCCCGCTACCCGCTCCATATTCAAGTTAAATTTTGGATTGCACCAAAGATTTACTCCTCCTGCCATTCAACAAAAGAGAAATCATCTACAAGGACGGGTTTTATAGTCCTGCTTCCTTTCGAGTAGAGAAAGCTAAATAGCTTTTTGGGAGGCGCAAAATGAAACATTGGTCGACTTGGGAGCACCCTGTTTTTTGAATCTCTAGCAATATCAAAATCGAATGATACCTGGGTCCATTCGCCTCCTGTTACATTCTTAGAGCCTAGTAAGTTAAAAGGGGCATGTTCCAAGGCTTTGTATCGGTTCATGCCTTCGGGGCGACTCTGTAAATATGCGGATACTTCGACGTCTTCTTCAGCTTTCACCCATACAGAGACGCTGTAACTATCCTGGTTTAGAACCCTCATGAAAGCCTTTAGCCCAAGCTGCATGTGCTCACCGGGTTCTTCGGGGGAAACCTGTAGTGCGAACCGGCCGGTTTTCGGCGTTCTTACCAATTCGATTTTCGCATTTTTTGCGTTCCAGCTGCGTTCATGCAGATTCAGTAATCCATATGTTTCAAAGTCGCCTCGAAAAAAAAGCTCGCGACCTTCCGTTAACGCAGTCCGGTGGCTTGAACTGGATTTTTCCGACTCTTGCTTCAAAGGGAATGAAGTCTTGGCAATTTCATTGTCGCTCCCACGTATGTGGGTGGTTCGACTTGTCGGATTGTCATTTTGGTGGTTGGAGGATGTAACGATAGCGTGTCCACCAGAGAGATACAATTTTGTACCCCGTAGCGCGGAGAGCGCCATCACACGTTGCAATACATACCTGCGTGTGTCTGCCATTGCTGGAATTGGGCGAAAATCCTTAATCTGTAGTGGGATCACTTCTGCCCGATAAAACGTGTTTCCATCCATCCATACTTTTAAGGCATAAGCCCCATGGGTTTCGTAGAAAAATTGATCGAACAGGAAATTGCCAAGTGACCAAGCGATAAGTTTGCCGTTGTAAAGTTCCAACCCCTGGCTCACGTGGGGATGGTGGCCGATGACAAGGTCTGCGCCAGCATCAACAGCAGCTTTTAGCCGGACTTCCGTCGTTTCTGTTGGCTCTTCGCTGTATTCTCGGCTCCCATGATATTGCACGACTGTAACCCGGTTGTCGGCAACCTCCTTGCTAACCGTGGAAATGATGTTTTCCATAGTGCCAAACGCGGCGCCGCCTGTTGCGCCTTCGGCGACTTGGCTTGGTTCAGCTTTGTTTTTCCAACCCACATAACCAAGCATAGAAAACTTCTGCCCGTTTATATTTGTACGGTATGGTGCAAGTGCTTCCGCTTCATTCAGACCTGCACCGGAAAAACCTATTTTCGACTCCCGCAATGCTGCAAGTGTCGTCCTAATCCCTTCGTCTAAGTAGTCATTGGTATGGTTGTTGCCCAACGAAACATAGTCGATCCCCAGCGTTTCCAAGGCATCAAGAATATAGGGGTGCGTATAGAATGTTATGGATTTGGGAGCTTTTTCGGCGGGCTCAAATTCGGCCAAAGTAGTTTCCAAATTTATAGCGGCATAATCTGCTGAACGAAAATAAGGCATCATTGGCCGGAAAAGTTTTTCCATATCCGTTGAGATGCTTTCTGGTCGGATGAGTACCTGTTCATTCCAGCGCGGATCTATATATCGGCGTTCAGCCATGACGTCACCACCGAATATAAATTCAGTCCGCCCCGGTTTCTTGGCGACCAGCTCAATCTTCGGCACGGACAAAGTACGTTTGTTTTGCTGTTCCAGTTCAACATGAGCAAAAGTTTGTATGCCAGTGAAGATGTCGGCTCCATCGAAGCGTATCTGATAAACATCCGCCTCCGGGACACTGACGCTGTAATCTCCTGATGCAGTAACAGTGGCATTTACATCATTGATCGTAAGAGACACCCCATCTAGTAAGGCATGACTATCCACAATCTCCAACTCGCCAATTATTGGAATCGGTTTACCTAGTTGGCTATCTGCCCAAACAGAAATTGGCGCTGCAAAAGCTTGTAGAATAATAAAGAGCGATGCCTTTAACATTGCGAGAATTCGTCTGAACATTGCCAATCAATCCAGTATAAAACCCTCAGCCAACGTTGATGCTTTAAGCAACCGCAAGCAGGCTGAATCAAGTCACCAATAAGCGCAACGTTAAATCAAAAACAAGAGAGAGTTTCTGTCCCGACACTACCCGCTCCAGGCCCTTCAATCTTTCCCGCTACTTTCTATAGCAACCGTGGCCCCGCAATGTTTGCAGTGGATGGCATCGGCGTCGTGGCGGAGCAATCCGCAGGATGTGCACTTGTACTTGACCTTTGTCGGACGAAAGAGAGCCCGGCCGAGTTGAACGAACAAGGCAACCCCGACGCCCATCATCAAGATCGACAAAAGCTTACCGCTTGGTGTCGTTAATGTGACATCGCCGTAGCCAGTGGTCGTGAGTGTGGCGACGGTAAAGTACAAAGCGTCAAGATAAGTGTGCGGGATGTCTTCGGCGCTGAAGTGCAATTCGTACACCGCAGATGTGCAGAAAAAGATAAATATAAACAAATTATTGGCCGCAACGATGGCGTCCTCATTGTTGCGAAAAAACACGCTTTGACGTCTCAGGTCACCCAATAAATAGTAGGAATGCACCAACCTGAGGCCGCGCAGGATGCGCAGAAATCTCAGATCGATCGCGACAAACGGATTTGCAAAGACTGAAAATATAACAAGCACATCCGCCAGCATATAAGGCTTTTTTAGTAGATCGAGACGGTCGTCTGCGATCCAAAGCCTGCACACTGTATCAAGCAATATGATCACCCCGAGCGCGAGGCTGATGGTGATCAATACCGGAGAGTTGGGAAGCGGGGCGGTCAGTAGGAAAAACCCAATAGAGGCAAAATCGAACAGAATTAGTCCGTACCGGAAATTTACGGAAATCCGTTCACTTCCGGTATAGAGGGTTTGTATTTTCGACTGCAGCTGCGTGAGCATGGGTCAATCTTAAGCTAAAGCTGTGTTCTCGAGCTTAGCCGGATTGAGATAATAAATCACGAATTTCGCGGAGTTTTTCTGCTGCGAGCTCTGGCGTGTCCCGAATTTGGTCAAGGATTTTTGCGATCTTTTCCTTGGTCGCATCATCTAGAGTGCTGTCTTTGAGCGTCTGAATAGCTTTCTCGAATTCAAACCCCGTTTCGGAAATGATGCCTGTGTCCTGCCATGCAGCAACCAGATCTTGGGCTTGCTGACTGAGGCTTTCCGCCGAGCTTGCAGCGAAATCTGCAAAGTCATTCGCGGCGGCTTGCAACTCTTCCTGAAGGTTTTCTTGTATGCCTTTGCCACCTTCAACAAGGGCGTCCCCAACGTCAGAAGCTGCGTTCCCTAGATCTTGAACCGCTTGTTCCAGTTTTTCTGCAGGCGTGGGTTCTGGTTTGTTCAAGGTGAAAATGAGCACTGCTAGAACAGCGATGCCGACGGCTCCTAAAACAACGACCTTATTCATTTATGTTCTCCTTGTGGAAAGACCTTTGATTCAATTGCATTTCTTCGACCAGACATAGCAGCGGGTATTTGGTGTTGCGAGCGAAGATTAAGGGTTGTGATGTATCACACTTTCGTAACACATATTTCTGGCAAAATACGATCTCGCATCTGAACTGAGAGCTTGCTAACGTCCAATTATGTTTAGATTTGTCATTCTTTTCTTAGTGTTGCTTACAGCTTGCGGGCGGCCATTGACGCCATCTGAGGCATCATTTGCCAATCAACTGTATGGTGACAGTCTGAATACAAATCGAATCCGCGTCGTAAATGGGGCTTTGGTTGGGAAGGTCACCTATACACGCCAGAAGCGCCCACGCCTTACTTGCCGGGAACGTATCTTGCCCGAGCCGAAGAGTGAAAAAGTCACCGTGTCGCCAGCCGCGGTCGCACTTCATAATAAGGTTTTCTTTGCCAAAGACTGGTTCGAGCCGGATTTTCTGCCGGTCTACCCAGAGCGTTATAGCTTGATCCATGCGATGTTATTTGCACATGAGATGGCGCACATCTGGCAATGGCAGAACCGCGCTGTGACGGGCTATACGCCCTTTAAGGCGGCGAATGAGCATGGCGGAGGTAAAGATCCCTATTTGTTTGACATCGAGACAGATACGTCATTGCTCGACTATGCTTATGAACAACAGGCGAGCATCGTGGAAGAATATGTCTGTTGCGCCACGCTGGATCCCACGGCCCCTCGCACTAAACGATTGGAAACCCTTTTGCGCGGTAGCTTTCCCCTGCAAAAGCTAACTATTCCAAATCAGGTTGCCTTGCCGTGGGATGACGCCAAGGTCGAAGGCATTTGCCGTTGATCACAATACGCGGAGCAGCGGCGCCATTTCTTGCGTCTAGTCCCGCCCGGAATTTAAATCCCTTTTATCCAAAGTTGGGGTAACGTGCGAATATGGACAATCAACTGCTTTTTTTGATCTTGCCTTTCTCCATGGGTGTTATCGGGACGCTTTTTCTGTTTCGCAAACCCGCCGGGCACCGCGTCTGGAAAGTGGCGGACCTTCTGTGGATTGTATTGGGCGGATTTGGCGCCTTCGGGGCCATTTTGGCAGGCGTTTATACGGACGACAGTTCGCGTATCGAGCGTCAGATTGATATCGCTTATGCCGCCACAACAGCCTTTGATCGGGATGCGGCACGCTTTCGATTGCACTATTGCCAGAACGACATCAATGAGCCTGTCTCGGTGCTTTGTGACAAAGTCGACTTCCTGTCAGCGTCAACTGCGGGTAATGCCGAGCTTCCCTTGTTTATCGAAGTCACAAATCAGGTCTCCCCCTTGCAGGGACTTAGATTTGTATTGGGGCGCCCGCCAGATGAGAGCGCAGAAATGGAAGAGATGGTGGATGCTGTCGACAGCTTCGATCCGGATCAGTTTCTTGCCTTCGCAGCATTTGATGAGCACACATTGGAGGCGATGGGCGCCTTGCGGGCCGAACTTCCTAGCATCTCTGGTGACTTTCAAATTCTCGCGCAAAGCTATGAAACCCTGATTTCGCAGGTGCGTACTCTGAAATCAGAATGGGAGTTTTTGCAGGAGAATGCGTTTATTCTGTTGCTGCAAATTATCTCACTATCTTTGGTGAGCTTTGCCGCACCGTTCAGACTGGGAAAGTCGTTGGTGGAGCTCCGTGCGGCGCGGTGAGAAATGCGATGCATGGAATCGCGCAATTGGTTCCGTGCGCAGGGAAAACTACATTAGAGTGCTGCCAGCACTATGGATGTTTAAATAAGTTTCGAAAAATTCAAAATCATGTTCCGTCCTGATTTATCAAGAACTGGCATTAATAACCTTTGGTAAGTCAACTCCAGGCTCGAGTTGGTTTCTGGGTGCTTCACAAAGATTTTCTGCAAAGTCACCGGGAAATGCGTGTTTTTTACGCGGGCATAATCATTGATGATGCGGCCGCGACGTTCCGGTGTGAGTTGATCAAGAAGATCATAGAGCAGGTCCGGATCGTTTCCGCCCAATGTTTGAGATGCTAAACTGTTTTTTCCGATGCTGCCGACTTGAATAGTCGTGTCAGTTGTGCGGGGCTGATGGTGTAGGTCGATATTGTCGGAGATGTCTTCGTAGTTCTCCAAACGCCCACCTGTGCTGTGCCACCAACGGATCAGATCATCAATCTTGGTATTTTTGCGCCGTTCAGCTCGAGCCGAGTTGCGAGTACCGCGCGTGGCTGTCCCTGACCCATTAAAAAAGTGTTGTCTTTCGGGGCTCTTTAATTGGTTTTGTTCAGCCTCTAAGTCGCTTGATATGCCCGCCAGAAACTCGATCGGGACTTCAAGACAGTCTGCAATTTTTCGCGCCGTGAACAAGCCAGGTTCTGTTTCTGGGTTTTTGTTGTTCAAGAGGTTGGAAATATATCTGTTACCCTTTCCCACATCGATGGAAAGTTGGCGTCGATTTCCTCGGTATATTGGGCTGCTTGACATAGCGGCCAATAATCTGGATCTGAAGTCGGTCATCTTTTGGTGTTCGATTTAGTACCGTGCTGTAATTGTTTTGAGTGCCCCATCCTACTACATCTTTTTTCATCGGAACGCGTACTTTATAGCGGATTGCATTGATTGTGTGTGAAAATTTTGCCCTAAATCACGCATTGTTCGCGCTTTATTGACATTCAGAACCCGCAGGATTGTGCTTGATGGTATGTAGATCTACCAGCGAGAGAGAGACTCTTCGTCCTCGTCTTTTGCCGCAACCCAAGCCGCTTTTTGTCCGATTACTTCTTTTTTCCAAAAGGGCGCTCTGGATTTCAGGAAATCCATCAAAAACTCGGCCGCCTGAAAAGCATCCACGCGATGTGGGGCGGAAGTAGCAACCATCATGATGTGATCGGTCGGTTGTAAACGACCATGGCGATGTATGATAAGAATGTCACCAAGGTTCCAGCGCTCCATGGCATCCGAAGCAATCTTACCCAGCGCCTTTTCGGTCATGCCGGGATAGTGTTCAATCTCCATGACATCCAGATTACCGGTACTGAGATCTCGTACGATTCCGGTGAACGTTACAACGGCACCCATGCCTTCTTGGCGGTTGGCAAAGCGATTTGTTTCTTCACCAAGATCAAAACCCGCCTGTTGTACTCGGATTTCCATTTTTCATCCGCCGGTCATTGGTGGGAAAAAAGCCACTTCTCGGACGCCGGCTAACGGCGCGTCAAAATGTGTAAGTTCCTGATCGACGGCAACGCGCAAAGCACTCAGGTCGGAAAAGGCGACCGCGTAGCGCTCTTCCTTTGCAGACAATTCGTTTACCAGATCACGCACGGTCTTTGCCGTTGTCTCCACCTTGTCTTTGGGGTGGCCAATCCGTTCGCGGACCCAAGCAAAATATAGCACGTCCATCAGTCGCCATCCTTCAGGTGCGGGATTGCTTTGTTGAAGTAATCAACCCCGGTTATAAATGTAAGAGCTGCGGCCAGCCACAGGAGCCATAGGCCAGCATACCCCGACCAGAACATACCAGCCTCCTTCCAGCGAAGGCCATTCACATCTTCTTCGGCGCCGGACAAAATATTTTCTACAAGTGTCTCTTCCATGCCAAAGCTGGACATTACCAGATAGTGTTCAAACACACCTTGTGCAAATAGCACTGCAATTGCCACCATCTGGGCTGTGGTTTTCCATTTGGCCAATTTAGTGACTTTAAGAGTGCCGGCCGTGTCTCCCAGATATTCGCGCAGACCAGACACAAAGACTTCGCGAAACAGGATGACCGTGGCGGGTAGAACAAGCCAAGGCGACATGCTGGAATATCCAACGATGACCATAAGGGCGATTACCACCATCGCCTTGTCGGCGATGGGGTCAAGCATCGCACCCAGCTTTGTTGTTTGTTTCCACGCGCGCGCGAGATAGCCGTCGAACCAGTCGGTGATCGCCGCACTGATGAACAGCAGCAGCGCAAACCAATCCGCATAGGGGCGGTGGAAGTACAAAAACATCACCGCAACGCCGGGTGCGGCCAGCAGACGCAAGGTGGTCAGGATATTTGGAATGTTCCATGTCATGACACGGTTCTAACGGGAATGGCAGCCAAGGAAAAGTGCAGAGAAATCATCCCTTTTCATGAAAGTAGTCATAAATCTTTTGTGCAAGGGCGGCTGAGATTCCTTCAACAGCGCGCAAATCTGCAAGATGGGCTCGACTTACAGCTTTGGCTGATCCGAAATGGGTCAACAGTGCACGCTTCCGGCTGGCCCCGACCCCCGGCACTTCGTCCAATGGGGTTGCGCCAACCGTCTTAGCGCGTTTGGCGCGGTGGGTGCCAATAGCGAACCTGTGGGCTTCATCCCGCAGGCGCTGAATGAAATAAAGCACCGGATCATTGTGACGCAGAGCCATTGGGCGTTTGCCCGTGCGATGGAATTCCTCCTTGCCGTGATCTCGGTCAACGCCTTTGGCGACACCAACCATCGGCACGTCTTGTACGCCGGAATCGATCATGATCTCGCGCACGGCACTGACCTGACCGGCACCGCCGTCGATCAACAGAAGATCTGGCCATAGACCCTTCGAGCGATCCTCATCCTCTTTCAACAAACGCTTGAACCGACGTTTGAGCACCTCTTTCATCATGCCAAAGTCATCGCCCGGGGTCAGCTCTTCCCCTTTGATATTGAACTTACGGTACTGGTTTTTCATGAACCCGTCCGGTCCCGAAACAATCATCGCCCCAACCGCATGTGCGCCCTGAATGTGGCTGTTGTCATAAACTTCGATGCGTTGAGGTGGGGCGGGTAGCTCGAAAGCGTCTTGCAAACCTTTGAGCAATTTTGCTTGGGTCGCCGCCTCGGACATTTTACGCGCGAGGCTTTCGCGCGCGTTGCGCAAGGCGTTGTTGACCAGTTCAGCCTTTTCACCGCGCTGAGGCATCAGGATCTCAATCTTGCGACCCAGCTTGTCACTCAACGCCTCTTGCATCAGGTCATCGTTCTCAATCGCGTGGGACAGGATCAGTTGCTTGGGTGGTTCCTTGCTGTCGTAAAATTGGCCAATGAAGGCTTCCATCACTTCGGCTTCGGAAACGTCGTTCATGATCCTGGGGTAAAAATCACGGTTGCCCCAGTTTTGCCCTGCGCGGATAAAGAACACCTGCACGCAGGCCTGTCCTTTTTCCATATATAGGGCGATCAGGTCCGCCTCGCTCACGGTTCGGGGATTAATGCCTTGCGAGGTTTGCACCTGTGTCAGAGCTTTAATGCGGTCCCTAAGAGCGGCAGCACGTTCAAATTCCATCGCGTCAGAGGCTTCGTGCATCTGTGTTGCCAGCTTTTCTTGAATCTCGGTTGAGCGCCCTGAAAGATAGCGTTCAGCATCGTTGACCTGCGCCATATAATCCGCCTTGGAAATGTAAGCGACGCAGGGCGCAGTGCAGCGTTTGATTTGATACTGAAGGCAAGGGCGTGTGCGGCTGTCGAACATGGAATCGGAGCAATTTCTAAGCTGAAAGGCACGTTGTAGCTGAGCCAAAGTGCGGTTGACCGCGCCAGCGCTCGCAAAAGGCCCGTAGTAGGCGCCTTTTTCTCGTTTTGCCCCCCGATGCTTTTTGACCATTGGAAAATCATGCGTTTTGGTCACCAGAATATTGGGAAAGCTTTTGTCGTCACGCAGCAGGACGTTGTAGCGCGGTTTAAGCTGCTTGATCAGGTTTTGCTCAAGTAAGAGCGCCTCCGTCTCGGTGCGGGTGGTCAGAAACATCATCGAGGCAGTTTCGGTGATCATCCGTGCGATGCGATGCGTATGCCCGGTCATCCGGGCATAATTGGACACGCGCGCGCGCAGGTTTCTGGCTTTGCCAACATACAGAACTCGCGCTTGCGCATCGAGCATGCGATACACCCCCGGAGAGGCATCCAAAGTTTTCAGATAAGAGTGGATCAACTCGTGACCCGTCAGCGTGGTCTCGGAAGGGGGGGTATCAGGCATGGTGATAAGATACGATTCTCTGACGTGGCTGCAATCTTATAAGGTATTTAACAAGAGGAAACCTTTCCACGGTTCCTGTGGATAAACTTGGAGATAAGTTTCCCGGATCGGCTAATTCTCGTTGTAAATGGGTGGTTTTATGCAGTTGCCTAAAAATTAGGCAAATTGCTAAGATGTTGAAAAGTAACAGGTAAATTTCTTCCATCAAGCAATCCACTGAAAACATTACGATTTTTGTAACTCTTATGTGAAGGAAGGGCCGAAAGTGCAAAACTTTCCTGCCTGCGGACGAAATCTTACCGGCCAAAGACAAAAATGAGTTGGGATATGGGCGGTTAACGGATGTGGCTATGAAGCGTTGATTGTCGTGTATGTGGATTATGCGAAAGGGTAGGATTTGGGTAAATTCTGCCAGTCTAGCACAGCACAAATCCAATGTAGGCAATGTAAAGACCGGATAACACCGCCCCCCATGTGCGGCCAATGTCTTTACTCATGAATACAAACGGGATGAGCATCAAAGACGCTGCAAGCATCACCCACAAATCAAATTCTAGGAAGCTCTCCGCGACGGGAATATTTCCTATCACCGAAGTCACCCCAATGATGGCCAGCAGGTTGAACATGTTCGAGCCGATGACATTGCCAAGGGCGACGTCGGCTTGTTTGCGCAAGGCGGCCATCACGGTCGTAGCAAGTTCTGGAAGGGAGGTGCCAAGGGCTACGAGCGTCAAGCCGATCACCGAATCGCTGATCCCGAAAGAGCGCGCGATAATAGAGGCATTATCCACCAATAGGTCGGCGCCAAGTGGAAGCCCAATCAGGCCGAGGATGAGAAAAGTACTGATCTGCCACCATGGCATGTCTGGATCAGCCCCTTCGATATCTTCTTCATCTTCGCAGTTGGCCACACAATTTCGACGATGCCGTCGGGCTTCGCGCATGGCATCACCCAGTACATAGGTCAGAGCCGCAAGTAGAACGACACCGGCGAAGAAGTCAAAAGTGCCACGGAAAGCCAGCCCGATGAACAGCAGCGAAGCTCCGATCATCGTGAGATAGTTTTTGCGCGTATCACATTCGCTGGTGTGTAAGCCAGAAATCAGTGCAGGTACGCCCAGAACCAACAAGATATTGGCGGTATTCGATCCGACCACGTTGCCCAGCGCTAGTCCCGGTTTGTTGTCCATGACAGCGTTGACCGAAATCAGCAGCTCAGGGGCCGATGTGCCAAATGCAACGATCGTAAGGCTGACAATCAATGCGGGAATGCCCATGCGCAGGCTCAAGTTCACAGCACCTTTAACCAGAGCATCCCCACCCAAAAGCAGGATGAAGAGACCCAGACCTGTGAGAAACCATGGGATCATTTACGCTTGCCTTTCTTGCAGGCGCAGGGGCCTTTTCCGAGTTTGAACCGCCCGCAATCAGGACAACGTTTTGAGGCCAGCTTTTGCTGTCCCGGAAACCTGAGCCGGCCAAACATGGCCAACACACCCATGAAGATTAAAAAGAGAAAGACAATTTTGATCACCACGTCAGAGCCCATAGCGCGCGTAATCTGCACGCTCCTCAATTGTGGTGATGGCATCTTGCATCATCGCGCTGCCAAAACGTTGCAGCAAGCCACGTTTTTTTCCGTAGTTGGCAAATCGGACCTTGTCGCCGTAGATCGCTTTCATCTTGGGTTGTAGATGGGCAATGCCATCAACTAATCCCAGATCCATTGCTTTGCGGCCTAGCCAGAATTCCCCTGTAAAAAGGTCCTGTTTGCTGTTGAGCTTTGTACCCCGACGTTCTCGGACCTGCAGCGTGAAGTTGGTGTGCAAATCCCCCAAGATACCTTTGAGACGTTCAACGTCTTCTTTTTTCTCAGGCAGAAACGGATCCAACATGCTTTTCGATTTAACCGATGTATGCACGCGCCGTTCAATGCCTTGGCGGGCCAAAAACACATGCGCACCGAAACTGGAGGAGATCACGCCGATGGACCCAATGACCGAGCTTTCATCAACCCAGATCTGATCGGCCGCAGTTGCCAGCCAATAGCCTCCAGAGGCGGCCACATCCTCAACAAAGGCGTGAACTGGAACCGATTTCTCATTTGCCAGCCGTCGAATACGGGCCGCGATCAAAGAGGATTGAACTGGTGACCCGCCTGGCGAGTTGATGATCAATGCCACTGCCGCGGGCTTTTTGCGCTTGAATGCCTTCTCGATCAGCGGGGCTATGCCCTCATCGTTCAGGGCGCGGCCACCTGTGCCGATGGTGCCGGACAGTCGAATAACCGCGACCAGCGGCGGGCGCTTTTTGAAGGGAAACCAGTTCTTCATATCGCCGATGTAGAATGCGTTGCCGCTTCAGACAAGGCAACAAGGGGCAGGTTCTTTGTAGTTTGACCAAAAAGTTACGTTTGATGGGCAAATAAGTCACGCTGGGTTGGTGTCAGCTTTTCAGGCGATAACCCGTCTTGAAAATGAACCAGACAATCCCAAGGCAGATGCCAGAGAAGATCACCACTGCCAGCGCACTAAGCGCGATAGGCACATCGGCCACGCCAAAGAATGACCAGCGGAACCCTGAGATTAGATAAACGATGGGGTTAAACAGCGTGATTTTCTGCCACAATGGTGGCAGCATAGAGACAGAATAGAATGAACCGCCCAAGAACACCAAGGGTGTGATGACCAAGAGTGGGATCAATTGGAGCTGCTGAAAGTTTTCGGACCAGATTCCAATGATGAACCCAAACAGCGAGAATGAGATACAGATCATCACTAGAAATGCCAGCATTGCGATAGGGTGTTTTATGTCCAGATCGACAAAGAAATTCGCGGTGATCAAGATCACAACGCCGACAAACAGCGCTTTGGTGGCCGCCGCTCCGACATAGCCCAACACAATCTCCAAAAAATTCACCGGGGCTGAAAGAACCTCAAAAATCGTGCCGATGAATTTCGGGAAATAGATACCGAAGGAGGCATTGCTGAGCGCCTGCGTCATAACGCTGAGCATGATCAGACCGGGCACGATGAACGCGCCATAAGACACACCATCCACTTCGGCAATGCGACTGCCAATCGCGGCACCGAAGACGACGAAATAGAGCGAGGTGGAAATCACCGGCGACAGAAAACTTTCCATCAATGTGCGGAAAAACCGCTTCATCTCATAGGCGTAGATGGCCCAAACCGCATAAAAGTTCATGCCATTTCCTCCTTGACCAGATCGACGAATATCTCTTCGAGGCTGGATTGACTGGTGTGAATGTCGTGCAGGGCAATGCCTTCTTTTGCCAACGTATGTAGCAAGCGCGTGATGCCGGTGCGTTTTTGCGTATCATATTGATACGTCAGGTTAAGGCCCTCTGGGCAAAGCTCAAGCTCATAGTCTTTGAGCGCATCCGGAATTTTCGACACCGGCTCGTTCAATTCGATGCGCAAGGTCTTGCGCCCCAGACGTTTCATCAGCGCTTCTTTGTCTTCGACCAATAAGATCTCGCCCTTGCTGATCACGGCGATGCGGTCGGCGATGGCCTCGGCCTCTTCGATATAGTGTGTCGTTAGAATGATTGTTACGCCATGAGATTTAAGATCTTCGACTACTTCCCACATGTCGCGCCGCAATTCGACATCTACACCAGCGGTCGGTTCATCCAGAAATAGCACGCGCGGTTCATGTACCAGCGCTTTGGCTATCAAAACACGGCGCTTCATTCCCCCGGACAATTCGCGAATGCGATTATCGCGTTTGTCCCAAAGTGAAAGCTGGCGCAGAATTTTCTCGAGCAAAGCGTCATCACGGCCCTTACCAAAAAGCCCGCGCGAAAATCGAACAGTGTTCATGACCTTTTCAAACGGTTCTAACGCCAGTTCTTGTGGAACCAACCCGATCATCGAGCGCGTTTCGCGGTACCCCGATTGAATATCGTGTCCACCAACTTTGGCACTACCACCAGTTGGCGTAGTGATGCCGCAAAGTGCAGAAATCAAAGTAGTTTTGCCCGCACCGTTGGGGCCGAGCAGGGCCAGGATCTCGCCCTCTTCGATGGCAAGATTGATTCCCCTTAGCGCTTGAAAGCCGTCATTATAGGTTTTTTGCAGGTTTTGGACATCAACGATGGGCGGCATGTGTCTCTCCATTTCGTCGGGGGACACTATGCGAAGTTGCAACAAGGTGAAATGGTGAAAAATTGCCGAACCAACCCTGCGCTATTGCACAGGATCAACTAATCAGCCGGTTGAGCCAACCTTTCCGTTCGGCATCCTCTTCAGAGTCATGTTCTTTTGGGCCTTCGATTATCTCTTCCAGATTTGTGAAGAAGCGATCAGCCATTTTCTTGGCGAAACCATCGACGATGCGACTGCCGAGTTGCGCAATCTTTCCGCCGACTTTTGCTTCTACGTCATAAGTCAAAAGCGTTCCGTCTTCGGTGTCAGACAAGTGAACCTTGGCTGCGCCTTTTGCGTGACCCGCTGCCCCCCCCTTGCCTTCGCCAGTCAAGGTAATTGATTCTTGCTCCACAATGTCTGAGAAAGTGACGATACCCCGGAAAGTTGCCTTCACCGGACCCACCTTCTGTTGAACGGTTGCGTCAAAACCGTCTTCGACGCTGCCGGTCAACTCTTGAGTGCCGTGAACGCAGGCTTTCAAAACCTCGGGATTTTGCAGCGCGGCCCACACAATACTACGCGCAGCGTGAATTTCGCGTTCACCGTTCATTTGCATGTTTGGATACTCCGTCTGCTGTTGGCCTATACTTACGTTATGGTTTGAGCCTCGCCAAGCTGTCTTAAGAAGAGCAGTGTTTTGCTAGGACAAGTCTCCTCTTGGACTTAGCCAGAACTCCGACTATCTATGCGGCTTGCCGATTGAAGCATTTCAGATCTTACAGGACGCGGACCATGGCCAAGCCAAAAGAAAACCCAAACTACAAGGTCATCGCCGAGAACCGACGGGCGCGGTATGATTATGCGATTGAGGATGACATCGAATGTGGTGTGATCTTGCAAGGATCCGAAGTGAAATCACTTCGCGAAAACAGTGCCAACATCGCCGAAAGTTACGCCACGGTTGATGACGGGGAATTGTGGCTGATCAACTCCTATATTGCGCCATACGAGCAGGCGAAAATGTTTCCGCACGAGGAAAAGCGCCGACGTAAGCTTCTGGTGTCTAAGAAAGAGTTGTCAAATCTGTGGCAAGCGACAGAACGGAAAGGCATGACGTTAGTGCCGCTGGTGCTCTACTTCAATCATAAGGGTTTGGCCAAACTCAAGATTGGCATCGCCAAGGGTAAAAAGACCCACGACAAGCGCGCGAATGAGGCCAAACGCGATTGGGGCCGCCAAAAGCAGCGCCTGCTTCGCCACGGGGAATAGCGCCGTATTTTTTCCTTATCTGTGTTGTAGAACCCCTGCTAATCTGAAGAAGTAACAGAGGCAGGGATGGGTTCACATCGCCCACCCGTGAAGAAAAAGAGCAGGAGGTTTTCCCATGGAGTTGATTCTCAATCTGATCGCCGGTGCGTTGGGCGGCAACGTTGCAGGCAGCATTTTGAAGAAATACGATCTGGGCACGTTGGGCAATTCATTGGCTGGAATTCTGGGCGGCGGATTGGGTGGCCAATTACTGTCGATGATCGGTGTCGGTGGTGCTGCCGCAGGTGGTAGCATGGTCATGGATATCATCGGCAGCTTAGCCACGGGCGGCGTCGGTGGCGCAGTGGTGATGGTGATCATCGGTGTCATTAAGAAGGCGCTGGTCAAATAACTGCCGATTTGGTGCGAATTCGCAGGTCTCTGCAGGGGGCCTGCTCTTGCTCTTAAGGGGGCATGGTTGTAGGTCAGGGCCTGATCTTTAAATGAGAATCTCAATGGCCCAGGATGATCCTAAAACACTCGTTTCGACCAGCTGGCTGGCCGATCACCTGAAAGACCCTGACCTGCGCATTCTGGACGGGACGTGGTTCATGCCCTCTGAGGGGCGTGATGGTCGTAGTGAATTCGAAGCTGGCCATATCCCAAATGCGCGTTTTTTCGACATTGATGAGATCAGCGATCTGCGCTCGGACCTGCCACATATGGTGCCGCCGGTCGAAAAATTCATGTCGCGGATGCGGGCGATGGGCGTGGGCGATGGCCATCAGGTGGTGGTCTATGATGCGCACGGGTTGTTCTCGGCGGCGCGGGTTTGGTGGTTGTTCCGCCTGATGGGGCAGGAAAACATCGCTGTGCTGGACGGTGGCCTGCCGAAATGGGTGGCCGAAGGGCATCCGGTTGACAACCAGCCGCCCGTGATTCGCGACCGGCATATGACCGTGAAACAGCAGCATCAGATGGTGCGGGATGTTACGCAGGTGTCATCCGCCTCAAAACTCGGCGATCATGAAGTTCTGGATGCACGCGCACCGGGCCGCTTTGCGGGAACCGAGGCCGAGCCGCGTTCTGGAATTCGCAGTGGCCACATTCCGGGCGCGAAGAACGTGTTCTTCAAGACCCTGCTGAATGCTGATGGCACGATGAAAAACCCTGACGCTTTGCGCGCTGTGTTTGAGGCGGCGGGCGTTGACTTAAAAAAGCCCGTGATTACGTCTTGCGGCTCTGGTGTGACCGCTTCGGTGATCAATCTGGCCTTGGAACGGATCGGCAAATCCGACCACGCATTATACGACGGCTCTTGGACGGAATGGGGGGCCTTCCCCACTTTGCCGATTGCCACCTCTGGAGATACCTGATGTTCAACACACTCACCCAGCAACCTGCTGACAAAATTCTGGCTCTGCTTGCGCTTTATCGTGACGATCCGCGTGATACTAAGATCGATCTAGGCGTTGGCGTTTACAAAAATGCCGAAGGTGTCACGCCAATCATGCGCGCGGTCAAGGAAGCCGAACGTCGCTGGTGGGATGCGGAAGAGACCAAGGCTTATATTGGACTGGCGGGTGATCCGCAGTTTTCCGACGTAATGATCAATCTGGTGCTGGCCGATGCGGTCAAGCGCAATCAGGTGGCGGCTGTGGCTACACCCGGTGGCACCGGCGCGGTGCGTCAGGCGTTCGAACTGATCAAGATGGCCAACCCGTCGGCACGTGTCTTTGTGTCGAACCCGACATGGCCAAATCACCTGAGCATCCTGAAGCACCTGAATGTTGAAGCGGTCACTTACCGCTATTTTGACGAGGCCACAGGTGGCGTTGATTTTGATGGCATGGTCGAGGATCTGAGCGGGGCGCAGGCGGGTGATGTCGTGTTGCTGCACGGCTGCTGTCACAATCCAACTGGCGCCAACCTGACCCTGCCACAATGGCAGGCGGTCGTAGATCTGATGAACAGCAAGGGCCTGATCCCGATGGTCGACATCGCTTATCAGGGTTTTGGCGACGGTGTGGATGAAGATGCAGCGGCAACCCGTCTAGTGGCGTCAAGCTGCCCGGAAACGCTGATCGCGGCGAGCTGCTCGAAGAACTTTGGGATCTACCGCGAACGCACCGGCCTGTTGGTGGCAGTGTCTCAGGACGCCTCGGCTCAGGCCACCACACAGGGCAACCTCGCCTATCTTAACCGTCAGAACTATTCCTTTCCACCCGATCACGGCTCGCGTCTGGTGACCTTAGTGCTCAGCGATGATGCCCTGCGCGCCGATTGGCTCGAAGAGTTGGAAGCCACCCGCTTGGGCATGCTGTCCCTGCGTCAGCAATTGGCGAATGAATTGCGTACGCTGTCAAACTCAGACCGTTTCGGTTTTGTCGCACAGCACCGCGGCATGTTCTCACGACTGGGTCTGAGCCCTGAGATCGTGGAGCGTCTGCGCGCGGATTACGCCATTTATATGGTCGGCGACTCGCGTATCAATGTGGCGGGCCTGAATGCACAGACTGTGCCGGTTCTGGCGCGTGCCATCATCGAGGCGGGCGGTTAAGCCCCCTTAGCGGATTAGAAAGGCCACGCATGAGCCGGGTACAGATCATCACCGTCTCGGACGACGAGGCAGACCAGCGGCTGGACCGCTGGTTGCGCCGCAAGTTCGAGCATCTGTCGCAAATCCGCATCGAAAAGATGTGCCGCAAGGGCGAGCTGCGTGTCGACAGCGGCCGGGTCAAACCGGCAACGCGGCTGGAGGCGGGGCAGCAAGTCCGTGTTCCGCCCCTGCCGGATGCAGATAGCACGCCAGCGCGGCGGGACGAATATGTCAGCCCGGCTGATGCTAAGATGATCCAATCTTGTGTGATCTACCGTGACGATCATATCATTGCGCTGAACAAGCCTCCGGGTCTTCCGGTGCAGGGTGGGTCAAAGCAGACTCGTCATGTTGACGGGCTTTCCGCAGCCCTGCGGTTTGATTTGGATGAAAAACCGCGACTAGTACACCGGTTGGATAAGGACACCACCGGTGTTTTGCTATTGGCTCGAACACAGATTGCGGCCAAAGGTTTGACCGCAGCCTTCCGGCACCGTGATACGCGCAAGATTTATTGGGCGCTGGTTGCCGGGGTGCCAACACCTTATTTGGGTGAGATCAAAACCGGTCTGGTTAAGGCTCCGGGGCACGGCAAGCAGGGTGAGGGTGAAAAAATGATCCCTGTGCATCTGCGCGATATTGAAGACACCCCTGGCGCAAAACGCGCGCATACACATTATGCGACTCTCTACCGTGTTGCGGGGCGTGCGTCTTGGGTTGCAATGGAGCCCATCACAGGCCGGACCCACCAGTTGCGCGCGCATATGGCCGCGATCGGGCACCCGATTGTGGGCGACGGTAAATATGGTGGATCAAGTCAAGAAAACATGGGCGACGGTTGGGGCGCACAGTTGGGCGGTGTCATCAGCAAGAAACTACACCTGCACGCTCGCAGCTTGGCGTTCCAACATCCGGTAACCCGCAAACAGATCACCGTGACGGCCTCGTTGCCCGACCATATGGCACACAGTTGGGATACCTTTGGTTGGACTGAAGATTTGGCCGCTGATGACCCGTTTGAGAAACTGCAATGAACGCTCCGCTAAGATTGGCCGTTTTCGATATGGACGGTACTCTGATGGACAGTCAGGACTTCATTGTTGAGGCGATGACGCGGGCCTTTGTTGATATGGGGCTGGATGTCCCGGCCCGCAGTGAAATTCTGAGCATCGTCGGCTTGTCGCTGTTCGAGGCGATTTCGCGCCTTAAGCCGAACCTCCCCGAGGACCGGGTCAGCGCGGCGTCCCAAAAATACAAAGACATGTTCATAAAGCTGCGCGCCGAGCGCGGCGGTGAAGCCAGCGCGCCACTTTATCCCGGTGCACGTCAGGCGCTGGAGGATCTGCACAAACGTGATGAGGTGTTGCTGGGTGTGGCCACCGGCAAGGCGATGCGTGGTGTTGATCATGCCTTTAAGGCGCATGATCTGGCTGGGTTCTTTGTGACGAAACAAACTGCAGACCTTCATCCGTCAAAGCCCCACCCCTCGATGCTGCTTTCCTGTCTCTCTGACACAGGCGCAGTCAAAGAGAATGCCGTGATGATTGGCGATACAAGCTTCGATATCGAAATGGGTCGTGCCGCAGGGTTCCGCACCTTGGGTGTGACTTGGGGTTATCATTCGGAAAGCGCTTTACGGACAGCGGGCGCGGACATTCTAATCAGTGATTTTGCCGATGTGGTTGCAGCTTTGGATGAATTGTGGAGCGTGTCAGCATGAGCGCATGGAAAGCTAAACGATTTTGGGAAAAGGCCGAAGCTGTTGAAACTGAGGGTGGCTTTAGTGTGGAACTGGATGGCCGTTCAGTCAAAACCCCGGCCAAGGCCGCTCTGATCGTTCCCTCTCGGGCATTGGCTGATGCAATCGCCGTGGAGTGGGACGCGCAACAGGGTGAGATCAACCCAAACATCATGCCAGTGACGCGCGCCGCGAATGCGGCGATTGATAAGGTGACCCATCAGCATGCCGAAGTGGCGGATTTGATTGCAGCCTACGGTGACGCAGATCTTACCTGTTACCGCGCCGATAACCCGGTTGAATTGGTAGAGCGGCAGGCGCTGGCGTGGGATCCGCTGCTGGATTGGACGAACGATACCTTTGGTGTACGGTTGCTGCCTGTGTCAGGTGTGATGCATGCGCCTCAGAACCCGCAGTCCCTAAAGCTGCTGTCGGATCATGTTCACGCGATGGATGCTTTCACACTGACGGCGTTTCACGATCTGGTTGGTCTCTCTGGATCGCTGGTGATCGGACTTGCCGCATTGAAAGACCATCGTCGTGTCGAAGATTTATGGCAGCTGTCTCGCATCGATGAGACATGGCAGGCCGAGCAATGGGGCGTTGACGAAGAAGCGCAGGAGCAGGCCGCTTTGAAAGAATCTGCCTTTGTCGCGGCGAAAAACTTTCATAATCTTGCGCGCGCATCAGAATAATCCCCTGAATTCGGTTTTACGCTAGGTAAACTGTTCGCCTTATTGATCGATTTTCTTGATACAGGGCTTGACGTTTTGTGATGAATCTACACAAACTTAGCGTCACCGATGCGGCAAAACGTCCGTTTCGGTGTTATTTGCGGCACTTTTAACCGGGTGTCGTATGAACCGCCCACTATAGGGCGGGAAATCAGGAAGAGGTAAAAATGAAAAAATCCGTATTTCTTGGTGCGCTGACAGTTGCTGGCCTTGCAGCCGGCGCCGCAGCCGCCGGTACAATTGATGATGTCAAAGCGCGCGGCAAGCTGAACTGTGGTGTGACCACTGGTCTTGTTGGCTTTGCTGCACCTGACGCAAATGGCGAATGGGGTGGCTTTGACGTTGGCGTTTGCCGCGCTGTAGCTGCCGCTGTTTTGGGTGATCCAAATGCCGTTGAATTCGTTCCAACCACTGGTAAAACACGTTTTACCGCGCTGGCCTCGGGCGAGATCGACATGCTGGCCCGTAACACCACATGGACCTTCAGCCGCGATGTTGACCTGAAGTTTGAATTTGTTGGTGTGAACTACTACGACGGCCAAGGCTTCATGGTTCCAAAAGAACTGGGCGTAAGCTCGGCTAAAGAACTGGACGGCGCGACTGTTTGCATCCAAACCGGTACAACAACCGAGCTGAACCTGGCGGACTTCTTCCGCGCGAACAACATTAGCTATGAGCCAGTGCCTATTGAGACAAACGCTGAAGCCCAGCCGCTGTATCTGGAAGGCGCATGCGACGTTTACACAACTGATGCATCCGGTCTGGCAGCGACACGTGCCGCATTCGAGAACCCAGGTGATCACGTTCTGCTGCCTGAAATCATCTCGAAAGAGCCTCTCGGCCCACTGGTCCGTCACGGCGACAATGAGTGGGGCGACGTAGTTCGTTGGACTCTGAACGCTCTGATCGCAGCTGAAGAGCTGGGCGTGACAAGCGCGAATATTGCGGATCTGTCGGCATCTGCTGGCGACAACCCAGAAGTAAACCGCCTGCTGGGCACCGAAGGCAACCTGGGCGAGATGATCGGCCTAGATGCTGACTGGGCGCAAAAAGCGATCAGTGCTGGCGGCAACTATGGTGAACTCTTTGAGAAGAACATCGGTGAGAACACTCCAGTTGGTTTGGCACGTGGCCTGAACGGTCAGTGGACAGACGGTGGTCTGCTGTACTCGCCACCATTCCGCTAATATGTAGCACTCGAAGGGCGCAGTTTCTGCGCCCTTTTTTCTTCGATAATAAAAACAGATCCATAACCGAAGTCGCGGACTAAACCGTACTCAATAAAAATGGATCCTACGGGGAACACCGTTATGTCGACACTATCCGACCCTCCGGTCGAGAGATTTCAGCTATCGCAGCTGATCAACGACACCCGATACAGATCATACACGTTCCAATTCATTGCGCTGATCTTACTGGTGTTGTTTTTCGCTTATCTTGGTTCAAACCTTGTGAACAACTTGCGCGAAGCTGGACTGAATATCTCATTCGGATTTCTGAGCGAGCCTGCGGGCTACGATATCAACCAACGCCTGCTGGATTATAACAGTCAGGACAGCCACTTACGCGCCTCATTCCTAGGCCTGATCAACACGTTGATTATCGCCGTTCTGGGTTGCTTCACGGCCACCATCATCGGTGTGACCGTCGGTGTTTTGCGCCTGTCCAACAACTGGTTGGTCGCCAAGATCATGGCCATCTATGTGGAAATCTTCCGCAATGTGCCAGTTCTGATCTGGATCCTGATCATCATGGCGATCTTTACCGCCAGCCTGCCGCACATGCGCAGCTTCCACGGTGATGATCCAGAAAACACCTTCGCATTGTTCAATACCTTGGCAGTGACCAAGCAAGGGGTCTGGTTCTCTGAGCCGATGTTCTCGCGCTCTTTGGGTGAAATCAGCCTGTTTGGCAGCCATAGCCTGCGATTTGATGTCAGCCTTGATTTCGTGGCGATCATTGCAGTGCTGATGGCGTCGTTCTTTGGCGCACGCGCTTGGACAAAGCATGCCAACAAAGTTCAGCAAGAAACGGGTGTTCGCCCGAATACATCACTGGTCAATCTGGCGATCTGGTTTGTGCCTTTGATTGCCCTGCTGATCATATTGGGCTTTTATCTCGATGGGCCGACACTGACAGGCCGAAAGCTCAAACCAATTGATGACGGGATATATCTGCGAAACTCGCTGATTGCATTGTGGTTCGCCCTGTCGATCTACACGGCGGCCTTCATCGCGGAAAACGTGCGCGCGGGTATTCTGGCCATTTCCAAAGGCCAAACCGAGGCTGCGGCATCGCTGGGTCTACGCCCGGGCCGGATCATGAACCTTGTGATTCTGCCGCAAGCGTTGCGGGTGATCATCCCGCCGCTGATTTCGCAATATCTGAACCTGACCAAAAACTCGTCTCTGGCGATTGCGGTGGGATACATGGATATTACTGGTACTTTGGGGGGTATCACGCTCAACCAGACCGGCCGAGCGATTGAATGCGTGCTGATGCTGATGCTGTTTTATCTGACGATTAGTCTGAGCATTTCCGCAATCATGAATGCCTACAATAATGCCGTTAAGCTGAAGGAGCGTTAAGATGGATAACAAAGATATCTTCTATGTACGCGAACAGATGCTGCCAGAGCAGGCCCCGCCTGCAACGCAATCCGGCATTGTCAAATGGATGCGCGATAACCTGTTTTCGAGCTGGTTCAATTCACTGCTGACGCTTGTCGCGATTTATTTTGTCATCAAAATCGTAACCGGAGCATTTCCGTGGTTCGCCAATGGCGTTTGGGTTTCGAATTCGTTGGCAGAGTGTCGTGAAATCCTGCAGGGTAAAACAGGTGGCTGTTTTGCGGTTCTGACCGAGCGCTGGCACCAGTTGTTGTTCGGATTCAAATATCCGGACGATCAATACTGGCGTCCTACTTTAGCGTTCATCTTGCTGTTTGTGGCGGTTTCACCGGTACTGTTCATCGCCTTGCCGCGTAAGATGTTAATCTTCACAGGTCTGTATCCATTCTTGGCCTTTTGGTTGATCTGGGGCGGAACGATCCTGATACCGGTTTTGGTGCTGGTTGGCTTTATTGTCGGTTACATCATCTTCACTCGCTTAGAGGCACAAAGTTTCGCAATGGCGGCATTGGGCGGAATTATTGGTGCTGCGGTCATTTGGGCCCTGTCCGGTTTCGTGACTTCAGCTGCATCTGGTGTTCTAGCGCTCGAAGCGGTCCCCTCGCGGGATATGGGGGGCTTTATGCTCAACATGATCCTTGGTGTGGTCTGCGTGTCACTGTCGTTGCCAATCGGGATTTTGCTGGCGCTTGGCCGTCAGTCGAGCATGCCAATCATCAAGTGGATCTGCGTGGTCTTCATCGAATTCATTCGTGGGGTTCCGCTGATCACTTTGCTGTTTGTGGCGAACGTTGTTCTGGCCTACTTCTTGCCTCCGGGCACGAACTTTGACCTGATCCTGCGCGTGATCATCATGATCACCATGTTCTCGTCGGCTTACATCGCCGAGGTGATCCGGGGTGGCCTAGCAGCCTTGCCAACAGGACAGTACGAAGCGGCTGATAGTCTGGGACTTGATTATACGCAGGCAACCCGACTGATCATCATGCCGCAGGCGCTGAAGATTTCGATCCCTGGAATCGTGAACGTCGCAGTTGGCCTGTTTAAGGATACGACGCTGGTTTCGGTCATTTCGATGTTCGATCTGGTCGGTATGATCCGCGGTCCGATTCTTGCCTCGACCGAGTGGAATGGAGTTTACTGGGAGCTGTGGCTGTTTGCTGTCTTCCTGTTCTTCGTCATTTGCTACGGCATTTCCCAATATTCACAATGGTTGGAGCGCCAGCTTCACCGTGGACATCATTAAGAAAGGTTTGTGACATGAGCGAACAAGCACAACAGATGAGCGTCTCAGACGAGGTTGCCATCGAGATCACAAATATGAACAAGTGGTACGGGGCGTTTCACGTTCTGCGCGACATCAACCTGACAGTGAATCGTGGGGAGCGGATCGTGATTGCTGGGCCTTCGGGCTCCGGCAAATCGACCCTGATCCGTTGTATCAACGCGCTTGAGGAGCACCAGAAAGGTCAGATCACTGTTGATGGCACGGTATTGTCTTCGGACATCAAAAACATCGACAAAATCCGGTCCGAGGTTGGCATGTGCTTTCAGCACTTCAACCTCTTTCCACACCTGACCATTTTGGAAAACTGCACGCTGGCGCCGATCTGGGTGCGCAAGACGCCCCGCAAAGAGGCCGAAGAAACAGCGATGCACTTCCTGGAAAAGGTGAAGATCCCGGATCAGGCCAACAAGTACCCCGGTCAGCTTTCGGGTGGTCAGCAACAGCGAGTGGCCATCGCCCGTTCGTTGTGTATGCGCCCGCGCATCATGCTGTTTGACGAACCGACCTCGGCGCTTGACCCCGAGATGATCAAAGAGGTTCTCGACACCATGGTTGAGCTGGCCGAAGAGGGCATGACCATGCTTTGCGTAACGCACGAGATGGGCTTTGCCCGTCAGGTGGCGAACCGCGTGATCTTTATGGATGCGGGTCAGATCGTGGAACAGAACGAACCCGAAGAGTTCTTCAATAACCCACAATCAGAACGTACCAAACTGTTCCTCAGCCAGATCCTGGGGCACTAAGAACAGGTTCATAACTCTTAGGAACGGCGGGGATTTCCCCGCCGTTTTCATTTGGATCTACGATAGAGAAGGGGAGTTGGGTTGTCGTGATTGACGTCGATCAGTTTGTGCTCTGATGATCCTTGTGCACCAGTTTGGCGTCACAATAAGGGCACTCGACAAAACCGGTCTCGCGCGGAATTTGCAGATACACACGGGGATGACCCAATGCGCCTTCGCCGCCGTCGCACGCGACGCGATAGCTGTCTACAATTCTGGTTTCCGGTGCTTCAGTAGCCATCAGGCGTTCCCTTTTGCCGACAATTCCACTAGGTGCGAATATGAGTGATCCGGAACGCAGGGGCAAGGGCAGCAATGGGTTCAAATGCCATCGAAATTCGCGGTTTGAAGAAAACCTACGGCGGCAGCCGGGGGGCAACTGTGAAGCACGCGCTCAAGGGCATCGATCTGGATATTCCTGCGGGGTCTGTTTTTGGCCTGCTGGGGCCGAACGGCGCCGGCAAATCCACCATGATCAACATTCTGGCGGGGCTGGTCACAAAAACCGAAGGCCATGTCACGATTTGGGGTTTTGATCAGGATGTGAATCCACGCCAATCACGCGCCTCCATTGGTGTGATGCCACAAGAACTCAATCTTGATCCGTTCTTCACCCCACGTGCAGCGCTTGAAGTGCAGGCCGGGCTTTACGGCGTGCCAAAGTCACAGCGCCGCAGCGACGAAATCCTGCGTCTGATAGGACTTGAGGACAAGGCCAACGCTTATGCCCGCACGCTATCTGGTGGGATGCGGCGCAGGCTGCTGCTGGGCAAGGCCTTGGTGCATCACCCGCATATTCTGGTGCTGGACGAACCCACCGCTGGCGTTGATATCGAACTGCGCCAGATGCTGTGGGAAAACGTGCGCAAGCTGAACCAGCAGGGTATGACCATCATCCTGACCACCCACTATCTGGAAGAGGCCGAAGAGATGTGCGACCAAATCGCCATCATCAATCACGGCGAGTTGGTTGCCCGCGACAGCACCACGAACTTGCTGGGTCAGCTCGACAGCAAGACGATGATCATCCAGCCGGACAATGCACCCGAAACCCTGCCCGAGACCGAAGGCCTGCAGGTGGAGCAACGCGCCGATGGCGCCATTGCGGTGACATATCAATCTGGAGTTACCTCAGCCGAGGCGGTTCTGGGCGCAGTTCGGGACGCCGGTATTCGCATCCGAGACGTCAAAACCGAGCAGGCGGATCTGCAGGATGTGTTCCTGAAGTTGACTCGGAAATAGGTCTCAGACTTGCTCTGGCACGCGAACACTACGCATCGACAGGCCAAATATATTCTGAAACGAGCGGCTCAGGGACGAGGCAGAAGAGAACCCGCAGCGTAGTGCAATCTGTTCCGCACTCAGAAGGGTTTCTTCCGCCAGATAACGGGCGCGTTGAAGACGCACGAGCTTGTAGTATTTCCCGGGTGTTATACCCAATTCGCGCATGAACAGCCGGTTCAAGGTCCGTTCTGATAATGACACCCGATCTGCCAGATCAAAGGTCGACAGCGGTGTTTCGACATTTTCCGCCATGACATTCAGCGCGGCTAGGACCTTGGGCGAGCCTTTCTCGCGAAAACGCACTGCGCCCCGATTCATCTCGTTCTGAATGGCCGCGTCATAGACAAACATGGTCGAGGCATCGAAGGCAGCTGCCGATCCAAACAATTGGTGAATAAGGTCAAGCATCGTGTCCAACGCGGCGCTGGCCCCACCGCAGGTTAAAAATGACCCCGAGCGCACAAACCGTGAAGTCGAAACAGTGACCTTGGGAAATGCTTCCTCAAATGCATCTAACTCCTGCCAGTGGATCGTGGCGCTATGCCCATCTAGTACCCCGGTTTCCGCCAGCAACCATGGGGCGGTGTCCAATGCTAAGATCAGCTCTGAGTGCCGGATACTGCGCCGTAAGATTCGCCCGGTTTCTGAGGTCAGGGCCTTTCGCGCCTGATATCCAGCGATCACCACCAGTTTGCGTCCTTCACGTCCATAGTCAAATTTCTGGTCTGGGGTTATTTGTAGGCCGCTCGAGCTCAACACTGGTCCACCGTCCATCGTGGAAGTGACCCAGTCAACACCCCCATGAATCGACCTGAACTTCACATCTCGCAATGGCTCCATTGCGCTGGCCAGCACCATGTTTGAAAAGCCGTCGAACAGGAGGAATTCGAATGTATGTGTTGATTTTGACGACATTTGTATAAATTATGGCGAAAAATGTAGTTAGGTCAATCTTTACGTCGCGATAGGTTTTGCCAGCTTCGGGCCCCACCGACGCGCCCACCAAAGTAGCGAAACGAACCATGACTGCGACCGCCCCGCTCTGGCAGCCGACTCTTTCGGCATGCCCCAACCTCTTGTTGTCTAAATTTCAGGCGCAGGCCGAGGTCCGCACAGGTGTTGAATTTTCCGGATACAGTGATCTGCATGCTTGGTCGGTTAGTGGTCCTGCAACGTTTTGGTCATTGGCCTGGGAGTTTTGTGGTCTCGAAGGTGATCCGGGTGATGTCGCTTACGTCCATCACAACGACCCACTACAGGTGCAGTTTTTTCCCAATGCAAAGCTGAATATTGTCGAGACGTTTCTTAAGAATGCCGACACACGTGAGGCCATCGTCTTTGTCGGTGAGAACGGGCAGCGCATGAGTTGGACACGCGCCGAACTGAAGCGAGAAGTGGAAGAATTGGCCGCCGCGCTGAAAGCCCGCGGCATTTGTCGCGGTGACCGCGTTGTGGGTTATGTGCCCAACATGCCGCAAACTGTGGCCGCGATGCTGGCAACCGCGTCCCTTGGGGCGGTCTGGTCATCTTGCACGCCGGAAAGTGGCCCGGATGTGGTGGTTGATCGCTTTGATCAGATCGCGCCGAAACTGATGTTTGCCGCTGATGGCTATTTCTATGGCGGCAAAACGTTTGAGACCCGCAACGCCATCGCCAACGTGGCTGAGCGGGTGCCGTCAATTGAACAGATCGTGGTCTGGACCTATGCGAAGCAAGTGACGGACTTGCCAGAAGGTATGATCGCCTACGAAGATTTCAAACAAGCGGACGCGCCAGAACTAACCTGCGAGCCAATGGGCTTCCGAGATCCGCTCTACGTGATGTTTTCGTCGGGCACGACCGGCAAACCCAAGTGCATCGAGCATTCCGGCGGGGGCACTTTGTTGCGCCTGATGGTTGAGCAGCAGTTGCATTGTGATGTGAATCCCGGCGACCGGCTGTTTTACTACACCACCTGCAACTGGATGATGTGGAATTGGATGGTGGCGGCGCTGGCGTCCGAGGCCACCATCGTTCTTTTCGACGGCAATCCGATGTATCCCGATATCTCTCGCCTATTCTATCTGGCGCAGGACGAGCAGCTGACTCACATAGGGGTGTCAGCCAAATATATCGATGCGTCTTTGAAACGTCGAACCCGCCCAGTTCAAACACATGACTTGTCGGCTTTGCGGGCCGTTCTTTCGACGGGCTCCCCTCTCTCGCCAGATGGCTATGAGCATGTCTATACGGATTGGAAGGCCGACGTTCAGCTGGCGTCGATCTGTGGTGGCACGGATATTCTTGGGGCGTTTGTTGGCGGTTGCCCAACCTTGCCGGTGTACAAAGGCGAAATCCCTTGCGCCACGTCAGGGCTGGATGTGGCAACATTGGATCAGGATGGTCAGCCAGTGTCTGGCGTAGCCGGGGAGCTGGTCTGCCGCAATGCACACCCGTCGATGCCGACGCGATTCTTGAATGATCCTGACAATGCCCGCTATCGCGCGTCTTACTTCGACACTTATCCCAACATCTGGCGTCAGGGCGATTTTACCATTCGCACTGACAATGGTGGTTTTGTTGTGCTGGGCCGCTCGGATGCCACTTTGAATCCCGGCGGGGTGCGGATTGGTACGGCCGAAATTTACCGCCAGCTCGACAAGATTGATGCCGTCAGCGACGCCGTTGTTGTGGGCCAGAACATCGACAATGATGTGCGCGTGGTGCTGTTCGTCACGCTGGATGGTGCGCGAACGCTTGACGACACACTGACCACCCGAATCAAAACTGACATTCGCAAAAACGCATCCCCGCGCCACGTGCCGGCAAAGATTATCGCAGTGCCGGATATCCCGCGCACCAAGTCGGGCAAAACTGCCGAATTGGCCGTGCGCGATGTGATCAACAACCAAGCTGTGCGCAATCTCTCTGGCCTCGCAAACCCGCAGGCGCTCGAGCATTTCGCACATCACCCCGACCTTTCAGCCTGACAAAAGGAAGACTGTCATGCCTTTGACCATGAACCGCGAAGTATTCATCACCTGTGCCGTGACCGGCTCGGGGGGAACGCAGGATAAGTCGCCGCATGTGCCGCGCAGCCCGGAGCAGATTGCGACATCGGCGATCGAGG
>NZ_FWFX01000001.1 GCF_900172335.1 Roseovarius albus
TCGAGGATTACCGCATGGGCGGGGCCACACTGTCCTCGACCGCGCTCGACTGCGTCCGCCGGATGCTGAAAGGCGAGGCGGTCACACAGGAAGCCTCGGGCATGAGCAAAGGCGAATGGCGCGAGTTCCAAGGTGTGATTGAGGGGTGAGGTTTGGTGGGTGAAACCCAACATTTCCTCCGATTCACGCTAAGGCTTTTCTCTGTGCTATACTCCTTTAAGTCTCGATTGTTTCCAGAGACGAAGGGGGAAACATTATGAAAAACCTAATTGTATCGTGCACTGTGTTCATGCTTGGCTCCGCCGCCTGGGCCGGTGGCAATTACACCGGAAATGGCGTCGGCAGCGGCACCAGCACAACGACACCGCATCCGGTGGCGGATAACCACGTGGTCCTGCAGACCAGCAGCAGTTACGACAAGATGCAGATGGAAGATGCCAGTCACCCGCTGCATGGTGGCGCGGGTCCGTGTTTTGGTGCGGTTGAAATGTCAGCGGCCAAAGTGGCCGGGCATGGCATGTGTCTGTTCACCGACGCAGGTGGGGACGTGATGGTTTTGCATTGGCATGCAACCGGGCAGGACGACTCTGGTGCCTTGGTCGGCGATTGGGAAATTTCCAGTGGCACCGGGAAATGGAATGGCGCCACGGGCGGCGGTCAGTTCGCCTCAAAAACCGATCCCAATACCGGGGCATTTGTGAACCAGATCACCAGCGACATCACCCTGCCTTAGGCTGCGGGGTACCGTGATGGTCGCTGTGTACCAGATACGCCTACAACCTGTACCACTTGTACACAAATTTACGGGTAGGGAAGTAAGGTGAGAGGCTGGACAACGACCCAAGCGGGGCTCGTTACGGCTGCTTCCTTCCGGATCTGACCGGGTTGGCGAGGTGCCTGCCCGCGCCAACCTCTCGATGCTGTAAATAGGGTGAAGGGGGCACCTTGGCAAGGGGGGCAATGCAGAATACTCTTAGAGTTTGAGGAGCAACTTGATGAAGCCTGTTTCCGTATCTCCAAGGTCTGACAAGTTGTTTTTCACGAACTCGTCTGGACAGTTTCTTATACCCGGCCCTGTCTCAAAGATCGCGGAGGTACCGGGGAGGGGTGCAAAATTCCAATCGGCGCGTTCAAGCTGGTCCAGGGTTGAGTGCGCACCAAGCTCGGTTGCAAGGATACCGCGGATGCTTTCACCGTTTTCCAGTATGACCTTTTCCTGTGCCCATATCGGATAGAGACCGCCGCCGAAGACCCGATGTGTGTTGCTGGAAACAATAAATTGTTGTTCTAAATCAATTTCTTTTCCGTCTATCTTCGCAGAAGAGATGCGTGCGGATGTGGGCTCAGCCAGTTGTCCGCATGGCCGGTATTTTGCAGGTTGTGACAGATCGATTGTGTAGCTTAACCCATGAATCACATCAAAGTTGTGCCCTGGAAAGCGTGGATGAAGAAGCGGCTGTTCAATCTCACCGATTTCGAGCCTGTTGAAGCAGCTCACCGACCTTTCCAACCAATCCAGAACCTCGGCGCCGGTGAGGCGCAGTGCACAAAGCGTATTGGGAAAGGGATAGAGGTCGAACAGGTGACGGAGTTGGATATCGCCGGGTGCGACGTCGCTGAAGTATTTGGGCCCGGCTTGCCCACCTGTTTTGAAAGGTGAGGTGGCCGCGAGGATCGGAAGATCCGTATACGAAGTGCCTTTTAAAGCGGCCTCAACTGACCGTTTCTTCGCCTGGGCAACGAAGGCAAGAGACGGATCTGGTCGAATTCGCGCTATGTAGCTATGCAGATGAACGTCGCTTCGTCCAATTGGTTTGCGTATAAGGCGTCGCGTGGCGGTATGAGCACTGTTTGTTATTTTTATCAGGTCACTATCTTCATGTGTATCGGGCGATCCGGCTGAAATGACGCGTCCAGAATGCATTGCAATGCGCCACTGTCCGTCATCGTAATTCAAAACCAGATCAAGCATGCCCAAATGGGACCCGCGAAAGCCCGCCATGATGGCCGGAATATCGTGGAAAGTGCTGGATTGGTGATTCATCCCGTCTAGGTAAGAGTGATCGGGTTGCGGAAAGATCTGATGCGTGTGCCCGGCTAAAATAATGTCCACCCCGCCTGCTTTGGCCAGGTGCAGTGCCGCATTTTCTATATTGTGGTGCAGCGGACTGGGCACGGCACCCGTGTGAGCGAGGAGAACAATCAAATCTGCGCCAGCGCTCCGCATCATGGGTAGAACCTTCTGCGCTGTTTCCAACATGTCGCGACTCTCAAGCGCTCCTTGAAGATGTACCTGATCCCAAGATGTGACCTGAGGAGGCAAAAGACCGAGGACGCCAATTCGAATCGGAAATCTATGCCCTAATTCATCTGTCAGAATTCTTTTGAGGATGACGAAGGGTGGCATGAATGACTGAACTGCATCCCTGCGATCCCCCTCATTGGCAAACAGATTGGCGCAGATGATCGGAAAATTCGCAGAGCTGATCGACTGACACAGCCAATCAAGGCCGAAATTGAATTCGTGGTTCCCGAGAGCGACGGCATCATATTGCAAATGGTTCATTGCTTCGATGATTGGGTTTGTCGATGACCACCCGTATTCCGGCCGGATTGTCATATCGCTGAGAGGTGTACCTTGTAGGAAGTCACCTGTGTCAAACAAAAGGCAGTTTGGGTATTCACGTCGGCATTTTTTGATCAAACTCGCAAGACGGGCCAGTCCATAGGGCTGCCCACCAGCGTCTGACAAATAGTCAAACGCCCGCAAGTGCCCGTGCAAATCTGTGGTTTGCATCACGCATAAACGCGCGGCACGCGTTGACGGTGAAATAGGTTCATTTGATGTCTGACAAGAAGATGAAGTGGGCATAAACAGATCTACTATTTTTTTCAACTTACGCGAGATATAATGCAAAATACAATCTAAGATTGCTGTCGATCCAATTCTATCTATTGTGTTTGAATTTTCGAATGATGTGACTTGAGACATTGAGGGCACACGTGCTTCGCGTCGGTCGAGGCGAGTTCTCTAAATGATCTTGCTGCCCAACCACGAAGTGTGTCACTTGGTGGGCTTCGGAGGGTCGAGATGTTTAAGGCTGAAAGTGTGACATTTGGGGGAACGGGCTTGGATCGGGCTGCAGAATTGCGTGGCCAGGAAGACGCCTTGAAGCAGCTGATCGCCGAAGGGCAGGCCGAAACTATCCTGCTTTGGAACGGTAAGCCTTTGGTTAGTGCGGAGAACCTCGATCAGCTGATTTATCTCAGGATGGATGAACCGGTCCTTAAAAAAGCACAGGTGCCGCCAATACTATTGGGCCGCAGCGACAGTGGAACACTTGTCTTTGCCTATGACATCTCGGCTTGGAGCCCGGATGAATCTCAGCACCCTGTGTCGGGTGGTTTCGCCGATGACAGTCTTCAGGCCCATCCAGACATCCCTCAACCCGCCGTGTTTGCAGAACTGAGACGGATCATGTTCGGCCTGAGCGCGCAGGATGCCGAGCTTGCCACAACGGCCAAGGCAGTCTTTGGTTGGCACGTCAGTCACAGGTTTTGCGCATGCTGCGGACACGAAAGCCAAATGGTGATGTCTGGTTGGCAACGTCTTTGCCCCAGTTGTAAATCTCCACATTTCCCCAGAACTGATCCAGTTGTGATCATGTTGATCACGCATGGAAATTCAGTTCTTGTAGGGCGATCGCCTGGGTGGCCTGACCGAGTGTATTCGTTGCTCGCAGGTTTCGTTGAGCCTGGAGAAACTGTCGAAGCGGCGGTGCGACGAGAGGTTTACGAAGAAGTCAACGTGCACGTCGGTGAGGTTTCCTATCTAGCCAGCCAACCGTGGGCGTTTCCCTCTTCACTGATGTTCGGGATGCGTGGAGAGGCTCTCAGCACGCAGATCACTCTGGATCCGGTTGAGTTGGAGGATGCTGCCTGGTTGAGCCGGGAGGAAATGGCACAGGTCTTTGCTGGTGAGCACTCAAAATACAGCGCCGCCCGGAAAGGTTCGATTGCGCATTTTCTACTGCTCCACTGGTTGGCAGGGCGAATTTAGATTGAGAATTCGGCTTTAGATTTCCAAAATTCATGCGTATTCATGTCCGGCGTGCATGAATGGGAACGATGAAATGAAGTTTCGCAACAAAGTAGATGTTTCTGCTCCGATTGATGTGGTTTTCATGGAAGTATCTGATTTTCCTGCGATTGAGAAAAGGGCAGCAAAGCGAGGTTACGATGTTCAGCGGCTGGATGTGCTACGTGAACCCGGGCCAGGAATGGTCTGGGACGTATCATTTGAATTCCGCAATAACATGCGAGAGATGGAAGTCGAGCTTGTAGAACTTAATGCTCCTGACAAGATGTGTGTTGTATCTCGCTCTTCCTCCTTTGCAGGAAGTATGATTGTAGATTTCTTGGCTCTATCGCGTACTCAGACCCGGGTCAGTCTGGAGCTCGAATTAAAAGCCCAGAATTTAACCGCGCGGTTGATGCTGCAATCCATCAAGCTCATGCGTTCAAATCTGATGAATAAACTTGAGGGCCGTATGAAGGGGTGGGCACGGCAGATTGAAAACAGTTATAGAATGAGTGACGTTTCCTGATTTTCAAAGCTCAGAACAATCAACCGCGTTGGAAGTCTGCCGGATAAACACCTAAAATTTCCATGCGCGATGTGAAGAATTCAAGCTCTTCCAGCGCGCGTTGTACTGCAGGGTCTTCCGGGTGGCCATCAATGTCCGCATAAAACTGCGTGGCAGTGAAGGATCCATTGACCATATAACTTTCCAGTTTGGTCATGTTGATGCCGTTCGTGGCAAACCCACCCATCGCTTTGTACAAAGCTGCTGGGATGTTGCGGACCTGAAAGACAAAGCTTGTGATCATGCCATGATCGCCACGGCGCGAATAGTCGGTTTCAGGTGACATCACCAGAAAGCGAGTCGTGTTGTTTCCTTGATCCTCGATGTGATGGGCCAGCACCTCTAACCCATAGAGTTCCCCAGCCAGTTCACTGGCCAGTGCCGCCTGCGTTGGGTCTTGCAATTCTGCAATGTGCCGTGCAGAGCCGGCTGTATCAGCGCCAGTGACACGGTGAATGTCATTTTCCGCCAGGAAGTCGCGACATTGTCCTAATAATACTGTGTGGCTCATTGCATGGGTGATTTGGTCCAGCTTTACTCCGGGAAGGGCCAGCAGGTTGATATGCACCCGAACAAAGGCCTCAGAAATGATGTGCAGGCCTGATTCTGGCAACAGGTGGTGAATGTCCGCCACGCGGCCAAAGGTTGAATTTTCAACCGGCAGCATCGCCAGATCTGCCTTGCCGCTTCTGACCGTGGCAATCGCATCCTCGAACGTGCGGCATGGGATGGCTTCCATATCAGGGTATGTGTCATGACAGGCTTGGTGTGAATAGGCGCCAAGCTCCCCCTGAAAAGCGATGCAACGGGTCATTTATGTGTCTTCCTGTCGTTCTAAACCCGGATCGGGCATTTCGTCGCGCAAACTACACCTTGCGTCCTTGTAGTGGAAGCGGATAGATACCGACGAGGGATTTAAATGGAAACAGGCCTATGTTCGATACAATGACACTTACCAAGGTCACTGGCGGTCTTTGCGGAACGCTGCTGGTCTTACTGCTTGGCAAATGGGCTGCTGAGCTGATTTACGACACAAGCGGCGGGCATGGCGGCGATCATGCAGAGCAGGCTTATTTGATCGAAACGGGCGATGACGACCACGGCGGTGGCGAAGAAGAAGGCCCATCCTTTGCTGAGCTCTACGCAAGCGCAGACGCAGACAAGGGTAAGAAGGTCTTTGGCAAGTGTAAGGCCTGCCACAAGCTCGAAGATGGCGCGAACTCCACCGGTCCTTATCTTTATGGTGTTGTAGGTCGTGCTGTTGGGGCAGCTTCAGGATTCTCGTCCTACTCGGGTGCGTTGAACCAAGTGGGTGATAGTTGGACACCCGAAGCATTGGATGCCTTTATCGCAAACCCCAAAAAGGATGCACCAGGCACAACAATGGCTTTTGCAGGTCTGAAGAAAGAAGAAGATCGTGCCAACTTGATCGCATATCTCGACCTTACAGACGGATCGATGACAGAACTGGCAGCACCTGCAGCAGCCGAAGCGGAAGCCCCCGGGGATGATGCAGAAGCTAGCGCTGAAGAAGGCGAGATGGCCGAAGAAGAAGCATCAACTGAAGTAGCAACCGACGACACAGATGAAGCAGCTTCAACGGAAGACACGTCTTCGACATCTGATGCGGCGGATGAGGCACAGGATACTGATGCTGCGAATACTGAAGTTGAGGCAAATGCTGAGGAAGACGCAAGTGCTGAAGGCGAGGCAAATGCTGACGACACAGCCGATGCGGAAGGCGATGCAAATGCTGAGGGCGACGAAGAAGAAGCCCAACAATAACGAAATCGGCAATTGAATGCCGAATTGAGAGCCGCTCCAAGCCTTTGGGGCGGCTTTCTTAATTATTATTATTGTACCTCACGCCTTTATCAACGTTCTGCGCTTGAACAGATGTTCTGCGGGCAATAGCTTGCAATAAGTCCTGGGCCATCGGCATCGGGGGCAGAAGCCTAGGGAGACAAAAATGATGCTATCTCAGCGATGTGGAGCCGTAAGATTGTCACACAAGAGCATCACCCGCAGCGTAGTTGGTAAAATAGCCGGCCTGGCGGCAGCGTTGATCGTTGCGCAATCTGCTTTGGCACAAGATGAGATTATCAAATCCCATGGCTACTCCTTCTTCGGTGACCTGAAATACCCGGCTGATTACGAATACTTTGACTACGTTAACCCGGAAGCACCTAAGGGTGGTGAAATCTCAATTGCGGTCAGCGGCACGTTTGATTCGATGAATCCGTATACGCGCAACGGGCGTGCCGCGGCGCTTTCCACCGTGATGTACGAAAGTCTCTTGGGGGAGGTCCTCGCCGGTGCCGGAGGTTTACCTGCGGATGTGGAGGGCGAGCTCTATGGTCTTCTTGCGGAGAGCCTGGAGTATCCCCAAGATAAGTCTTGGGTGATTTTCCACATGCGCCCCGAAGCAAAGTTTTCTGACGGTACGCCCGTAACAGCGCATGATGTGGATTTCAGTCATAATCTTTTACTTGATCAAGGCTTGAAATCTTACGCTGATTTCGTGCGCAAACAAATTCCAAAGACCGAAGTGATTGATGATCACACGATCAAATTCTATTTCGCAGATGGAATTTCGCGCCGTTCGCTGGTCGAGCAAGTCGGCACCGTGCCAGTCTGGTCAAAAAAATGGTTCGAAGAAACCGGAGCAAGATTGGATGAACCGCGGATCGAAGTTTCACCCGGCTCTGGCCCATATGTCATTGATTCGATTGATGTGAATCGGCGGGTGACCTACCGCCGCAATCTGGATTATTGGGGGTGGGATCTGCCGATCAATCAAGGGCGACATAATTTCGATGTAATCCGATTGGAGTTTTTCGCGGACAACACTGCCGCATTCGAAGCTTTTAAGGCGGGAGAAGTCACCTATCGCCGCGAACCCGACCCAAAGAAATGGGCAAGCTCTTATGATTTCCCTGCGGTGAAGCGCGGTGATATCGTTTTGGAAGAAATTTTGGACGGCACGCCCCCGAATATGACTGGGATCGTTTTTAATCTGGGGTCTGATGTCCTGAAAGACAAACGCGTCAGGCAGGCAATTGCATTGGCTTTCAATTTCGAATGGACCAATAAATCCTTGCTTTATGGCCTTTACGATCAACAAAGATCGTTCTCAGATGGGACGCATCTAGAAGCGAAAGGCACACCAGACGGGGCTGACCTTGAGTTCCTGAATTCTTTAGGTGACTTAGTTCCAGAAGAAATGCTGACCGCCGAACCTTGGGTGCCACATGAATCCGACGCCGATCGCCTAACGTCTCGTCAGAACAAACGGCAGGCGTTGAAATTGTTGGCCGAGGCTGGTTGGGAGGTTGCCGACGATGGTGTCGTGCGAAATAGTGAAGGTGCGCCGTTGAAGTTGAACTTTTTGTTTAACTCTTCAGCGTCTCCGACGGATCGAGCCGCAGCGGAAAACTTTGTTTCCAACCTGAAAAGCTTTGGGATCGAGGCAAACTTTGAGACGGTCGACGCCTCGCAATACACCAAGCGCGAACGCGACCGCGACTATGACTTGGTCTTTGATGGTTATCCGTCGCTTTTGGGAACAGGAACGGGACTAGTTCAACGGTTTGGATCCGAGGCGGCTTCTTACAGCCTCTTTAATCCCGCAGGGCTGTCGAGCCCGTTGATAGATGAGATCATTGACCGTTCGCTGAACACCAATAGCCAAGAAGAGGAAGATGTTTCCATTCGTGCGTTGGACCGGGCATTGAGGCATGAGTTCTTTCTGATCCCTGACGGGTATGCCCCCGATTATTGGGTGGCCTATTGGGATATGTTTGAACATCCAGAGGTTATTCCACCTTACGCTTTGGGCACGTTGGATTTCTGGTGGGCTAATGCCGAGAAAGCTGATGCACTCAAAGCTTCCGGCGCGCTGAGGTAACCCTGGAATGGCCGCCTATATTCTTCGCAGGCTTTTGCTGATCTTTCCTACCTTGTTGGGTGTGATGATTATCAACTTTGCGCTGGTGCAGTTTCTGCCCGGCGGTCCGGTTGAACAGGTCATCGCGCAGATGCAGGGTGAGGGCGATGTCTTTGGTAGTTTCGCCGGCGGTGAAACCGACAGCACTGTGACCGGCGACAATGTAGGGCAGGGGGACACGCGTGGTTTTCCGCCAGAGTTCATCGAAGAGCTTGAGGCTCAGTTCGGCTTAGACAAGCCCCCACTGGAACGATTCTTTTCGATGATGGGCAACTACATCCGTTTTGACTTTGGCGAGAGCTATTTTCGCAAGAAGAATGTGATCGAAGAAGTCCTGGAAAAGATGCCGGTGAGTATCTCGCTCGGGCTCTGGACGATCCTTTTGTCATATCTGGTGTCGATCCCGTTGGGCATTCGCAAAGCGGTGCGTGATGGATCATCGTTTGATGTCTGGACCAGCGGCATCATTATCGCAGCCTATGCGATTCCGGCGTTCCTGTTTGCGATCATGCTGATGGTGCTCTTTGCAGGCGGCAGTTTCTGGCAGATCTTCCCGCTGAGGGGGTTAACCTCGGACAATTGGGAGCAGCTCAGTCTGATCGGCAAAGTCCTCGACTATTTCTGGCACATTGCGCTGCCGATTACCGCGCTCTCAATCTCAGGCTTTGCAACGTTGACTCTTCTGACCAAGAACTCCTTCCTCGATGAGATTGGTAAACAATACGTTGTAACGGCCCGCGCCAAGGGCCTGACCGAGCGCAAGGTGCTGTATGGACATGTATTCCGAAATGCGATGCTGATTGTGATCGCCGGTTTTCCTGGGCTTTTCGTTGGGGTGTTTTTCACCGGTAACCTTCTGATCGAAACGATTTTCTCGCTGGATGGATTGGGGCGGTTGTTCTTTGAGGTGGCCGTAGGGCGCGATTATCCTGTGATGTTTGCTATTCTCTACCTCAGCACTTTGATCGGTTTGGTCGTGGCATTGATCGGCGACCTGACCTATGTGCTGGTCGATCCAAGGATCGATTTTGAAAAGAAGGCGGGGTAGGGTATGACGCTGTCTCCGCTCAATCAGCGCCGTTGGCGCAATTTCAAAGCCAATCGCCGGGCGTTTTGGTCGTTGATCCTGTTCTCATTCTTGTTCGCTTTCACAATGCCAGCCGAATTTGTGGCGAATGATAAGCCCTTGCTGGTGAAGTACCGGGGGGAATTCTATACGCCGATCTTCAAATTTTATCCTGAAACCGCCTTTGGTGGTGATTTCAGAACTGAAGCCCCTTACGGCGACCCGGAAGTGGCCTGCCTGATTGAAACCGGCGGGCTGGAAAGCTGTTTTGATGATCCTGAAGGTGTCATCGAAGATGCTCAGGACGGCATCGTAGATGGCGAAGAGATCAGCAAGGGCTGGGCGCTCTGGCCGCTAATCCCCTATAGCTATGACACACCGGTGGACCGTCCGGGCGCGGCCCCCTTGGCGCCGAATGAGCAAAACCTGCTGGGGACGGACGGCACGAAACGCGATGTGTTGGCGCGGGTGATATACGGCTTCCGAACATCGGTTCTGTTCACCCTGATCGTGACGGTCATTTCCTCGGTTGTCGGTATTTTTGCAGGTGCAGTGCAGGGCTATTTTGGCGGCAAAATTGATCTGATCGCGCAACGGCTGATCGAGATCTGGGCCTCCACGCCGCAGCTCTATGTCATCATTATCTTGTTCGCGATCCTGCCGCGCAGTTTCTGGTTACTGGTTGCCATTACTGCCGCCTTTGGTTGGATGGCCCTGGTCGGCGTGGTGCGGGCCGAATTCCTGAGGGCGCGGAACTTTGAATATGTTCGCGCGGCCAAGGCGCTTGGCGTCGGGAACATGACCATCATGTTCCGCCACATGCTGCCCAATGCGATGGTGGCGACACTGACGTTTATGCCGTTCATTATCACGGGCACGATTTCACTGCTGGCGACGCTGGATTTTCTCGGCTTCGGCCTACCAGCATCGGCCCCAAGTCTGGGTGAGCTGACCCGACAGGCCAAGGAGCACCTGCAAGCCCCGTGGCTGGCCTTTACGGCGTTTTTCACTTTTGCCATCATGCTGTCACTTCTGGTCTTCATCTTTGAAGGCGTGCGTGATGCGTTCGATCCAAGGAAGACATTCAAATGAGCCTGCTTGAGGTCAGTAATCTTCGCGTCAGTTTCCGCCAGGACGGGCAATTGCATCAAGCCGTGAAAGGCGTGTCCTTCTCGGTTGACAAGGGCGAGACGGTCGCCTTGGTCGGTGAATCCGGCAGCGGCAAATCAGTCAGCGCGCTATCAGCGGTGTCGCTGTTGCCAGGCACTGCCGAGATTGAAGGCAGCGTCACCTATAAAAAGCAAGAGTTGATCGGTGCTGAACCAAAGCTGTTGCGTGGCGTGCGTGGCAATGACATCAGCTTTATCTTCCAAGAGCCGATGACCAGCCTGAACCCGCTGCACACGCTGGAACGGCAGATTCGGGAAAGCCTCGAATTGCATCAGGGATTAACAGGTGCAGCAGCGCGCGAGCGCATTTTGGAGTTGTTGGAGCGTGTCGGCATTCGCGATGCTGAAAGCCGCCTGACGGCCTATCCGCATCAGCTATCTGGTGGGCAACGCCAACGGGTGATGATCGCCATGGCCTTGGCCAACAAGCCCGACATTCTGATCGCGGATGAACCAACAACCGCGCTGGATGTGACCATTCAAGCGCAGATCCTGGATCTGCTGGCGGACCTCAAGCGCGAGGAGGGTTTGGGCCTATTATTCATCACCCATGATCTGGGTATCGTGCAGCGGATTGCCGACCGGGTGTGCGTGATGCAAAACGGCGAGATTGTTGAAACTGGTCCAACACAGGCAATTTTTGACAATCCGCAGCATCCCTATACGCAAAAGCTCTTGAATGCGCGCGCAGCGGGCGTACCTGATCCGGTATCAGACGGCGCAGAGACGCTGGTTGAAACCGACAACATGCGCATCTGGTTCCCGATTCAACGCGGGTTCCTTAAGCGCACCGTGGGTCATGTGAAGGCGGTCAATAAGGCAAGCATCAGCGTACGCGCGGGCGAAACGCTCGGGATCGTTGGCGAAAGTGGATCGGGAAAGACCTCATTGGCGCTCGCCATCATGCGTTTGATAGAGTCTGAGGGTGGTATGCGCTTTGATGGGCAGGATGTCACCGCTTGGTCAACGCGCGAATTGCGCCGTCGCAGAGCAGACATGCAGATTGTGTTTCAGGATCCGTTTGGCAGCTTGAGCCCCCGTATGACCTGTGCTCAGATCATTGCTGAAGGTCTAAGTGTTCACGGCAATCCTGATGGGCGGCCAGAGCGTGAACTGGTCGCCGAGATCATGAAAGAGGTGGAGCTGGACCCCGCTGCGATGGACCGCTATCCGCATGAGTTTTCGGGGGGGCAGCGCCAGCGGATTGCGATTGCCCGTGCGATGATCTTGCGCCCGAAGGTGGTTGTCCTTGATGAGCCGACTTCGGCCCTTGATATGACAGTACAGGTGCAGATCGTGAATCTGTTGCGCCGGTTGCAGCAAAAATACGGTCTGGCCTATCTGTTTATCAGCCATGACCTAAATGTTGTGCGCGCCATGAGCCACAAGGTCGTGGTGATGAAAACCGGCGATATAATCGAATACGGCACGGCAGAAGAGATCTTTGAAAGACCGCAGACAGACTATGCCAAGACTCTGTTGCATGCAGCTTTGGATTTGACGGCATAGCCTAAATCGCCGAACTGTGTCCTGCCTTGCTGAGGTCATAGGCATCAAGACTGCGCGCAATCATTCGTGTCAGAGGGCGGGCTTCTGGGGGCACAAAAAGCCCAGTATCATTCAGTTTGAGCAGCCCGTTATAAGCCTGATCTGTCTGTGCCAATATGGCATCCAGTTTGTCAGCGCTGATATCGAAAACTGCCAGCATTTCAGCCCGATCGATGCGAAACTCACACATCAATTGTTCGATCATACGCGCTCGCAGGGTATCGTCGCCTGAAAACGCGTGCCCTTTTGTTGTGGCGAATCGGGCGTCGCGGATCGCGGCTGTATAGAGACCTGTCGCCGGGGCGTTTTGCGTATAACCCTGCGGAAATTTTGAAATGGAGGACGCGCCGATGCCGATCAATACATCAGATGTGTCATCGGTGTATCCTTGGAAGTTCCGACGCAATCGGCCGGAATTGCGGGCAACACTCAAGCCGTCCTGACGCGTGGCAAAGTGATCGATGCCAATTTCTTCGTAGAGATCCCAGGTAAAGAGCTTGCGGGCGATATCAAAGAGCTCCAATCGTTCCTCGGGCGTGGGCAGGCTGTCCGAGGGAATCAACTGCTGGCGCTTCGCCATCCACGGCACATGCGCGTAGCCATACAAGGCCACGCGATCTGGCCGCAGTGACAAGAGCTTTTCAACGCTTTCCACCATTTTCTGCGGAGTCTGATGTGGCAAGCCAAACAAGATATCCGTGTTGAGGCTGGCCACGCCACGCGCGCGAATCTCCTCAACAGCCCAGCGGGTGGCTTCATAGCTTTGAATGCGTCCGATGCTGTTCTGGATGTCCGCGTCAAAGTCCTGCACGCCGATTGAGGCACGGGTCATACCCGCCTTTGCGAGAGCATCGAGACGATCAGAATCAATTTCGTTCGGGTCGATTTCAACCGAAAATTCAGTGTTCTCATCAAAAGGAATCACATCTCGGATCGCGCTGGCCAGCGTATTCATCATCGGCGCGGATAACAAAGTTGGAGTACCGCCGCCCCAGTGCAGGCGTGATAGGTGTACGTCAGTGGGAAGGTATTGTTGCAGCAATCGCAGCTCTGACTGCAGCGTCTTCAGATATGCCTCCACGGGCGTCATGGTCTGCGTGCCCTGAGTGCGACAAGCGCAGAACCAACATAGCCTCCGACAAAACGGGATGTGGATGTAGAGGGAAATTCTGGATCCAGATGGAATATCCTGAATCCACTGCTTATGCTGATCGCCAGTGACCGCGGCTCCAAAATGTGGCGCGGTTGGGTAACTGGTGTAGCGTGGCACCTTTGCGTCAAAGAGCCCCAGTTTGTGCAGTTGTGCTTTTGTATCCATAAGCGTAGCACTAGATGCTGAACAAGAGACTGACATTGATGCAGATCAACCGGGGAAATGATCAGCCATGCTGAGCGAAGCTAAATTTGCCGAAACACGCCAATGCGGGGATTGCCCCATTCGGCATCGTGCCGTGTGCGCAAGGTGCGATTCTGATGAGTTGGTGCAGCTCGATAAAATAAAGTTCTACCGTAACTACGAGGCTGGCCAGATGATTGCCTGGGCCGGGGATCAGATGGATTTTGTGGCCTCGGTTGTCACCGGCATTGCAACGTTGACTCAAGTGATGGAAGACGGGCGCACGCAGATGGTGGGACTTCTGCTGCCCAGTGACTTTGTTGGCCGACCTGGACGGGAAACCGCGACGTATAATGTGGTCGCCACCAGTGATATGACACTGTGCTGTTTTCGCAAAAAGCCGTTTGAACAGCTGATGTCATCAACGCCACATATTGCACAACGACTGTTGGAAATGACATTGGACGAGTTGGATGCGGCTCGGGAATGGATGTTGGTCTTGGGGCGCAAAACCGCGCGGGAAAAAATTGCCTCGCTGTTGTGCATTATCGCGCGCCGTAACGCAGCGCTACAAATGCTGGCGACCGAAGGTGAGATCACCTTTGACCTACCACTGACCCGCGAAGCGATGGCGGATTATCTGGGGCTGACGCTGGAAACGGTCAGTCGACAGGTTTCTGCGCTCAAACGCGATGGCGTGATCCGGCTTGAAGGCAAACGGCATATCATCGTTCCGGACTTTGATCGGTTGATGCAAGAAGCTGGTGATGACGGAGATGGTGGTTTTCTGAACTGAACGCTGCGAGTGTTCTTCGTTGGTCATAATGGTTAACGAATTCATAAATTCGACATCCAGCTGTCACCAAAGCTTTGCCGAATCCCCTGATCCTATGCCCGCCTGAGAATTTCAGGTTAATATCCCAGCTAGGAGAGCAAGGTATGGCTAAGGACGATCTGTCATTCGACGATTTTGATGAAATGAACAATCCACGCCCTGAAACGTGCGATTTTGATCGTGTGGTAGAGATTGCACTCAGCCGTCGCGGGTTTCTGGGTGGCGTCATGACTTTCGGGCTGGGAAGCTTTCTTGTTGGTACCACGGCATTGACCCGCCCTGCCGGCGCAGTCGGGGCAGTAAAAGATCGCTTTGGTTTTGCCCAGGTCGCTGCGAATTCTGAAGATACGATAACCGTGCCAGAGGGTTTCGATTGGGACGTGGTGGTTCAATGGGGCGACCCGCTTTGGTCGGACGTGCCTGGATTTGACGATTCAACACGCGGGACAGCCGCAACGCAGGCACGTACTTTTGGGGACAACAACGATGGGATGTCGTTCTTCTCCTACAAGGGCCGCACGATCATGGCGGTGAACAACGAATATACAAACCGTGACATCATTTGGGGCAATAATCCCGATGCCAAAGCGGTTTCAGAGGATGACGTCGAAAAGGGTATGATGGCGCACGGTGTGTCGGTTTTCGAAGTTACGCGTGATAACAACGGTAAATGGATTGTTGTGCAGGACAGCGATCTAAACCGTCGAATTACACCACAAACAGAGATGGCGTTGACGGGTCCTGCAGCAGGTCATGACCTGTTAAAAACGGATGCAGATCCCAGTGGCACGATATCGCTCGGTACATGGAACAACTGCGGCAATGGCGAAACGCCATGGGGCACTTATCTGGCCTGTGAAGAAAACTTCAACGGTTATTTCTCGTCTTCAGACGAAGCACTGAAGCAAACCCAGCAGCAAAAACGTTATGGCATCAATTTGGAAGATTGGGGCTATGGTTGGGCTAAGGTGGATGAGCGCTTTGATATCGCCAAGCACCCGAACGAGCCGCATCGCGCAGGCTATGTTGTGGAAATCGATCCATTCGATCCAAATTCAACACCAAAGAAACGCACGGCGCTTGGTCGTTTCAAGCATGAGAATGCCGAAGTGGTCATTGCCACCAATGGCAAAGCCGTCGTTTACATGGGTGATGATGAACGCGGAGAGTTCCTCTACAGGTTCGTCTCGGACGGTGTATACACAGCGACAGGGGACAATTCGAATCTCTTGGAAAGCGGCGCGCTGTATGTGGCCAAATTCAATGATGACCTGACCGGCGAATGGCTAGCATTGACGCCGGAAACAACCGGCATGTCTGATGCTGAAGTCCGTATCTTTACCCGCGAAGCGGCCTCGGCCGTTGGGGCGACCACGATGGATCGTCCTGAGTGGGTTGCGGCTAATCCGAACTTGCCGGAGCTTTATGTTGCGCTTACCAATAACAAAAATCGCGGTGTAAAGCCGAACGCTGGCGGTGATGACACCTCAGCGAATGCGGTGAATCCTCGGGTCGAAAATCACTATGGTCAGATTGCGCGTTGGCTTCCAACGGATGGTGACCATACAGCTGAAACCTTCGCGTGGGATCTGTTCGCCCTAGCGGGGAACCCGGATGTGTATGACGATGAATATGCCGGTTCGGAAAACATCAATTCCGGCAACATGTTCAATTCACCAGATGGGATCAGCTTTGATAGTGCCGGGATGCTCTGGATCCAGACCGATGGCAAATACTCCAACGAAGGTGATTTTTCAGGGATGGGCAACAACCAGATGCTGGTTGGTGACACCACTACCGGAGAGATCCGCCGCTTCTTGGTTGGTCCAAAAGAGTGCGAAGTGACAGGGATTTGTTGGTCGGCAGACCGCCGCACCGCGTTTGTTGGCATCCAGCACCCCGGTGAAAAAGGTGAAAGCCACTTCCCGAACGGTGGCAATTCAGTTCCGCGTTCTGCCATCATTTCGGTGACGCGCAAAGACGGCGGCCTCATCGGATAAACGTCCCCTTATCCTGCCCGCCTTTCGTGCCCTCGATTTTCCCGGATCGAGGGCACTTCTTTATTCGGTGAGTGTTGCGTAGGAAGCGCCTTCGATCTCTCTATGAAGCTTGATTTGCATGGCTTCGGAAAAGTCTTCAAACCCCGAAGCTGTCACGACAAAGGCACCGGTTCCGCCGATCACATTGCGATAGAAATATGATGTCAAATCATTCTTGAGCTCTTCGATGGCGAGGCCATTGATCACGATGCCTTCTTTCAGCAGTTTATCCCGCATCGCTTGCAGTCGGTCAGGATCATCCCCGCGCCCGTTTCCCGCAATATCGATCACTTGCCGGCGCGCGGTTCGTGGGGCGGCCTCGAGAAGGCGTGAAGCGTAACTCAACCCGGAATGTATCATCGTGCCCCCGCCGGGAATACGACGGGGCATCGCGTCGATGTCATCGGCATAGTTTTTTGCATCTTCGATCGAATGCAGTTCCACCCAATCCAAACCCAAAGCTTGTCGGGTGACGCTTGACCACTGAATGATCGCAACCGCGACGCCGCCCGGGGCGTCTGCGATGGCACGAGAGACCAGCTCACTGCGGATGGCTTGGGCGGTTCCGCGACGTTGCAGATGAAATTCATCATCATTGACGCTTGCGGATACATCGAATGCAAGAACCAGATGCAACTCCATTTCAGCCCAAGACGATTGCGCTGAGGCCTGAATTGCCAACAGCATCAGGACACAGGCGGAAATGGTGCGTTGTAGAATGCGAAAGTGACCGCGCATAGTGGACCCCCACCGCTGATACAGTTCAGCCTGCGCGATGGGGGCGTTTCAATCAAGATTAATGTGCCAAAAGAACAGGCACTTTTGCGTGTTCAAGCATATTACGGGTTGCCCCGCCGAACACCGCCTCGCGGAAACGCGAATGGCCATAGGCCCCCATTACTAAAAGATCGGCTCCTGTATCGATAGCGTGACGATTGAGCACGTCAGCAATGCGCGGGAGTGTGCGTGACAGCACGTCTATTTCCACGGAAACCCCGTGGCGCGCCAGATATTGGGACAAAGGTCCGCCCGGATCCGAGCGTGAGGGACCATGTTGAGGAGGATCGACAACGACCACACGCACAGATCGTGCCGCGCAGAGTAGTGGCAGGCTGGCGCGAATGGCGTTTATCGCTTCCGCGCTTTCATTCCAGGCGATCATAATTTGCTCAGGGCGAGTATTGAGTGCGTGATCATCTGGGACCAACAGGGCAGGGCATTGGCCTTCGAACAAAACCGCCTCGGTGGTTGGTTCCAGCTCTGCTCCGCGCCCGTCGGCATAAGGCATGGGCAGAATCGTAAGGTCAGAAAAACGCGCACGGGCCGAGACGGGCCGCGTCAAATCCGGCAGTTGGGACACGCCCTTGTCTGTGGACCAGCGGATTGATTGCCCTTGGAGCTTTTCCTGCACCATTTGTTCCAACTGGTCCGCTTGTGCCTGTGATTGACCGATGGCTTCTTGGAACACCATGGCGCTGGCGCCAGCGTAGTAGTACCCAGTGTGGGTTCGGTCGACTCCCAAACAGAGAACATCCAGATGAGCGTCATGTGTGCTGGCCATCGCAATGGCGTGATCCAATACAGGATCTACGAGAGTGTCGTCCGTTACAGCAGTAAAGAGGGTTTTAATAGCCATGTCGCATCCCATTGATAGCGGTGTCTCACGCAAATCTATCAGGCAGTTTTTTGTTTTTCTTTGATGCGGATCAAACTAACTCACCAAGAGGTTTGATATAAATCAAAGAACTGGGCTATCGTTGTGGTCATTAACGCACCAAGCATTTTTGCATCCGCGCGAATCTCGAGCGGCGCGGATAGACGAAGGGACGCAAAATGATAAACTATTTTAAGCTGATCGCGCTTGGCCTGATCACGCTTTTTGCGCTGATCGCGGCGAACTACGCACGCGACGTTGCCTATATGGTCAATGCGCTCACAATCGCGGCGGTCGCTGTGTTTATGTTCGTTTGGGTGTTGAGACAGACGGATGAACCCGTCGTTCATGTCGACAGGTCCGGCGAATATATGGATGATGTTATCCGTGCGGGCGTGATCGCAACCTCCATTTGGGGTGTCGTAGGTTTCCTGGCCGGAACATTTATCGCATTTCAGTTGGCCTTTCCTGCGCTGAATTTTGAATGGTCGCAAGGGATCGGGAACTTCGGGCGATTGCGACCATTGCACACATCTGCTGTGATTTTTGCCTTTGGTGGCAACGCCCTGATTGCCACGTCCTTCTATGTGGTTCAGCGGACTTGTGCGGCGCGTTTGTGGGGCGGTAATACGGCTTGGTTTGTGTTCTGGGGCTATCAGCTCTTTATCGTATTGGCTGCAACCGGCTATTTGCTCGGGGCAACACAATCTAAAGAGTATGCGGAACCTGAATGGTACGTAGATTGGTGGCTGACGGTTGTCTGGCTTGCCTATCTTGCGGTGTTCCTGGGCACAATCATCAAGCGTAAAGAGCCACATATCTATGTGGCGAACTGGTTCTATCTGGCGTTCATCATCACCGTTGCGATGCTGCACGTGGTTAACAACATGTCGATTCCGGTCAGCATCTTTGGCTCGAAATCGGTTCAGGTGTTTTCGGGCGTGCAAGACGCGATGGTGCAATGGTGGTATGGCCACAACGCCGTGGGCTTTTTCCTGACGGCGGGCTTCTTGGGGATGATGTATTACTTTATCCCAAAGCAGGCCGAGCGTCCGGTGTTCAGCTATAAACTGTCGATTATCCACTTCTGGGCATTGATCTTCCTGTATATCTGGGCGGGTCCTCACCACTTGCATTACACCGCGCTGCCAGACTGGGCGTCGACCCTTGGTATGGTATTTTCGATCATCCTTTGGATGCCGTCTTGGGGTGGTATGATTAATGGTTTGATGACGCTTTCTGGCGCGTGGGATAAGCTTCGCACTGACCCAATCATTCGGATGATGGTGATCTCGTTGGGCTTCTATGGTATGTCGACCTTCGAGGGTCCGATGATGTCGATCCGCGCGGTCAACTCGCTCAGCCACTATACCGACTGGACTATTGGTCATGTGCATTCAGGTGCCTTGGGCTGGAACGGGATGATCACCTTTGGTGCGCTTTACTTCCTGGTGCCAAAACTGTGGAACCGCGAGCGGCTCTATAGCCTCAGCCTTGTCAGCTGGCACTTTTGGTTGGCGACGATCGGCATCATTCTCTATGCGGCATCCATGTGGGTGACCGGCATCATGGAGGGTCTGATGTGGCGCGAAGTCGATGCCAACGGCTACCTTGTGAACGCCTTCGTCGACTCGGTCGCAGCGAAATTCCCAATGAACGTAGTCCGAGCTTTGGGTGGTGTGATGTTCGTCGCAGGTGCAGTCATCATGTGTTACAACCTTTATATGACCGTCAGACGGAGCCCGGCAGTTGCTGCCACCAACTCCGCTGTCCCGGCTGAATAAGAGGAGGGACAGGATATGGGAATTCTCGACAAACATAAGGTTCTGGAAAAGAACGTCACTCTTCTGGCAATCTTCTCCTTTCTGGTTGTAACCATTGGTGGGATTGTGCAGATCGCGCCGCTCTTCTGGCTTGAAAACACCATCGAGGATGTGGAAGGCATGCGCCCCTACACTCCGCTGGAGCTTGCCGGACGCGACATCTACATCCGCGAAGGCTGCTATGTCTGCCACAGTCAGATGATCCGTCCGATGCGTGACGAGGTGGAACGCTATGGCCACTACAGCCTTGCGGCCGAATCCAAATATGACCACCCGCATCAATGGGGGTCCAAGCGGACCGGGCCAGATTTGGCGCGTGTTGGTGGGCGCTATTCGGACGAGTGGCATGTAGACCACCTGCGCGACCCGCAATCCGTGGTACCGGAGTCTATCATGCCGAAGTATGGCTATCTCGAAGATCAGCGGATCGATGGTGAGTATATGGAGGATCTGCTGGCCACGCATAAGCTGGTTGGAGTGCCATATACGAACGAGATGGTCGAAAATGCTTCTGCTGATTTCCGGGCGCAAGCTGATCCAGATTCGGATTATGACGGATTGCTGGAACGCTATGGCGAAGAAATACAGATACGCAACTTTGATGGCGCCGCTGGTATTTCCGAGGCAGACGCGTTGATCGCTTATCTTCAAATGCTGGGGACATTGGTTGATTTCTCGACCTTTAACCCTGTCGCAAGTCGCTAAGGAGAGAATGATGGAAACCTATTCGCTTCTTCGTGAAATTGCAGACAGCTGGATGTTGTTGGCGTTGTTCATCTTCTTTGTCGGCATGGCCATATGGGTGTTCCGTCCCGGCTCGACCAAGATTTACAACGATCCTGCCAACATTCCTTTCCGGCATGAAGACAAGCCTGCATCCGAGGATGCAGACAGCGCCAAGGAGGCGTGAAAGAGATGGCAAAACATCAAAAAGACGAGAAGAAAGAACCGGATACCACAGGCCATGAATGGGATGGAATCCGCGAGTATGACAATCCGATGCCACGCTGGTGGCTCTGGGTGCTTTACCTGACCATCATCTGGGGGCTCTGGTATTCAATCGCCTATCCCGCTTGGCCACTGATTTCCAAGGCGACCGCGGGATACAAAGATTGGTCCAGTCGTGAACAATTGGCCGAAGATATGACTGCATTCGACGAGTTGAATGCTCCGTGGAACGCGAAGCTAGACGAAACGCCTCTGACGGAAATATCCGCTGATGCCGAATTGGAACTGTATGCAGTCAATTCTGGTGGCGCAGTATTCCGGACTTGGTGCGCGCAATGTCACGGATCCGGTGCTGCTGGTGCACCGGGGTATCCGAACCTTCTGGATAATGCTTGGCTTTGGGGTGGCTCAATCGAGGATATTTATTTTTCCGTCAAGCACGGTATCCGCAACGACGACGATGAAGATGCTCGCTATTCGCAGATGCCTGCCTTCGGAGAAATCTTGGATAAAGAGCAGATTGTTCAAGTCACTCAATACGTAATGTCCCTCAGCAGTGCCCAAAGCGATGACGCCGCTGCCAAAGCTGGAGAGATGATCTTTCAGGACAATTGCGCATCTTGTCATGGCGAGGACGGTAAGGGTGATCGCGAACAAGGAGCGCCCAATCTTACTGATGCGATCTGGTTGTATGGTGGCAGCGAAGAAGATTTAACAGAAACGATCACATACAGCCGCTTTGGCGTTATGCCTGCGTGGTCCGGTCGCTTGACTGAGGCGCAGGTGCGCGCGGTTTCAACATATGTTCACCAACTCGGCGGTGGTGAATAACGAAATAACCGAAGGCATTTGCGTGCCTTCGGTTTTGGTGCCGGGGATCCCGTCCTGTTCGCGCGTTTCCGGAAAACCCGGCACCAAGCTTAAACATTGGTTTGAACTCTTTCAATATCACTGATTGCGACGTGACGAACTTGTGACAGGTCGGATGAAGAACCTGTGTTCATTCAAGGTATGCGGCTCTTTTGACAGTTCTGTCGTGCCTGTGCGGCTGGCGGTCATGAAAGATTTTGCAAAAATTCCAAGCATGATGATCTCCTCTTGGCTTTGAAACATGTAATGAATATGGACTTTTATTAGGAATAATGCCAATCATGAAAAATACATATATGTAAGGTGATATTACATAATGAATTGGCGCAATCTTCCCCCTTTGACGGCGCTACGCGCCTTTTCGGCCTTTGCGGAAGAGGGGGGCGTGCTGGCTGCAGGAGAACAATTGAATGTCAGCCATGCGGCCATCAGTCAGCAAATACGAGCGTTAGAAGGGTTTATGGGAGTCTCCTTGGTGGATCGTTCTGCCCGCCAGATGGTGTTGACCACCGAAGGGGAACGCTTGGCCAAATCTCTGCGAACTGGATTTGGTGAAATTTCTCATTGCGTGCGTGAATTGATGCAAGTGGACGCAAATCGCGCCGTTCAAATCACAGCAACACCACGTTTTGCCGCCAGTTGGCTGATGCCGCGTCTGAACGATTTTCAGACCCGCCATCCCGATATCAACCTGATGATAAACCCGGCCCCCCAGCTCACAGATCCCTCGCCTGGGGGCATCGATGTGGCACTGCGGTTTGGTACTGGGATCTGGCCAGGGCTGGATGTCGAAATGCTGGTGCCGACCAGCATGGTGGTTGTGGCCTCACCGTCGTTGGTCGGAAGCTGTGACATTCAAACCGCTGCAGACCTTCTTCAGTTTCGCTGGCTGCAGGAACTGGGCACCGACGAAACCCACGACTGGATGCAATCGCATGGGGTCATTGATGATCAGGTCGAACGTATCAGCCAGATGCCAGGGAACCTCATTCTGGATGGCGTATTAAACGGGCAAGGTTTGACCATCACAGCCCTTTCATTGGTTCGTGATTATGTTGATGCTGGCCAACTGCAAGTCCTGTTTCAGGATGAAGGCGACACCGGATATCACATTGTGACCCGGCGCGAGGCTCACCGATCTTCAGTTAAAACTTTTCTAACGTGGTTGCGGCGGCAGGCCGCGTTGGAACCCGCGAAGAGGTGAATTATATTTCGAAGCAAGCGTTTGATGCAGGTCAATGCTATAGTCATCGCAGGATGAAACAAGGCCGCTAGCAATTTGCAAGACTGAGGGTGCACCAGTGTCACAAAGCCAGCCCGAGAGCCCACCAAGCCTTTATGCCGCTCGAGAGCCGGTGTTTCCAAAGCGCGTGTCGGGTAAGTTCCGCAATCTAAAATGGGTCATCATGCTGGTGACCTTAGGGATCTACTATGTGATTCCCTGGGTCAGGTGGGACCGCGGTTCTGAATTACCTGATCAGGCGGTCTTGGTTGATATGGCGGGCAGGCGATTTTACTTCTTCTGGATCGAGATTTGGCCACATGAATTCTATTTCGTGGCGGGATTGTTGGTTATGGCTGGGTTGGGCCTCTTTCTCTTCACTTCGGCCCTGGGACGGGTGTGGTGTGGCTATGCCTGCCCACAAACCGTTTGGACTGATTTGTTCATTCTGGTCGAACGTTGGATCGAAGGTGACAGAAACGCGCGCCTGCGTTTGCACCGACAGAAGAAATGGGATTTTCGCAAGGCGCGTTTGCGGGTGACCAAATGGATTGTTTGGTTGTTGATTGCGGTTGGAACCGGCGGTGCTTGGGTCTTCTACTTTGCCGATGCGCCGACGCTGTTGGTCGATTTGTTCACATTGAATGCGCATCCGGTGGCCTACAGCACGGTCGCGATCCTGACGGCCACGACCTTCATCTTTGGTGGCTTCGCCCGCGAACAGATCTGCATTTACGCCTGCCCTTGGCCTCGCATTCAAGCCGCGATGATGGATGAGGATACACTTGTTGTTGGCTATCGCGACTGGCGCGGAGAGCCACGCAAACATTCCAAGGAGATCACCGAAGATACACCACAAGGCGACTGCATCGATTGCATGGCCTGTGTGAATGTCTGCCCGGTGGGGATTGACATTCGCGATGGCCAGCAGATGGAATGTATTACCTGTGCCCTGTGTATTGATGCCTGTGATGACATTATGGAAAAGGTCGGCAAACCGCGTGGGCTGATTGATTATATGGCGCTGACCGATGAGGTGAGCGAGCGCGAGGGCAAGCAGGTCAAACCGGTTTGGAAACACATCCTGCGACCACGCACGATCCTCTACACATCGCTGTGGTCTCTGGTCGGGATTGGTCTGGTTTTCGCACTCTTTATTCGGGCTGACATCAATATGACCGTCGCCCCAGTGCGCAATCCGACTTATGTCGTGCTGTCAGATGGCGCGATCCGCAACACATATGAAATTCGGCTGCGCAACAAACTCGGTGAAAGCCGTGAATTTGCGCTTTCAACAAGTGGCAGTGACGCCTTGCAGCTCCAACTTGAGGGTTTGTCAGATAATATCGTTGAAATGCCAGCCGATGCGCAAAAACTACAGCGTGTTTATCTTGTGGCGCCCGCTGGCTCTGATCCGGCCTCCGCCGAGACAACAAATGTCCGGCTTTGGGTCGAAGATGTAGAAAACGGTGAGCGCGCGTCCAAGGACACGGTCTTTAACGGAAAGTCAAACTGATGGCAGAACGACAAATCACCGGGCGGCAGGTTTTTATCGGGTTTGCGATTGCCTTCGGCGTGATCATCAGCGTGAATCTCTGGTTGGCTTGGTCCGCCGTGACTACGTTCCCGGGACTTGAAGTGAAGAACTCTTACGTCGCCAGTCAGAGCTTTGATGAAGACCGCGTCGCCCAAGAGGCCTTGGGGTGGAGCGTACAGGCTGATTACGCCCCTGGTGTTTTAACGCTGGCCATCACCGACAAGCAAGGGCAGCCTGTGAAGGCGCAAATGCTGCAAGCAACGGTTGGCCGTGCCACCCACGTGGCCGAGGATGTGACACCAGAGTTCCAGTATTCTAGCGGTACCTATATCGCGCCAATTCTGCTGGGCGATGGCAATTGGAATATTCGCATGGTGGCCACCGCGCAGGATGGCACGGAATTCCGCCAACGCGTGGTTATGCACAAGGAGTAAAGGGCATGACCGCAACCGCACGACCAACCCTTGTGGCCTGCCCGGCTTGCGCGGCCGCCCCGTCTGTGCAGCCGGTCGAGATCCCAAAGGGGGCGCAACTGGCCCTGTCTTTGCCGACCATTCATTGCTCCGCTTGTATTGCCAAGATCGAGCGTGGATTGAATGCACATCCGTCTGTGGAGTCCGCCCGGGTTAACCTGACCTTGAAGCGCGCGCATATCGTGGCCGCGCCCGAGACAGATGTGACGGATATGGTCGCCTTGGTCGAGGGGTTGGGATATGAGGCGCACGAGCTTGATTTGGCTGCATTAAGCGCGACTGAGACTGATAAAGCTGGGCGGGATATCCTGATGCGGCTGGCGGTGGCAGGGTTCGCGTCCATGAACGTGATGCTGCTGTCTGTCGCGGTCTGGTCCGGGGCTGAGGATGCCACACGCGATCTGTTTCACTGGATTTCCGCAGCGATTGCCTTGCCTGCAATCGCCTTTGCCGGACAGCCCTTTTTCCGCAACGCTTGGGCGGCGTTGTCGAAACGCAGCCTGAACATGGATGTGCCCATTTCCCTAGCGATCCTGCTGGCAGTGGTGACATCGTTGTGGGAAACCGCTCTGTCCGGCGCGCATGCTTACTTCGATGCGGCGCTAATGCTCACGTTTTTCCTGTTGGCGGGACGGTATCTAGATCATAGGACGCGGGCTGTTGCGCGATCTGCGGCAGAGGAACTCACCGCGCTCGAAGTGCCGCGTGCTTTTAGGCTTGTGGATGGTGAAGAACAGGAAGTGGCTGTTTCAGAGTTGGGCGTTGGAGATCTGATCCGTGTACGTCCCGGTGGCAGGATGCCTGTGGACGGCGAGGTCATCGAAGGCACATCTGAGCTGGACCGGTCGCTTCTGACCGGGGAAACCCTGCCAATCCTCGCTGAAGTGGGGCAGGCGGTGTCTGCGGGAGAGGTGAACCTGACGGGACCTTTGATCATTCGAGCAACAGCGGTGGGACAGGACACATCACTACATCAAATGGCCGACCTGGTGGCCATCGCGGAATCGGGGCGGTCGCGTTACACATCATTGGCGGACAGTGCGGCAAAGCTTTATGCGCCCGGGGTGCATTTCATGTCGGCTTTGGCCTTTCTGGGTTGGTATCTCTACACATGGGACCTCCGTACGGCGCTCAATATCGCGGCTGCCGTGTTGATCATCACTTGTCCTTGTGCATTGGGGCTGGCGGTCCCCGCGGTGACCACAGCGGCCTCGGGGCGATTGTTTCGCAAAGGGTTGCTGATCAAACATGAAACCGCATTGGAGCGGTTGGCGACTGTGGACACGGTTGTTTTTGACAAGACCGGGACGTTGACTGAGGGCGTGCCAAAAGTGACAAATGCCGCTGAAATACCACCTGAAAAATTTATGTTGGCTATGGGATTGGCACATGGATCATCTCATCCGCTGGCACAAGCCATCGTGCGCACTGGAGCGGCGTTGGGTGTCGAGGCCGTGAAACTGACCGATATAATCGAAACGCCCGGTTACGGCACAACAGGGCAATGGAATGGGCAAAAGGTTATGCTCGGTCGTGCAACATGGACTGGGGCGCCTGAAGGACAAAGAACTGCTACGTACTTAAAAGTCGGAGACGCTAAACCGGTGGCATTTACGTTCAGTGACCGATTGAGAGAGGGCGCTGCGGAAGCTGTCGAGGCATTAAAGACTTCTGGCAAAGAGGTGCACTTGCTGTCGGGGGATAGCGAGGGCGCGGTGTCAGAATTGGCACAGCGCTTAGGGATTGAGCGTTTTGAGGCGGGTGTGTTACCTGCGGGAAAAGTCAGTTATATCAACGATATGTCCGATAGTGGCGCGCATGTTCTGATGGTCGGAGACGGGTTGAATGACACGGCGGCGCTGGCGGCGGCGCAGGTGTCAATCTCGCCGGCGTCCGCCCTGGATGCCGCACGGGTGGCATCGGATATTGTATTGTTGGGCAATGACTTAGCGCCAATTTCGCAGGCTTGTGAGACGGCGAAGTCGGCGACGAAACGGATCAGGGAAAACTTTCGGATTGCGACATTGTACAATATCATTGCCGTCCCGCTGGCAGTGGCCGGATTGGCGACGCCTTTGATCGCGGCCTTGGCCATGTCGACGAGTTCGATCACCGTGTCCCTGAATGCCCTGAGACTGAGGTAAGCCTATGAATATCCTCGTCTATCTGATCCCGATTTCGCTGGTTCTTGGCGGTGTAGGCCTGTTGGCTTTTGTCTATACGGTACGCTCAGATCAGTATGATGACCCCAAGGGCAATGCCAATCGTATCCTGAATGACGACTGGGACGACAAGCCCAAACAGTGAGAGGAATTATGTACAAGTTGTACGTGGGTTTTGTACAAAATGCCCACCGAACCAGACGTTATGAAACGTCAGCGTTGCTTAGTCATGTTTCCGCCGAAATTACCCTATACGAGAAATTGTTGAGAATCATTCTATCAATGGGTGCGATTCCTCAAATCAGAAACAATGGGTTCGCAATGAGTACGGTTACTCGTTTGATAGACAATAAGTAAGGGTATTAGACCATTGAAATTCATTCAATCTCGAGCAGCGCTGCGAGTGGCTGCCATTTGCGTGATCGCGTTTTCGGTTGGTTGGGTCGTGCTCAACAAACAAGGGGCAGACAAAACCGATGATATGGAAGCCTATGCGGCCTGTTTGGATCGCAGGCAGGATTCAAATCTGATTGTGGAAATTTGCACGCAGATGATTGATGCAGGTGTTTCCTCTGAAATGACACTTTCAGCTTTGCATGTTGAACGTGGCTATGCATTGGATGATTTGGATAAGTGGCAACAAGCTATTGTTGATTTTGATCGCGCCATCGCGTTGAATCCCGAGAATTATGAAGCATGGCAAGGCAAAAGTTTCGCGCTTGATGGGCTTGACCAAGATATTGCCGCTTTGGAAGCTGTTGAGACATCTTTGGCAATTGAACCGACCAAGAAGTATAGTGTGAGGCGTAAATTCCGACTTCTTAGGAAGCTAGAACGATATGAAGAGGCGGATGAATACTACACTCAATTGATGGAAAAATATCCGGCCTTGGAGCAACCAAGGCATTACTGGATGCCCCAACAGCTTGGCAGGATGCGACTGGCGCTCGAGCAGCATGCTGCCGCTGCTGAGGTGTTGAGGATCGCTGTTCTGGCCAAGCCAAGCGATCAAAATAGCCGGTCATTGTTTTTTCGGGCCTGTATTGCGCTGGGTCCAGAATGTCCGTCCCTGACGGGGCAAGAGGCTGAGGCGGTATCACCAGAAAGATGCACGGTCATCACAGAAAATCTGGCAGAGACGCATCCGGATTTTTGGGCTTCGCTGCATCCGGACACTCGTGAAGTGGATGAAGCGCGTGAGACGCAAGCCAATGGCGCGCGGTTGACCATCATTGAAGGCGCCTTTGTTTCACATTCGCAAAACATTCTATCAGGTGAAGCAAAACAGGCTGATGCAGAGAGCTATCTTTTATTCGCAGGCCTGCGCAGATGCGTCGAGGGCGGCGTGCTGTTTAACCCGGTTGCACCCAGTGCCTTGAAGCCAGAAATCGAGCAGCTTCATGGCGGTGCAGTCGGGCAAAATGTGAGCGATCTTGCTCACCTGCTTGCAATGTCGAAATAGCAATGAGCTGTAGTCGGCGTTTGCCGTAACCATAAATGAAAACCCCGGCGCGAGGGCCGGGGTTTTATCAGTTTCACGATAGGTGCTTCAGGCCCCGCCGCCAGGTTCAATCGTTTCGCAAGTGATCTTGCGGGCTTGCAGGCGGCGGCAGGCGAGTTGAGCGGTGTCCTCTGAGAGGCCCATGAAGTTGGCGTCAAAGCCGGTGGGGCGGCGGACGACCTTGCGCAGAGAGCCATCCAACGTGGCCATTTCGTTGAGCGCCGTTTTCAGCAAAACGCTGCGGGCTTTGTACTGGCTGGGATAGCGGCCAACGTTGATGCCCCAATTACGCCCGCCCGAGGTGGAGACACGGGTCACGACCTCTTGGATGGCGTCCTGTTGCTGCACGGGTTCCGCTTTGGTCAGGATCAGGCTTTTGGGCCGCAGGACAGGGCGGGGCGCCTCTTTGACCACCGCGCTGGCCAGTTGTGGTTCTGGTGTTGGGGTCGCTTCCACGGTCGTCTCTGCTTCGGCAACGACTTCCTCGACCGCCTCGGCGACGGTTGTTTCGTCTTCGGTAGCGGCAGCCTGAGCGGCGAGAATGGCCGCCTCGATGTCATCCTTGGGCGCTTCTGCGATCAGCAGCGGCTCTGCTTCAGGCAACGGCCGCGATTGCGGGCGCAGGCTGCGTTTGACCGCAGCAGCAGAGGCCAGACGGACGGTTTTACCGACGGCGCCCGTTGGACCGCCTTTGAGCTTTCCCAGATAGGCTGGCCTGCGCGGTTTATGCACGGCCACACGCGTGGGCGCGCGTTTGAACCCCATATCCAGCAGCTCTGCCACGCGGGCGTTGCGGGTCGCGGTGGAGCGGCCACCAAAGACGGTGGCAATGATGCGTTCCCGGCCACGCTCGGCGCTGGCCACAAGGTTGAAGCCCGCCGCGCGGGTGTAGCCGGTTTTGATCCCATCGGCACCACGGTAGGAGCGCAGCATCTTACGGTTGGTGTGGTAAATCGTTTTACCTGCGGCTGAATCAGTGACCCGCGAGAAGATGTTGTAATAGTCGGGGTAATCGTAAAATACGTGGCGACCGAGTGTTGTCATATCGCGTGCGGTGGACAGATGGCCAGATTCGGTTAACCCGTGAGCGTTCTTGAACGTGGTGCGGGTCATGCCCAGTGCCTTGGCGGTGCGGTTCATCCGGCGGGCAAAGCGCGCCTCGGAGCCCTCGATTGCCTCACCCAGAGCGGTGGCGGCATCATTGGCAGATTTGATTGCAGCAGCGCGGATTAGGTAACGCAGTTTGATTTTCTGTCCGGCACGCAGACCCAGTTTGCTGGGGGGCTCGCTGGCAGCATGTTTGGAAATGGTCACTGTGCTATCGAGACTGATCTCTCCATTCTCGACCGCCTCAAACACGATGTAGAGGGTCATCATCTTGGTCAGGGACGCCGGGTGAAGGCGGCTATCGGCGTTGCGGGAGTGGAGAACCTCCCCCGATCTTGCGTCGATAACCATGGCTGCATAGGGGGCGGCGATCGCGCTGAGTGGAAGGACCACCAGCATCCAAATTGTCGCCAATATCACCAATCCCAAGCGGATCGGCTGTGTGCTCCGCGTTTTCATGACTCTGCTCTTTTCTGCCTCAGGCCGCCGGTTTTCCGGCTGGCTCTTATTTATGAGGTCGAGCGTAACACAGGATCTGATTTGAAGAAAGTAATGATTTACCGATGTTTACGGTGTGTTGTTCAGACACCCTAGCAGGATGTTGTAGGCGATGTGTTGCGGGCCACTAGATAGGTGAAATTTGACCTGAACGGTCACACTGGGTGTTAGCGAATGATATTCGGGCGGAACTTCATCTTGCGCCGGGCCTCTTGCGGTAGATGGCGATTCAACCGGCGGTTCACAGCGCCAAATATCGCCAGCACCACAAGCGTCAGCAGGATGAAATATCCCGCCAGAATAGGATACGGGATGAACGGGTTATAGGTTTTGTCGGCAAAGTAGTTGGCGTAATAGAGCGCATCACCGCGTTGCTGCCATGTCGGGAAGCCCGAGAAGAAGACCAGCGTTGTGGCGTGAAACAGGAAGATCGCTTCGTTTGTGTAGGCGGGCCAAGCCAGACGCAGCGTGGTGGGCCAGATGATCCGTTTAAAGCGCGGCCAGCCCGAGAAGCCGTAGGCGTCGGCGGATTCAACATCGCCCTTGGGGATGGAGCGAAGTGCACCGTAAAAGATCTCACCCGAGTAGGCAGAGGTGTTCAGGAACAGCACGATCAGCGCCCCAAGCCAAGCGGCAGTGAAGGGATCAAAGAACGGGTGCACTGATTTCAGTGACAGGAACAGGAAGTAGGCAAAGAAGAACTGGATAAACAGGGGCGAGCCGCGAAACAGGAAGATGAACCATTCACTGCTTTTACGAATGACCAGGTTTTTTGAGCCCTTGCCCACAGCCACGGCGGTGGCGAGGAAAAAGCCGGTAATGAGGGCGAAGACACCGAAGTAGATATTCCAAATCATGCCCGAGCCGATCAAGACGAACTGTTCGCACAGGGTGATGTCGGCCTTGGGCAGGCCGCGTTCGCCGATGCCCAGCGAGCGCAGGCCGTAATCGTGGATGGTTTGCCAGCAGCTCATGCCATGTACCTCATGTTCATGCCTGAGCCTTTCTCTGGGCTTCGCCGCCGGTGGTGGCCTGTCCCTTGGTCAGCTTGGTCATCAGCCGTTCGAGGAAGACCTCGGACACGCGGGTGAAGAGCAGGTAGAACACCAGTAGCGCGAGGAAGTACCACATGCGCCAGTCGCCATGCGGGTAATCGGTGAAACGTGGGTTGGCCGTGCTGCCCAATTCGCGCGCCCAATAGACGATGTCCTCGACCCCCAGCAAGAACAGCAGCGGTGTGGCCTTGATCAGGACCATCCATAGGTTCGACAGGCCGGGCAGGGCGTAGACCCACATTTGTGGCACAAGGATGCGCCAAAACGTCTGGCGGCGGTTCATGCCGTAGGCCTCGGCGGTTTCCAGCTGTGGGCGGGGCACGGCGCGCATGGCCCCATAAAGAACGTTGGCGGCAAAGGCGCCGAAAACGATGGCAAAGGTCAGGACCGCAAGGAAGAAGCCATAGGTTTCGTGGATCCATTGCGGGGAATCGCCCAGTGGCAGTTTGGCGGCGTCGCAAACCACAAAGTCATTGCCGCGCCGGATGGGTTCATCCCATCCGGGGCACTTGATCTGGTGGCGCATCCATTCAAAACCCTGATCAAGGGCGATGACAAAAAACAGGAAAAAGGCGATATCGGGCACGCCACGTACGACGGCGATGTAAATCTTGCCAATCCAGCGAAGTGGCGCAATGCGGGACCGCGCGGACATCGCGCCAAAAAAGCCAAATAAGAGGGCTGTGGGCGCGGTGATCAGCAGTAAGGCCAGCACAACGAAAACTGAGACATAAAGCGACATATGCTTGCCTGTTGTCAGATAACAGGAAAGCCATTGCAGTCCTTGCAACGTGTCGGGATCTGCGCAGTAGCTAAAAATCGCGGGCCTCTTGGGAATTTATCAAGCGTTGCGGGGCAACGGAAAACCCGGCGCGCGGGCGCGCACCGGGTTTATGGATCTTAGAACTGGGAGCTAACTTCCCATTTGGCGATCAGCTCGTTCAGGCTGCCATCGTCTTTCATCGACTTGATGGCGGCGTCGAACTTGCCGCGTAGTTCTGCATCGGTTTCGCGGAAGCCCATGCCAACACCGCCGCCCAGTGGGACGTCGGGGCCAACAATGCTCAGATCACCATCTTCGGCAGCAATAGGCACCAGATAGGATTTGTCGGCCAAAACCGCGTCAGCTTCGCCGTTGCGGACGGCTGCAACGGTTTCTTCCGGTGTTGCGAATTCAACCAGAGTTGCACCGCCTGCTGCGATGTGGCCGGCTTGAATTGTGCCGGTTTGCGCGGCGATCACGCCACCTTCGAGGTCAACACCATCGGATAGGGCCAGATAGGCGGATGGGTCTGGTGGGGTATAGTTGTCTGAGAAGTCGATGACTTCGTCACGCTCGTCGGTGATTGACATGCCGGCGATGATTGCATCGTAGTTGCCGCTGACGAGGTTTGGAATGATCGAATCCCAGTCGTTGGTGACCCACTCGCAGGTCAGTTCGGCACGTGTGCAAAGCTCATCGCCCAGCTCGCGCTCGAATCCATCAACTTCGCCATCGTCGTTGAGGAAGTTCCAAGGCGCGTAGGCGCCTTCGGTGCCCAGACGGACAGTGTCTGCGGCAAAGGCTGTGCTGGCGGCGATCGCCAGTGCAGCGGTGGTTAGGAACAGTTTTTTCATAATTTACTCCCTAAGTTTTAACTGTGTTTATTAGTCGACGGCCATTGTAGAGCTGAGGAAGCCCCGCAGCCGTTCGGATTTGGGTGCGCCAAAGAGAGTCTCGGGCGCGCCTTCTTCTTCGATCAGGCCCTGATGCAGGAAGACCACGTGGTCGGATACATCATGGGCCATCTTCATATCGTGGGTCACAATCATCATGGTGCGGCCTTCTGCAGCCAGGTCCTTGATGACTTTGACAACTTCTTGTTCCAACTCGGGGTCAAGCGCCGAAGTCGGTTCGTCAAACAGAAGCGCTTCGGGCTCCATCGCCAAGGCGCGGGCAATCGCAGCACGCTGTTGTTGGCCGCCGGACAATTGCGCCGGATAGACATCGCATTTGTCGCCGATGCCGACCTTGTCCAGATAATGACGTGCTTTCTCTTCGACCTCGTCTCGGTTGCGACCCAGAACAGTCACCGGGGCCTCCATCACATTTTGCAAGATGCTCATATGGGCCCAGAGATTAAATTGCTGGAACACCATCGAAAGATTGGTGCGGATGCGCAGGACTTGTTTGGGGTCGGCAGGGTGGCGGCCTAAACCTTGGCCTTTCCATTTCACCGGTTCGCCCTTGAACAGAATGTCGCCTTGCTGGCTGTCTTCGAGTAGATTGGCGCAGCGTAGAATGGTGGATTTACCTGAACCGGAAGAGCCGATCAAAGAGACAACGTCGCCACGATGGGCCGAGATATCAACACCCTTGATCACCTCCAAAGCGCCGTAAGCTTTGTGCAGGTTGCGGATTTCGATGACGGGGGTGCTGTCTGACAAGGCAGGGTCCGTTTTGTTGTTTTAGTCCTGTTGGACCGACAATAGGGACGAAAAAAAGCGGTAATGCAACTTGCAAAACGAACATATCCGCGGGTTTTCGTGCAAAATGACGTAAAGTCAGTGCGAAACGGAAGTTTTGTTTCGTTGCGAAGGCTCGTGAGAGCCGTTTGTCGCGCAAAGAGCTGCGCTAGAGTTGAGCTGCGGCATACACAGACGGTGGCGGTGGATTTGGAATCGCCAAATATTGTGCCATAGGAATGTTGGTTATCCCTTTGATTGCAAGCGCGTTCCTATCTGCAGGTGAAAGTGTCGCAATCGCTTGTGTCATGGCATTGAACAGTGGCGCGGGATCCCGCGTTTTTGCTGTAATGTAAGGCAAGACTGGCGTCGGGGCGGTGTGTTCGACCACTTTGAGGCTGGCGGCGAAATCATCATGACGCTGCATCAGTTTCCAGCTGAGCGCATCGAGAGAGGCGCAATCTGCACGTCCATCAGCGACCATTCTGGCCGAATTGCGGTGAGCGCCTGATTGCACCGGGTTGGTGAAGGCGAAGCCGTTCAGCGCCGCGTGATTCTGTGGAGCTGCCCAGCCGCTTTGCGACAGGGCTTCGTTATAGGCAAAGCGCGCCTCGGAAAATTCCTGAGCTGTGCTGCGCGGATCATCGGCTCGGGCGACGATGACACTATAGTAATGCCCGTCCGGGCAGTCGGACAGGTCGTAGATCGGCGTGCCGACGAGTGTAACCTTGCCGTGCAATTTTGCGCGAAACGGATAGCCGCAGGTCTGGGCGAGAATCAGATCGGGACTGTGCCAATGATCCCAAACATCGCCGTCGCGGGTCAGGGTTTCGGGGCCTTCGTTCAGGTTTGCCCGGACGGTGGTCCACAGATGATCATTGGCTGCCGCCGTTTCCGGGCGGTCGTACATGGTGAGGCTGGCGATCATTTTTTGGCCATGCGTTGGCGGGCCATCGCGCTATCAACATCGCTGACCCCCAAAAAGGAGGCGACCATGCGCATCAGTGCGTTTTCATCCTGATCGCGGTCTCCGTCAGCCAGAGCGACTGACCATAATGCCTCGATCACGCCGATGCGGTGGTCATAGGGAACAGCATCCTTGATCGCACGGGTGAAGCGCACGGTGTCGGGGGCCTCGGATTCCAATGTCTCGGCCTGGGTGCGAAGCTCCGCGGCCCCGGCATCGTCCAGGCCGTAACGCGCCTTGCTGATACGGTCGATCCGCTCGATCTCGGCCGGGGCGTAATCGCCATCAGTGCGAGCGAGACGGACCAAAAGGGCGGTCAGCGCCAGACGTGCGTCGCCATCATTCAAGGGTTGCGGGTCGGGTTGGGTGAGGGATTTGAGAAAATTACCGAACATATTATTAATGACCCTCTGCTGTGATACGGGCGGCGTTGCATTGTTCGGCGGTCAAACCGAGATCGACGCGGGCGTGTTCCATGACTTCGACCTCTTCGGGGGTGCGTTTTCCATCGGCGAGGGCGACTTTCCACATTGCCTCGAGTGCAGAGATGCGGGTGTCCTCGCTCACCGTTTCGCGGATCATGTGGGCGAATTCGTCGCTGTCTGGGGCCTGTTTTTCCAGCTTTTCACAAGTGGCACGCATCTTGGCGGCCTCGACTGGTTTGAGGCCGTAGAATTGACCCAGCAGGTGGTCGATTTCGCTGATCTCGGTCAGGTGGTAGACCTTATCAGACAGCGCTACACGTACCATCAGGGTGCCAAGCGCCAGCTTTTCGTCCACTTCGGGCAGGGGCTCTGCGGTTGTTTCACCGGTGAAGGCCTGTTTCAGGCGGGTTAGAAATGCTGTGGCTTCCATGGTGCTCCTCCCTCAGTCGTCATAGCCTTCGACGATCATGATGTCGCCGGTGGAGATCGGATCGCGAATGGCTTTGGCCGCTTGATAGCTTGCGCTGTCGTAACAGTCCAACGCAGCCTGATAGCTGGGGAATTCGATCACGACGGTGCGGGGACGGACTTGCCCCTCTTTAACCTCTTGTGGGCCGCCGCGGATCAGGAAGCGCGCGCCATATTCAGCAAAGGGGATGGCGTTGGCTTCTTTATATTTTTCATAAGCCTGTACATCCTCGATGTCGACATGCCCGATCCAGTATCCTTTTGCCATCGATGCCTCCGGTTTTGTTCGCGCTTACTGTGGGGAAGGATTTTGTGATTGGCAATCGTCAACAGTTGTTTCCAAAAAAACTGTTTCCAAAATATTGGCAATCGCCAAACGCCCGTCACATTTGCACCCAATATTTTGCGCTTTCTTTGCCGAAGTTCACCAGTAGTTGCGGAAATCAGCAGCATAATGAAATATTTGGGAGTGTCACATGCAGTCATTCGAGCGTTTCAATTGGGCGGAATCCTCCCCTGATGAACAACTAGAAATGCTGCGCAAGGCAAGCCCGAGACAACTGCGGTCTTTGGCGCGACGCTATGATTGGAAAACCTATCCTGAAACGGTTCTGAGCTGGATCATGTCACAGCGCTGCATCGATCTGGGCACGGCGGTGACGGTGTTTTTCAACGGTGAGCCGGAAAGGTTCAACTATATTCCCAAGCGTGATTTGCCAAAGGGGTTTCACCGCACCGTGAGAGTACTGGATAACATCCTGCTGCGGATGAACAGCGGCTATTATCGGTCGCAGGTGACCAAACCTTTGCCAATTGATGACAGGTTGGATTGGTGGATGGACAACCAGGCGCAGGATGCGCGGGAACGTCGCCGGGGCCGCTGGGAAATTGAAAAGAGTGTTTTGGTGCAGCTCGAGACGCAAAGCGGGATGGTTGTCACAGAATGTGAGCGCGATGAACCGGAGCAGGCCAATCTGCACTCAGCCCTGAGACGTTCGGCCAATCCTGTGCGGGCGTTTAAGCAGCGTATGAATATGGCGGCGCGGGCCAGTTAATTCGCGAAATCAGGGCTTGAAATGCAAAAGGCAGACGAAACCGTCTGCCTTTTCTTTTGAACGTTTCCGTTGACCTTAGACCAGACGCGAGGTTTCCACCGCGGCGCGCACGAAATCAGCAAAGAGCGGGTGCGGCGCGAAGGGTTTGGATTTCAGTTCGGGGTGGAACTGAACCCCGATGAACCATGGGTGATCTTCCCATTCGACAATCTCGGGTAGGCGTCCGTCTGGTGACATGCCTGAGAACTTCAGCCCGCACTCTTCGAGTTGCTTGCGGTATTTGACGTCCACCTCATATCGGTGGCGGTGACGTTCATCGATGGCAGTGGTGCCATAAGCCTGCGCGACCTTGGAGCCTTCTGCCAGTGTGGCGTTGTACGCGCCCAGACGCATGGTGCCGCCTTTGTCGTCCGAGACCTTGCGCTTGACCTTTTGGTTGCCCTGCACCCATTCCTTGAGGTGGTAAACGACCGGAGTGAAGCGTTTTTTGCCCGCTTCGTGGTCAAACTCTTCAGATCCGGCGTCGGTAAGCCCGGCCTTGTTGCGGGCGGCTTCGATAACGGCCATTTGCATGCCTAGGCAGATGCCCAGATACGGGATGTTCTGCTCGCGTGCGAATTGCGCAGCCTTGATCTTACCTTCGGTGCCGCGTTCGCCAAAGCCGCCGGGCACCAGTATGGCGTGGTAGCCTTGCAGGTGGGGGGCTGGATCTTCGGTATCGAACACCTCGGAGTCGACCCACTCGACCTTGACCTTGACGCGGTTGGCCATGCCGCCGTGAGTCAGGGCCTCTTTGACGGATTTATAGGCATCTTCGAGCTGAACGTATTTGCCAACGATGGCGATCTTAACCTCACCCTCGGCGTTTTGGACGCGGTCCATTACGTCGTGCCATTCGCTGAGATCCGGACGCGGGGCAGGGGCGATGCCAAAGGCATCCAGCACGGCCTGATCCAGACCTTCGCGGTGATAGGCTAACGGCGCCTCGTAAATTGATTTCAGATCGTATGCGGCCACGACGCATTCCTTACGCACGTTGCAGAACAGCGCGATCTTTTCGCGTTCTTTTTCGGGGATGGGCTGTTCCGAGCGGCAAACCAATACGTCAGGCGCGATGCCGATGGATTGCAGTTCTTTGACCGAGTGCTGCGTCGGTTTTGTCTTGAGCTCTCCGCTGGCGGCCAGCCATGGCAGCAGGGTCAGGTGCATAAAGATGCATTCGCCACGTGGGCGGTCGTGGGAAAACTGGCGAATTGCTTCGAAAAACGGCAAGCCTTCGATGTCGCCGACAGTGCCGCCGATTTCGCAGAGCATGAAATCAACCTCGTCATCACCAATGGCGATGAAATCTTTGATCTCGTTGGTGACATGGGGGACAACCTGAATGGTTTTGCCCAGATAATCGCCACGACGCTCGCGCTCGAGCACATTGGAATAAATACGGCCAGAGCTGACCGAGTCGGTCATCCGGGCAGGCACCCCGGTGAAACGTTCGTAATGGCCAAGGTCTAGATCTGTTTCGGCACCATCATCGGTAATAAACACCTCGCCATGCTCGAACGGGGACATCGTGCCAGGGTCGACATTGAGGTAGGGATCGAGTTTGCGCAGGCGCACGCTATAGCCGCGGGCCTGCAAAAGCGCACCCAAAGCCGCTGAGGCCAAGCCTTTGCCGAGAGAAGAAACCACACCGCCTGTAATAAAAATATATCGTGCCATGATCTGGCATCTCCCCCGTGTTTCGATTGTGCGTATCGGCTTGCGATAACGCCTGTTTCGAGTCCTGAAAACACCAAAAAAGGCCTCAGTACCACGGGACTCGAGCTATATAGGATTCGCGCGAAATGCGCAAGGCGACCGCAAGATGATGTTGCGGTTTACCCGGTGTTCTCTAACCGTAGTGGTTAATCGGCGGTTGGCACCAGCGGTGCGGAATCGTCTGCCGAAGGTGGCAAGAGGCTATCGCTGGCGTCTGGCACTGCTGGTGCAGTTGCCGCTGGCACTGGAGCATCGGTGATGCGATCCAGTACCGAGCCGCCGCTGGAGTTTTTCGCGGCAATGATGGTCAGCGTGATCGAGGTGGCGAAAATGGCAAAGCCCAACACCCAGGTGACTTTACCCAGAGCCGTTGCGGCAGAACGCCCCGCAACAGCACCGCCGCCACCGCCACCCATTCCCAGGCCGCCACCTTCCGAGCGTTGCAAGAGCACGACGCCAATCAAGGCGAGGGTCAGAAGGAGGTGGATAAGGAGGATGACGTTTTCCATCGAAAGCGGCCTGTCAGAAACTGTGGATCAGGGGGCTATCTATGCAATTTGCACGCGCCCCGCAACCGGCAATCTGAGGGAATGTGAGACTGCGCAGAAGATAGCCTTTTATACGTTCTTTGTGGACTGCGGCGAATTAACGGTTTCACTGGGTCGCACAGGTCGCTATACCGGCGCGGGTTTTGACCAAATGCCGAAAGGATCATCATGGCAAATGTCGTCGTCGTAGGCGCCCAGTGGGGTGACGAGGGAAAAGGCAAGATTGTGGACTGGTTGTCCGAAAGGGCGGATGTGATTGCGCGTTTTCAGGGCGGTCACAACGCGGGCCATACTTTGGTGATTGACGGCAAGGTTTACAAGCTGAACGCGCTGCCTTCGGGTGTTGTCCGCGGCGGTAAGCTGAGCGTTGTTGGCAACGGTGTGGTGCTGGACCCCTGGCACTTGGTGAAAGAGATTGAGTCGATCCGGGCGCAGGGTGTGGAGATCACTCCTGAGACGCTGATGATCGCCGAAAACACACCACTGATTCTGCCGATCCATGGCGAGTTGGACCGCGCCCGCGAAGAAGCTGCGAGCAAAGGCACAAAGATTGGCACCACTGGCCGGGGAATCGGACCTGCTTATGAGGATAAGGTGGGTCGCCGGTCGGTGCGCGTTGCGGACCTTGCGGACAAGGCCACATTGGAAGCGCGCGTGGACCGCGCATTGCAGCACCATGATCCGCTGCGCAAAGGTCTGGGCATCGAAGCCATTGACCGTGATGCACTTGTTGCACAGTTGGAGGAAATTGCGCCACAGATCCTGCAATATGCCGCCCCAGTGTGGAAGGTGATGAGTGAAAAGCGCAAGGCGGGCAAACGCATCTTGTTTGAGGGGGCGCAGGGCGCGCTGCTGGATATTGATTTTGGCACCTATCCGTTTGTGACCTCGTCCAACGTGATTGCGGGGCAGGCGGCAACCGGCGTTGGCATGGGACCCGGTGCGATTGATTTTGTGCTAGGTATTGTGAAGGCCTACACCACCCGCGTCGGTGAAGGCCCGTTCCCGACCGAATTGGACGATGATGATGGTCACCGTCTGGGCACCCGCGGCCATGAGTTTGGCACGGTCACAGGACGTAAGCGTCGTTGTGGCTGGTTCGATGCGGTTCTGGTGCGTCAGACCTGTGCGACATCTGGCGTCAGCGGGATTTCGTTCACCAAGCTGGACGTGCTGGACGGGTTCGAGACATTGAAAATCTGTGTCGCCTATGAGCTGGATGGTGAACGCCTGGATTATCTGCCGACAGCAGCCGAAGAACAGGCGCGTTGCACACCGATCTATGAGGAAATGCCGGGTTGGAGCGAATCCACGGAAGGCGCGCGCAGCTGGGCCGACCTGCCGGCCAATGCGATCAAATACGTGCGTCGGGTGGAAGAGCTGATCGACTGCCCTGTAGCACTACTTTCAACCAGCCCGGAGCGGGATGACACCATTCTGGTGACTGACCCGTTTGCGGACTGATGGCCGATCAAAAGCCTGAAAACAATAAACCGGGCCTGAGTTACAAGGCCCGGCGGCGCTGGTCGCTGGTCATCCTGCTGATCGGAATGCCGGTCTATATCATAGCTGCCGTAACAATCGTGAACATGCTGGAGCGGCCATCGATTCTGGTCGAACTGCTGGTCTATGTCGGGTTGGGGATTGTCTGGATTCTGCCGTTCAAGAAGGTGTTTTTGGGGGTCGGTCAGGCCGACCCTGACGCCGATCCGGACGAATAGCGCGACCTTCCCTTCTGCTACGTGGGCACAGCACGCGACTTGCATAATCTGCGACAGGTCTTAAGGTTAAAGTATGGACCTTGGCCGATTTTTTATGTTTCCGTTCCTCATAACACAAGGGCTTTGGGTTGCCTCGAGAGCGATCCAGATGCCGCCCCCTGAAGGGACCCGCGAGGGCGTCATTGGACAGGGCAAACCTCTGCGTCTGTTGATTGTCGGAGACAGTTCCGCCGAAGGGGTCGGAGTATCACATCAAGCGCAGGCCTTGTCTGGACGCACGGTTGATCGATTAGCACAGGAATTCGAAGTGCACTGGCGGGTGATTGCCGAAACCGGAGCCACGGCAAGGGATACGGCGCAGCGGTTGCGCGAGACGGAAGCCGGGGAGTTTGACGTGGCGATCACGGCGCTGGGGGTGAACGATTCCAAGAACGGCGTCGGGACTGAAGCCTGGCAGGCACATTATAAGGATGTGTTTGCGGTACTTCAGGAAAAGTTCAGCGTGCAGCATATCCTGGCCTGTGGAATACCGCCGTTGCAGAGTTTTCCGTTGCTGCCAAATCCCCTGCGCAGCGTTCTGGAGTGGCGGGCCCGACACTTTGAGACGCTGTTGTTGGGGATGATTGCTGCGGATGACCGGGCGACATTCCTGCCAATGCCAGCGCGTCTGAACCCGACGCAGATGGCTGAAGACGGGTTTCATCCGGGGCCAAAAATCTATGATACATGGGGTGCCAAGGCGGCCAAGGCGGTTGAAGGGATGCTGCGTTAGAGGCCTTTTGTGATGGTCTTTCAGGAATGTTTATGCAGCACATTCCAGATGCGTTCTGGCGTACACGGCATATCTAAAGTGTGTACACCTTGGCCCCAGAGCGCATCCATGACCGCGTTGGCGACCGCAGCGACCGAGCCAACGGTTCCCGCTTCTCCGCAGCCTTTTACACCCATTGCATTCGCCGTGGATGGCACGGGTTCATTCATGAATTTGAACATTGGCAGATTGTCTGCGCGTGGCATTGCGTAGTCCATGAAGCTGGCCGAGAGCAACTGCCCATTTTCGTCAAACACCGTGCGCTCCAGCAACGCCTGACCAATGCCCTGAGCACAGCCGCCGTGGACCTGCCCTTCGACCAGGACGGGGTTAATCAGATTGCCGAAATCACTGACCACTGAATACCGCTCAAGTGTCGCCAAGCCGGTTTCGGGATCAAGTTCGATTTCAGCCACATGCGCGCCATTCGGAAAGGCCCAATTCTCAATGATCCCGATGCCCTCAATGCGTAACAGATCCGCCTCACCGACCGTTCGCATGATTTCGGCAGCTTCAAGCATCGAAAGTGTTAAATTTGAACCTGAGGCCCGAAAGGAACCGCCGCCAAATTCGACGGTGTCGGGCGCCACTTGTAAATGTTCGACAACGAAAGGGTGAAAGGTTTCAACCACGTTCGCAATGGTGGCCAGCGCGGCATTTCCCACCGTCGTGATTGAACTTGACCCCCCGGTACCCACCCCGCTACCGGTTTTGTCACTATCCCCTTGAACGACGACAATCCGATCTTCTGGAATGCCTGATTGGTCAGACAAAAACTGCGCATAGGCGCTTTCGTGGCCTTGGCCCGCTGATTGTGACGGCACGGAGAAAATAACTCGCCCGTCGTTCAGAAATTGCAGGTGCGTGCTGATCTTTTCATTGCCGATTGCATTCATGACGTAATAGCTCAGGCCGATCCCGCGAAGGCACCCTTTGGCTTCGCTGGCGGCCCTTCTTTTGGCAAAGCCCGATACATCCGCCATGTCTTCGGCTTGGTTCAGGACCTGATCGTAATTCGCCGGGTCATATTCTTCCCCCATTGGAGTGACATAAGGGAATTGGTCAGGCTGAATGAAATTGCGACGTCGCAGCTCCCATGGATCTACGCCGAGCTCGCGTGCAGCGTAATCCATCATCCGTTCCAGAACGTAAATCGCTTCAGCACGCCCTGCACCTCGGTAGGCATCCGTCTGCGCCGTGTTGGTGTAGATGCCTGTCGCGCTCAGGTGACAGGTTGGCGTGCGATAGGCACCGGATAAAACCATCGCAAAATAGTCTGTTTGGATGAGTTGGCCCAGATCGCTGTTGTAAGCACCCAAATTGAAGCGTGTGTCCACGCGGTACCCAAGCAGCCGGTAGTTTTCATCAAAGGCCAGTTCGGCATCGTGTTCCAGATCACGTGCGCCGGTGTCGGTGAGCATTGCTTCAACACGTTCGGACATCCAGCGTACAGGATGATCCAAAACCCGGACCGCATGCGCCAGCAGGAGTGGTTCGGGATATGACATCGCTTTCATGCCAAAGCCGCCGCCGACATCAGGTGTGGTGACCCTGATATGATCAGCCTTCATGCCAAGAATGTCGCTGATTGAATCTTTGAGGTCCTGCACACCCTGTCCATTGAACGCCAGATGCACGCCCTCGCCTGCAGGTTCTGCGAAACACCCTCTTGGTTCCAGGGAATTGACAGTGACCCGGTGATTGCGAACGGTTTTGGAAACTCTGTGGGCGGCCTGAGAAAATGCGGAGTGCGTGGCAGTATCGTCGCCTGCGGACCAAGTGAAGGCGCAATTGTTCGGGGCCTCTCTATGTATTGGTTCCCCGCCTTCGGAAAGACACATGTGTGCGGGCAATTCTTCGTGCTCGAATTCAATCGCCTCGCAGGCATCTTTTGCCAGTTGCAGTGTAGTGGCCACGACCAGTGCAATAGGCTCTCCGACAAAGCGAACTTTCCTTTCGGCGAGTAAGGAGCGTCTGGGAGCGGTGCCCTGGGTTCCGTCGGGGCACTCCACCACTTCAGAAGATAAGCCTTTGGAAATGCCGGCTGCATGCAGATCATCCGCATCCAAAACCAAATGCACGCCTTGCTGATTGCGCGCGTCCGACAAGTTCAGCGCGACGATTTTGGCATGCGCGAAGGGAGATCGAAAAAAACAGGCGTACAGTGCGTCGGAGGGGGCGATATTATCGACAAAGGTCCCATTCCCGCGAAGCAACCTGTCGTCTTCTCGTCGAGACCATTGGCCGTGGCTTCCAAATTTCTGCATTGAGTTTTCCAACAAGAGTACAAGCGTATAAGAGCGGTTCCTAATGGTATACCACAAACTGAATTCATGCTCGTCCGCATCTTTGCGCGCATTCAGGCACCGCGACTGGTCTTTCAGGTGGGGATATGGTGCGCCAGAGCGCAGCTAGGTTGTTGCCTGACACCCCTCCTTGAGGGTCACCCAGATCAGTTCGATCGGGTTTTCGCCCATATTTATCGATTCGTGGTCTTCGGCGAGAGAGACCGGGCCGTACCAGCCAATGGACCCGGCGGGATAAGAGCCGGTACTGGTCTGATCGCCAAAGCGGGATTTCCAATGGGCGTCGGTCAGGTGGATATAGAGCTGATTGGCGGGGTGGGCATGGACGCCCTCCCATTGGTCGGGCGGGAAGGTGAAATGCTGCACCACGACCTTGTCATTTTCCAATAAAAGCTTGCCGGGAATGTTGGGGTAGGTCTGCAGGCAGGTGCCGTAACTGGCCTGGGTTTGGTATGTCTGAAAGAGCCACAGCCCGGCGGCACCGGTGAGAGCACCCAGTATCATACCAGATAGGAACGTGGATTTGGACATGAGGTCGGTTCCGCTGTTTTGTGTCGTGGGGTTATGATAGGGGAAAGCAGAGTTTCAACCAAATCCTGTTAAAATGTGCGCCTGCGGCGCGCAGGTTTATCTCGTTGTTGGCCTTTGGCCTCCGCCTCGGGGGATTGCCTCCGGCGGAGGTATTTATGGTCAGATGAAAGGGGTGGACTGGAGCAGCGAATAGATCAGTATGCGTACCAGTGTTTGGGTCGATATCGAGGGAGTTGGCTGTGGTTGAGTTGAAATCCGAACTTGCGGCGTTGCAGACGCCGGCGCTGATCTTGGACGAGCGGAAAATGATGCGCAATGTCCTTCGTTTGGAGGACCGCATTCGGCCGCATGGCGTATCGCTGCGACCACATCTGAAGACCGTCAAATCTATTGAGGTTGCCCGTAGGATCTTGCCGGAGGGTTTCGGCCCGGTGACGGTGTCGACGCTGAATGAAGCCGAACAGTTTGCTGCTGCAGGTGTGCGCGACATTATCTATAGCGTAGGGATTGCGGCGCAGAAGCTGGACCGGGTGGTGGATGTCCGGGCGCGTGGGTGCGATCTGTCGGTCATTCTTGATAATCTGGATCAGGCGCGGGCGGTGGCGGAAGCGTCTGCCAGGAACGGCATGGCCATCCCGGCATTGATTGAGCTGGATTGCGATGATCATCGCAGTGGCGTTGCTCCCGATGATCCACTGCTTCTGGAGCTTGGCACGGTTCTGCACAACAGCGCGGCAGAATTGCGTGGTGTCTTGACCCATGCTGGCGAGAGTTATGAAGTTTACGGTCGCGAGGCTCACGCCGGATGCGCAGAGGTGGAGCGCCGGGCCGCCGTTGTTGCAGCCGAGCGACTGCGGGCGGCCGGGTTGCCGTGCCCGGTGGTCAGTGTTGGCTCGACCCCGACTGCGCATGCCTTGACTTGTTTTGATGGGCTGACCGAAGTGCGCGCAGGGGTGTTTACTTTCTTTGATCTGTTCCAAGCGGGCATTGGGGTGTGCGAGATGGATGATATTGCCATTTCGGTGCTGACAACGGTGATTGGCCATCAGAAAAACAAGGGTTGGGCCATTACCGATGCCGGTTGGATGGCGATGTCACGGGATCGTGGCTCGGCGGGGCAAAGGGTTGATCAGGGCTATGGTCTGGTGTGCGACATGGAGGGCAGAGTTTTGCCGGATTTGATTGTCCTCAAGGCCAATCAGGAACACGGCATCATTGCTCCGCGTCCGGGGAGCGGTGCAACGTTGCCCGAATTTCCAGTTGGTACCATGTTGCGGATTTTGCCCAACCATGCCTGTGCCACTGCAGCGCAGTACGACCGATATCATGTGATTCCCGAAGATCCAGATGTGCCGCTCACCGAGTGGTCGCGGTTCGGCGGCTGGTAGGTACGTGGGTACACTGCGCGCAGGATGTCTCTTTGTCGAGTTTTGGACACCGCCTCGGGTTTGCCTTCGGCAGGCGTAACGGCGGTCAGATGAAACTGACGGAATGCGTCAAAGCAAATGCCCTGACTTGTCGGCCTTGGTTTTGAGGTAGTTGGTATTGTGGGGGTTCTCGCCGACCTTGAGCGGGACGCGTTCGGTGACCTGCACGCCATTATGTTCCATCATGGCGATTTTTCCGGGGTTGTTTGTCAGCAAGCGAACGCTTGAGAAACCCATACGTTTGAGGATTTCAGCGCCGATTCGGAAATCGCGTTCATCATCCTCGAAACCCAGGCGGTGATTAGCCTCGACCGTGTCAAATCCCTGATCCTGCAGAGAGTAGGCGCGCATTTTGTTGGCAAGGCCGATGCCGCGGCCTTCCTGATTTAGGTACAGCAGGACGCCTGCGCCCTCGGCCCCCATCTGCGCCAGCGCGCCGCGCAGTTGCGGGCCGCAGTCGCATTTCAGAGACCCCATTAGATCGCCGGTGAAACAGGCCGAGTGCAGGCGCGAGAGGACGGGCTTTTCGCGCGAGGGCGTGCCGATTTCCACGGCATAATGTTCTTCGCCGCCGTCTTCGGGGCGGAAGATGTGCAGACGACCGGCCTCTGATACCTCGATCGGCAGGCGGGCATTGACCACCGGGTGCAAGGGGCTGGTGTTGACTAGCAGTTCAGAGGTGGCCTCGGCTTGCAATGTTGTCAGGCAATAGGTTTCGGCGAAGGTGTCAGAGTCTGGCAAAGGCAGGACCACTGCAGCGGGCAGCAGGCGAGCAGATTTGGCCACCTTGAGTGCGAGACGGTGCAGGTCGGCTGAACCGTCGCGTTCGGAAACAAGCGGACCCTTCATCGGCGTTTTCAGGTCATCGGCGGGATCGGCAATGCCTAGAACCCAGTCGAGCCGGGCATCGGAGGGCAGCAGAACGCGTGCCAGATCGCCATCATAGGCGCGGGCCTTGAGAGTTTCGGCGCGGCGCGCACTGATTACCACAACCGGTTGACCGCCAAGGGCGTGCAGGTTGGCAAGACGTTGCGTGTCGAGGGTTTCTGCGGCAAGAACCAGCACGGCATCATCCTTGTTTTGCACCACAATTGGCACCCCCATGCGCAGGTCAGCGCGGGCGCGGGCAAGGATTTCTGTCATATCGGGGGCAAAGCTCATCCGACAATCGTCCTGTTTTTAGCGGCAAAACCTGACGGTTCGTGCAACACTGTGTAATAATTGTACCGATCGTTACACGTGGGCGTGAAATCTATGTCACAGACCTTGCTTGATCAATCGGTATGCCACATCTGTGTACAAAGTAATGCGAGGATGGTCGATATGGGACAGCTCAAAAAAATCTTACTTGTCGATGATGACGAGGATCTGCGCGAGGCGCTGAGCGAGCAATTGGTGATGACCGAAGATTTTGATGTCTTCGAGGCTGGCAATGGCTCAGAGGCGATGGTGAAAGCCAAAGATGCGATTTACGATTTGGTCATTCTGGACGTGGGGCTGCCCGATACCGATGGGCGCGAGCTGTGCCGTTTGATGCGCAAACAGGGCGTGAAAGCCCCGGTAATGATGCTGACCGGCCATGATGGCGATGCCGATACCATTCTAGGACTGGATGCCGGCGCCAATGATTATGTGACCAAGCCTTTCAAATTCCCCGTTCTTTTGGCCCGGATCCGCGCGCAGTTGCGCCAGCATGAGCAGTCGGAAGACGCAGTCTTCCAGCTTGGACCCTATACGTTCAAGCCAGCGATGAAGATGCTGATCACCGAAGATGAACGCAAGATCCGCCTGACCGAAAAAGAAACCAACATCCTGAAATTCCTCTACCGCTCAACCGAGGGTGTTGTGGCGCGTGATGTTCTGTTGCACGAGGTTTGGGGCTACAATGCCGGTGTAACCACCCACACGCTAGAGACGCATATCTACCGTTTGCGCCAGAAAATCGAGCCCGATCCATCGAACGCACGCCTTTTGGTGACGGAATCTGGTGGATATCGACTGTTGGCTTGAAGCCACACTTATTGGGTCATAAATTCATGACCTTTTACAAAAGCAATTAAAACGTGTACGCTATACTTTAGTACAGTTTTGTACTTTACCTCCCTGTTGGACTGACCTCGGCAATTTGCCGAGGTCTTTTTTCTTGTCTGGCCGGTTTTGGCTGGCTATGTCTGCCTTGGGTGCTGCTTCCTCTGGTGTAGGTCCAGAGCGAAATAAAGGCCCGTCGATACCCAAGACGGAGACCCGAGATGAAAATTGCCCCCTTTGGCGTTGAACAGTGGATGAACAAGTGGGAAACCCGCTGTGAGATCAACCTGGCCGAAACCTGTGTGACATCGCTGACCATCGAGGAATTGCTAAGGCTCGCAGGCAAGACACAGGAAATGCCGGGCGATCTGGCGCGGATGAAAATGACCTATGGTGATATTCCGGGGTCAGACGCTTTGCGGGCTGCTGTGGCGGCGCTTTATGCGGATCAGTCGTCTGACAATGTGATGATCACTCACGGTACCATCGGGGCGAATGCGCTGATCTATCAGACCTTGGTGAGCCGGGGTGACAAGGTGGTATCAATCACGCCGACCTATCAGCAACATACCTCGATCCCTGAAAGCATTGGGGCGGAGCTGCATACCTTGCGTTTGTTGGTTGAGGATGGGTATCTGCCAAATCTGGACCGGCTGGAAGAGCTGGTTGGCACTGATACGGTGATCATCACCCTGACCAACCCGAATAACCCAACCGGGGCGGTGATTGATCGTGCCGGGTTGGAGCGGATTGCCGAGATTGCCAAGGCATCGGATGCTTGGGTGTTGTGTGATGAGGTCTATCGCGGGACCGAACAGGTGGGCGAGGGGCCGGGTGTGTCGATTGCGGATGTTTATGCCAAGGGGATCAGCACAGGCTCGACCTCCAAGGCGTTTTCGCTGGCCGGGTTGCGGCTGGGCTGGATTGTTGGGCCTGAGAGCCTGATGCATGATGTGGAAATCCATCGCGACTATAACACGATCAGTGTTGGCTTGATTGATGATTACTTTGCCACCATGGCGTTGGAAAACGTGGATGCCATTCTGGAGCGTAGCCGACGGATCACCCGCGAAAACCTTGCGATCTTGGATGACTGGGTGCAGGGCGAGCGGTCGATCTCTTACGTCAAACCGGCGGGCGGCACGACGGCGTTGCTACGGTACGCGTTGAACATGCCATCCTATGAACTGTGTGAGGCGGTGATCCGCGATACCGGTGTGATGCTGACACCCGGGTCGGTCATGGGCATGGAAGGGACGCTGCGCATCGGTTTTGCCAATGAAACACAGGCGTTGAAAGACGGCCTTCCGCGCCTAAGCGAATGGTTTTCAAAACAAAGCGCATGATCTGCTGGCACCCCGGGTGAAGGGCGGCTAACCTGCGGCGAATCTCATGCCGTCAGGAGCATCGCCATGGCCTTCACCCTCGCCACTTGGAACATCAACTCGGTCCGTTTGCGCGAGCCGATTGTCTGCAAGCTGCTGGAGGAGGAAGGCCCGGATATCCTGTGTCTGCAGGAATGCAAAAGCCCGGTGGAAAAGATCCCGACCGAGGCGTTTGCGGCGCTGGGATACACCCACATGGTTGCGCGCGGGCAGAAGGGGTATAACGGTGTGGCAATCCTGTCGAAACTGCCGATTGAGGATGTGGGGGACAAGGATTTTGCCGATTTGGGGCATGCGCGGCACGTGGCGGGGCGGCTGGACAATGGTGTGGTGATCCACAATTTCTACGTGCCTGCAGGCGGTGATGTGCCGGACCGCGAAAAGAACGAAAAGTTCGGCCAAAAGCTGGATTACCTGAGCGATATGCGGGATTGGTTCCATGCAGAAAAACCTGAAAAATCCATTCTGGTGGGCGATCTGAACATTGCCCCGCGTGAGGACGACGTCTGGGACCACAAAAAACTGCTGAAGATTGTCAGCCACACGCCGGTTGAAGTGGAGAGCTTCAACAGCGTGATGGAAGCAGGCGGCTGGGCGGATGTGACCCGCAACGATATCCCCGAAGGGCTTCTGTATAGCTGGTGGTCATACCGTGCCCGCGATTGGGATGCTGCCGACAAAGGCCGCCGGCTGGATCACGTCTGGGCCACAGGTGACATTGCCAATGCTGGGCATTCTAGTCGCGTCTTGCGGGATGCTCGAGGTTGGGAAAAGCCCAGCGATCATGCACCTGTCTTCGCAAGTTTTGACTTGTAATTCAGTCTCTTAAATTCACAGGTCAGGATTTCCTTACCTAAAAAACTCCGCTACCTTCACCAAAATGTTATGAGGGGGCGGAGGTTTTGGAAATGAAAACATTTACAAGACGCGCAGCCTTGATTGGCGGTGGGGCCGTGTTGGGCGGATGGGCCGTGAGACGGTTTTCGGCCTCCAATCCTGTTTTGGATGGCACCCAGAGCATTGCGTCAAAGGGAAACGCCCAAACGCTCAATGACGCCAGCGGGCTGAGCGAGACGCCGATTTTTCGCCACTCGATCCTGCGTGAGGACCCGAATGAGACGTTGATTGCATCTTTGCGATCCGAGCTTAAAGAGGCGCGTTCTGAGGGCAGGCCGGTCAATGTTGGTGCCGCGCGGCATTCCATGGGAGGGCAGGCCATTCCACGCGATGGGCATGCGGTAACCTTTGACAATGGCTGGATCGCGCCGGACACTAGCAATGGCGTGATGCAGGTCCATGCCGGGGCGCGCTGGTCACGGGTGATTGCGGCGCTGGATCCGCTGGGCTTTGGCCCCAAGGTGATGCAATCGAACAATGACTTTGGCGTGGCCGCGACATTCTGTGTAAACGCGCATGGCTGGCCGGTGAAACAGGGACCGATGGGGGCAACGGTACGGTCGTTTGAGATGGTGCTACCGGATGGGGAGCTGGTCACGTGTTCGCGGGATATAAACGCGGATCTTTTTGGGATGACGATGGGCGGCTATGGCCTGACCGGGGCGATCACCCGGATGGAAGTGGAGGTTGAGCCGAATAGGCGATTGGAACCTTCCTATGAGGAGATGCCTGCGCAAAGGTTTGGAGATCGGTTTCTGGAAGCGCTGGCAGATGAAAGTGTGAACATGGCCTATGGTCGCTTAAACGTTGATCGGGCTGGGTTCTTTGAGCAAGCGCTGATGATCACCTATCGCCCGACGGAGGATCAATCGGATCTGCCGCCGGCCAGCGGGTCGGGCATGGTGTCGGAACTGGCCAGCCATGTGTACCGGGCGCAGTTGGGCAATGAGCGGATGAAACGTCTGCGGTGGTGGACGGAAACGGATCTGGCGCCAACAGTTACCAGCGGGATTGCCACACGCAACAGTCTGATCAACGAACCGGTGGTCACACTGGATGATCGGGATCCAAGCCGTACCGACATTCTGCATGAGTATTTCGTGAGCCCCGAGCACTTTGGCGAGTTTGTCACCATCTGTCAGGAGGTGATCCCGGCGTCGTACCAGGAGTTTTTGAACGTGACCTTGCGGTTCATTGACCAAGACCCGGACAGCTGGCTGGCCTATGCGCCGGTGCCCCGGATTGCCGCGGTGATGTCGTTCAGCCAGGAAATGACCGAACGGGCCGAGGCGGATATGGCGCGGATGACGCGGGAGCTGATTGAGCGGATCACAGATATCGGCGGAACATATTATCTGCCCTATCGCCCACACGCGACGCAGGCACAGTTTCTGCGGGCATATCCACGGGTGAATGACTTTGTATCGTCAAAAAGACAACGCGATCCTGACCTGATTTTCCGCAATGTGTTTTGGGATAACTTTATGAGTGCGCTATGAGTATTTTACGCAAAATCACATTTGGCTATTTCGTTGCGCTGCTGATCGCGGCCTCTTTGAACTATATTCCCGGCCTGACCGATGATCAGGGGCTGGCATTCGGGATTTTTGCGCTGGACCCCTATGATGACGCGCTGCATGTGGCCTCGGCGCTTTGGGCGTTGAGTGCGGTGGTCATGGGTGCACGCGCATGCACGCTGTTTCTCATGATCTTTGGAGCGCTTTATCTGGGCGACGGGATCTTTGGGATCTTTACCGGATATGGCTATCTGGATCTGGGGATTTTCACCAATCCGTCGGCGGGCATGTCGTTCACCTTGGCCAGGTTTCTGGCCAACCTGCCGCATATCGCCATGGGGGCCTTTGCGCTCTGGTCAGGCTTGCGTTGGGGACAAAAGTGATGCGCTGGCTGTGGAAGTGGCTCAAGCGTATCGTGCTGGTGGTGGCGCTGGTGGTGGTCGGTCTGGCGTTGCCAGTGGGGTATAACGAGCTAGCCTGCGTCCGTAAGCCGGTTGAGAGCGAATACGCCGCTATACTGCCGCCGGATCAGCACCGCGCGGAATCGCGCACATTGTTGACGTATCCGGAATGGCACATCGTGCATGCCTATGATGATTACGCCAAGGTGATCGAAACCGGTGATCCGCATGAGTTTGGATACTGGCAAGCGGTCCGGGGGTTTTGGTCATCGCTGTGTGAGCTGTCCTATGCCTCGGCCGATCATGGCGGGTTTCCGGGGGAGACCAAGCAGATGGTCTATGTCATCGGGGTGAGCTTTACGGCGGAGTTGCTGGCCAAGGCGGCTTATGAGGAAACACTGGGCCGGGTTACGACGTGGTTGCGAGGGGAGGAGCGCGCGCCACTGGATAACCTTTCGGCGCTGCAATCGGCGGATTATGCGAATTTCCTGCAGCAGGTGCCGTGGTACAAATGGGATTTTCGCGCGGATGCTGCGGCATTGAAGGAGAATGCCTCGGGTGCCTCGCGTGATACCGAGCGGCGTCTTGCACTGGGATTGGAGTACAAGGCCAAGGCGGCGTATGCTGGGGTGATTGAACAGGCGGTGTCGGCTGTAGGGGCGGATGAGTTGCGCCTGAGGATGATTGTGAGCGGTTTGCCTGATGAAGTGCTGACCGCAATGGAGGGCGTTAAGGTCGTAGCCCAGCATGCGCAGGGGACAGAGATCGAAACCCCGCGCTACCGCGAACTGACGTATATACTCAAACAGATGGCAGATGAGGGCGTTGAGTTCGTCGAGATCGCGGGCAATGATGATATCATGTTCACCGCGATCTCGGCGCAGGCCGAGGTAGCGGGGGCGATCCACAGTTTTGCGCGGCAGGGATATGGCGACCACCGGCATCTGATCATGGTGAGGGTGGGGGATCTGGCAAGCACTCTGCGTGAGATGGATCAGGGCGTTCTGTGGTTGGAGCACATCCATGACTATTAAGCATTGGCTGGGCACGCTGTTGGCTGTGTTTGTGGGCTGGGTGGCGGTGCTGGCGTCGGTGGCATTGTTCACCGATGCCGCGCCCGGGGCGATTGTACTGTTTCCAGCGGATGATTTTACAGCGCAACTGCCCGAAAATGCGGCCGTGGTTGGGGGCGGGGCGGTCTGGCTGGCTATCCGGGGCGATGGGCCGGATCTGGGCAAGTCGCTCTACCGTGCCGGGGGGCGCTTGGTCTTGCCTGCGGGTCTGCCAGGGTGTTTGCCACTGCCTTCTGCGAACTGAGGCCTTGCAACCAAGGGCGTGCTGCGCCATGTAACATTCAACATTTAGAGACATGAATGGCAGGAGTGCGCACCATGCTTGAACTTGGCGGACAAACCCCACCAGAAACCGATCTGATCAAGGATGTATCCGAGGCGGATTTCATGGCCGAGGTGATCGAAGCCTCGCAAACCGTTCCGGTGATTGTTGATTTCTGGGCGCCGTGGTGTGGCCCATGCAAAACTTTGATCCCGGCAATTGAAGCTGCGGTGACCAAGGCTAAGGGCGCGGTCAAGCTGGCCAAAGTCAACGTTGATGAGGCACAGATGATTGCGGGCCAGTTGCGTGTGCAGTCGGTGCCGACGGTCTATGCATTTTGGCAGGGCCAACCGATTGACGGTTTTCAGGGCGCGCTTCCACCGTCAGAGCTGGACGCTTTTATCGCGCGGGTAATCACCGCGGCCGGCGGCGATACCTCTGGCGGATTGGACGAGGCGATTGCTGCGGCCGAAGAGATGCTGGAAGAGGGGTCCGTGGCTGATGCGGCGCAAACCTTTGCCGCCATTCTGGAAGAAGACCCCCAAAATGCTGCCGCCTATGGCGGGATGGTCCGGTCCTACATTGCATTGGACGATTTGGAGCAGGCCGAGGCGATTTTGAACGGCGCACCCGCCGAGATCTCGAACGCACCCGAGCTGGAAGCGGCGCATGCGCAACTGGAGTTGGCTAAGCAGGCGGCGGATGCTGGCCCGGTTGGTGAACTGCAGGCGGCAGTAGACGCCACCCCTGATGATCATCAGGCGCGGTTTGATCTGGCGCAGGCCTTGCATGCGTCTGGTCAGACGCAAGAGGCGGTTGATCAGTTGCTGGAATTATTCCGCCGCGATCGCGAGTGGAATGATGATGCGGCACGGCAGCAACTTTTCACGCTGTTTGATGCGCTCAAGCCGAACGACCCGATTGTGCTGAATGGCCGTCGCAAGCTGAGCTCAATGATATTTGCCTGATCACAAAAACAGTTTAGATTAGCATTTATGTTTCATCAGGCTGACCTGCCCGACGTTGTTCCGCTCTTCCCTTTACCGGGGGCGCTGCTGCTGCCGCGCTCACGTCTGCCGCTGCATCTGTTTGAGCCGCGGTATCTGGCGATGCTGGATGACACGCTGAAGATCCCCGGGCGATTGATTGGAATGATCCAGCCCAACGAAGTACCTGGACGCAGTGGCACAGGATTGCATTGTATTGGCTGTGCCGGGCGGGTGACGCAGTTTTCGGAAACTGAAGATGGGCGTTACATGATCACCCTTTCGGGGATTTCGCGGTTTCGGATCGAAAAGGAAGTTGAAGGCTTCACACCCTATCGCCGCGCGAAAGTATCTTGGGGCGGGTTTGAACGTGACCTGGGGCCGCAGGATGCGGACACACAGTTTAATCGCGGGGCCTTCATGGACCTGCTGGCGCGGTATTTCGATGCGAGGGAACTGCAGACCGATTGGGAGACGCTCAAGGATGCAGATGACGAATTGCTGATCAATTCTTTGTCGATGCTGCTGGGCTTCGAGCCTGAGGACAAACAGGCCTTGTTGGAGGCTCCGTCGTTGAGTACCCGACGCGAAACTTTGGTGACACTGATAGAATACGCCCTGCGCAGCGGTGGCGAAACGGAGATCATGCAATGAGTGATGCGCTGACATCCCCCGCCTTTGACCGCCGCATGCTGGAGGCGCTGATCTGCCCGCAGACCCATAGCACGCTGCGCTATGACGCTGGCGCGCAGGAGCTGATTTCGGACAAGGCCAATCTGGCTTTTCCGATCCGCAATGGCATTCCGATCATGCTACTGGACGAAGCACGCCCACTGGAATAGGGCGCTTTCCCGTATTTTCAGACTAAATTTCAGGCGCTGTCGCGTTTTTGGGCGCGTTCGGCCATGACGTTTTGGCCGAGTTCCAGCGTGTAGGTTTCAAGTTCTGACAGCGTGGCGCTGGCGGTTTCGGGGTCCTGAGCCTCAATCGCGTCGGCGATGCGGTTGTGCAGGCGAACGATTTCCTCGCGCGAGCGGGCGGTGAAGGTGATCATGTTCATCAGGGGTTGCATGGCCTCGACCGCACCAGCGAGTTGATAGCGCAGGACCGGGTTATCGGTGGCATCAACCAGCGCGCGGTGAAAGGCCACGTCGGAGGCGCAGAAACACTCGTCGCTCAGGCCGGGCTGAGCCTGACGGTGGGTTTCGGCGCGCATGGCGGCCAAATGATCTGGCGTGCGGCGCTCGGATGCTAGCCGTGTACAAGCCCGTTCCAGCGCATAGCGCGCCTCGCAGGCAGTGGCGAAGCTGACGGTATTCATACTGAGCAGCAATGTCGATGTGGTGATCTGCTGGCTGTAGGCCTCCTCGTAGCTTAGTCGATTGACGAAGGCCCCGCCGAAAGCCCCGCGCTCTGTCCGGATCAAAGATTGCGCCGCTAAGCGTTTGAGGGCTTCGCGCACTGTGGGGCGGGAGACCTGAAATTGGTCAGCCAGTTCTGCCTCAGACGGGAGCCGTTCATCGACAATCATCTGGCCGGACATGATGGCATCCCGGATCGCCTGAGCGATCTGGGCGGAAAGGTCTGGTTTGCGTGTACTGTTCGATTTCATTTGTCTTACTTTTAATTGTCTGACATTTAAGTTGCAAGGCGCGAATCGTGGTATGGAGATATACCTTGCAGATGATTTTGTCATATCCGGTGCGAAACCTGCTGTGGCTGGCGTTCTTTGCCTCCATACTGGCAGCGTGGTGGATGATGTACGCCATGGCCGTAGATATGGATCTTGACCTGATCGGCCGTCCTGGCGCGCAGGGCGAGATGATGCGCAATATGGATCCGCGCATGGACATGTATATGCCCATGGCCAACTTTGGCCCGTTATTCGTGATGTGGGCGGCAATGATGGCGGCGATGATGTTGCCGACGATGGTGCCGACCCTGCGCAGTTACGAAGACCTGATGGTGAGTGCCAACGGATCCTGGGCCGGCTGGATCGGCGTGGTGTTGGGCTATGGCATTGTCTGGGTGGCGTTTGCGGCGCTGATCACCGCAGTGCAATTGGGCCTGCTGTTTGGCGGTGTGGTGGATATGCTGGGCATTTCCAAAACGCCGCTATTCGCAGGGCTACTGCTGCTGGCGGTGGGTGCGTTTCAGTTCACCCGAACGAAAGAACTGTGCCATGGCGTTTGCCACAGCCCAATGAGCTATTTCCTGGGCCACTGGCGCACGGGATTCCGCGGCGGGCTGCGCATGGGGCTGGGACTTGGGGTCTTTTGCGTTGGCTGTTGCTGGGGCTTCATGGCGCTGGGATTTGTCGGCGGCGTGATGAACCTGTTGTGGATGGGATTGGCAACACTGTTCATGGTGTTGGAAAAATTACCGCAAATCGGGCATCGTGTAACCAGACCGATGGGATTTGTATTGATATTGGGTGGTGTGGCCGTGTTGAGCGCACCGCTGTGGAACGGAGGATAACACATGGCATTACAGCGCAAAGAGAACGCGGATAAGCTGCCGGTCTCACAGCGGATCGACAACCGTATGCCCAACCCAAAACGGCGTGAGGCCAGCCCGACCGACTGGGCGATCAAGGGCGAATTGTTCCTGAACTGCTCTTGCACCGTGTTCTGCCCCTGTGTTGTCTCATTGGGCGCGCATCCTCCAACTGAAGGCCATTGCCACGCCTGGATGGGGATTGCGATTGATGAGGGCCACTATGAAGGCGAAGATCTGGGCGGGCTGAACGTCGGTCTGCTGGTCGATATTCCGGGGCGCATGGGCGAGGGAAACTGGAAAGTGGCCGCCTATGTTGATGAGCGCGCAAGCGGTAAGGCCTATAACGGCATCCTACAGATATTTTCCGGTCAGGCCGGGGGGACCACGGGCCTCTTTACTATGCTGGTGAGCGAGATCATCGGGGCCGAGCGCCACAAGGTGGATATCGTGCGCGAAGGTAAAAAGCGCGGGCTGTATATCGGCCGCAAGATTCAAGGAGAGATCGAGATGATTGACGGCGCAAGCCCGGATCATCCTGTGATGGTCACCAATTCCAAGTATTGGATGGGGCCGGATATCATCGCCGCAAGGGGCCTGAAGTCGCGGGTGCGCGACTATGGCCGAATTTGGGATTTCGGCAATAAATCGGCTGAGATTTGTCCGATTGATTGGAGCGGACCCGGGAAGTGAACGGGTCTTAGGTGCAACACAACTAATCTACTGGAGTTCGTGACGTGAACACGCCTCTTTTGTCACCCTCGCGCCGGGTGCGCAGAACGCCTTTTTCTGATGGTGTCGAAGCCGCAGGAATTCAGGCCTATACCGTCTATAATCACATGCTGTTGCCAACCATGTTCAACAGCGTTGAGGAAGACTGTCGTCATCTCAAGACGCATGTGCAGGTCTGGGATGTGTCCTGCGAGCGGCAAGTGCAGATCAAGGGGCCGGACGCGCTGCGTCTGGTGGAATTGCTGACGCCACGTGACTTGAGCAAGATGAGCGCCGAGCGCTGCCTGTATATTCCGATGGTGGATCAGGATGGAGGCATGCTGAATGACCCGGTACTGATCGAGGCGGGGCCGGACACCTATTGGATTTCAATCGCGGATAGCGACGTGCTGATGTGGGTCAACGCGATTGCCGCCTGCAACAGTTTTGATGTCGAAGTGACGGAGCCTGATGTTTCGCCATTGGGTGTGCAGGGGCCTTTGGCGAATGAGCTAATGTCGCGCGTCTTCAATGAAGACGTGAAAGCACTCCGATTTTTTGGCTGCAATCGATTTGCCTTTGAGGGGCATGAATTCCTGATTTCCCGCTCGGGCTATTCCAAGCAAGGCGGCTTCGAGATCTATGTCGATAACTACGAGTTGGCGATGCCGCTTTGGAACGCCCTATTCTCGGAAGGTGAAGAGCTTTTGGTGCGTGCGGGCGGGCCGAACCTGATTGAACGGATCGAAGGTGGCTTGCTGAGCTATGGCAACGATATGACCCGCGCTAATACGCCGCTGGAATGCGGATTGGGCATGTATGTGAATGCCGGTCGTCTGGACACATGTTTCGGTGGTCGCGCGCTGCGCGAAGAGTTGGAACAAGGCAGCCGCCAGATGATCCGGCCCATTGCGATCGAGGGTCATATTCCGATGTGTGATCGGGTTTGGCCGGTGTATGCTGGCGGTAAGCAGGTCGGTCAGGTGACCTCGGCCGCTTGGTCGCCGGATTTTGAAACCAACGTGTCGATTGGAATGGTCGAGCGCAGCCATTGGGATGCTGGCACCAAGCTTGAAGTGGAGACCCACGAAGGCATGTGCGACGCAGCGGTTCAAGATGCGTTTTGGAAATAAGACGGGCAGGGGATTGAGCCTCTGTTTGAAATAAGGACAAAGAAATCATGACGGAGAAAGACATGTTCAACGCATTGGTTGTCGAAAAAGATGAAGAGAGCGGCAAAACCGCAGCAGCGGTTAAGCAGCTGGGGCTGGATGATCTGCCGAACGCCGAGGTCACCGTGGCGATTGACTATTCAACCGTGAACTACAAAGACGGTCTGTGCATCGGGCCCGGTGGTGGTTTGGTGCGTAGCTACCCGCATATTCCTGGCATCGATTTTGCCGGCACGGTCGAGGCTAGCGATGATGACCGTTACAAGCCCGGCGACAAGGTTGTGCTGACAGGCTGGCGCGTGGGGGAAGCGCATTGGGGCGGCTATTCCCAAAAGGCCCGCGTCAAGGCGGACTGGCTGGTGCCGCTGCCGGATGGGTTGGATGCGCGTCGGGCAATGGCCGTGGGCACTGCGGGCTTTACCGCGATGCTGGCGGTGATGGCGTTGGAAGATCACGGCCTGACCACGGGCAATGGCCCGGTTCTGGTGACCGGTGCAGCCGGTGGTGTGGGCTCGGTTGCGACTGCTATTCTGGCCAATCTGGGTTATGAGGTGGCTGGCGTTACCGGGCGTCCTGAAAGTGCGGATTACTTGACGTCGCTGGGCGCGACGCAGCTCTTAGCGCGCGAAGAGCTGAACGAGACCACCAAACGCCCGCTGGAATCAGAGAACTGGGCGGGCTGTGTCGACGCTGTGGGTGGCGCGATGCTGGCGCGGGTTTTGGGGCAAATGAAATACGGTGCGTCTGTTTCTGCCGTCGGTCTGGCCGGTGGTGCGGGCCTGCCTGCCACGGTTATCCCGTTCTTGCTGCGTGGTGTGAATCTGCTGGGGATCGACAGCGTGATGCAGCCTTATGACAACCGCGTGCGGGCATGGGGGCGGATAGCCAAGGATCTGCCAATGGATAAGTTGGAGGCCATGATCCAGCCCGCGAGCCTGTCGGATCTGCCCAAGCTTGGTGCAGATATCCTGCAGGGTCAGGTGCAGGGCCGTGTTGTTGTGGATGTGAACGCCTAAAGGCTGGCAGATTGTAGATTTCGAGAAGGGCCGCGGTTACGCGGCCTCTTTCATTTCTTGGACGCTGGAAAGACGCTTTCTTAGGAGCTTGCAGCAAGGGTCGTGCGGGTTACGGGAGATCTGGTAACCCAGCTTGCGGGCGAGGGCGAGCATGGACGCGTTCTCTGCCAAGACATCCGCCCAGAGGGTTTCAATGCCGTTTTTTTGGGCTTCGGTTTCGATCTCTTTCATCATCGATGTCGCCAGCCCGATACCGCGCCACCCTTCGGCGATGCTCAGGGCAAATTCGGCAGAGGTCTCTGAATCTTGATCGCGAATATAGCGTGCCTCGGCGATCAGATTACCGTTTGAATCAAGTGCGACGATGCCGACGTGTCGGTTGCCATCCACATCGCAAAGGCGCTCAAATATGGAGGGCGGAACCGTGGGCAGTGCGATCATGAAACGCGAAAACAGGGTCTGTTCTGAGAGTTCCGAAAAGAATGCCATAAGTGACGTAGCGTCAACCTGGCGCTGTTTTCGCATCCGGGCTGATTTTTCTGCTATAGGCAGAGGGCCTGTCTTATTTTTGCCGAATATGGCTGATCTATCGGGGCGCATCCTGATCTCCGGTTTCATGAAGTTTTCAAGAGCCGAAGGTAGAGCTGCCATGTTTCAGCCAGTTTTCTGTCTGGCTGAATAAATGTTTCGATTGTATATGCCGATTTGGGGGGCACGTAAGATGGTTATGGAACACACGATAGACAGAGGAATCGGCGTGGCGGTACCATCGCATTCCACAATCCGGCTGGCGCGCGAGAGTGATTATGACACTGTCTGGCCGATCTTGCGTGATGTGATCCGCGCGGGCGATACCTATGCGCTGGATACGCAGCTCTCTCGTGATGCGGTGCGGGATCTGTGGATGGATACCCCCCGAGCCAGTTATGTTGTTGAAGATGAAGATGGCATCATTGGCACCTATTACATCAAGACTAACCAACAAGGTGGCGGGGCGCATGTCTGTAACTGCGGCTATGTCGTGGCCCCCTTCGCACGCGGGCGCGGGATCGCCGAGATGATGTGCCTGCATTCACAGGACGAGGCGCGCGGTCTTGGCTATCTGGCGATGCAGTTCAACAGCGTGGTCGAAACCAATGAGGCTGCGATCCGGCTTTGGGAAAAGCTGGGATTTGATACCGTCGGCCGACTGCCGAGAGCTTTCCAGCATCCCGAGCAGGGCTTTGTCGATGCGCGGGTCATGTACAAATGGCTGGGCGAAGCCGTCTGAAAGCCTCTTCTTAAATGTAATTGCCCCCCCAACACGGGAATGTATGGGATGGGTGTGACACTCTCCTGTTCCCAGCCAGCATTTTGATTGCGAATCACTCTGATTTGAGTGTGATACAGACTATCTCGACCGAGATTTTGGTCAGATTTCCCTCTCATACAAGAAAAATTGGAAAATTTCCGGGAATTTATGGGAGGGACCGCGGCGACTCTTGAGGATACACTATATGGTATCCGATATGAATTATTAGCCTATATGATGTGCTGATTTTCCAGTTTTGAGCACAAAATCTTGATTTTCGCGTGCTCATAAAACTACATGCTGTGTAATATTCCCATAAATACTTGTTGATTTCCATGAATTCCCATGGCATCCCTGTATTCACGATGAGGACGGGACAAAGGGGCGTTAGACCCCGTAAATCAAAAAAACTCCTAAGTCAGGTTTCATACAGGCACCCCCTTCATCAGAACAAAGAGATCCGGCGCGCGAGCGAGCAGACATCCCCCCAGGTGGCGCGCGTGATCGGACACCCCGCATAGCGGGACGAGGGCGGCGGATTGGGCAGTGGCAGCAGCTCAGTCCGCCGTTTCGTTTCTAAAGGTAAGAATTTTTCCGGGGGACAACAGAAGGCCAGGGACAGTGGGTCGACGGTTCAGAGGTGAAAGCCACCACAAGGTGGATACGAAGGGCAGGGTGTCTATCCCGGCCTCTTTTCGCCGTGTGCTGGAAGCATCTGACCCCAACTGGCGTGATGGAGATACCCCCGAGCTGGTGATTGTTTATGGTGATCACCGCCGCAACTATCTGGAATGCTATACAATCGAGGCCATCGAAGAGGTGGACGAAAAGATCGACGCGCTGCCGCGTGGCTCGATGGAGCGCAAGATGTTGCAGCGTCTGTTTCACGGTCAATCGTTCCCAACAATGGTCGATGAAACCGGACGTCTGGTCCTGCCGGCAAAGCTGCGGCAGAAGATTGAACTGGACAAAGAGGCGTTCTTTATCGCTGCTGGCGACACCTTCCAGATCTGGAAACCAGAAACTTATGAACAGGAAGAGCTGGCCAAGACCGAAGCTTGGCTTGAAGATCTGCCTGATGATTTCGATCCGCTGATTTATCTTGATGGTGCAAAAGGGGAATAAACGGATGGCTGCTGCTGCCCAAGGCCCCAATCCTTCACCCCATATTCCAGTTCTGTTGCGTCCTTTGATTGCAGCCGTGGCGCCGATTTCGGGTGTATGGTTGGATGGAACCTTGGGGGCCGGGGGCTATACCCGTGCCCTGCTGGAGGCTGGCGCCGAAAAGGTCATCGGGATTGACCGCGATCCTCTGGCACTGGAGATGGCGCAAGATTGGGGTGCTGAATTCGGTGCGCGGCTGGAGCTGGTGCATTCCACGTTTTCGCAGATGGATGATCACGCAGATCAGATCGACGGCGTGGTTCTGGATTTGGGCGTGTCTTCGATGCAGTTGGACCTATCAGAGCGTGGGTTTTCCTTTATGCGCGATGGGCCTCTGGACATGCGGATGAGCCAGGACGGCCCGGATGCGGCGGATCTGGTGAATACAGCCGCTGAAGCGGAACTGGCAGACATTCTGTATCTTTACGGTGAAGAACGCGCGAGCCGTCGCATTGCGAAGGCCATCGTCAAGGCGCGTGCGATTGAACCGCTCAAGACGACATTGCGACTGGCTGAGGTGGTCGAAAAATGCTTGCCGCGTTCGAAGCCCGGACAGGCGCACCCGGCGACGCGTAGCTTTCAGGCGATCCGCATTGCTGTGAACGATGAGTATGGCGAGCTGGTCAAAGGGCTTGAGGCGGCTGAGCGTGTACTTAAACCCGGTGGGCAACTGGCAGTGGTGACCTTCCATTCCATCGAAGACCGGATGGTCAAACGGTTCATGCAGGCGCGCGCAGGCAAGACCGGGCAAGGCAGTCGCCATGCCCCGCAACAAGCGCAGGAAGCGCCGCAGCTCGAATTAAAAACCCGCAAGGCCGTTGGACCGGACGATGTAGAATTGGCCGAAAACCCGCGGTCACGCAGTGCCCGGCTGAGGGTCGCAATCCGCACTGAAGCACCAACGGGGAAAACCGACCGCAAAGCCATTGGCATGCCACAGTTGAAGGGGGCGCACTGATGCGAAGCCTGTTTTATGTCTTTACCGCTTGCGCGGTGATTGCCCTGGCCTTCTGGGCGTATCACGAGAACTATAAAACCCAGACGGTACAGACCGAGGCTGAAAGGTTGCAACGTGAGATCAGCGAGGCGCGCGCGCGTTTGCGGGTGCTGAATGCTGAATGGGCCTATCTCAACCGCCCGGATCGTTTGCGCGATTTGGCTGAGATCAATTTTGAAAAACTGGGTCTTTTGCCGTTGCAGCCGGATCAGTTCGGCAATGTCGATCAGGTCAGCTTTCCCCGCAGTGATGAAAATGAAACGATCTTTTCCATCGTGAACGGGATAGAGGTCTCTAATTCCGGGGCATTGACGGAGACATACCCATGATCCGCACACCGCTTCGCCCGCTTGCCCGCATTCTGGACGCCCGCGCCAAGGGTGAGAACCCGGACAAGATCGAGCGCGATAACATTCGTCAGCGGCATGAAACCATGCGTGATCGCACCCGGATCCGGGCTGAAGGACGGTTGCTGATGCTGGGGGTGATGTTTTTCTTAGGATTTAGCACCATTGGCCTGCGGATGGGTGTGATTGCCCAATCTGAACCGGCGGAACCGCGCACATCGCTGGCAGGTGCACAGATTGTTGCGCAACGGGCTGACATTGTAGATCGCAAAGGACGGGTTCTGGCGACCAATCTGGAAACCCACAGTCTATATGCTCAACCCCGTCATATGATCGACCCGAAAGGGGCAGCGGATAAACTGGTGGCGATCTTCCCAGATCTGGACCACGCGCGTTTGATCAAGGATTTCACTGGTGACCGTAAGTTTCTGTGGATCAAAAAAAGAATTAGCCCTGAGCAAAAACAGGCCGTGCACGACATCGGTGATCCGGGCCTGCTGTTTGGACCTCGCGAAATGCGACTTTATCCCAATGGTCGTTTGGCGGCGCATGTTTTGGGCGGAGCTGGCTTTGGCCGTGAAGGCGTGCACGCCGCTGAGGTGATCGGCGTGGCGGGCGTTGAAAAATATTTTGATGATCGTCTGCGCGACCCGGCGCAAGGCGACAAGCCTCTGCAGCTATCGATTGATCTGACCATTCAGTCCGCAATTGAGCGCGTGCTTTACGGCGGGATGCGGTTGATGAATGCCAAGGGTGCCGCAGCCATTTTGATGGATGTGCATACGGGGGAGGTTATCGCGATTGCCTCTTTGCCGGATTTTGATCCTAATGACCGGCCACGTCCTCCGACATCGGGCGACCCATCTGATAGCCCCCTGTTCAATCGTGCGGTGCAGGGTGTGTATGAGTTGGGATCGACCTTCAAAATTTTCGCAACCGCGCAGGCACTGGAGTTGGGGCTGGTGTCGACCAGCAGCATCATTGACACGGGTCAACCATTGAGAGTGGGCGGATATTCAATCAACGAGTTCGAGCGCAAGAATTACGGTAAGCTGGATGTCAGCAGCATCATCATGAAAAGCTCTAACCGGGGTACCGGGCGTATTGCCCTGATGATTGGACCCAAGCGGCAAAAGGAATTCCTTGGCGCGCTGGGAATGTTTGAAGCCACGCCACTAGAGATTGTCGAAGCAAAAGGTGGCAAGCCCTTGATCCCACAGCGATGGACGGATCTGAGTGCGGTTACCATTTCTTATGGTCATGGCATTTCGAACACGCCCATGCATCTGGCCGCTGGGTATGCGGCCATTGCAAACGGCGGGTATACGATAAAGCCAACGTTGATCAAACAAGACGGTCCACAATATGGACCACGGATCATGCGTGAAAACGTGGCACGGGCCTCGCGTGATATGCTTCGCCGGGTGGTGTCAGATCCCGATGGCACGGCCAACTTTGGCGAGGTCCCGGGATATGGCGTCGCGGGCAAGACCGGGACGGCAGATAAACCAAAACCCTCGGGCGGGTATTATGACGACAAGGTAATCAATACCTTTGCGTCAATGTTCCCAGTGGATAATCCAAAGTATGTACTGATCGTCACATTGGATGAACCGGTGGAAACTTCGGGCAAAAAACCGCGCCGAACAGCGGGTTGGACATCCGTGCCTGTGGCGGCAGAGATTATTCAACGCATTGCGCCACTGATGGGGCTGCGACCCAAGATTGAACCTCAGCCAACGACTGGTATAACGCTGACATCGAACTAGGCCGAAAAGGGTTATGGCGGTGGGGCAGACTAAATCATTAACCGAGCTGGGCCTGACCGCCCAACAGGGCCGGCAGGCTGAGATCGTCGGGCTGGCGGTGGACAGTCGTGAGGTCAAGGAGGGGTTTCTGTTTGCAGCCCTTCCAGGCACGCAGGTTCATGGCGGTGAGTTTATCGAAAAAGCACTGAGCAGAGGGGCCGTTGCAATCCTGACTGATGTCGAAGGTGCGCGGATTGCGGACGAGGCGCTGGAGGCCCATGGCGCGGCGCTTGTTCTGGCGCAAGACCCGCGTCAAGCGTTGGCCTATACCGCGGCGCTGTGGTTTGGCGAACAGCCCGAGGTTATGGTGGCCGTTACGGGGACCAATGGCAAAACATCAGTGGCTAGCTTTTGCCGCCAGATTTGGACCGCGCTGGGATACGATGCGGTCAATCTGGGTACGACGGGCGTTGAAGGCGCTTGGTCGGCCTCTTTGGCCCATACCACGCCTGAGCCGATCACCCTTCACAAGGCCTTGGCTGGGGCGGCGCAGGCCGGTGTGACCCATGCGGCGATGGAGGCCTCAAGCCACGGATTGGAGCAACGCCGGTTGGACGGTGTGCGGATTGCGGCGGCAGGTTTTACCAATTTCACACAGGATCATCTGGATTATCACGAGAGCTTTGAAGCCTATTTTGGTGCGAAGTCTGGCTTGTTTTCACGGGTATTGCCCGAAGACGGTATCGCGGTGGTCAACATCGACGATCCCAAAGGGTATGATTTGGCAAAGATAGCAAAGGACCGTGGTCAACAGATCATTCGTGTTGGTCGTGATGCTAATGCGGACCTACAGCTTCAGACGCAGCGGTTTACGCCGACCAGCCAGGCCCTGCGATTCAATTGGGGTGGTCAGGCGCGGCAGGTAGAATTGCCCTTAATGGGGGGCTTTCAGGCGGAAAACGTTTTGCTGGCCGCTGGTCTGGTGATTGCTGCTGGTGCGGATGCCGAACTGGTATTCAATACCTTGTCGGAAATGGAAACCGTGCGCGGTCGGATGCAGCTTGCCGCGACTCGTGAAAACGGGGCGGCGGTGTTTGTCGATTACGCCCACACGCCTGACGCGGTGTCGACGGCGCTCAAGGCGTTGCGCCCGCATGTCATGGGCCGCCTGATTGCGATAGTTGGTGCGGGCGGTGATCGCGATGACACCAAACGTCCATTGATGGGGCAAGCGGCGGCAGAAAACGCTGACATCGTGATTGTCACTGATGACAACCCGCGAAGTGAAGATCCTGCCAGCATTCGAGATGCCGTGCTGAGGGGGTGTCCTCAGGCCGTGAATGTTGGCGATCGGGCCGAAGCGATTTTGCGCGGGGTCGATGCACTTGGCCCAGGAGATGCCTTGTTGATCGCGGGTAAGGGGCATGAGACCGGACAGATTATTGGTGATGATGTCCTGCCATTTGATGATGTGGAGCAGGCGAGTGTGGCTGTTTCCGCGTTGGATGGGGTGCAACCATGACACTCTGGTCAGCAGCAGAGGCCGCCGAGGCCACGGGTGGCAAGGTCACGTCGAACTGGGAAGCGCATGGCGTATCGATTGATACGCGCACCTTGCAACCCGGCGATCTGTTCGTGGCGCTGAAAGCCGCACGTGATGGGCATGATTTTGTGACGCAGGCTTTGGAAATTGGCGCAGCTGCGGCGCTGGTGACGCATGTGCCTGAAGGTGTTGCAGAAGATGCACCGTTGCTGATCGTGCCGGATGTGCTCGAAGGGCTGGAGGCGATGGGCCGCCACGCCCGGGTACGCTCGGATGCCCGCGTCGTGGCTGTGACTGGATCAGTTGGCAAAACCTCGACCAAGGAAATGCTGCGGGATGTTTTGGGTCAACAGGGAAAAACCCATGCGGCTGAGGCCAGCTACAACAATCATTGGGGGGTGCCGCTGACCTTGGCGCGGATGCCGGTTGATACCGAGTATGCCGTGATCGAGATCGGGATGAACCACCCCGGCGAGATTGCTCCTTTGGCAAGGATGGCGCGTCCGCATGTCGCAATGATAACGACGGTCGCCGCTGCACATCTGGAGGCATTCGAGAATATCGAAGGGATTGCCCATGAAAAGGCGGCTATCTTTCAGGGACTGGAGTCGGGAGGGACGGCTGTCATCAACGCTGACGTTGATACGGTAAAAATCCTGCGGGAGACAGCGCAGGACAATGGTGCGCAGATCAAGACCTTTGGCCAGAAAGGGGATTACACTCTAAGCGATCTACGCTTTACTGAGGGGTGCACCGTGGTCGAGGCTGATGTCAACGGGCAGCCGGTGCTTTACAAGATCAACAGCATGGGGCGACACTTCGCGATGAACGGGCTCGGTGTGTTGGCTTGCGTGGATGCGTTGGGAGGTGACCGCGCCTTGGCGGCCATGGGCCTGGGCCAATGGCAGCCACCAGCCGGGCGCGGAACCCGTGAAACACTGGTGCTCGATGCCGATGATGAGGCGCTGACCTTTGATTTGATCGACGATGCATTCAACGCCAATCCCACATCAATGGCCGCATCGTTAGAAGTGCTGGCGACGTCTAAGCCCCGCGATGGTATTGGCCGTGTCAAAAAGGGCCGCCGGATCGCAATCCTCGGCGATATGTTGGAACTCGGCCCGGATGAACTTGCCCTACACGTCGGGTTGGCGGATTTGCCTTACATGGGGCAGGTAGAGCTCGTTCATTGTGTTGGGCCGCGCATGCAGGCGCTCTGGAGCGCTCTTCCCGCAACACTTCGGGGCGAATGGGCGGAAAATGCCGAGGCCCTCGTGCAATCGGCGCACCGTATGATAGACGCCGGCGACATTGTGTTGGTGAAGGGCTCCAAGGGCAGTCGCGTGAGCCTGATTGTCGAGGCGTTGCGCAATGCCGCGCGCCCGGCACCTGTAGATTAGCGGGCAGATCGAAAGGACGATTGAATGTTATATTGGCTGAGCACCCTTTCCGATGGCGGTGATTTTTTCAACCTATTCAGGTACATCACCTTCCGTTCCGGGGGCGCCTTTATGACTGCGCTGATTTTTGGGTTCCTGTTTGGCAAGCCTTTGATCAACGTTCTGCGGCGCAAGCAGGGCAAGGGCCAACCGATCCGAGATGACGGACCCGAGTCGCATTTCGTCAAGTCGGGCACACCGACCATGGGCGGGTTGCTGATTGTGGGGGCTCTGTCGACCTCCACCCTGCTGTGGGCGCGATTGGACAATCCCTTTGTCTGGCTGGTCTTGTTGGTGACATTGGGCTTTGCTGCGATTGGATTTGCCGATGACTATGCAAAGGTTTCCAAGCAGAACGTCTCGGGCGTCTCTGGTAAGGTCCGTCTGGGGCTTGGATTTTTGATTGCTGGGCTGGCTGCTTACTGGGCTTCGCTCAGCCATCCAGAGGCGCTGCAATACCATCTGGCGCTTCCAGTATTCAAAGACACGCTGCTCAATCTGGGGATCTTCTTTATTCCCTTTGCTATGTTCGTGGTCGTGGGCGCGGCAAACGCGGTGAATCTGACCGATGGTCTGGATGGATTGGCGATTATGCCGGTGATGATTGCCGCAGGGTCCTTCGGGGTAATTGCCTATGCGGTGGGCCGGGTCGACTTTACCGAATATCTGGATGTACACTACGTGCCGGGCACCGGTGAAATTCTGGTCTTTGTTGCCGGTCTGATCGGTGGTGGGCTTGGGTTCCTGTGGTATAACGCCCCGCCGGCGGCTGTGTTTATGGGCGACACCGGATCGCTGGCCTTGGGCGGCGCTTTGGGCGCCATCGCCGTGGCCACCAAACACGAGATCGTTCTGGGCATCATCGGTGGGTTGTTTGTGGTCGAGGCGCTGAGCGTGATCATACAGGTGCTTTATTTCAAACGCACTGGGAAACGCGTGTTCCTGATGGCACCGATCCATCACCACTATGAGAAAAAGGGCTGGGCCGAGCCGCAGATCGTGATCCGTTTCTGGATTATCGCAGTGATCTTGGCAATGATTGGCCTGGCAACTCTGAAGGTTCGTTAAATGGCGGAGCGCGTCAAAGATACAAATGAGATGATCCGGCAGATGCGCCCGGCGTTGCGCGATGGCAGCTATCATTTTGTGCATGTGGCAGATACCGAACTGGCCGCCCGTGCGATGCTGATGTCGATCGCCAGCTTTGCCGAGGATGAGGGGCTATCGCTGATCCTGCCCTCAGCAGCGCTGAGCGAGCTTGGCTTGATTGATGATATGCCAATGCGCTGTATTACGCTTCAAGTGCATTCGGCGCTGGATGGCGTGGGACTGACCGCTGCGGTGGCCACTGTGCTGGCTGAAAATGGCATCCCCTGCAATATGGTTGCCGCCTACCATCACGACCACGCTTTTGTGCCTGCCGAGAGTGCGGAAGAGGCTGTGGCGCTGTTGGAAAGCATCGCGGGATAAGCGCTCAACGTGTTGGACGCTTCTAAACAGATTGTGTAAACGATTCTGAAGCGACCGTATTGAGCGGAAAAAAGGGGCACGTGTTCATGATACCAGTGGCAGGGTTTGACGGCGCAACGGTTGCGGTTCTGGGCTTGGGGCGTACGGGCCTGTCCGCATCGCGGGCCTTGCAGGCAGGCGGGGCCGTGCCAGTGGTCTGGGATGACAATCCCGAGGCGCGGGCCATGGCTGAAGACGAAGGCTTCGAGGTGCGGGATCTGAACCGTGAGGGGGCTTTTGAAAATGTTGCCAGCCTGATCGTCTCGCCGGGTATTCCGCATTTGTATCCCGAACCGAACAAAGTGATCGCGGCGTCTTACGCAGCCGGGGTGCCGGTGGATAATGACATTGGGCTGTTTTTCAAATCCTTTGCCAATGGGGCCTGGGCCAATTTTGATACGCCGCCGCGCGTGGTGGCGATTACTGGCAGCAACGGCAAATCCACCACCTCGGCGCTGATCCATCACGTGCTGGAAGTTGCAGGCAAAGACGTGCAACTGGCGGGCAATATCGGGCGCGGGGTGCTGGATATTGATGCGCCGGGCGATGGCGGTGTGGTGGTGCTGGAGCTGAGCAGTTATCAGACCGAGCTGGCCCGCGCGCTGACGCCGGATATTGCGGTGTTCACCAACTTCTCACCCGACCACTTGGATCGCCACGCCGGGATCGGCGGCTATTTCGCGGCTAAACGCCGGTTGTTTGCCGAGGGCGGGCCGGACCGGGCGATTATTGGTGTTGATGAGCCCGAGGGCGTGTTCATGGCGGCGCAACTGTCTGAAGGCGCAATCGATGATCGGGTGATCAAGGTGTCAGCCGAGCGCAAACTCTCGGGTCCCGGTTGGTCAGTCTTTACCCGCAAGGGGTTCTTGTCGGAATACCGCAAAGGGCGGCAGATCGCATCGATTGACCTGCGCAACATAAAGGGGCTGCCGGGTAGCCATAACCACCAGAACGCCTGCGCCGCCTATGCCGCCTGCCGCTGTCTTGGGTTGGCGCCGAAACTGATCGAACAGGGCTTTGCCAGCTTTGCTGGCCTGCCGCATCGCAGTCAGGTGATCGCGCAAGCGGATGGCGTGACCTATGTGAACGACAGCAAGGCCACCAATGTCGACAGTGCGCTGAAGGCGCTGCAAGCCTTTGACAACATCCGCTGGATCTGCGGCGGGTTGGAGAAAGAGGGCGGATTGGACGCGTTGAAACCCGGCCTGCCGAATGTGCGTAAAGCCTATGTCATCGGGCGCGAAGCGGCGCAGTTTGCGATGAAACTGGATGGCGTGGAAAGCGCCATCTGTACCACGATGGAAGCTGCCGTCGCGCAGGCCGTCGAGGAGGCAGAGAAGGGCGACACCGTGTTGCTGGCCCCGGCAGCGGCGAGCTTTGATCAATACGACAGCTTTGAGAAACGTGGCGATGACTTTATCGCGCGGGTGGAGGTGTGTTTGACCTGATTGCCTAAGGACTAAAAACGTTGTTTGCAGTGACGGTCGGATTGCAGGCTACTTACTGACAGTTATAGACTTCGAGATAGTCTGGTATCGCCATTGGCGGCAATTTCTTCGAAAAGACTATCCAAGTCTCCGAACAGCTCCCACCGGTCAACACTCAAGCGCGCTGCAATTTCATCAATGACCTGCAATTCGAGTTCGGAAACCCGTTTTCCTTTCCAGAGCTTGTCTGACAAAGCGATAAGTAGTTCCTCAAATGATGCTTCTATGCGGTCGTACTGAGAGTGGCTTCGACAGCATCTCGCTAGGTCTTTTCCAATTCCATTCTGTTGAAGCAATATTTCGCCTGCTGCTTCATGCTTATTCCCACTTTGGTCGAGTTCCTCAGGGTGCATGATTTTACCGGCGTCATGTAGTGCAATACCCAGCAGCACAAAGCATTTGTTGTACCGAACACCCAGTTTATCGAGTTTTGAAGTTATTTCGCTGCCAACTTCACCTACTAGTTCTAGGTGTCGGATAAGCCTATGGGGCGCATCAAGTTGCCTAAGCAGGTTCAATGCATCTTCTGGGGTTTCAAGCACAAATCACTCCACGGAAAAGAACCTTTGCTCCAATTTGGTATAATGTTGAATAGTTTCAAGCGCACTATCGATGTATTACTTACAATTGGCTGCTCAGGCTTCATATCGACCACCAACATTCCGCGTCCCACGTTCTAAATGTAATTCCTCCCGCCCCTCTCTCCCTACTTCCCACAAAGCCAATCACCTGCTACACTGACCTCAGACCCCGAAAAGGGGCGTTGTATTGAGGCAGAACGGCGGTTCGCGATGACAGAAATGGTTTACGGGACGGTTCCCGTCCGGGAAGGCGAGCCCGTCCTTCCCAAATGGTGGCGCACAATCGACAAATGGTCGATGTCCTGTGTCCTGATCCTCTTCGGTATTGGTATTTTGCTGGGGCTGGCGGCCTCGCCCCCCTTAGCAGCCAAGAACGGATTTGACCCTTTCCATTACGTGCAGCGGCAGGCGTTCTTTGGCTCGCTGGCACTGATGGCGATGATGCTTACGTCGATGATGTCGCCCACGCTGGTGCGGCGCTTGGCGATCATCGGTTTCATCGTGGCCTTTGGCGCGCTGGCGCTATTGCCGGTGTTTGGCACCGACTTTGGCAAGGGCGCGGTGCGGTGGTATTCGCTGGGCTTTGCCAGTGTGCAACCGTCTGAGTTTCTGAAACCCGGTTTTGTTGTGGTCGCCGCCTGGATGATGGCCGCAAGCCTAGAAATTAACGGCCCACCGGGCAAGCGCATGAGCTTTGTTCTGGTGATTGTGCTGACGCTGTTTTTGGCGTTGCAGCCCGATTTTGGGCAGGCTTGTCTGCTACTCTTTGGATGGAGTGTGATGTATTTCGTGGCTGGTGCGCCGGTGCTGCTCTTGGTGGGCTTTGCTGTTCTGGTCGTGGCAGGTGGGACCTTCGCCTATAGCAATTCCGAACACTTTGCCCGCCGCATCGATGGCTTTCTAAGCCGTGATGTCGATCCGACCACGCAGTTGGGTTATGCCACCAATGCGATCCGCGAAGGCGGATTCTTTGGTGTCGGTGTGGGTGAGGGCGAGGTCAAATGGTCTTTGCCTGATGCCCATACCGATTTTATCATTGCCGTCGCGGCCGAGGAATATGGTCTTGTGCTGGTGCTGTGCATCATCGCGCTTTATGCCACCATAGTTGTGCGGTCGTTCCTGCGCCTGATGAAAGAGCGTGATCCTTTCATTCGCCTGGCAGGAACCGGACTGGCGGCAATCTTTGGTGTGCAGGCGATGATCAACATGGGCGTGGCCGTGCGCTTGCTTCCGGCCAAAGGAATGACCTTGCCTTTTGTCAGCTATGGTGGTTCATCGCTGATTGCGGGCGGCATTGCGCTGGGCATGCTTTTTGCCTTTACCCGATCTCGTCCGCAGGGCGAAATTCGTGATATTCTCAGAGGCGTAGTGCGATGAGTAAACCATCACCTTTGTTGGTGATTGCCGCCGGCGGGACCGGCGGCCATATGTTTCCGGCGCAATCTTTGGCCGAAGTCATGTTGGCACGCGGCTGGCGCGTGAAGCTGAGCACGGACGCACGTGGCGCGCGGTATGCTGGCGGGTTTCCGGAGGCGGTTGAGATTAACAAGATTGCCAGCGCAACCTTTGCCCGTGGTGGCCCTTTAGCCAAACTGGCGGCGCCGTTTCGGATTTTCGGCGGTGTGTTGGGCGCGGTTTGGGGCATGCTGCGGGACAAGCCGGATGTGGTGGTGGGTTTTGGTGGCTATCCCTCTATTCCAGCACTGTCGGCAGCATGGTTGCTGCGCCGTCCTCGCATGGTACATGAACAAAACGGTGTGCTGGGGTGGGTGAACCGTATCTTTTCCAAGAAAGTGGATCAGGTGGCCTGCGGTACGTGGCCGACTATCTTGCCCGAAGGCATCGAAGGCATCCACGTTGGAAATCCGGTGCGTGGGGCCGTTCTGGAGCGGGCCGAGGCGGGATATATTCCACCCGGTGATTACCCTATGTCCATTTTGGTGATCGGCGGCTCGCAAGGAGCACGGATTCTAAGCGATATTGTCCCGCCTGCGATTGCCCAACTACCGATCGAAGCATTGCGCTATATCCGGGTCAGCCATCAGGCGCGGGACGAAGATGAATTGCGCGTTGCCACCTATTATGCAGAGCACGGCATTAATGCCGATGTCGCCCCGTTCTTCACGGACATTCCAAGCCGCATGTCCGAGGCGCAGCTGGTGATCAGCCGCTCGGGCGCGTCCAGTGTTGCGGATATCAGCGTAATCGGACGGCCCTCCATTTTGGTGCCCTATGCCGCCGCCGCTGAAGATCATCAAACCGCCAATGCCCGAGCTCTGTCCGAGGCCGGGGCCGCCATCGTCATTCCTGAGTCGAAGTTCGAAGTTGATGCTCTGGCTGAGCAGATTATCAATGTTTTTGATAACCCAAATGGGGCCGTGAAAATGGCGCATGCCGCGTTGAGCGTCGCCACGCCCGACGCACCCGAACGTCTGGCCGATTTGGTCGAAACACTTGCAGCAGGGGAGCAAACGTCATGAACGCCGCAACCAAACTTCCCGGTGATGTCGGGCCGATCCATTTTGTCGGTATCGGCGGGATCGGCATGTCGGGCATCGCCGAGGTTCTGCTGAACCATGGCTACACGGTGCAGGGGTCTGACCTGAAGCAATCGCCGATCACCAAACGGTTGGAAGAAGCCGGGGCGACAATTTTTGAGGGCCAACGTGCTGAAAACCTCGAAGATGCCGAGGTGGTGGTGATCTCATCAGCCATCAAACCGGGTAACCCAGAATTGGACAGCGCTCGTGCGCGGGGATTACCCGTAGTGCGCCGAGCCGAGATGTTGGCCGAGTTGATGCGGTTGAAATCCAACGTTGCCATCGCTGGCACGCACGGTAAGACCACGACGACGACGATGGTCGCAGCGCTGCTGGATCATGGGCAAATAGACCCGACAGTGATTAACGGCGGTATCATTCACGCTTATGGATCAAATGCCCGTGTCGGAGATGGTGAGTGGATGGTGGTCGAGGCGGACGAGTCCGACGGCACCTTCAACCGCCTGCCCGCGACCATCGCGATTGTCACCAACATCGACCCCGAGCACATGGAGCATTGGGGTGATTTCGATACCCTGCGGCAGGGCTTTTACGACTTCGTCAGTAATATTCCTTTCTACGGGCTGGCCGTTTGCTGCACCGATCATCCCGAGGTGCAGGCGCTGGTGGGCCGGATCACCGACCGCCGCGTTGTAACTTACGGATTCAATGCCCAAGCCGATGTGCGGGCTCGGAACCTGACTTATAAGGCGGGCGTGGCGCATTTCGATATTCACCTGCAAGCCGAAGATATGGTGATCGAAGAATGTACCTTACCGATGCCCGGGGATCACAACGTCTCGAACGCGCTGAGCGCCGTAGCTGTCGCGCGCCATCTTGGCATGAAGCGCGATGAAATTCGCGAGGGGTTGGCCAACTTTGGCGGGGTCAATCGCCGCTTTACCCGCGTGGGGGAGGTGAATGGCGTGACCGTCATCGATGATTACGGTCACCACCCGGTCGAGATCACGGCAGTGCTAAAGGCTGCGCGTCAAGCAACCGAAGGGCGCATCATTGCGGTTCACCAACCGCACAGGTACACACGCCTACATTCGTTGTTCGACGATTTCTGCGCTTGTTTCAATGACGCTGATGTTGTTGCTATCGCTGATATCTACGCCGCGGGCGAAGATCCGATTGAAGGTGCCGGGCGCGACGACCTGGTCGCTGGACTGATCCGTCATGGCCATCGCCATGCGCGTGCCATCCAGGACGAGGATGATCTGGAGCGTCTGGTGCGCGAACAGGCGACACCGGGCGATATGGTGGTCTGCCTCGGGGCCGGGACGATCAGTGCGTGGGCCAATAGTTTGCCAGATCGGCTGAGAAACGAAGAAGGATAGGGGCTGTGTCGATCTCCCTCACACTCTCTTGTATCTGGGTGCTTCTGGCGACGCTGGTGGCCTTTCTACCTATGCGCCATCAATATCGGCCTGGATTTGCGTTATTGATCGCCGCGCCGGTACTGATCGTCTGGCTGGGGTATGACTACGGTTGGGTCTGGTCGGTTATGGCGGTGTTGGCCTTTGTTTCAATGTTTCGTAATCCACTGAGCTATTGCTGGCGTAAATGGCGGGGGACTGTGTAATGAGTATATCTTTGATTCTTGCCTGTTTGTGGGCACTGGCGGCGAATGTCCTAGCCTTGGTCCCAAGTCGTGACAATCACTGGCGCAGAGCGTATGTGCTGATCGCAATTGGGATTCCCTTGCTGGGCTTTGTCACCTACGAAAATGGCCCATGGATCGGCTTGTTGGTGCTGGCTGCTGGAATGAGCATTCTGCGCTGGCCGGTGATTTATCTGGGGCGTTGGCTGCGTGGATCCTTGAGATAACTTTTGAACGGGCCTGTATCATGACGGACCAACGGACAATCACGCAGATTCCAAACGTACGCGGGCGTCTGACCCAAAACCGCACTTTGAATGATCTGACATGGCTGCGGGTTGGTGGGCCGGCGGACTGGCTGTTCCAGCCCGCTGATGTGGAGGACTTGCAGCAGTTTATGCGTGATCTCGATCCTTCAGTGGCTGTCTTTCCGATGGGTGTGGGTAGCAACCTGATCGTGCGTGATGGAGGGTTGCGGGCGGTAGTTGTGCGCTTGGGGCGTGGGTTCAACCAGATCCGGGTTGAGGGCAATCGTGTTGTTGCCGGGGCTGCCGCACTGGATGCGCACGTGGCCAAAAAGGCAGCCGAGACCGGTGTTGATCTGACCTTCTTGCGGACCATTCCCGGTTCCATCGGCGGTGCGGTGCGGATGAACGCAGGTTGTTATGGCAGCTATACCGCTGATGCCTTTGTCGAGGCGCGTGCGATCACGCGTCAAGGTGAGGAAATCTACTTGACTGCGGAAGATTTAAATTTTGCCTACCGCCAAACGGACCTGGCCGCTGATTGCACCATTATTGAGGCCACCTTTGAAGGACCTTCAGGTAAACCAGAAGAGCTACTGGCACGCATGCAGGAGCAGCTTCACAAGCGTGATGAAACCCAACCTACCAAGGACCGTTCCGCTGGCAGCACCTTCCGCAATCCGGCAGGATTTAGCTCAACCGGGCGTGCAGATGATAAACATGATCTGAAGGCCTGGAAGGTGATTGATGATGCCGGCATGCGTGGCGCGCAGATAGGGGGCGCGCAGATGAGCGAAAAGCATCCCAACTTTTTGCTCAACGCTGACAATGCCACCGCGGCCGATCTGGAAGGATTGGGCGAGTTGGTGCGAAAAAAGGTTTTCAACAACAGCGGAATAGAGTTACAGTGGGAAATCATGAGGGTCGGAGAACCGGCCCCGTCAAAAAAATAAAACGAGCATAACGGTAACAGGGTCATAGTAAGACCCGGGATATTGAGGCACAGAGTGGGTTTTTCAGGCGAAAACACCCCTAAAGTCGCGGTCATTATGGGTGGCCCATCGTCCGAACATGAGGTTTCGCTCTCGTCCGGGCGAGAATGCGCTGCCGCGCTTAGGGAAGCTGGATTTCAGGTTGAAGAAATCGTCGCAGATCGTGATCTGCCCGAGGTGCTGCGCGCCAGCGCGCCCGATGTTGTGTTCAACGCATTGCACGGCCGTTGGGGTGAAGACGGCTGCGTGCAAGGCTTGCTGGAATGGATGGGTCTTCCATACACACATTCGGGTGTTTTGGCCTCGTCTTTGGCGATGGATAAGCAGCGCACGAAAGAAGTTTACAGGGTCAATGACCTGCCGATTGTCGAGAGCGTTTTGGCGCATAAGGATGACGTCTCTTCCAAACATGTGTTAAAGCCGCCCTATGTAGTGAAGCCCTATAATGAGGGGTCCTCGGTCGGCGTTTATATCGTGCATGAGGATGCCAACGGCCCGCCTAAACTGGCCGATGACATGCCTGACCTGGTGATGGTCGAAACCTACGCGCCGGGGCGCGAGTTGACCACCACAGTCATGGGCGATCGCGCATTGACGGTGACGGATATCATCACCGACGGTTGGTATGATTTTGACGCGAAATACAAGCCGGGCGGATCGCGTCATGTGGTGCCTGCCGAAGTGCCGCAAGAAATATTTGATGCCTGTATGGAGTATGCCATTAAGGCGCATGAGGTGCTGGGCTGTCGCGGTGTGAGCCGCACTGATTATCGCTGGGATGACGCGCGCGGCCTTGATGGATTGATCATACTGGAAACCAACACGCAGCCCGGGATGACGCCAACGTCGTTGAGCCCCGAACAGGCGCAGCATGTCGGGATTAGCTTTCCTGAGATGTGTCGTTGGATGGTGGAGGATGCCTCATGCGACAGGTAGAACCCAAGTTCGATCCGGCCCCGTCGCGCTGGTCGTATCGCTATCAGCGCCTGATGCTGACACCATTGTTCCGCAAAACCCTGCGCATTGGTCTGCCCTTTGCGTTGGCATTGGGCGCAGGGATCATGTTTTTCACAGACCCTGACCGGCAAGAGGCGTTGATCCAAAAAGTCGCGGACCTTCGTGAGCAGATTGAAACACGCCCTGAATTCATGGTGCAGCTACTAGAAGTCGAAGGTGCAAGCGCCCCGGTCGAAGAGGTCATTCGCGAGGTTTTTCCATTCAAGCTGCCGATCAGCTCGTTTGATGCTGACTTGGATGCGGTGCGGGTGATGATCGAAGACCTGCCCGCTGTGGCCGATGCTTCTGTGCGGATCCGCAAGGGCGGCGTTCTGGTGGCCAAGGTGGTGGAGCGTCAGCCAATCGCCCTGTGGCGGGTGCAGGACGGGTTGAACATCGTGGACGTCGAAGGCGTGGTGATCGGCAAGGTGCTGGAGCATCCCAAACTGATGGAAATGCCGATCATTGCCGGAGCTGGTGCCGAAAAGGCGGTGCCTGAGGCGCTGTCCTTGTCGCGCGCGGCTAAGTCCCTTGATGCGGAGGTGCGCGGACTTGTGCGTGTCGGTGAGCGTCGCTGGGATGTGGTGATGGAAAGCGGGCAGCGGATCATGCTTCCGGTGGACAATCCGCAGCGGGCGCTGGAACGCGTGATCGTGCTGGATGACATCAAAGACATGCTGAACCGCGACCTAAGCGTCGTCGATATGCGGATCGTGGAGCGGCCAACCATAAGAATGAATGAAAACGCTGCCGATGACTGGTGGCAGGTTTCTCAGACAACGGCGGGGGCGGTTGAATGATTGAGCTATATGAAAGCCAACGGGCGATGCGCAACATGCGCAAGGCGGCATTGCAGCGTGGGGTCGTCGCGGTTCTGGATGTGGGGACCTCCAAAATTGCATGTCTGGTGCTTCGCTTTGATGGCACCGATCGGCTGAAAGAGGCCGAAGGCATCGGTGCGATGGCTGGGCAGGCCGGTTTCCGAGTAATCGGTGCAGCCACAACCCGGTCGCGTGGAGTGAAATTCGGCGAAATCGACGCTATGCAAGAAACCGAACGGGCCATTCGTACCGCGTTACAGGCCGCGCAAAAGATGGCGAACATCCGCGTCGACCATGTGATTGCCTGCTTCTCAGGAGCGCAGCCGCGCTCTTATGGGTTGGCGGGCGCGGTTGAGCTTGAAGGACAGCTGGTCAGCGAGCAAGACGTCAGCCGTGTCTTGTCGTCCTGCGATGTGCCTGATTATGGCGAGGGGCGTGAAGTGCTGCACGCGCAACCCGTGAACTTCGCTTTGGATCACCGCACCGGTTTGAATGACCCGCGTGGGCAACTGGGGCAAACTCTGTCAACAGATATGCATATGCTGACCGTTGATAGCTTTGCGATTCAGAATCTGGCCTATTGCGTGAAGCGATGTGATCTTGAACTCGCTGGGCTCGCGTTTTCTGCATATGCATCTGGCTTGGCGTCTTTGGTTGAGGATGAGCAAGAGTTGGGCGCGGCCTGCATTGATTTGGGTGGCGGGTCAGCAGGTGTATCCATCTTTATGAAAAAGCACATGATTTATGCCGATAGCGTGCGCATTGGTGGCGATCATGTGACCAGTGATATCTCCATGGGATTGCAAGTTCCCACCGCCACTGCTGAGCGGATTAAGACCTTCTACGGCGGCGTAATGGCCACCGGTATGGATGACCGCGAGATGATAGAAATCGGCGGTGAAACCGGCGATTGGGAACATGATCGCCGCACAGTCAGTCGTACTGAGTTGATCGGCATCATGCGCCCACGAGTTGAAGAAATTCTGGAGGAAGCACGCAGCCGGTTGGATGCAGCGGGCTTTGAGTACCTTCCCAGCCAGCAGATCGTATTGACTGGCGGCGGTAGTCAGATCCCTGGTCTTGATGGTTTGGCCAGCAAGATTCTGGGGCAGCAGGTGCGACTGGGCCGTCCATTGCGTGTCCATGGTTTGCCACAGGCCGCTACAGGGGCCGGTTTTGCCAGTGCCGTGGGCATGTGTCTCTTCGCAGCAAATCCGCAGGATGAATGGTGGGATTTCGATCTCCCGGTCGACCGTTATCCAGCACGATCACTTAAGCGTGCCGTAAAATGGTTCAAGGACAACTGGTAACCACAAAATGTGGCCGCTTCGGCGAAATCCCGCGTAAAACCGTAAAAAAGCAGCTATATTTTGTGGTTTTTGGGTGTTTTTTTGGTGACGTAGGCCGCGCTGAGCGGTATGATTGTGGATAATAGGCAGAAGTAGGCCCGGAAATTTGGGCGAAAATAACAGGCGGACAGTATTATGACATTGAATCTCACAATGCCCGGGCATGAAGATCTCAAGCCACGTATCACCGTTTTTGGTGTCGGTGGTGCAGGTGGCAATGCCGTCAATAACATGATTGAAAAAGAACTCGACGGGGTCGATTTCGTCGTTGCAAATACCGACGCTCAGGCGCTGAGCCAGAGCCAATCGGACAGCCGTATCCAACTGGGTGTGAAGGTGACCGAAGGTTTGGGTGCGGGCGCGAAGCCAGCCATCGGTTCAGCCGCTGCCGAAGAAAGCATCGAACAGATCGTAGACCATCTGGCGGGCGCGCACATGTGTTTCATTACTGCGGGCATGGGCGGTGGCACCGGTACAGGTGCCGCGCCAATTATCGCGCAAGCCGCACGTGAGCTGGGTGTTCTGACCGTTGGTGTTGTCACCAAGCCGTTCCAGTTCGAAGGGGCTAAGCGCATGCGTCAGGCCGAAGAAGGTGTTGAAACCCTTCAGAAAATGGTCGACACACTGATCATTATTCCGAACCAGAACCTGTTCCGACTGGCCAATGAGAAAACCACCTTTACCGAGGCGTTTTCGATGGCGGATGATGTTCTGTATCAAGGTGTCAAAGGTGTGACCGACCTGATGGTTCGCCCTGGCCTGATCAACCTCGATTTTGCTGACGTTCGCGCCGTAATGGACGAAATGGGCAAGGCGATGATGGGTACGGGCGAGGCAACTGGTGAGGATCGCGCCATTCAGGCCGCCGAAAAGGCGATTGCCAACCCGCTGCTGGACGAGATCAGCCTGCGCGGTGCCAAAGGTGTTCTGATCAACATCACCGGTGGACCGGATCTGACCCTGTTCGAACTGGACGAAGCAGCCAACCGCATCCGCGAAGAGGTGGACGGCGACGCCAACATCATCGTGGGCTCCACGTTGGACACACTGACCGAGGGCGCAATGCGCGTGAGCGTGGTTGCCACCGGCATCGACGCCAGCGACGTGGCGCATGAAATGCCGGTTCCACGCCGCAGCCTGGCTGAGCCACTGAAGCCAGCGGTTGAAACCGAAGAAAAGGAAGAAGCTCCAGCAGCAGTTGCGATGGAAGCGGAGCCAAATCTTTTCGCAGAAGCGGAAGAGCAGGAAACAGCAAGCGCACCAGCAGAAGATATCTTTGATCCGCTTGGTTATGAAGATGCAGCTTCGGCGGACGAAAGCGATGATCTGCCCGCACCTGCCTACATCCCTCAAGTCGAGGTCGCCCAAGAAGCCGAGCAGTTTGAAGAAGAGTTGGACAGCTTTATTGCACCTAAGCCGGGAACGCCTTCACCTGAAGCGCTGGCCCGTCTGCAAGCGGCAGTCAATAACGCGCCTTCACGCAACGCAGATGCGCAGCCACGCACCGAAGCGCCACGGGCAGAAGAGTCGGCCGAGCGCTCACGCTTCGGGATTAATTCACTGATCAACCGGATGACGGGCCATGGTTCGGAACAAGAGCAAGCCTCGGTTCGTCCGATGCGCCAACAGCCTACGGTGCAAAGTCGTCCGACACAACATGAGTCGCAGGATGAGACGGATGAGCAGATCGAAATCCCTGCTTTCCTGCGCCGTCAGGCGAACTAAGTCTTCAACAGTGTTACTGGAAAAGGGCTGCGTTTTGTGGCCCTTTTTTTATTATAAATCAGTAAGGTAACTCATAGGTAGGCAGAAAGCTGCTTACACTGTTACAACCGTGTTTCAGACCGTAGCAAAGATTGAGTTGAGCCTTCTAAGCCCCAGCCTTAAATCTCTGGCAGCATGAACAAGGGCGAACGTCCCGGGGGCACTTTGCAAACTACGATTAAATCTTCTGTATCTTTTGACGGTGTTGGTCTGCATTCCGGCGCTCCGGTCAGGATGACTATCCTGCCGGCACTGCCTAATAGTGGCATCGTATTCCGCCGCATGGATAATGTGCCTGGTCGTCGCGATATCCGCGCGCTGTGGAACCTTGTGCACCAATCCCCGCTGTGTACCCGTTTGGAAAATGAGGACGGTGTTACCGTATCTACAGTTGAACACATCATGGCCGCCTTAATGGGATGTGGTGTTCATAACGCCGTCGTCGAGGTTGATGGCCCCGAAGTTCCGATCCTTGATGGCAGCTCGGCTGCGTTTGTTCGTGGTATTCTTGGAAAAGGCCTGCGTCGAATTAACGTGCCGCTGAAAGTTTACCGCATCACGGACACTATCGAGGTTCGCCGTGGCGATAGTTGGGCGCGATTTACTCCGCATGACCGTCTGCTGATCGATTTCCGCATTGAGTTTAAAGATGCCGCCATTGGTACTCAAAAGAAAACCTTGGATATGTCCAACGGCAGCTTTGTAAGGGAATTGTCGAACAGCCGTACTTTCTGCCGTAAGGCTGACGTTGACGCGATGCACGCACAAGGACTGGCCTTGGGTGGCACTTATGAAAATGCGGTCGTGGTCGACGGTGATCGGGTGCTCAGCCCCGGTGGCCTGCGTCACAAAGACGAAGCGGTACGTCATAAGATGCTGGATGCTTTAGGTGACCTTGGCTTGGCCGGCGCACCGATTCTTGGCCATTACGAAGGCTTCAAGGCGGGGCACGCACTGACGAATGACCTGCTTCGTGCCATGTTCGCTCAGCCCGAATGCTTTGAGAAAGTCACATGCAGCGATGAAATGGCTGCAAAACTGCCGGGTGCAGGGGTGCATTGGGATGAAATTCCCGAAGTCGCCTGAACGTGACTTAATTTCCGCCAAAGACATTTTGCACAGGAAATTTATGTGCTAGAGCAGTGTCAGATCGGGGGCGACCCCGCAGTGAAACTGAAATGGGTTCGAGCATGAAAGTCGGCACGCTCCGAGCAAAACTGTTAACGGGTATCGTTGTTTCCATTGCGCTAGCAGGGTGCTCGGGTAGCATTGACAACAAGGTTGAACGCGGCGACGTCAACTACGAAGAATTCACCGCCGAACAAATTTATGAACGTGGCGAATATGATCTGGCGCGGAATGACCCGGATTTGGCAGCCAGCGTGTTCGCCGAGGTTGAACGGCTTTATCCTTATTCTGAACTGGCCAAGCGCTCTGTTATCATGCAGGCCTATTCCTATCATCTTGCCAAGGATTACGAGAACAGCCGCGCGGCCGCGCAGCGGTTCATCGACTTCTATCCAACAGACGAAGACGCCGCTTATGCCCAATATCTTCTGGCACTCAGCTATTACGATCAGATCGACGAAGTCGGTCGCGACCAAGGATTGACCTTCCAGGCGCTGCAATCATTGCGCCAAGTGATCGAGCTTTACCCAGACAGCGAATACGCGCGGTCTGCCATTCTGAAATTCGACCTTGCCTTTGATCATCTGGCCGGCAAAGAAATGGAAATCGGGCGCTACTATTTGCGTCGCGATCACTACGCTGCATCAATCAACCGGTTCCGCGTTGTGGTCGAAGATTTCCAAACCACGACTCACACCGCAGAGGCCTTGCATCGCCTGGTCGAAGCTTACCTATCTTTGGGCCTCTATAATGAGGCGCGCACTGCCGGGGCCATTCTGGGCCATAACTTCCGTGGGACTGATTGGTATGAAGATAGCTATGCGCTGCTGACCGGTCAGGGGCTCACGCTTGAAGCCGCAGGCGACAGCTGGCTGCGTCAGGTTCACCGCCAGATGATCAAGGGCCAATGGCTCTGATCCAGGGGTAGGACAGGCGATGCTCAGGGGCCTCGATATTCGCGACATGTTGATTATCGACCGGTTGGAACTGACGTTTCAGCCGGGGCTCAACGTGTTGACCGGCGAAACCGGGGCTGGAAAATCCATTTTGCTGGATTCCTTGGGGTTCGTTCTGGGTTGGCGAGGGCGCGCGGAGCTTGTGCGCTCGGGTGCAGAGCAGGGCGAAGTGCAAGCCTGGTTTGATTTGCCCGCGGATCACCCGGCGCGTGCAGTCCTTGAGGAGTGCGGTTTGCCTGTTGAAGATGAATTGATCCTGCGCCGGATCAATTCACGCGAAGGCCGCAAGACGGCTTGGGTGAATGATCGCCGTTGTTCGGGCGAGGTGCTGCGCAAGCTGTCAGAAACTCTGATCGAACTGCACGGCCAGCATGATGACCGTGGCTTGCTGAACCCCAGTGGCCACCGGGGCTTGCTTGACGAATTCGGCAAGCTTGATGATCTGCGGGGACGGACGCGTAACGCCTGGCGAGACTTGGCGCAAAGCCGCAAGGCATTGCAAGTGGCTGAAACTGCTCTGGAAGCCATACGTGCCGAGGAAGATTTCTTGCGGCACGCCGTGGCTGAGTTGGAAGCTCTCGACCCACAAGAAGGTGAAGAGGAAAAGCTCGATACCGAACGACGCTTGATGCAGGGCGCGGAACGTATTCGTGATGATGTCGCCAAGGCGCAGGGCGCTTTAGGGCATGAGGGAGCGGAAGGGGCCGCATCGGACGCCATGCGCTGGCTGGAAGGCGCGGTGGAAAGCGCCGAAGGCATGCTGGATGAGGCTTTGTCGGCACTGTCGCGCGCACTAGTCGAGTTGGATGAAGCCGCAGGCTCCGTCTCAAAGTGTTTGGAACAGCTGCATTTTGACCCGCTGGAACTAGAGCAAACCGAAGAGCGCCTGTTTGCCATTCGCGCGATGGCGCGCAAGCATGATGTGCAAGCCGAAGAACTGCCCAAGTTCGCGGCGGAACTGCGCCAGAGACTGGATCAACTTGAACAGGGTGATGCGGATCTCAAGGCGCTGGTCGCTGCTGTTAACACCGCACAGGGGCAGTACGACAAGACTGCTGATGCATTGAGTGCGGGGCGCAAGTCCGCCGCCGAGGCGCTCGATCAGGCTGTCACCAGAGAGCTTGCGCCGCTCAAGATGGAGCGCGCTGTGTTCGAAACCGTATTCGAGACCGCAGAAGACGGCCCTGAAGGGCGGGATGAGGTGACCTTCCGTGTGGCCACCAACCCCGGAGCGCCATCCGGACCTTTGGCCAAGATCGCATCGGGTGGTGAACTGAGCCGGTTCTTGCTGGCCTTGAAGGTCTGTTTGGCTGGGGACGAGGGCGGGATCACTATGATCTTTGACGAGATCGACCGCGGTGTTGGTGGGGCTACTGCTGACGCCGTTGGCCGCCGTTTGGTGCAACTGGCAGGGCAGGGACAGGTGTTAGTTGTAACCCATTCCCCGCAGGTTGCGGCACTGGCTGCGCATCATTGGCGTGTTGAAAAGCGGGTCGAGGATGAGATGACCCTCTCAACCGTCACTCCGCTAAATGCGGATGACCGGGTAGATGAAATTGCTCGCATGTTGTCAGGGGATCGGATCACCGATGCCGCGCGCGCTGCAGCAACCGCTTTGATGACAGCTTAGTTTCGCGGATTCAAAATTTGCAACATGGCGTCAACACTCTGTGACAAGGTGGATACATTTGAAGCCTATTGTTGAAACTCTCACATTGGCATCCTTAGTCGTCCTCAGAACTGTCACACCCTAATCCGAGAAGGATAACTACAATGGCTTCTGCATCTACTGCTGCGCGATCAATTGGTGCTATTCCTGCGCTTAATGCATCCACCTTGGGCCTGATGTTTATCTCAGGGTTTTTCGCAACCAATGCATTTGATCTCTGGGGGCAGGTCATCAGCCCCAGCTTGGGCTATGCCAGCCTGTCACCGCACGGATTGGCCAAAAGCCTGTTAGGGAGCCTTGGCCTGCCCAACAGTGATTTCGCGGGGTATTTTGTCCACTTTTATCTTGTGGGGTTGATCGGTTATCCGACTGGTTGGCTCTACATCTTCGCACCGATTTGGCGCCGCGTTGTTGGAAATCGCGGTTGGTTCATTCCCTCAGCACTTTATGGTTTTGGGTTGTGGATCTTTGCCATCGGCGGAATCACATCGCTCGCGGGTCTACCGTTCTTCCTGAACTGGAGCGGGATCGTTGGGGTCGCGTTGGTAGGTCATGTTTTGTACAGCGTTGTCATGGTTGCGACTATGCGCCTCGTCGCGCGATAATACCTACTGCTTGATACAAAAGCGGCCCTCATCGAGGGCCGTTTAGCGTTTGTAGGTAAGTGCTTAAGCAGAAACGTCCTGCGGAATGCGTAGCTTCTGGCCCGGATAGATTTTGTCTGGATGGGACAGCATTGGCTTGTTGGCTTCGAAGATCTCTTCGTATCGTGCGCCATTGCCCAATGTTGACGCAGCGATAGCCCATAAGGTGTCGCCCTTTTTAACCTCATGAAACACGGGATCGGACCCACCAGCATTGTCTTCGACTGCCGCTACACCTTCAAGGTTGCCTACCGCCATGATGACCTTTTCTTTTGCTTCCTGGCTGGCGGCTTCGCCCGAGACTTTGACTACGTCACCTTCGACATCGATGGTCAGGCCAGATGTATCAGGGCCCAGATCGGTGATTTCCTGTTTCACGGCGTTGGCTTCGGGTTCACCGCCGCCAAAGATTGATTTTCCGGTGTCTTTCATGAAGCTCCATAGGCCCATCGTCTATCTCCTGGGTGGTGTTAATGGGGCCATATTCGCGATGCGCGAGAACAGCGATAAGGGGAAAAAACTTCAGGCCGCCTCACCGTCGGTAAACTGCAAGCGTGCCAGTCGAGCATAAAGCCCGCCTTCTGCAACAAGGCTGTCATGTGTGCCCTGTGCGACAATGCGACCTTGATCCATTACGATAATACGGTCAGCCTTTTTCACCGTGGCCAGGCGGTGTGCGATGATCAGCGTGGTTCGGGTCTTGGCCATGTCTTCTACAGCGTTTTGCACGGCGCGTTCGCTTTCTGCATCAAGCGCAGAGGTGGCCTCATCCAAGAGCAACACGGGGGCATCGCGCAATATTGCGCGCGCGATTGCAATGCGCTGCTTTTGTCCACCCGACAGCATCACGCCGCGCTCTCCGACATAGCTGTCGTAACCTTCGGGCAGGGCGGTGATGAAGTCATGTGCCGCTGCGGAGCGAGCCGCTTGTTCCACTTCGACATCACTGGCCTCCATGCGGCCAAAGCGGATGTTTTCCCGGGCCGAGGCGGCAAAAATAACCGGGTCTTGTGGGACCAGTGCCATGGACTGGCGGAATTCCTGTCGTGCCATGGTTGACAGGGGCACCCCATCAAGGAGAACCCGCCCTTGTGAAGGATCATAAAAGCGCTGCGCTAGTTGGATGATGCTGGTTTTCCCTGCGCCAGATGGGCCGACCAGTGCAACTGTTTCTCCGGGTTTGATATCGAGCGTGATTTCATTCAGTACCGCGATTTCGGGCCGCGAAGGATAGGAAAAGTTGACCGCGTCAAAGCGGATCGCACCGGTGACAGGGCTGGGCAATGCCTTGGGCTGTGTCGGATCCTGCACCCGATCTTCGGCTTGCAACAATTCGATCAGCCGTTCGGTCGCTCCGGCAGCGCGTTGCAGCTCCCCCCAGATCTCGGACAAGGCGGCGACCGAGCCCGCCACCATGATCGAATAAATTACGAACTGTACCAGCGCTCCTGCGCTCATCATGCCTTCACGAACATCGAGCGCTCCGATCCACAACACACCCACCACACCGGTGAAGACCAGAAAGATTACGATCACGGTCATCAGGGAGCGCACCTTGATCCTGTCGCGGGCGGCTTGAAAACTCTCTTCGGTAACAGCATCAAAACGATGCTTTACTGTGGTTTCTTGTGAAAACGCCTGAACGGTTTGAACGCTTAAAAGCGCCTCTGAGGCATTGCCGGAACTGTCAGCAATGCGGTCCTGATTGATCCGGCTCAGAAGCCGCAGACGGCGGCCCAATATCAATATGGGGACGATCACCATGGGCACGATCAGCAAAACCAAACCGGTCAATTTGGCCGAGGTGAAGAGCATCAGCACCAGACCGCCGAGGAAGATCAAGAAATTGCGCAGTGCGATCGAAACCGACGATCCTATCACCGACAGGATCAAAGTTGTGTCAGTTGTAATGCGCGAGATAATCTCGCCGGTCATGACCCGTTCAAAAAAGCTGGGGCTCATGGCGATCACTCGTGCAAAAACGGCTTTACGAATGTCTGCGACAACCCGTTCACCTAGTTTGGTAACCAAGGCATAGCGCAGCCCTGTGCCAATGGCCAAGAGCGCCGCAATGCCAATGGCAGCGCCGAAGTAGAGGTTCAACAGCGCACTGTCATGGGCGTTGAAATTGTCGATCACCCGTCGCACGGCCAAGGGAAGGGTCAGAGACACACCTGCCGTTAGCATAAGTGCGAGCAGCGCGCCCAGTGCCAACAGACGATAAGGGCGGACAAAGGGCCACAGGCTTGCCAGCGCTCCGATTCGTTTTGAGGTGTCACGTTGCTTGAGGTCTGCCTCTGCCTTGGCTGTGCGCACGATGTTGAACCTTTTTATCTTGTTTCAACGGTGTTTGGCGGGCACAGGGGCCAGGGTCAAGAGGACAGTTTGACCGCAGCACAGTAGAATCATTGCGATCAAATTCCTAACTGCAGTGAGGTATCGATTCATGCTCCGGTCGCGTCCTGCTTTTTTGAGTGACAAGATTAGATTTTACCTAAGTAATCTTAGGGAGGTTTTTCTTTATTCCGGACTCAATGCGTAGTTTGCTCTGATTCAGCAAAGGGCTCCTTGCTAGGGGACAGGCATAACATGTGTCAGTCCCACATTTCTGATACCACGCTCAGGACAAGAGGACTGTCATGGCCAAAGATCATATCGACGCCGTCGAGGCGTTGCGCGCAAACACTGCGGTGCCATTTGAGCAGGCCCGCGCTATGCCGCCCGAGGTCTATACCTCACCCGATTTCATGCAAAAAGAACTGGATCAGGTCTTTGCCAAGGATTGGTTCTGTGTCGGGCGCGCGGATAGCCTGAAAAACCCCGGTGACTATGCCACCGCAAAACTGGCTGGGCAGCCGGTTATGGTGATCCGCGACCGCGACGGCAATTTGCAGGCGATGTCGAACGTGTGCCTGCACCGGATGTCGACCTTGCTGCATGGCAAGGGCAATACACGGTCCATCGTCTGCCCCTATCACGCTTGGACGTATAACCTTGATGGTTCCTTGCGCGGTGCGCCCGCGATGACCCTTAACGAAGGCTTCTGCAAGGACCAATACAAGCTCCCTAAAGTGCGCTGCGAGGAATGGCTCGGCTGGGTCTTCATCACCCTGAATATCGATGCCCCGCCAGTGGCCGAACAACTGTCGCAGGTCGAGGAGCTGATCCGTGGCTATGACATGACCAATTATACCGAGGCGTTCTACGAAGAACACGTTTGGGACACCAACTGGAAGGTGCTGGCCGAAAACTTCATGGAAAGCTATCACCTGCCGGTGTGTCACGCGGGCACTATCGGCGGTCTGTCAAAGTTGGAAGACATGGTTTGCCCACCGGGCCTGCCGGCCTTCAACTACCACACTATTCTGAAAGAAGAATCGCTGCGCATTGCTATGGCGCATCCGAACAATACGCGCCTGCAAGGGGATGAGCGTCGCACCACATATCTGTTGGCGATCTACCCCAGTCTGCTGATCACCTTGACGCCGGGCTACTTCTGGTATCTGTCGCTGCATCCGGTTGCTCCCGGCAAGGTGCATATTCGCTTTGGCGGCGGCATGTCGAATGACTTCAAGGATGATCCGGATGCACAACAGAATTTTGACGCGCTCAAAACTTTGCTTGATGATGTGAATGTCGAAGATCGCGGTTGCACGGAGAAGGTGTTCAATGGCCTCAGTTCCGGCATGGCCGAGCCCGGCCACCTGAGCCACCTTGAACGACCAAATTATGATTTCGCGCAATACTTGATGGCGCGCATCGACGCGAACAGCTGACAACAGGGTAGGGGAGGATGACATGACTGAAGTTGCTCAAATGCGGCGCGAATTGCAGGAGCTGGCCGCCCTGCCAAAGGATGGCCCGCGCGGCCTTCCGGGGAAATTCTACACTTCGCAGGCCTATTTCGATTGGGAATGTGAGCATGTTCTGAAAGATGGCTGGCATTGTCTGGGCCGGGTGGACGAGGTGCCGGACCCCGGCGATTTCTTCACCATTCAGGTGCTCAAGGAACCGCTGATCGTTGTGCGCGGCGATGATGATGAAATCCGTGTGCTGGCCAATGTCTGCCGTCACCGCGGCATGCCGCTGGCCGAAGGGCAGGGCAACGTTAAACGTTTCATCTGTTCTTACCACGCTTGGGCCTATGGCCGCGATGGTGATTTGCTACGCGCACCACGGATGGAAAACTCGAGCTTTGATTCAAAGTCATGTAAGCTGCACGGCTATGCCGTCACGATCTGGCGCGGATTCATCTATTGCAATCTGAATCCGGTTGCGCGCCCGATGTCGGAGGCCGAGGCTTTGGACACGCTGGTCGCACCCTATGAGACTGAAAAGTTCCGCCTAGTCCATTCGGCGCAGGAGATTTGGAAAACCAACTGGAAATGTCTGGTTGAGAACTTCATGGAAGGCTATCACCTGTCGGTGGTGCACCCTCAAACCCTGCATGGCTACACTCCAACAGGCATGGCCAAGAAAGCCGCCAGCGGTCCAGGTTTTACCAGCTACAATGCAAACTATCCTGATGCGACCGAGACCCGTGGCCAAGGTGCAGTGGGTTTGAGCGAGGCTGAACGCCGCCGCTCCAGCCTGTTTGCCCGCTTCCCCAACCAAGTGGCCAGTCAAGCGGCGACTTTGCTGGTGTCGCTCATGATCTTCCCGCGCTGCCCAGAAGAGATCGAGGTCAAATGGACCATGTCAACTTACGAGGATGAACTGGACGATGCGACCATCGCACAGCGCATTTCGCTTTGGGAGGATGTGAACCGCGAAGACCGCGAGAAGCTGGAGCGCATGCAGGTGTCGCTCAATTCTGCCCACGCTGAATCTGGCCCATTGGCAGGGGACGACTATGAGGGCACCGTCCACGACTTCTTGCTGTGGCTGGCCGAAGAGGATCGCCAATACGAGCAATCATTGGTCGCAGCGGAGTAAATCTCAAGAAAGCAACCTTTGCCCGGAATCAAGCGCGTTAGCGCGCCGGGCAGAGTCAGCCCATGTGGCGGTCGGGCTCTGCCCGGCTGCAAGTTACCCCGTCAGAAGGGCGTTTTTATCCTCCGTTACGGGTTCAGTTGCGTGAGGTAGGCGATGATGGCAATCCGCGCGGCGCGATCAGGTTGCCTGCCACGGATCATGTCGGTGCCGGGAACGGTATTGAATGGATCTGCCAGAAAAACGTTCAACTCTTCGGGTGTCCAGCGTCCTGTCTGCGCTTTCATCGCCTTGGAATAGGGGATGTCCTCTTGCGAGGCCTTGGGCCGGTTGACGACATCGAACAGGTTCGGGCCACCATATTGTCGCCAGCCGGTGTCGTCAGGCGACAGAGCATGGCATCCGGAGCATTCGATCGCCAGTAGGCGACCTTGTTCAAGGTCTGCTTCTTCGAGCTCTCCAGTTTCCAGTGGCTCAACAGGGGCAGGTTTGGCCCCCATTTCCCGAAGCAATGATACCATCTCGGTACGGTCCTTGTAGGCGGCGTATTGAATCGCGGGCCAGCCCCAGGTCACCGCCACCGCGTTTACATCGGCATTGTGATCCAGCAAAAGCCGCGCAGATTCGATTGCGCCGCGATCAGCGGCCATATGAAGCGGGGCCTCTCCAATCGTCCCGCCGCGTAGGTTTGGATTCGCACCCGATATGAGCAGAGCAGTGACAATCCCGGTGTGGTTATTCCGCGCGGCGATTGCGAGTGCTGTGCCGAAGTCAGTTGTTGAATCTGGATCGGCCCCGACGGACAGCAGATATGTCACGACCTCTTCCTGCCCGTTTTGGGCCGCAAAATAGATCGGCTTGATCAAAGCTTCCGGATCAGGGCCGTCAGGCAATGCCGATTTCAGACCTTCCACATCTCCGGCCTGCGCGAGTTTAACCAAATTTTGAGCCACGGATAGGCTGGGTAAAACAATGAACAAATACAGCAAGAGCAGTTGCAAGACGAAGCGAAGTTGCATCTTTGCGCCCTCCCTTCAGATGAAATGATCGGAAAATTATAACACGGCAGAGCCATTGCGCCAAAAACCGGATAGATCAAAGCCTGTCAGGGGAAACTTTCTTAGCCACAAACAAAAACGCCGCTGGTTTCCCAACGGCGTCTTCAAGTCCCTCGCGAACGACTGGCTTATGATGCCAGAGCGCCTTTCGCCTGATCGACGATGGCACCGAACGCTTCTGGTTCGTGTACGGCCAGATCGGCCAGTACTTTGCGGTCCACCTCGATACCTGCCAGTGACAGGCCGTTGATGAAGCGCGAGTATGTCAGAGCTTCGTCGTGGCTGCGGACAGCGGCGTTGATGCGCTGGATCCACAATGCACGGAAGTTACGCTTGCGCGCCTTACGGTCGCGGGTTGCGTATTGGTTTGCTTTGTCGACAGCCTGGCGTGCAACCTTGAAGGTGTTCTTGCGACGGCCATAGTAGCCTTTGGCGGCTTTGACGACTTTTTTGTGACGGGCGTGGGTAACTACCCCACCTTTAACGCGTGACATATTTCAAATCCTCCTTAGCGCGCGTAGGGCATCATCGACTTGATGATTTTCGCATCAGGTTCGCTGAGTGTTGTGGTGCCGCGGGCGTTGCGGATGAATTTGTTGGTGCGTTTGATCATCCCGTGCTGTTTACCAGCTTGGGCTGTCTTAACCTTGCCGCTTGCGGTAATCTTGAACCGCTTTTTACAGCTTGATTTAGTCTTCATCTTAGGCATTTCCGGCTCCTCTTTGGTCGGTAGGGAACGCGCGACTCGGCATGCCAAGTTGGCCGGACGCGCGGTAGGAAGCTGCCCTATACGCGCTTGTCTCCAATTGCGCAAGGGCCGTCATAAGTGAATCTACACGCCGTCATCGGGTTCATTGGGATAGATCAGACTTTCCTGACAAGGGGCGACCCGTAGAATGTTTGTGGTGCCGGGCACATTGAACGGCACACCGGCGGTAACAACGATCTGACTGTCCTCGGTGGCATAGCCATGGGAACGCGCGGCACGGGCGGCACCGATGACCGCGTGCTTGAAACGGCCTAACTCATCACTCATCACGCAGTCCACGCCCCAGCTCAGCGCGAGACGGCGCGCGGTGGTGCGCAGGCTGCTCAGCGCAAGGATTGGCACCTGCGGGCGTTCGCGGGCAATCAATAATGCGGTGGTGCCTGATTGGGTATAGCAGCAGATCGAGGTGATATCTGTGGCTTCCGCAATTTCGCGCGCGGCGGAAACGATGCCCTCGGCCACGGTGGTGCGCTCCACACGGCGCGATGCCATGATCACTTGACGATAGGTTGGATCGGCCTCTACTTCGCGGGCAACGTTGTCCATGGTGGTGACCGCTTCGATCGGATAGCTGCCCGCGGCTGATTCCGCCGACAGCATGATAGCGTCCGAGCCTTCATAAATCGCTGTGGCGACATCGCTGACCTCAGCGCGGGTCGGCATCGGGCTTTCGATCATCGATTCCAGCATCTGCGTGGCCACAATCACCGGCTTGGCGGCGGCGCGGCACTGACGGACCAGGCGTTTCTGGATCGGTGGAACGTTCTGCACCGGCAGTTCAACCCCCAGATCGCCGCGGGCCACCATGATGCCGTCAGACACGGCAAGAATGTCCGAGAAGCTTTCAACAGCCGAAGGCTTTTCGATCTTGCTTAGAACCGCCGCACGACCTTTGACGAGTTCGCGCGCCTCTTCCACATCTGAAGGGCGTTGCACAAAGCTGAGCGCCAGCCAATCAACACCCAACTCGCAAACAAATTCCAGATCGGCACGGTCTTTGTCTGACAGAGCAGCCAAAGGCAGCATCACATCTGGGACATTTACACCTTTACGGTTCGAAATCGTGCCGCCAATGACAACTTCGGTCTCGGCAAAATCTGCGCCGCAGGCCGTGACGCGCAGGCGAATCTTACCGTCATTAACCAGCAGACTTGCTCCCGGCTCAAGGGCAGCGAAAATCTCAGGGTGGGGCAGGCAGGTGCGGGTCACATCGCCCGGTGTCTCATCCAGATCAAGACGGAACGTCGCGCCAGGCACCAATTCTTCGGCCTCATTGGCAAAGGTGCCAACGCGCAGTTTTGGCCCCTGCAAGTCGGCCAGGATCGCAATCGGGCTATCCAACTCTTCTTCGATCTGGCGAATAATCTTGTGCTTTTTAGCAATTGATTCATGGCTGCCATGGCTCATGTTCAGGCGGAACACATCTGCGCCAGCTTCATGCAGGGCGCGGATGGTTTTGTAATCCTCGGACGCGGGGCCCAAAGTGGCAACGATCTTGACGTTACGATGGCGTCTCATGGCAGGTCTTTCCTTAGTCTTTTGCCGCTGGCATGCGCGGCAGACGGGGGCTTGTCAACAGTTCAGCGTCTTCTGTCACAGAAATTTCGTTAACGCTAACGTTTTTTGTGAATGCGCACCCTGTTCACATTGTCGCAAATCTGTCCTAGAGCAGGACCATGAACGTACAAAGCGCCATGACCTACCAACCCTATTTCATCGATGGGGCAGATCGCCCGACACGCTGGCTGATCACCTGTGATCATGCCTCGAACTATGTGCCCCCTTTTGTGAGCGGCGGTGACCTGGGTATTGCACCCGAGGATATGGCGCGCCACATCGCATATGACATTGGCGCAGCAGGTGTCGCACGCGAGCTGGGAAAATTGCTGGATGGCCCGGTGATCTGTTCGAACTTCTCGCGTCTGGTGATTGATCCGAACCGGGGCGAGGATGACCCGACGCTGCTGATGAAGCTCTATGATGGCACGATCATCCCGGGTAACCGCCACGCGGGTGATGCCGAACGCGAAAACCGTCTGAACAAATGCTACCGCCCGTATCACACCGCCTTGGCCGAACTGGCCGCGCGGCGCGAGGATACAGTGATTGTCTCAATGCACAGTTTCACCAAGGCGCTGAAGGGGAAGGGCACTCGCCCTTGGCATGTCGGGGTGCTTTACGCTGCTGATGAACGGCTTTCGGTGTCGCTGGTCAAGCGTTTGGAAGAAAGGGGCGATCTTTGTGTCGGAGCAAATGAACCCTATGGCGGCCATCTGCCTGGCGATGCCATCGCGCGCCACGGTATTGCGCACCAGCGCCCCAACACGCTGATCGAGCTGCGTAATGACCTGATCGAATCTGAAGAAGATCAGATCAATTGGGCGCGTCGCCTTGCCCCGATCCTGAAAGCCGCAGCCGCCGACGACGGCGTATAACGGAGAGATCCATGCCACATCTGATCCTTGAGCATTCTGCTGACCTGGGAAAAGATCATAACCTGCAGGCGCTCTGCGATACCATGTGGAACCATGTTGTGGCGCATCCGCCTGTCACCGGTCCCGAAACCGTGCGTGTCCGCACCATTGCCGCCTCCGCCTCGCGTATCGGGGTAGAACCGCAAAGCTTTGTGCACGCCACGCTATTGCTGTTGCCCGGCCGTAGTGATGAAGTTCGCCAAGGCATAGCGCAAATGGTGTTGGACGCTTTGGACAAAGAGCTGCCCGAGATCGGCAGTATCAGCGTGCGCCTTGATGACTTGAAACCGCCTTACCTCAAGCGCATCTTGTAAGCATTGAAGGAGAGACCCATGGACGACCAAACCCAGATCGAGCTGGAAGCCGCCGCCTTTCGCACCCTGCGCGCGCACCTGATGGAAAAACGCACCGACGTGCAGAACATCGATATGATGAACCTTGCTGGTTTCTGTCGCAACTGCCTGAGCCGCTGGTACCAAGAGGCCGCCAACGAGCGCGGCATCGAGATGTCCAAGGATGAGGCGCGAGAGCTTTTCTACGGCATGACCATGGATGAATGGAAAGCCAACTATCAAACCGACGCCAGCCCACAGCAGCAAGAGGCGTTCAAAACCGCCTTTGCCGAGAACGTGGGGAAAGGGAGTAAATAGTGGATTCAAAGAAAGCAACGCAATCACATAGTTTGGAACAAAAACTATGGATGATCGTTGTTGTTCTCTTGATGATTTTTATACCTCTGTTTTTCGCCAGTTCTCTTTCTTCGTCTGCTTGCAGTAAAGAAATGAGAGATTTTGAACGTAAGCTCAGATTTTGCAATTTTACACTTAATTTTAAAGGAGGGAGTTATGGGAAAAGGCGAACTCTGTCTCGTCCATATTTCCATCGTGCCATAGCGTTGAGTGAACTTGAGCAACAAGATGCCGCCAAAGAAGATATGCGGCAGGCATTGTTTATTGCTTCAGACGGTAGGGATTGGAAAAGATTTGATCGGTCACAAACTCGATCTTACTATGTCATGGACTTGAATGATCAAATTCGAGAGCACCCCGAGTTGCTGAATGCAAATAAAAACTGGGATGCTGTGCTAGAAGATCTATTCATCGACTTCGATTAACCAATTGATACCTCGACATTCCCGTCTTGGGGCGTATTCATTTGGGAATGAGTTCTGAAGCAACCTCTCAGCCCCTCAAAGGCGTGTTCTGGATGGTGGTGACCGGCCTGCTGTTTGTGGGTGTCACTGCTTTGGTGAAATCCATGGGCACGCGCATTCCGGCGGCTGAGGCGGCGTTTTTACGCTATTTCCTTGGGCTGGTGTTTTTGATTCCGATGATTGGGCCACTTAGATCGTCGCAGATGGATCGCACCTCCTTGGGGCTTTTCGTGGCGCGGGGCTTTGTTCACACATTTGGTGTCGCCGCATGGTTCTATGCCATGGCGCGCATCCCGATCGCCGATGTGACAGCCATGAACTATATGGCACCAATCTATGTTACTATTGGGGCCGCTCTGTTTCTGGGCGAAAAACTGGCCTTCCGCCGGATGGCTGCCATCGGTGTGGCCTTGATCGGAGCAATGATTATTCTGCGTCCCGGATTTCGCGAGGTCGGCCCCGGCCATATCGCGATGCTCTTCACTGCGATTTCCTTTGGCGGTTCGTACCTCTTGGCCAAGAAGCTCTCAGACCGCTATAGCGCGGCCATCGTTGTGGCGATGCTGTCCATTGTTGTTACCATTGGCCTTGCTCCGTTGGCGGCAATGAACTGGGTCACACCCAACGGCTTTGAACTGCTGGTCTTGTTCGGCGTCGCCGCATTGGCCACGGGCGGGCACTACACCATGACATTAGCCTTTCGCGCCGCCCCTTTGGCGGTCACCCAACCCGTCACGTTCCTTCAACTGGTCTGGGCGGTACTCGTCGGCTTGGTGTTCTTCGGCGAAAGTGTTGATCCCTATGTCATTCTGGGCGGCTTGCTGATCGTTGCCGCAATTAGTTTTATCAGTTGGCGCGAAATGATCCTCAAACGCCGGGCGATTACTCCGGATGTGGTCGCGACAAAGACTTGAAGTTTTTAGTCATTGCTGTGTCGCGCTCAAATCTGAACGTACATCGTTACTGTTGAATGCTTTCCAGATAAAACAACAGGCCTGCCAGTTCACGTGGGGTAGGCGTTAGCACGCCATCAAGCTCAACCGGTACAAGGTCAAGGGCCATGTCCTCGCCGAACTCAGGCATGACACGTGCCAGATGGCTTTTTTCCGGGTCACCATAGATGTAGCTCAGGGTCTGTGTTTGAGGGAACTCACCCCCATTTTGCACGCTCAACAGTGTCAGATCTGGTGGAGCGGCGGGTAAACCAGTCGCAGCCGGGCCATCGCCTTTTGCATCGGATCCATGACACGAAACACAATTGGCAGAAAAAAACTCTGCCCCATCTGCGCGCGTAGGCATCTCGTTGCTGGTGTCCGTGGTGCATGCACTCAGTGCTGTGATCCCAATTCCAACAATAAACAGATTTAGAATGTGACTTCTCATCATGGCCTCCCTCGTTTTGGGGTAAACCTACGCATAATGAGCCTTTGACATATTGACCTGTGTCAACTGACAAACCGTCGGATCAAGCGTAGTAAAGCCACTTTTCCTTCGTGTTTTGGCGATAGCCCAACAAAAACAGACTGACGGCGCTTGCGCACCGCCAGCCCTTGGCCCCTGTTGGACTGTGGCCAATCCAGTGGTCAGTTGTCTGACCACTTTATTATTCCGGCCTCAATGACGATTGCCACCCTATCGCCATATCTTTAATAGGTCGGAATTCGGGCCGGGCGATCATACAAGCAGCAACAATAAACCCTTACCCCGGCCCGCACGATCAGGTTTTCTGATCGCCACGCTTTTCCAAAGTGACATCCAATGTCATGGATTGGCCACCACGGAAAATTTCGATTTGCGAGATTTCTCCGGCTTCGCTGGTTGCGACAACTTTGGTCAGATCGCGTAGTTCTTCGATGTCTTTATCTCCGAACTTCAAGATCACATCGCCAGTTTCAAGACCCGACGCTTGCGCTGGGCTGTCCTCAAACACCTCTGCGATCATCACGCCTTCACCAGACTTGAGGCCAAGCACATGCGAGATTTCATCCGATACTGGTTTGATCTGCACGCCCAACCAGCTGCGCTCGATCTCACCGTCTTCCTTTAGATCGGCGACGATCTCAGTGACCAGATCCGAAGGAACAGCAAAGCCAATACCGACCGAGCCACCATCAGGTGAGAATATTGCGGTATTTACCCCGACTACTTCGCCCTGCATGTTGAAAAGAGGGCCACCCGAGTTGCCACGGTTCACCGCAGCATCGGTCTGGATGTAGTCATCAAACGGACCCGAATTGATATTGCGTGATTTGGCGGAAATGATCCCCGAGGTCACCGTGGCTTCCAACCCGAAGGGGCTGCCAACCGCGATGACCTCTTCGCCGACGCGCATGCTGTCTGATGACCCGAATGTCACGGCATCATAACCGTCACCTTCGATATCAATCAGCGCGATGTCCGTGAGGGGGTCGGAACCGATCACTTGCGCGTCAATTTCTGTGCCATCTGCCAACGTGACCGAGACGGTTTCGGCATTGGCGATGACGTGATGGTTTGTCACGATCAGCCCGTCTTCAGAGATGATGAACCCAGAACCCAGGCCCTGACTTGGGGTGCTGCCTTTGGGCATTTGTGGCATTTGATCGCCAAAGCGTTTCATGAACTCTTCAAAACGCGGATCCATTTGGGGCGTGTTCGCATCAGCCGATGTTTCTGCCTTGGTGGTCACTTCGACGTAAACCACCGCCGGGCTTACAGTTTCGACGAGATCAGCAAACCCGCTGCCAATCGGAGCGGCAGCCAGCGCCGGGGTCATTGCGGTTGCGGCCATGAGGGCTGCGATGCCTGCGCCCGTTGTCTTGCCTGAAAATCTCATTTTTGTGTCTCCTACTTGAGTGTGATCTTCAAATAGGGGGGCAGGTTGTTCTACACTTCGTGTGAAGTTTAAAAATTCTTGAACTTAGATTTTCGGGCAATTTTAGGTTTGGTCGCTTTGCATAGAGGGCCGGTGCGTTGAGTTTAATTCAAGCTTCAATGCGCACCTTCGATGAAGGATCTGGAGGCATGAAAAGGCAATTTTGGCCCAGAGAAATTGGCGCAGAAAAACAAGACCCTTACTAGGCCATATTAGCGCCACACTCATAAGGTGAATGAATTGAGTTGATTACATAATTAAGGATAAATCATGCGGCCTATTTACGTATTATTGATGGCGCTCGGATTTCAAATTTTTGGCGCGCAAGACGCCGAGGCGCGCCGGGGCGGGGGGTCAGGTTATTCAGAGGGCCTCGAATTTGTAGAGATGACGTCGATGCCAGGTGAGAATGGATCTCCGCTTGCATTATGCGTTCTGGTGAAAACCCAAAACGTATTATTTCTTGATGTTTGGCGAACACAAAAAGGTTATGCTCTGGCAGAAAATCGTTGTGATGCGAGCAGCTATATCCCTGTAACCTCTGATCAATTGAAGGTATTCAAAATGAGCGGAGTGATTTCTTCTGAGGTTCCGGACGAACCACAAGTAAAAACAGGATTGGCAATTCCCTATTGGGCCTGGGCTATCATCGCGGGTTTGGTCGCGTTGATCGGAATAAAACTGCGTCGAAAGGCCGGGCGCAAATCGGCGCGACGGGATTTGATGGGGGATGCGTCTCCGGCGGCAATCGCGATTCTTGATGCGATGTGTCACGCCGCCAAAGCGGATGGGCATGTGTCTCCTTCAGAGTTGATAGAAATTGCCGAAGCTGCACAGAAAATGACCGGCGAAAAGATCGATCCCAAGCGTGTTGCCGAGATGGCGAAACTGGCTGAAAGTAATCTTACGGATCAAGACTATAAACGCCTTGTCGCAGGCCGGACCGAGGATGAAAAAGAAGTGATGATGCGCGGCGTGTTGTTCGTTGCGGTTGCAGATGGAAAACTGGACAGCAAAGAGCAGCAATTTGTCGGCAAACTAGCTGGCGTGATGCAAATGCCAGCGACCAAGATCCAGGCGCTTCTTGGTGATGTAGTGGCTGCCCGTTCGGGTAACACCGCGACCTGATCAGGTTAGCTGTAAGTCCTTTGCAGACAGGTCGGCCAGTTTCGTCGGCCTGTCAGATGTCTATAAAAGCCCCCTCTACTTGAGGCCTCTTGAGGCACTCGTTTTTCCTTAGAAATCACGGTATAGAGTTACCTTGAAATGATCGCTGTCGCTGAAAACTGCGCCATCTCTCCTCGCCAGATCTGGTGACTGAAACAAATCGGCGCACCACTTTCATCCCTTGAGAGCTGCTCCTGTTCGATCCCGGCCTGATAGGGCATCGCCCCCAGCAGGCGTGCAGGATCGGGTTCCAACGCACACATGCGGATCACGATCTCGGCGGTATGACCAAGTGGGCTATAACGCTGGCGCTGCAGGTCCACGTTGTCGGGACCGGGCCACAGGGCTGCACAGCGTTCTGCAATTACCGTCTCGGTTTCGACGAATATGGAATGGCCTTTGCTGCGGATAAGGCGGGTGTTTTGATACAGCTTTGTTCCGTGCGCAGCCGACAGTGTTTCAACCAGTGTTCCGCTCGCTTGGATCGTCGTGCTTTCCAGCAATTCCATTTCAATTTCAATGCCCTGCGCCGCGGCACCCGCCACAAAGTTGGCCATGCTGCCCACGTCATACATTAACCGTTTCGGCGATACGAACCGCCCCTGTCGTCTCTTGCTATAGGCCAGTCCCTCAGCCTCCACCGCCTCCAGCGCCCGCCGTGCTGTCATCCGGCTGACAGCGTGCAGCTCTGCAATCACCCGTTCCGAGGGCAGGGCCGCATGCTCTGTCAGCTGCCCATCGGCGATCTGGCGTTTCAGGTCGTCCACGATCTGGCGAAAGACAGGCAGGGCATGTGTATTTGTCATTTTTATGCGCTCTCGCAATTTTGTTTTGCAGTTTGTGATCTCTGGTATATACCAAGATGAATCGCTGGTATAGACCAGATAGGCCATAAGGGAGGATTTGGCGATGTCTTTGCTTTCTCGGGATCAAAAAGATCAGTTCTGGCGCGATGGTGTGATCGTCATCGAGGATGCCGTGACGCCCGAACAACTGGCCGACCTGCGCCGGGTGTTTGCCGAATGGGTCGACGAAAGCCGCGCACACACCGACGACTACGGCGAAACCATGGATGGCCGCCCCCGATTTGACCTGCAACCGGGCCACACAACCGAGATTCCTGGTCTGCGCCGCGTACAGTCGCCCGAGGAGGTCTCGGAAGTTTACGCCGACATCATGCGCAACGCCCGCACCGTGGACTACTGCGCTGACCTCATCGGCCCCGCGCTGCGGTTTCACCATGGCAAGGTTAATTCAAAACTCCCCGGCACTGCGACCGAAGTGAAATTCCATCAGGACTTTCCGTTTCAGCCGATGACAAATGATGACATCATCACCTGCCTGTTGTTCGTCGATGATGTCACGCTTGAAAACGGCCCGCTTGAGGTTGTGCCCGGCACCCACACTGGCCCGCTTTATTCCCATTGGCACAATGGCGTCTTTACCGGGGCTGTGGCGGATGAGGTCAAAGACCAGCACAAGGACAACGTCATCAAATGCACCGGTAAGGCGGGGTCCGTCTGCCTGATGCATGCGCGCCTGCTGCACGGTTCTGCCCCGAACCTGTCAGATAACTCCCGTACGCTCTATATCTCAACCTACTATGCTGAAGACGCGATTGAGCTGAGCCCCAACCACCTGCCCAGCACGTTGACACATGAAGTGGTGCGTGGCGAGGCTTCAGGCCGCGTGCGCTGCACACCCTATGACATGGCGCTGCCAGAAGTGCCGAAAGACACGTCGTTCTTTGCACAGCAAGAGATGGCCGAGGCGGGATGATATGACCCAAAAGAGCGCGCGTGTTGAACGCTTTGATTTTACCACTGATGCAGGCGCAGGTGACCGCGCCCGCATTGGCCTGCTGGTGCTGGAATCCGATCAGACGATGGAATGGGAATTCCGGGCGCTGACCGATCTGCCCGGTGTGTCGGTCTACCATTCACGCCTGGCCAATGACGTGACTGTCACCCCCGAGACCTTGGGGCGGATGGAAGCAGAACTGCCCGTCGCGGCAAAGCTATTGCCGGACTACATGGGCCTCAACGCAATCGCTTACGGCTGCACGTCTGCATCGACCATCATCGGCGAAGAACGTGTGGCGGAAATCTTAGAAGAGGCGCACCCCGGCGTGCCTTCAACCAACCCGCTCACGGCTGCCAAGGCCGCGCTCAATGCGCTGGGCGTGAAACGTCTCGGCTTGCTCACACCTTATTCGCCCGAAGTGACCGAAGCGATGCAGGCAAAGTTCAACGCAGCGGGAATCAACGTCACGGTCGTGGGATCGTTCTACGAGCAAAGCGATCTGGTGGTCGGCAAGATCGACCCACAATCGATCCTGCAAGCCGCCATTTCAGTCGGCCAATCTCCAGATGTGGACGGTGTTTTTATCTCCTGCACCAGCTTGCGCGCGGCCAGCATCATTGAACAGGCAGAGAGCGCGCTGAATAAACCGGTCACGGCCAGCAACCATGCGCTGGCATGGCATCTGCTGCGCCTCGCCGGCATCGAAGATACGCATGAAAACGCCGGTCAGCTTTTCGGTGAACAACTGCGCGTCTTGGCTGACGCATAACACTCCTGACAGGACGACAAATATGCAAAAACAACTCCCGAGCCATGCGCAGGTTGTGATTATTGGCGGTGGCATCCACGGCTGCTCGGTCGCCTATCATCTGGCCAAGGAAGGCTGGAAAGATGTCGTGCTGCTGGAACGCAAACAACTGACCAGTGGCACAACATGGCATGCGGCTGGTCTTGTCGGGCAGTTGCAGGGCAGTCACGCCACCACGGCCTTTGCCAAATATGGGATTGAGTTGCTGGAAGAGATCGAAGCTGAGACCGGCCAGAACCCCGGGTATCGCCGATCCGGTTCTATCTCAATCGCGATTAACGAAGAGCGCCATGCTGAGCTTAAGCGCAAGGCCGATTTCGCCTCGCTCTTCGGGATCGAGGCACATGCGCTGAGTACCGACGAGATTAAGGAACGCTGGCCGCTGATGAATCCCGAGGGCGTCTTGGGCGGCATCTACATGCCATCCGACGGCTCTGCCAACCCGATTGATTTGACCACCGCTCTGGCCAAAGGCGCCCGCATGCACGGCGCGCAGATCTTTGAACATATCAAGGTCGAGCAGGTGCTGGTCGAAGACGGGCAGGCCCGGGGTGTGCGAACTGAGCAGGGGACAATTACGGCTAATTTTGTGGTCAACTGCGGCGGCATGTGGGCGCGCGAATTGGGTCAACTAAACGGCGTCGGCGTCCCGCTGCACGCCTGCGAGCATTACTATCTAGTGACCGAGGCGATCCCAGATCTGCCAAGTGACCTACCGGTGCTGCGCTCATATTGCGACGGCACCTATTGGAAAGAAGACGCTGGCAAGCTGCTGTTTGGCTTTGCACATTTCAACGCCAAGCCATGGGCCACGGGTGGCATTCCGGAATCCTTTGAATTCGACAGCCTGCCCGTCGTCGAAGACGATGTTATGGAGGTGCTTGAACTGGCGATGAACCGGGTGCCGCTGTTGCAGGAAACCGGCATTCGCACCTTCTTCAACGGGCCGGAAAGCTATTCCTACGATGGCCGGTTCACCCTTGGACAGGCGCCAGATATCAAAGGGTATTTCGTGTTGGCGGGGGTGAATTCCACCGGCATTCAATCCGGTCCCGGCGCGGGCAAGGCGCTGGCCGACTGGATCATGAAGGGGCATCCCCCGATGGATCTGGCTGAAATGGACCCCAAGCGCTGCGAAGAGTTTCAAGCGCGCGATGTCTACCTGCGCGAACGCTGCCCCGAAACGCTTGTGCTGACCTACGCCATGCATTGGCCCGGCCGCCAGCGCCAAACTGCCCGGAACCTGCGTCGCACCCCATTCCACCACGCCCTCAAGGCCCAAGGCGCCTGTTTCGCCGAGGCGCAGGGCTGGGAACGCCCCGGTTGGTTCGGCCCGGCTGGCAGCACGCCGGTCTATGACCACAGCTTCTACCGCCCCAGTTGGTTCGACACTGTGCAAGAGGAACAACACGCCGCCCGCAATGCCGTGGCGATGATCGACTATTCCATGTTGGGCAAGCTGATGGTCGAGGGCCGCGATGCCGAAACCTTCCTACAACGCATTTGTACCAACAACACGGCGATGAAACCCGGACGGGTGGCCTATACGTTGATGCTGAATGAGCGCGGTGGGATCGAAAGCGATGTCACCGTTGCCCGCCACGCCGCCGATAGCTTCATGATGATGAGCTCGATCTCACACACCCGGCGCGACTATCTGCACCTGCGCGACAATATCCAACCTGGCGAAGATGTGCGCTTGCGCGATGCCACCACGTCTTATGGCGTGCTGGGCATTATGGGACCAAAATCACGCGAGGTTCTTGCCAATGTCTGCGATATCGATCTGTCGAACGAGACGTTCAAATTCAACAGCTTCCAACATTTCCACATTGGTCATGCCGAGGTTTTCGCCCAACGTCTGTCCTATTCAGGCGAATTGGGTTGGGAAATCTTTGTCACCCCGGATTTTGCCGAACATGTCTTCGAAGAGCTGATGCAGGCGGGCGCAGAGTACGGCCTGCGCCTGATCGGCGGCGAGGCCCTTAATGCTCTGCGTATTGAGAAGGGCTTTGTCCATTGGGGGCATGACATGGCTTATACGGAATCACCGCATCAGATCGGGCTGGAGTTTGCCTGTAAACCCTGCAAGGACATTCCCTTCATTGGGCGCGACGCCTATCTGACACGCAAGGAGGAAGGGGCCGGTCCGTATCTCTGTTCGGTCAAACTGAACGAACCTGAGCCGCTCTTGCACCACAACGAACCCGTCCAGCGCGACGGGCAGGTGGTCGGCTATGTCACTGCCGGGGCCTATGGCAAAATCGTTGGGTCAGCTGTGGGTCTGTGCTATGTTGCTTTGCCTGATGGGGCAACCGACAAACAGGCCATCGCAAATGGCAATTACACCGTCATGGTCGAAGGCCGTGAAATCCCGGCCGAGGTCAGCCTGACGCCATTCTATGATCCCAAAAGCACCCGGATGTTGTCGTAAAACTGGATAGGGGCCGGTTTAAAGAACCGGCCCAATCGTCGCGATCACGTTATACCAAATGCGCTTGTGATAGGCGCAGTTCAAAACATCCGTCAGGGTCACAGGTGCAGATCGGGCGATGTAATCCTGTTGACGCTGGAAAATCGCGCCTGTGGTATCAGCATCCTGCAGCAAGATATTGTTTTCATAGTTTAAATCGAAACTGCGCAGGTCCAGATTTGAAGACCCGATCAGGCTGATCTTGCTATCAATTGTCAGGATCTTGGCATGAAGCAACCCATCCTTGAACTCGTGAATCTCGCAGTCTGCTTCCAGCAGCTTACGATAATAGCTGCGGCTTGCGGCAGAAACGATCCAGCTGTCGTTGTTTTGAGGAAAGGTGAGCGAGACTTTGACACCGCGATGTCCGGCGGCACAAAGCGCCTCGAACACTGTGGCATCGGGTACGAAGTATGGCGTGGTCAGGGTCAGTTCGTGCTGCGCGCTTGCAATCAGGTTTGCAAACATCTGTGGTGTCGCACCCCGTCGTTCGGTCGGGCCATCACCCAAGACCTGTGCTGGAAAACCGCCCTCCACCAGTGTAGCAATTAGCGGAAACTGCTCTAATGTTTCGCCGGTGGCTTGCATCCAGTCGCTGGCAAAAAGCAGTTGGTTTTGCGCCACTACAGGCCCTTCAAACCGCAGCATGATATCGATCCAAGGTGCATATTTAGATTTCGGTAAAAACTCCGGATCAGCCGAGTTCCGACTGCCGCAATAGGTGATGCGCCCGTCAATTACAGTGATCTTGCGGTGATTGCGAAGGTCCAATCGGCTGGTCAGGATGGTACGAAGGGGTCTATCCAGTGGCAATGCGACAGCCAGTTGCACGCCTGCTTGTTTCATTTCCGTCCAAAGCTCCGACTTGACCAAAACACGTGAACCCAAACCATCGGCGAGTGCACGACAAGTCACGCCGCGTTTCGCGGCTCGGATTAAAGCCCGGGCAACATCTGTACCAGTATTGTCCCCAAGCCAGATGTAATACAGAACATGCACGTGATCGGTCGCGGCATCAATGTCCTCGACCAATCGCTGGCGTGTTTCTCCCCCATTCGCCATCAGTTCAGCGCGGTTTCCCTCTACCGGAAAAAAACCATTGATCGAAGCGGCGTAGCGAAACGGAGCATGATAAAGCGGGTCGATCAACGCGGCAACGTCATCGGATCGTCCCATAAAGGCGGTGGCTTTACTTCGGATGCTTGCAAAAATCTCATCATGGCGCTTTCTCGCTTTGTGCCCGATGTCAATCTCGCCAAACAAGAAGTAAATCGCGGTCCCGGCATAGGGCAGTACGTTCAGGATGATGAACCACGCCAAGCGGGCCGGGGGCGACACATCTTCGCGGAGCAAGATCCGGATCATGAAGGCCGTGACAAGGGCCAGATGGAGAAAAAGAAACACGCCTATCATTTAGCCACCCAGTTCAAATTCCATGACAATCGGCAGATGATCAGAAGCATAACGCGCATTGTTCGATTTATGCACCCAAGATCGCGTGCATCTCACCAGACCACGCAGGGCAAAGCGATCTAAAACTGCCGAGGGGCGCGAAGCGTGAAAACTGGGGCCAGGCGTGATGATATCGAAATTCTCAGCGAAGAGACCAAGATTGGTTTTCCACTCATTGAAGTCTCCGGCGACGATCACGGGCATTTCAGTTTGCAAAGCATGTGCCGCTATGGTGGCCATTTGCTTGCGCCGCATACCTGGCGTCAGACCAAGATGCACACCGTAGACAGTAAAAGCAGGGGTGTCGAATTCAATTGCCACCACACCGCGTGGCTCGACCGAGGGCACATCCAGACGTGTGGTCTCTGCCGCCCTCAGCCCACTTCGGTAGAACACGGCGTTGCCATGCCATCCGTGGCTTTGTGGACGTGTCGCAACCTCCGTCAATTCATAACCCAGTTCCTGCGACATGCGTTCCAGCGGGAGCACACCTGCCCGAGTGCCGATGCGTTTGTCGGCCTCTTGCAGTACCACCACATCCGCCTTGATTTCGGCCAACACATCCACGACCCGCTCCGGGTCGCGCCGCCAATCCAGCCCGACAGCCTTCCGGATGTTGTAGCTAGCGATCCGCATCAGCTCCCTGAAACCTGATCATACCGCCCCGCACGGATGTATGCGAATTCGCGATACAATTTTATTGTTGGTCGAAGGCCAAACAATATCGAGCCAACCAAAAATAGCCAAGTTCCCACATAAGTTGTTTCTTCGTTGAAAAACAAAATGCTGCCGATGACAAAGAGCGTGGCCGCTGAAAAGTCGACAATCGTATAAGCAAGTTCGCAATATGCGTAAATAGCTTTGTGACGTTCGCTGAGTGTATGATTGTCGGGGTTAAAGAGGGTCATTGCGTGTCCAACTTAGGTGGTGTTTTGCGTTTAACTTGAAGTGGCATGTTGAACTGGAAACTGCAGCGCGACGTTCAGTCCAGGATTTAAGTTGGTGAGCGAAAGCTCGGCGTTATGGTGTTCAGCAATTGCCTGCACCAAGGACAGCCCTAAACCGCTGCCACCTTTTGTACGAGCGCTGTCGAGCCGCACAAAGGGATCCAAAACCTTGTCCAGCTCTGTCTCTGGGATGCCCGGACCATTGTCCTGTACGGATAAAATCGCAGCTCCATCAACCGGTTGTACGTCGATGGTAATCTGTGTGCCCTTGTGAGAATGCTCCGAGGCGTTGTTGATTAGATTGACCAGCAATTGCTGGATCATATCAGGGTCAGCCTGAACCGAGAGGGGTTCACCGCTACACTTGATTTCCTGTTCACGTAGTTCAATGGCGGGCTGCATGAAGTCACGCAGCTTTTCGGCCAGTGCCATTAGATCAATCTGCTTGAATTTGCTTTTGTCCGAAGTGGCCTGAATGCGAGAAATCCGCAGCACGGTTTCAAACACCGCATTCAGAGATTCAACTTCAGACAATGCCGCATCCAGCTCGGGCAGGGGGTCACGTTGGGCTTCGGCCGCATCTACCGCCTGCATTAGGGAAATTTGCACATGAGACAGTGGCGTTTTTAGATCATGCGCCACTGCTGATGCGGTGGACTTCATCCCGGTCATAAGTCGCGCAAGACGATCAAGGTTTTGGTTCATCTGCACCGCGATCCGGTCAAATTGATCATCGCTTTGATTAACGGGTAGGCGTGCGGTCAGATCGCCGCCAGACACCTGTCGCAACGCCTGTTCCATACCCTGCAGACGCATCAGCGAGGTCCGGCTGGCCCATAAACCGAATGTCAGAATGACGGTCGATAAGGCCACACCAAACAGTGTCAGCCAAAGCGTCAATCGATCCTCGGCTTTATCAACAATCTGCCCATTACGGCCCACGACCAACGTCAGTCTGTCAAATTGCTGCACATTCAGAAAATACTGCCCCGTCAACCGGCCGCGTGTCAGCGTATGCAATTCTCGCCGCTCTACACCCACAAAGTCAGGGAAAACGGAAATTGCGCCGGTCAGGCGGATTCCGTTTTCGTCAAACAGACCAGCGGCATGGTCGGGAATTTGAATGCTGCGCTCAATATCCTGAAGCGCGCGTACCAGCCCGCGGCGACCTTTGGTCTGGTAGATATTTTGCAACAGCAATGTTTCAGCCCGCGTTTGTCCCACCAGATCGGAGCGTAGTGTATTTTCCACCGCTCGCACCAGAATGAACCCACTCAGCGCATATAGCGCAACAAACACCACCCAGACGCGGATTGCGGCCTTGAATGGCTCGCCGGTGATCAGACTAGCGAGGCGCACGGATCGTATATCCCATGTTGCGCACGGTCTGGATCAGCGCCACATCAAACGGTTTATCAACCTTCTGGCGCAGCTTGCTGATGTGAGTTTCCACCACTGTGGTGCCCGGATCAAAAGTGAAATCCCAGACCTTCTCCAAGATCATCGTCCGGCTGATCACTCGGCCCGGTGCCTCCATCAGAAGCTGCAGTAGTGCAAATTCCTTGTTCAGCAGGTCGATTACTTGTCCCTGCCGTATTGCCGTCCGACTCAACAAATCCAGCTCCAGATCATGCACTTTCAAAGAAGTGTGCTGGGAGGCTTGCTTGGGGCGGCGTGACAAGGCCGTAATGCGTGCCATCAACTCGGAAAAGTGAAACGGCTTTGTCATGTAGTCATCGCCGCCGGCCATCAACCCTTCAACCCGGTCATCCACATCCGACAAGGCCGTCAGGAAAATCACCGGCAGGTCACTTTTCGACACGCGCAGAGCCTTAACGACAGAAAGGCCGTCCATCCCCGGCATCATCCGGTCAACGATTGCGAGATCGACCTCGTTATACAGGCAATGGGTTAACGCCTCGCGCCCATCCGTGACCCAGTCCACTGCAAAGCCCTGCTCAATGAGCCCGTTCCGAATGTACTCGGCTGATTTCGGGTCATCTTCTGCCAGTAAAATCTTCATATCTCAGGACTATCCCATCTAATCCGCCAGCATAAGCACCAAGCCATCGGCACACCAGAGATATGAACATATTCGCGCCATAAAGAAAGGGCCGTAGACCGGCCCTTAACTATTATTAAAGTTGGATCAGACGAACCACCAACGCTCAAGCCAGCGCTGTCCATCCAGATCCCAGTTCGATCCCAGCTGTTCCGGATGCCCAACTTTGTCCGTGTTGGCAAAGACGAAATTGGCGAACATCGGAATCACGGTGCTGCCGTTTTGGTTCAGCGTCGTCTGCATTTCATAATACATCTCGCGGCGTTTGGTCTCGTCCAGTTCAGAACGGGCCTTGATCAGCAGTTTGTCAAAACGTTCGTTGCACCAGAATCCGTCGTTCCACGCCGCTCCACATTGATAGGTGAGCGAAAACATTTGGTCTTCGGTTGGGCGGCCGCTCCAATACACGGTAGTGAATGGCTTTTTCATCCAAACATCAGACCAGTAACCATCATTTGGCTCGCGTATGGCATCAATTTGAATACCTGCCGGTTTTGCTGAGTTCTGGAACAACACGGCCGCATCAACCGCCCCGCCAAAGGCGGCATCGGCCGCCGATAGGGAAATATCCAAACCGTCTATACCCGCTTGCGACAGATGCCACTTGGCTTTGTCCGGGTCATAGGGTGTTTGCGCCAACTCGCTGTTGAAGAAACGCTGCCCGCTGCCAATCGGGTGGTCGTTCCCGACCGAACCATAGCCAAACAGAATCTTCTCAACCAGTTCTTCGCGGTTGATTGCGTGCTTCAGTGCCATGCGCACGTGGTTTTCGCTGAACGGGTCCATGCCCGCATTCATCGCGAATGTGTAATGCTGGTTGCCTGCAACCGAATTGATTTGAACACCGGGTTTGCGTCCCAGCAGGGCAACCGTTTTTAGATCCAGACGGTCAATCGCATCCACATCACCCGAGATCATCGCCGTGGTGCGCGCGTTCAGGTCCAGCAGGGTCAGAAGCTCAATACTGTCGAAGAATGCAATATCGCTTTTCCAATGGTTCGGGTTCCTTTCCAACGTTGCGGAAACACCGGGACTGAAGTTCTTCAGAACGTAACTTCCGCAACCATCACCGGATTTCCAATCGATGCTGTTGCCTTCGATCTTACAAATGGGCATGTGGTAATCGGACAGGATGAATGGGAAGTCCGCATTGCCAGCATCTAGTTTGATGACAACGGTGTTTCCACCTTCAATCGAGATATCAACCACCGGCGCTAGCAATGGCTTTGCAGCCGAGGTCGAGGTTTCGCCACGGTGGAAGTTCAACGAGGCTACAACATCCTCTGCCGTTACAGTTTGGCCGCTGTGATAGGCCACGCCGTCGCGGATTTTCAGATGCCACGTCGCCGCGCCATCCGCTGCTTCCCAACTTTCGGCCAGCAAGGGCTTCAGGCTGCCATCAGCCGCAACTTCGGTCAGATAGCCGTGCACGGCATAGGCCATGGAAACGGTAAAGCTGTTGTCCCATGTCCCTGGGTTCAGGGTGTCGGTTGTCTGACCGGCCGCCATGCCCGCACGAAAATGCCCACCGCGCTTAGGCGCAGCAGCAGCGGGGGCAAAGGGAACCGAGGCGGCCATCGCAGTGGCCGCTGTGGATTTCAGAAAACCACGACGGGTGAATGAAGGTGTCATCTGGGTAGATCCTTTATCAAGAGTACGACCAATGGCCGAACAGACGAGCGAATTCGAAAAGGCCTGACGAAGCCTGCTTCGCATCAGGTCAGTGCAGGTCGCACCCAAATAGAAAGAGTTTGTATCAGATTCGTATTTTTTAAATGACGATTTAATGAACAGAATTGCATCGCCGATTTGCGCAGATTTTCAAACAAAAAAAGGGCCGGAAAATCCGGCCCTTTCATAATGTTTTTCGCAAGCCTTATGCGAAGGACCAGCGCTCCATCCAGCGCTCGCCGTCCATATCCCAGTTCGAGCCCATTTGCTCTGGTAGGGCGATCTTGTCTGAGGTTGCAAAAACGTAGTTTGCAAACATTGGGATGATAACACCACCTTCGTTTGAAACGATGTCCTGCATCTCATAATACATGGTGCGGCGTTTATCTTCGTCCAACTCAGCACGTGCTTCGATCATCAGTTTTTCGAACACGTCGTTGCACCAGAAGCTGTCGTTCCATGCCGCGCCACAAGAGTAGGCGGTCGCGAACATTTGGTCTTCGACCGGACGACCGGACCAGTATACGGCTGAGAATGGTTTCTTCATCCATACATCTGACCAGTAACCATCGTTTGGTTCACGAGTCACTTTTAGATCAATACCCGCACTCTTAGCTGAAGCTTGGAACAGAGTACCCGCATCAACAGCGCCAGCAAAGGCAGCATCAGCCGCAGACAGGTCGACCGAAGCACCTTCCAGACCGGCCTCTTTCAGGTGGAACTTGGCTTTGTCCGGATCGTATGTCTTTTGCTCCAACTCAGCGTTGAAGAAACGCTGACCCGGTCCGATTGGGTGGTCGTTACCGACCGAGCCGTAACCGAACAGGATTTTCTCAACCAGTTCTTCGCGGTTGATCGCATATTTCAGCGCCTGACGCAGGTGGTTGTTGGTGTAAGGATCCGCAGTTGTGTTCATCGCGAAGGTGTAGTGCTGCGTACCTGCAACCGACTGAATGTTGACGCCAGGCTTGCGGCCCAGAAGTCCCGCTGTTTTCAGGTCAACACGGTCGATGACGTCAACGTCACCCGAAACCAATGCAGTAGTACGTGCGTTCTGGTCAACCAGTGCCAGCATTTCAATGCTGTCAAACGGTGCAGAGTCACGCCAGTGATTTGGGTTCTTCTCAAATGTTGCAGATACACCCGGCGAGAAGTCCTTCAGTGTATAGCTACCTGTACCGTTGCCAGATTCCCAGTCAATGCTGTCGTCTTTGGCCGGGCAGATGGTCAGGTGGTAGTCCGACAGGATAAATGGGAAGTCAGCATTACCGCCACTCAGGGTGAAGACAACAGTTGTGTCACCTTCCGCTTTGATGTCCGTGATCGGTGCAACAATCGGTCCAGCTGCCGAAGTTGATTCTTCACCACGGTGGAAGTTGATCGAGTTGATCACGTCCTGTGTTGTTAGTGGCTTACCATCATGGAAAGTCACGCCAGGGCGAAGATTGAAGCGCCATTCTGCGGCGTCATCCGATGCTTCCCAGCTTTCGGCCAGTTCAGGCTGCAGCGAACCATCAGAGCCAACCTCGGTCAGGCGACCGTAAACAGCATGACCGAGCGCGATCGTGAAACCGTTTTCCCATGTACCGGGATTCAACGTGTCAGTAGTTTGGCCGTGAGCCTTGCCAACTCTTAGGTGGCCGCCAGCAGCGCGGGCCATGCCTAGCGGTACAGAGGCAGCCATTGCAGTTGCGGCAGTGGTTTTCAGAAAACCGCGGCGGTCCAAAAGACCTCCTTTGATGATCGACATATTTTGTTCTCCCTGTTGTAGATCATTATGAAGTGTTTGCCATGTCTGGCAGTTCGGAGACGCTGCTAGCAGGTCTCCGGGCGTGTCATTATTTTTTCCGTGATATTGTTCACGTATGTGACAGCCTTTTCTTTGTTATCACAAGCGTCGCATTAAGAGCGGATTGTGCCGTGACGGTATAGTTCATTCAAATCGAGAAACAAGTAAAGCCCCCGTTTCGCAATTTGATGTACGCTTATATTGATTGACGAGTCAATCAAACGTCAATAGCAATCATGTGACTTTTAACCTTTGGACTCATCAAAATGCCCAAGCTGGGAATGGAACCCATCCGACGCGCTGCACTGGTAAATGCCACGATTCAAGAGGTCGGCGAGGCTGGCTCATTAGATGTGACGGTCAGCCAGATCGCAAAAAGGGCAGGGATGTCCAGTGCATTGGCGCATCACTACTTCGGCTCCAAGGAACAGATCTTTTCTGCCGCGATGCGACACATTCTCGCGGCCTATGCGCAGGATGTGCTCTCGGTTTTGCGGCGGACAGATTCGCCAAGAGCGAGAATCGAAGGCATCATTCGTGCCAGCTTCAAACCGTCACAGTTCCAACCTCATATGGTTTCGGCCTGGCTCAATTTCTATGTGCAGGCGCAAAAGTCTGCTGAGGCCAGACGCCTGTTGCACATCTATCAATGCCGTCTGCGCTCGAATCTTGCCCACGCCTTTCGTCAGATCGCCCCGGCGGGCGAGGCGCGCACGCTCACCCGTGGTTTGGCCGCGATGATTGACGGGCTCTATATCCGTCAGGCGCTACGCGATGACATGATTACACCAGGAACAGCCATCGACGTGTTGTTTCACTATCTCGACACCTCATTGAAACAGGATCCCCCTCAATGACACAGCCCAATATCCTTATTTTTATGGTGGACCAGCTCAACGGAACCTTGTTCCCAGACGGCCCGGCAGACTGGTTGCATGCGCCAAACCTAAAAAAACTGGCGGCGCGCTCGACCCGGTTCCAGAACGCCTATACCGCCAGCCCGCTCTGTGCGCCGGGGCGAGCCAGCTATATGTCAGGCCTGCTGCCCTCCCGCAGCCGGGTCTATGACAATGCCGCCGAATTTGCCGCTGATATCCCAACTTATGCCCACCATTTGCGCCGCGCAGGCTATCAAACTTGCCTCAGCGGTAAGATGCATTTTGTCGGTCCCGACCAGATGCACGGGTTCGAGGAACGGCTGACCACCGACATCTATCCGGCCGATTTCGGTTGGACCCCGGACTACCGCAAACCGGGTGAGCGCATCGATTGGTGGTATCATAATATGGGCTCGGTCACCGGCGCAGGCGTGGCCGAAATCTCCAACCAGATGGAATACGACGACGAGGTTGCCTACAATGCCACCCGCAAGGTCTACGATCTGGCCCGTGCCCATGATGACCGCCCGTGGTGCCTGACCGTCAGCTTTACCCACCCGCACGACCCTTATGTCGCGCGCAAGAAATATTGGGACCTTTATGAGGATTGCGAGCATCTGCTGCCCGCGGTCCCGGCGATGGATTACGTGGACCATGACGCCCATGCCAAGCGCATCTTTGATGCCAATGACTGGCGTAACTTCGATATAACAGAAGAAGATATTCGAAAATCTCGCCGCGCCTATTTCGCCAATATCTCATATCTCGACGACAAAATCGGGGAGGTGATGGAGGCGCTGGAAAGCACGCGGCAAGAGGCGGTGATCCTCTTTGTCTCTGATCACGGTGATATGCTGGGCGAGCGGGGCCTGTGGTTCAAGATGAGCTTTTATGACGGATCATCGCGCGTGCCGATGATGATCTCTGCTCCGAATATGGAGCCAGGACTGGTCACCGATCCAGTCAGCAACATCGACGTCTGCCCAACGCTGTGTGACCTGGCTGGCGTCAGCATGGAAGAGGTCATGCCGTGGGTCGCCGGTGAATCGCTGGTCTATCTGGGGCAGGGCGGCGCGCGTGATGAACCCGTCGCCATGGAATACGCAGCCGAGGCCTCTTATGCACCTATGGTCTCGTTGCGCTATGGCAAATGGAAATACAACCGCTGCTCACTCGACCCTGATCAGCTGTTTGATATGGAGTCGGACCCGCACGAACTGACCAACCTCGCGGATGACCCAGCCCATGCCGGTACACTGGCGCAGCTTCAAGCCAAGGCCGATGCGCGCTGGGATCTCGATGCCTTTGACGCGCAGGTGCGTGAAAGCCAGGCCCGCCGATGGGTAGTTTACGAGGCGCTGCGCAAAGGTGGCTATTACCCTTGGGATTATCAGCCGCTGCAAAAAGCATCCGAGCGGTTCATGCGCAACCATATGGATCTGAATGACGTCGAAGAAAACCAGCGCTTCCCGCGTGGGGAGTAATCGCTCAATCGGGGGCGTTGCCTGCCAACGCCCCTTCGATAATGGTCGCAACGACCTGTCGTGCGGTTTCCCGTGCGGCCGCTGGGTTCACCGGTTTGTCGCTCTGGGCGGTTTCGATCCAAATGCCATCCATATAGGCCTGCACAGACTCACGTACCGGTTCCAGCAAATTCTCCGGCACCAGCGATCGCAGTTCGCGCCGCACATTGCTTTGCACCCGCAACCGGTTGATCCGGTGCAGCCGCGACAGGCTGGGCACATAGGGCGCACTGGCCCAGAACTGCATCCAGACCGAACACTTCTCTTTGGTAAACAGCGAATCGTCAAAGTTCGCATCAATAATGGCGTAGAGGCGCTCCTCTGGGCTGCTCGCCTGTGCCAGGTAATGCAACGATCGCTCACGCAACAACGACAGCAACCGCCGCATGGTCGTATCCATCAATTTATCTTTGGACCCGAAATAATAGCTGATCGAGGCCGCCGTCGCGCCGGCCTCCTTGGCGATTTCGTTCATGGTGACAGACAAGAAGCCCTTGGAATGTATGGCGGAAATCGCTGCTTCAATCAGCTCTTCATTCCGGATGTCACGAATAGATTTGCGTTTCATATGGCAATAATCACATCTGAGCCGCGAGTTGCAATGTGATTTCACAGTTGAAAAAATTAAATACTCGTTTAAAAAATTGTTTAGAGATTTTGAAAACCTGTGCTAGCCGCCGCGCCAGCACCGCGCTTGGGGCCGGTGTTTGCGAACAGGAAGAGATGTAAATGCTCAATATGATACTATCTTTCGGGATTTTGCTGGCCTTTGGGTTGGTGATTTTCTGCGTCATCAAATGGCGAAATCTGGAATGTGTTGGTGTGACGCCGGTGCATTTGTTCACCTTTATTGCGATCTTGTTTACTTCCGGCCTCGATGTTGGGTTGATCATGTTCCCCCTGACCGAATTTGCAGGTTATGCGGAAGACCCGGCCTATGCCTTTGCCAATCCGCTGGCAATTGAATTTGGCTTTTGGGGCTTTTTGATCTGGGCTTTCTATTTCCTGACCGCGTTCTATTTCTGCGTGATCGAACCTCGGGTGAAGTTCTTTGAAATCCCATTGGTCAAGATTATCAATAACATCGTCATCATCGGCACCTGCGCCTTCACCGCCAGCCTGTTCCTGATCTACTTGCCGGGCTACATTCCCGAAATCGGAGACGGTGAATCTGTGGTCACAACTTTCTACGTCATCGTTTTCGTGGTCATTCTGGCGGCAGCCTATTCCTCAACCGATCTCAAATACGTCCGTATTCTGTCGGTAGGTTCCACCGTGCTGTTCTTTGCGCTGATCGCAGGTATGGCAATCTACGCTGGCATGGGAATGGGTGCTTTTGGCTCCAACATGAGCCTGCTGGGCGACTATTTTGCCAATCTGCATAAATTCGCCCTGCCACTGACTGACTACCACGCCTTCTATCTGTTCTGGTGGTTTGCATGGTCGATTATGATCGGTCAGTTCACCTCGCGCTTTGTCGGTGGCATGAAAACATGGCAGCTGTTCATCGCGCTGCTGGTCTTCCCGTCCATTCCATTGGCGGTCTGGTTCTCGGTTCTGTACTACTACCACCTGAACGAGATCAGCACCGCTGGCATTGTGAACCTCGCAATGATCGCGGTCGGGGTGACCTTCGTGATCAACTCGCTCGACTCGCTGATCCGTCTTTACACCGACAACCTGTCGCTGACGGTCGAAAAGTTGGGTAAGATGAGATACGTCATTGGCAACGTCGCGGTGTTGTTCACCCTGACCCTGCTGTTCAAAAGCCAATGGCTGCAGATCCAGTGGATCGGGGCCATCGTGATCGGCCTCTATCTGGCCTGTGTTCTGTTCATCTTCGCCACCACACGCCGTGAAGTGGTGGACATCAAAGCCTCGCCAGAAGGGCGCTCGCTCGACTTCCACAAGGTTGAAGAGGTTCACTAGCCAACCCCATAACATTTGCCGCCCCGGCCTTTCGGGGCGGCCTTTCAACAAGGAAACACTGAATTGAAAGCCCAACCCACTGCCAGCCATTTCGTCAATGGCCGTTATGTTGAAGACACCGCCGGCACACCGATGGATGTGATCTATCCAGCTACTGGCGAAGTGATAGCCCAACTGCATGAGGCAACACCCGCAATTATCGAAGAGGCGATCATCGCCGCGAAAGCAGCGCAAAAAGAATGGGCCAAATATTCGGGGACTGAACGCGGTCGCATCCTGCGCCGCACGGCAGACATTATGCGTGAACGCAACCACGACCTGTCGGTTCTGGAAACCTATGATACTGGCAAACCCTATCAGGAAACCAGCGTCGCCGACGCCACCAGCGGTGCGGATGCTTTGGAATTCTTCGGGGGTCTCGCAGCCAGCCTGACGGGCGAGCATATTCAGTTGTCTGGCGGAGATTGGGCCTATACCGTGCGCGAACCTCTGGGCCTTTGTGTGGGCATCGGCGCATGGAACTATCCAACACAAATCGCCTGCTGGAAGGGCGCGCCAGCGCTGGCCTGCGGAAATGCAGTTATCTTTAAACCGTCTGAGACCACGCCACTGTGCGCGCTCAAAGTCGCCGAGATCCTGATCGAGGCCGGCCTGCCGGCTGGTCTCTACAATGTCGTGCAAGGCATGGGCGCAGTTGGTGGTGCTCTGGTCACGGATCCGCGCGTCGAAAAGGTTTCGCTTACCGGCTCAGTGCCCACCGGCAAAAAGGTCTACGCGGCTGCGGCGGCTGACATGAAACACGCCACCATGGAACTGGGCGGCAAATCCCCGATGGTGGTGTTTGATGACGCCAATATTGAGGACGCGGTCAGCGGTGCCATCTTGGGTAACTTCTATTCCTCTGGGCAGGTCTGTTCCAACGGCACACGGGTGTTCGTGCAAAAGGGCATCAAAGAGGCGTTTTTGAAGCGCCTGACCGAACGCCTCTCGACCGCAATAATCGGCGATCCAATGGATGAGGCCACAAACTTTGGTCCAATGGTCAGCGAAAACCAGTTGAACATAGTGTTGGGCTACGTGGAAAAAGGTCAGGCTGAGGGCGCACGTCTTGTCTGCGGCGGGACCCGTATCGAACAACCCGGTAGCTGGATCACCCCAGCCGTCTTTGCCGATGTCACAGACGACATGGCCATCGCCCGCGAGGAAATCTTTGGCCCTGTCATGAGCGTTCTGGATTTCGATACCGAGGAAGAAGTCGTTGCCCGCGCCAATGACACGGAATTCGGTCTGGCCGCAGGTGTCTACACCAGCGACCTGACCCGCGCCCACCGCATGGCCGCAGGGTTTGAGGCGGGCACTTGCTTCATCAACTCCTACAACGACGCCCCGGTTGAGGTGCCGTTTGGCGGCGTGAAGGCCTCGGGCATTGGTCGCGAAAACTCCAAGGCCGCGATCGAACACTACAGCCAGCTCAAATCGGTCTACGTCCGCATGGGCGAAACCGAAGCGCCGTTCTAAGACAACACCGCCCCCGGCCATACGGGGGCGTCACCCAGCCATCCGGGGCCAGACAGAAAAGACCCGGACGACAAGGAGACGCGACATGGAAGCAGATTATGTAATCGTTGGGGCGGGCAGCGCAGGCTGCGCCATGGCCTATCGCCTGTCCGAGGCAGGCAAATCCGTACTGGTGGTGGAACACGGCGGCACCGATGCCGGGCCGCTGATTCAGATGCCCGGTGCACTTAGCTATCCAATGAACATGAAGCGCTACGACTGGGGCTACCAGACCGAACCTGAACCGCATTTGAACAACCGCCGCCTCGCCTGTCCGCGCGGCAAGGTGATTGGTGGATCCTCATCGATCAACGGGATGATCTACGTGCGCGGCCACGCCTGTGATTTCGACCACTGGCGCGATCAGGGCGCGGATGGCTGGGGCTACGCCGATGTCCTCCCATATTACAAGCGTATGGAAAACTGGCACAGCGGCGGCCATGGTGGTGATCCGTCTTGGCGTGGTACCAACGGCCCGCTACATGTCACACGCGGCAAGCGAGACAACCCTCTGGTCAAAGCATTCGTCGAAGCGGGTGCGCAGGCCGGATACCAAACCACTGGCGACTATAACGGCTATCAACAAGAAGGGTTTGGTCCCTTCGACATGACCGTCAAAAACGGTCAACGTTGGTCTGCTGCCAATGCTTACCTGAAACCTGCTTTGAAGCGTCCGAACTGCGATCTGGTGCGCGGTTTGGTGCACCGCGTGGTGATGGAAGAGGGCCGCGCCGTCGGGGTCGAGGCCACCGTCAAAGGCCAGCAACAGGTCATCAAGGCCCGCGCTGAGGTGATTGTTTCCGCGTCTTCTATTAACTCGCCCAAAATCCTGATGCTTTCGGGCATTGGTCCTGCCGCCCATTTGTCCGAACATGGCATCGATGTCGTTGCCGATCGCGCCGGTGTCGGCCAGAACCTGCAGGATCACCTTGAGCTTTACATCCAGATGGCCGCCAGCCAGCCAGTCAGCCTATTCAAATACTGGAACCTCTTCGGCAAAGCTTGGGTCGGGGCGCAGTGGCTGTTCGCCAAAACCGGCCCCGGAGCCAGCAACCAATTCGAAAGCTCGGCCTTCATCCGGTCGCGCGCAGGCGTGGAATATCCGGATATCCAGTACCACTTCCTGCCGATTGCCGTGCGCTATGACGGACAGGTCGCCGCCGAAGGCCACGGTTATCAGGCCCACACCGGCCCGATGCGCAGTGAATCGCGCGGCTCGATCACTCTGCGCAGTGCCGACCCGATGCATGATCCCAAGATCTTCTTCAACTACATGAGCGAAGAGAGCGACTGGGTCGATTTCCGCCAATGCATCCGCCTGACACGCGAAATTTTTGCGCAAGATGCCTTCAAGCCCTACAGCAAGCACGAGATCCAACCGGGCGCAGCGGCGCAAACAGATGACGAGCTGGATGACTTCATCCGCGAACACGCCGAAAGCGCCTATCATCCCTGCGGAACGTGTAAAATGGGCGCCAAGGGCGACCCGAACGCTGTTGTTGATTCACAAGGTCGCGTCATCGGTGTCGACAACCTGCGCGTCGCAGACAGCAGCATCTTCCCGCGCATCACCAATGGCAACCTCAATGCTCCGTCGATCATGACCGGCGAAAAAATGGCCGATCACGTGCTGGGCCGCACCCCGCTGGCGGCGGACAATTCCGAGCCATGGATGCACCCCAACTGGAAGACCGCGCAGCGCTAATCCAACGGCATCTGGTCCGGGCTGATGGCCCGGACCATGAAAGCGCAAAAACCGCGTCAATTAAACCATTGCAATCATTGGCCCCCAAGGATCATTATGCCCCCGTCAAAAGCGTCGCTAAAGGGCATGGTTCAAGGTGAAAAAACTTCTGGATAAGGCGATTGCCTTGCGCAATTCCCTGAACACTAAGACGGATCAGCGGTTTGTCCGTGAAAGGGATATGGGAGAGCAGATTCCCAAAATCATTCACCAAACGTATTTTCAGTCGCCGTCAGATCCGGATTTTCCCGCAGAGCTTAAGGCCAACATCGGGGCGCTGAAGTGTCTAAATCCGAGTTGGGACTATCGCTTTTATACCGATGATGACATCGAACGTTATATCGCTATACATTTCCCGGAGCTGATTGAATTATATCACAAAATTGACCCGCGCTATGGTGCAGCACGGGCGGATTTTTTCCGTTATCTGGTGATCTATAACGAAGGTGGCGTTTATCTGGATGTTAAATCAGGTGCCTCAAAGCCTCTGGATGAGCTACTTCAAGACAGTGACAAGATCGTCCTGTCGCATTGGCCCCGGTCTTGGCCCAAAATCATGCTTGGCCAACACCCTGGAATCTCAAACCCGATTGGCGAGCTGCAACAGTGGTACATCATCTCCGTCGCTGGGCATCCATTCCTCGAATCCGTCATCAACAACGTGTGCAACAACATCTCGCATTACAATCCGGTCCTTCACGACTACGGGTCTTGGGGCGTGTTCAATCTGACCGGACCAATTGCCTTTACCGAGGCGATCTATCCGCTCCTTGATCACTATCTGCACCGCTTGGAGGATGATCATCTTCGCGTTGGTCTGACCTATTGCGCAATCGGGCCCGAAAACAGCACCGGTGGCCACCATCTCGTGTTCTCGCGAAAACACTACTCGAAAATTCAGGCCCCGATTGTAAAAGTGCCGTTTTATCTGCAGGCTTTGTTTTGTGTTAGCAAGCCATCAATTAAGATATTGAAAATATTATATAATATCAGAACAATCGCAACCGGATAACCGCGTAATTGTGTACTTTGTCTAAAAAAAGCCTCTGGAGTGGGCTCCAGAGGTTTTCAATGTTTCGGCAATAGGGGTGTTACGCCGCACCCGCCAGATTGCGCAGCACGTAATGCAGCACGCCGCCGTGCTCAATATATTCGATCTCAATCGCGGTATCGATCCGGCATTTCAGCTGGATGGTTTTCTCGGTGCCATCCGCCATGGTGATGGTGCAGGGCACCTCTTGCAGCGGCTGGATGGTATCAAGGCCCGAGATGGCCACCGTTTCCGCACCGGTTAGGCCCAGTGATGAACGGCTGTCGCCCCCAGTGAACTCGAACGGGATGACGCCCATGCCAACGAGGTTCGAGCGGTGAATACGTTCAAAGCTTTCGGCAATCACGGCCTTCACACCCAACAGGGCCGTACCCTTGGCCGCCCAGTCACGCGACGACCCCGCGCCGTACTGCTCACCTCCAAAGACCACCAGAGGTGTGCCCGCCGCCTGATAGGCCATGGCCGCATCAAAGATCGAGGTCTCACTGCCGTCAGGGCCCTTGGTATAGCCACCTTCAACGCCATCGAGCATCTCGTTCTTGATACGGATGTTGGCAAAGGTGCCGCGCATCATCACCTCGTGGTTACCACGACGGGAGCCGTAAGAGTTGAACTCGCGCACTGGTACCTGACGCTCGGTCAGATATTGACCGGCTGGCGTGGTGTCTTTGAATGAACCCGCCGGGCTGATGTGGTCGGTTGTGACCATGTCACCCAAGAGCGCCAGAACACGCGCGCCTTCGATATTGGTGATGGTGCCCGGCTCCTTGGACATGCCTTGGAAATAGGGCGGGTTCTGCACATAGGTCGACTGTGGCGGCCAGTCATAGGTTTCACCCTCTGACGTCTCAACGCTTTGCCACTTGTCGTCGCCCTTGAACACATCCGCATATTTCGACTGGAACGCTTCGCGGGTCACGGTTTGCTCAACCAGCTCTGCAATTTCCTGTGTCGAGGGCCAGATGTCTTTCAGATAAACATCCTTGCCATCCGGTGTCTGGGCAATCGGATCTGTTGCCAGATTGATGTCCATAGTACCTGCCAGCGCATAGGCCACCACCAGCGGGGGTGAGGCCAGATAGTTGGCGCGCACATCCGGGCTGATCCGGCCTTCAAAGTTGCGGTTGCCCGACAGAACTGATGTCGCCACCAGATCGCCTTCGGCGATGGCTTCCGACAGCTCTTTCTGGATCGGGCCAGAGTTGCCGATACATGTGGTGCAGCCATAGCCCACAAGGTTGAACCCGATCTTATCCAGATCCTCCTGCAGGTTTGCCGCCTCCAGATAAGCGCTCACAACCTGCGAGCCGGGGGCCAATGATGTTTTGACCCAAGGTTTGCGATCCAGACCCAGTGCCGCTGCTTTGCGCGCTACAAGGCCCGCGCCGATCATCACATAAGGGTTCGAGGTGTTGGTGCACGACGTGATCGAAGCGATGACAACATCGCCAGATGACAGCGTGTAATCCTCACCTTCAACCGCAACCTCTTTGTCCATCGGACGTTTGAAAGTCTCTTCCATCTCGCGCGTGAACGCCGATTTGGCATCGGTCAGCGCGACATAGTCTTGCGGACGTTTTGGGCCGGAAATGGCCGGAACAATTGTGCCCATGTCCAGATGCAGGGTATCGGTGTAGATCGGCGCATAGTCCGCCCCACGCCAGAACCCGTTTTCCTTGGCGTAAGCTTCAACCAGCGCAATACGGTCGTCATCACGGCCAGTGCTGCGCAGGTAACGCAGGGTTTCGTCATCGATCGGGAAGAAGCCACAAGTCGCGCCATATTCTGGCGCCATGTTGGCAATGGTCGCACGGTCGGCCAATGGCAGACGGTCCAGACCTTCGCCGTAGAATTCGACGAACTTGCCAACAACGCCACGCTCGCGCAGCAGTTCGACAACTTTCAGAACCAAGTCAGTCCCGGTGGTGCCCTCAAGCATCGCGCCGGTCAGCTCAAATCCTACAACCTCGGGGATCAGCATCGAAATCGGCTGGCCCAGCATCGCGGCTTCGGCCTCGATCCCGCCGACACCCCAGCCCAGAACGGCCATGCCGTTGACCATGGTGGTGTGGCTGTCGGTGCCCACAAGCGTGTCAGGGTAGGCGACCATGTCACCGTTCTGGTCCGTGTCGCTCCAGACGGTTTGCGCCAGATACTCCAGGTTCACCTGATGGCAAATACCTGTGCCGGGCGGCACAACGCGGAAGTTGTTGAACGCGCCTTGACCCCATTTCAAGAACTGATAGCGCTCCATGTTGCGCTCATACTCGCGGTCCACATTCATCTGGAACGCACGTGGGTTGCCAAATTCATCAATCATGACCGAGTGGTCAATGACCAGATCAACCGGGTTCAGCGGGTTGATCTGCTGTGCGTCACCACCCAGCGCCACAATCCCGTCGCGCATCGCGGCCAGATCGACCACAGCCGGAACTCCGGTGAAATCCTGCATCAATACGCGGGCAGGGCGATAAGCAATCTCGCGGGGGTTTTTGCCACCTTTGTCAGCCCATTCAGAAAAGGCTTTGATGTCATCCACGCTGACGGTCTTGCCGTCTTCAAAGCGCAGCATGTTTTCTAACACGACTCGCAGCGCGGCGGGTAGGCGGGAAAAGTTTCCAAGACCGGCTTCTTCGGCGGCGGCGATGGAATAATAAGAGACGGATTGGCGATTCACACTCAGGGTTTTGCGTGTCTTGGCAGTGTCATGTCCGACGGTAATGGGCATTTGGCATTCCTTTCACATTAAAGGCGCAGGATCGGCTGGCTTGCTTCTGACCCATTTGCGAGAGGGGATCAAGAGGGAGATGGTTAATTTGTATACCATTGCACACAAAAATAATTGTTTCGGGAAATCACACATCTCTCGCGAAACCTTGATTGGTTATTTCGGCAGTGCCGGATTAACGTTTATAAACACTCAAAGTCGGATATTGGATCATTACCCATGCGTCGCACCATCGCCAGCCTTCTTGCCAGCCTGATGTTGGCCGCCCCTGTTGCCGCACAGGATCAGCCTGTCGTGGTGGAACTGTTCACCTCGCAGGGCTGCTCGTCCTGCCCACCCGCAGATGCGTTTTTGCACAAGCTGGCGGAACGTGAGGATGTGATCGCACTGGCGCTGCATGTGGATTACTGGGATTATATCGGTTGGAAAGATGTCTTCGCCAACCCGGATTACACTACACGCCAACGCAGCTATGCGCGCAAAGGCGGGCGCCGGATGATCTATACCCCGCAGATGGTGATCAACGGTCAGGATCATGTCGTTGGCAACCGCCCGATGGATGTGACCGACCTGATCGAGATGCATCAGGACAAGGAGCCTTCGGTGGCGCTTACCTTGACCCGCGATGGCGACCAGATTGAGATTGCAGCCACAACTGAGGCCAGCTTTTCCGATCCTCTGACCGTCCAACTGGTTCGCTACAGCCCCGACAACAAAGTCGAGATCAAATCTGGCGAAAACGCAGGCCGCACGATCAGCTACGCCAATGTAGTGACCGATCTATCGGTGATTAATGAGTGGGATACTGCAGCGCCTTTGGAATTCAGCCAGAACGTTGAGGGTGATCAGCCTGTCGTCGTACTGGTGCAGAACCAAAGCACGGGCGTGATCGAGGCTGCCGCCAAGGTCAACTGATGCTAGTAAGTTATTTCGGTTCTAAAGCCCGGCTGCTTTAGCCGTTCATAATAAGCGGCCCTTAGCTGGGTTGCCTTCGGTCCGGCAGCCCCGTTTGAAAAGTGATGCGCGTTCACACGCGCCACCGGGAAAATCCCGCCACCGGAGCTGGTCAGAAACATTTCATCTGCTTCCATCAACTCACTCAAGGGCAAGGCGCGTTCTTCGGTCTCAAAACCGTTCTCGCGGCACAGCTCCAGCGCGGTGCGGCGGGTGATGCCATGCAAAACATGCTGCGCAGGCGTCACCACTTTATCACCGAAGATTGCAAACACATTGAACCCCGGACCTTCCGCCAGATTGCCATGCCCATCAGTGAGCAGGGCGCTTTCAAACCCGTTATCTTTGGCCTGAAACAACGCCGCAGTGAAATCCCCCCAGTGGTAATTCTTCACCCGTTGGTTCAGGCTTTGGTCCGGAATGCGATGGACGTTGTCCGGAATATACAGGCTTACCCCCGCCGCGGCGACCTCGGGCTTCACCACATGGATATAGGGCACACACCACGCATAAAAGTGATTGTCGCAATCGCGCGGGTCCCGGCTTCCGGCAATGCGCGGCGTGCCCCGTGCGGCGACCATCGCGACATAGGCCTGTTTCAGCCCGGACCGTGCCACCATGTCGTGCAACGCGCTTGCAATCTGCGATCGGTCCATGCCCACGTCCATACGGTAGGCCCGCATCGACGCCTCAAAGCGACCCAGATAGTCATTAAGCCGGAAAAACGCGCCGTCCCAAACCGGCACCACATCATAAGTCACATCAGAATGGGTCACTGCCCAATCGGTCACGCCAATCGCGGCTTGTTCAATCGGGACAACCTCTCCTTTGATCCAGGCTGCACCATTGGGGAATGTATCGTTGCTCATTCGGGCAGTTGAGCAACGATTACGTCAAAGAGTCAAGACCTTAGGTGCCGTAGGCCTGTGCCCGGCCCATCACGTCCTCAGCCGCCCGCAACAGGGCGTCAGACACCGCATCCAGATCAGCCTTAGTCAGTCGCGCAGGCAGGCGGGCGTCGCAGGCCTTCATTAGCATGGCACGGGTCTGGGGCAGGGTGGGTGTGTCTCCGGGCAAAAACTGCCAATTCCAAAACGCACGCGCGTTGTCTGCTGACAGGCCAAAGACCTGCACTTTTACGCCACGTTCTGCGGCAGCAACCGCAAACGCACGGGTTTCGTCTTCGCTCAGCCCCACCAGATTGAACTGAATCGAATCCGGCGCGCGCTCTTCGGGGGCCAGTTTCTCGGGCACCTGCATCCAGGCAGAGGTGTTCAACCGGCCCGCCACATAGTCATGATTGGCCCGGCCGTCAGTTACGCGGCGCGCTACTTCAGGCAATTGCGACCGGATGATTGCCGCGGACAGGTTGTTCAGCCGCAGGTTATACAGTGGCAACTGGTTCTGCCATTTGGCAAAAGCCGCCTTCAGCACATCATCTGTGTCTGTGAAATGCTTGGCCCAGTTATGCTCATACGCACCCGACATGATCACCGTGCGGGCAATCAGATCGGCATCATCGGTGATCAGAATGCCACCTTCGCCGGCGTTGACCAGCTTATAAGATTGAAAGCTGAAACACCCCACACGCCCAATGGTGCCGACCTTACGCCCGCCCCAGACGGTGCCCAACGAGTGTGCCGCATCCTCGACCACAGGCACGCCCTTGGCGTCACACAGCGCCATGATCGCATCCATGTCCGAGGTGTGCCCCCTCATATGGCTGATGATCACCGCCTGCACGTCGTTCAGCTTGGCTTCAAAATCAGCCATGTCGATGCGGTAGTTGTCGCCCACCTCGCACAACACCGGAATACAATCGGCATGCACTACCGACGACGGCACTGCAGCAAAGGTAAAGGCCGGGATCAGCACCTTGGCATCCCGGGGCAGGCCCAGCGCCTTGAGCGAGAGGAACAGTGCAGCGGAGCAGCTGCTCACCGCCAGCGCATAACGCGTGCCCATCATCTCGGCGAATTCACGCTCCAAAAGTGCAACCGGTGCATTTTCCGGCGCGGTATAACGAAACAGATCGCCGCTTTGCAGCATCTGGTCGATTTCAGCACGGACAGTTTCTGGGATTGGCTCAGCGTCATAGACGTTAGGGGCGCTGCTCATTTCGGTTTCCTGAATGACAGTTTCGGATAACCCGAAGATCTATAGGACATAAATGTAGAATCCAACTGTTTTATTGCCCGTCGCAAAACACAAGCGAGGTTCCTCCGAAATGCGGAGGAACCACAGTAAAACGGTAGTTATGTAGAGTGATTTTTATTAAAATTTCAGGATGTTAATCTTTAGCGGCGCAATTAACTGGCTCACCATCATCCATTACATTTTCTAACATGGCGTTCTTTCCCTTGATCCACCATGTATAAGGGCCGGACATATACCGGACGCCGGAGCCTGCAATAACAGCCGCAAATATGCGATTTTCATCTTCAATGGGCATGATGGCAAGGGAGTTTACCCCGGCGTTTACATATTTCACGGAAAGGCTTGTGTTATTCTCGCATTTGTATTCCGTAGAATTAAAGCTGCTGTCTTTTCCCAGATTGAGTGATACGGCAAGGGTCGCTTCAGCCGCAGATGACCCTGCACTTGCAACGAAGACCAAAGTAGCCAAACTCAACCGGTACGACATGTTTCTCTCCTAAGTAGGCTTTGCTTAACTGGCTATGAGAAGCTTCGATACACAGAGCATGATTGATTAGGTGTCTACAGTCCAGAGGTTGAGGTTTCGTATCAGGAAGCTCCGGAGGAGCAGGTCGATTTGCCGGCAACGTACGAGGGGCAGCCAATAAGACGCCCCTCATGCTCATTGTAAAGCGTCAGATCTCGACTTCGACGCGTCCAATCGGGTTGGAACAACAGGCCAAAATATAACCGGCCTCGATATCATCCTCGGATATCCCGCCATTGTGCACCATATGCACCTCGCCCGCGGTTTTCTTGATCTTGCAGGTGCCGCAAACGCCAAAGGTACAGCCGGACGGAATGTTCAGTCCCGAAGCCCGCGCCGCCCCCAGAACGGTATCGGTTTCCGCCACCTTCGCGGTCACGCCCGAGGTTGAGAACACAATCTCGGCCTTGCTGTCGTCATCCGGAATGACATCATCCAACTCAGGCTGATCCGCTTCGGTTTCAACCGGTGCTCCAAAGCTCTCCTGATTGTAACGATCCATATCAAAGCCAAGCCCGGCCAGCGCATCCCGCACCGCCTGCATAAATGGCTCTGGTCCACAGCAATAGACCTCACGCTCCAGATAATCCGGTGCCATCAGGCCTAGCATCAGCTGATTGAACTGGCCTTGGTAGCCACTCCAAGGCCGATACGGATCAGGCTCTTCGACAACAAACTTCAGATCCAACCCCGAGGTCCGGCTGGCCATCTGTTCCAACCGCTGGCGAAAGATGATCTCGGATGGGCGGCGTGCGCAGTTGATGAACACCACATCCAGATCCTGCCCTTCGTCCCACATGCAGGTGGTCATCGACATCATCGGCGTGATGCCCGATCCGGCGGAAATGAACAGAAACTTTCGCGCCGCACTGCCATCATTGGTAAACAGACCGGCCGGGCCAAGCGCCTTGACTCGCATCCCCGGCTTCAAATTGTCCAGCATCCAACGCGTTCCGATACTATCCGGCTGTGCCTTGGCGGTGACGGTGATCGACCGGGGCCGCGACGGCGACGAAGAGATTGTATAGGTGCGATGCACCACGCCACCCGGTTGACCGGGGGCTGGAATCTCAAGCGTCAGAAACTGCCCCGGCTGATAGGCAAACAGCGCCCCCGACGGGGCGCGAAAGGAGAAGCTGGCCGTGTTTGGCATTTCCGGCACGACCGAAACACATTCCAGCATTTCGGAATCCTGCCAGGTCGCGGATGCGATTGAGGGGCTCAGATCGTTCATGACTTACTCCGCTGCCATGGTTTCAGGGGCCAGTCGTTCGGCCAGCATGTCGCAATACCAGTTCACAAACTGGATCACGCCGCTTTCCTGCGTTGGTGAATAAGGGCCGGGGACATAGGCGGGGCTATTGATGCCCTGCTGGTTGTCCTCAACCACGCGACGGTCTTCGTCATTGGTGGACATCCAAACTTCGGTTAGCCGTGTCAGGTCATAATCCACGCCTTCAACAGCATCCTTGTGCACCAGCCATTTGGTGGTCACCTCGGTTTCGGTCGGGCTAACAGGAGTCACGCGAAACACAATCGAATGGTCCGACAGGAAGTGGTTCCATGTGGTTGGGTAATGGAATTTCAAAAGACTACCCGCATCTGCAAAAGGTGCGCGCCCCAGCCAGCGGCGCACGGCTACCTTTCCGTCCAGCGTGTAGCTTTCCGCGCCCTCATTGAGCGGCATACGAGCGAGGCGATACTGGCCGTCACCGTGCAGATAAAACTCAGCCTTCAGGCCCGCGGTCTCGCAACGGTCGAAATGCGCCTGCAGCTTCGGTGGCGTTTCACCTCCTTCGATTCCGGTGATCGATGGATCATCGGGAAAGGTTCGGCACAGTGACGGGTGATTTCCGCCACAGTGATAACATTCGCGATTGTTTTCCCAGACCAGTTTCCAGTTGCCGTTCTCAACAATCGTGCTCTCGAAAGCGACCTTGGCGTTGCCCAAATCATGAGACTCTAAATAAGGGCGGGCGATATCGGCGAAGGTATCGAAATCCGGTGCCTCATCGGCCAGGCAGATGTACACCAACCCGGCCAACTCGCGGCAATGCAGGGTTTTTAACCCATGCTGGCTGGGGTCAAAGTCAGGTCCCATTTCGCGCGCCCACAACAGCGAACCGTCTAGTTCATAGGTCCATTGATGATAAGGGCAGACCAGTTTCGGCGCATGACCCTTAGCCACTTTGCAGATGATTGAACCGCGATGGCGGCATGCATTGTGAAACGCCCGGATCTGGTTATCGGCGCCGCGCACGATGATCACGCGATATGCGCCTACTTTGTGAGTAACAAAGCTGCCCGGCTTTTCCAGCTCGCAGGCGGGAATGGCAAACAGCCATTCGCGGTAATGAATGCTTTCCAGATCGGCCTGATAGACTTCAGGACTGGTGTAAAAGGCTTGCTCCAGCGCATGGCCTTGTTTGCGCCGGGCCAGCAGCTCGGATGTAGTGGGGTTCATTTTGGCTCTCCTGCCGCACCCCGCGGCTTTGCTGGGGCAGGAAGCGGCACGGCCAAGTGCTGGGGCACAGACGAGGACCGGCACCCAAACCACCCGCCCGCATCGCCACCCGCGATTTGACGTTATGCAAGGCTGGTTTCCGGACTTGAAAGGGGCTTTCGCCGGTTGCGACGCCTTCCCGGGGTTCCTCGTCCCAGTGGCGGTGTGTCGCGCCCTTACCTTTGTTACCGTTGCGGGGGCAGTGCCGGAATTCTACCGGCTTCCCAATTCTCTGCACAGCCCGGGGCGATGCAGCACCTTACAGGACCAAATTATCACGACTGCAGATCGGCAATATCTGAATTGCGACCTCGTGGCGCTCAAATGGGACGTTGGCAAAGTTTTGTACAAAACCCACGTGAAACTTGTACAGGTTGTACAAAAATTTCTGTTAGATTCCCAACCGATCCCGCAGGGCGTACCAGCTCATGGCCAGCACCAGCAGCGGTGGACGCAAGGCCGGTCCGCCGGGGAAGGGCATGGTTGGAATACGCGAGAAGGTTTCAAAGCCCGAGGCCTCTCCGGCAATCGCTTCAGCCATCAAATGCCCGGCATGAGTCGCCGTACCAACCCCATGCCCGGAATAGCCAGACGCGCTGAGAATATTGGGCTGAATACGCGCCAGATACGGCATGCGTTTCATCGTTATGGCCAATGTCCCACCCCAAGCGAAATCGATCTTAATGTCATGAAGGTGTGGGAAAATTTCCGTCATTGGCTTGCGCACAAGCGCGCCAATATCCTTGGGGAACCGGTAGCTGTAGGTTTCGCCGCCACCAAACAGCAGACGTTTGTCATGGCTCAGACGGAAATAGTTCACAACGAACTTGCTGTCGGCCACAGCGATATCCTGCGTCAGCACTTTGGTCGCTTCATCTCCTAACGGTTCCGTCGCTGCGATGAAGTTGTTGATCGGCATCACGCGTGATGCGACTTTCTTTTCCAATCCGCCCAGATAGCCATTGCAAGCCAGAATGATATGGTCGGCTGTGACCGTACCCTTCTCAGTTTCTATACGGGCGGGAACGCCCGGTATGATTTTGGAAACAAGCGTTTTTTCGTAAATTCTCACGCCTGCAGCCTCTGCCGCCCTCGCCAAACCAATGGCAAAGGCCAGCGGATGCAAATGCCCCGCACTCATGTCCAGACTGCCCCCAACATAGGCCGGGGATGGGCAGATTTTTTGCGCGGCGTCATGATCAAGCTTTTGATTCTCGGTGTAGCCGTAACGCTCTTCCAGAAAGTTGGCATAGTCGTGCTCTTCACGCACTTCCTTTTGCGAAAAACACATATGCGCAATGCCGGGTTTCAAGTGGCAGTCAATATTATGTTTTGAAACCAGTGACTTGACGAGGGATTTTGAATCTTCCGCCAGATCCCAGAGCTTGCGCGCATCGTCCTGCCCAACCCACTTTTCAATGCTTTCCTGATCTGCCCGTTGCCCACTGCCGAGCTGCCCGCCATTGCGGCCCGAAGCACCAAAGCCAACGCGGTGCGCTTCAAGCAGCACAACATTCAAGCCCTTTTCCGCCAGAAGTAGTGCTGCCGACAAGCCGGTGTACCCGCCGCCAACAACACAAACATCCGCCCGGGTATCCCCAGTCAGCGCCGATCGTTCTTCGGGCAAGGCAGTGCTGTTGGCATACCAGCTCTCAGGGTAATGACCTTTGCGGTCATTGGTGAACAGCAGATTGAGGGCCATTGGTTTACACGTTCATCAGTAGATGTTCACGCTCCCAAGGCGAGATGACCTGCAAGAACTCTTCGTATTCCGCGCGTTTCACGATGGAATAAACCCGTGCAAATTCAGGGCCCAAGACCTCATGCAAGGCCTTTGCCCCGTCAAACAGATCAAGAGCTTCGCCCATCACTTGCGGGATATCGCCATCACCCTCGTATGCGTCGCCTTTGAATTCGTCGCGCGGTTTGGATTGCTCAATCAAGCCGAGATAGCCCGTGGCCAGTGAAACAGCGATGCCCAGATAGGGATTGCAATCCATCCCGGCAATGCGGTTTTCAACCCGGCGCGCCTTGGGGCCAGATAGCGGCACACGAATGCCTGTCGTGCGGTTGTCGCCCGCCCACTCCAAATTTATTGGGGCGGCGTGGTCTTTCACATAGCGGCGGTAGCTGTTCACATAAGGGGCCATCACAGCCAGACCGGCTGGCATATGGTTCTGGATGCCTGCGATGAAATGGTAAAACGCGTCCGTGGCGCTGCCGTCAGCATTGGAGAAGATGTTTTCACCGGTTTCAAGATCCAATATCGAATGGTGGATATGCATGGCACTGCCGGGCTCGTCTTCGATCGGTTTAGCCATGAAGGTGGCAAAACAATCGTGACGCAACGCGGCCTCGCGGATCAGGCGTTTGAAATAGAACACCTCATCGGCCAGCTTTACCGGGTCGCCGTGCAATAGGTTTATTTCCAACTGACCAGCGCCACCTTCTTGGGTGATACCGTCAATCTCAAACCCCTGTGCTTCGGCAAAATCATAGATGTCGTCAATCACCGGACCAAATTCGTCGACAGCCGTCATCGAATAGGCCTGACGTGCCGCAGCCGGACGCCCAGAACGGCCCATCATTGGCTTGATTTCCTGAGCAGGATCAATGTTGCGCGCGACAAGGAAAAACTCCATTTCCGGGGCCACAACAGGGGTCCAGCCTTTATCATGGTAAAGCTGAACGACGCGCTTTAGCACGTTACGTGGTGAAAACGGGATCGGATTGTCATCGCGATCATAGGCATCGTGGATCACTTGCAACGTCCAGTCACCCGTCCACGGGGCAGCCGTGGCAGTTTCAAAGTCAGGTCGCAGGATCATGTCTTTTTCGATGAAGCCATCGTCATCGGCCGCTTCGCCCCAATCACCAGTGATGGTCTGGTAAAAGATCGAATCCGGCAGGTGAAAATAGTCTTGCTTGATAAACTTCGTGGCAGGCACGGCCTTGCCGCGGGCGATCCCGGGCAGGTCTGAAATGATGCATTCCACCTCGTCCAGACGTTTACCATCCAGATAATCTTGCGCCGGTGTCGGCAGTTGTTTTGTCCAGTTTTTCATCTTAAGCCTCCTGCCTGAATACCCGCGCGATGCGGTCGGCAATCACATTGCTATTTGTCACCTTCGAGAGTTTCTGCGTCGCAGAGTCCAATTGGTCCTCGGGCAAAAGCCCTTTGCCGCGCAGATTGATCAGGTGCTCCATGATCTTTGCGTCAAACTCAGGATGGGGTTGAATGGTATAAATCGTATTTCCGTACATCAGAGCCGCGTTGGCACAAAAATCGTTTGAGCCAATGACCTTGGCGTCTTCGGGCAATTTAATAACCTGATCTTGATGCCAGGCATTCAAGTTCAGATCTTGCCCTTCGATATCGTAATTGGTGCCGCCAACAGCCCAGCCACCATCGAATTTCACGACCTTGCCGCCAAGTGCCTGCGCGATGATCTGGTGGCCAAAGCAAATGCCAACCATTGGCACATCTGCTGCGTAGGTGGCGCGAATGAACTCTTCAAGCGGCGGAATCCAGGGATGATCTTCGTAAGCGCCGTGTTTTGACCCGGTTATGATCCAACCGTCCATTTCTTTTGGACGGGTGGGATAAGACTCGTTCACAACGTCGTAAGTTTCAAAGTCGAAGCCGTATCCTTCCAACAGCTTGGCGAACATTGAATCATAATCCCCGCGGTCTGCTTGGACTTCAGGGAGGGCGTGTCCTGTCATCAGGATGCCGATTTTCATGGGAACTCCATAATTTGATCAAATTGCAAATTGGCCGACTCTGCGTCATAAGGCAAGCCCCATTTTTGGAGCTTAGCACAGGTCACACGGTTTCGAGATAGGTTCTCCAGTGATCGGTTGCAGGGGTGCCTGCCATGACCCGCTGATCTTGACGCTTTGAAATCACAAAGTTGCGGATCAGCCCTGACGGGAAAATATCGGCGATGATTGCATCCGTTTCGAACAGCTCAATTGCATGATCCCAGCTTGAGGCAAGCTGCGGAAGGTCCTGCTCATAGGCATTTCCGCTGACCGGTGCAGGAGGCTGTAATTGGTTTTCGACCCCATAGATCGCAGCGCCCAGCACGACGGCAAAGTTCAGATAGGGGTTGATGTCCCCGCCGGCGACGCGGTGTTCAATCCGGCGGGCTACGGGTGCACCTCCAGGAACGCGCACGGCGACGGTGCGGTTTTCATAGCCCCAGCAAATACTGGTTGGCGCGTGCGCTCCGGGCACAAGTCGTTCGTAACTGTTTGCGTGTGGGGCAAATATAAGCGTGCTGGCCTGCATTGCCTGCAGACAACCGGCAATGGCGTGATGCAGAGTTTCGCTACCTTCTTCTCCGCCATTGTCAAAGACGTTCTGACCGTCCGCATCCAGAACTGAGAAATGCATATGCATACCGTTTCCGGCATCATCGGCGAAGGGTTTGGCCATAAAGGTTGCGGCAAAGCCATGCTTGCGGGCCAAACCGCGGATCAGCGCCTTGAAAAGCCACGTATCATCTGAGGCACGCATGGCATCCTGATGGTTCAGAGTGACTTCAAACTGGCCAATGCCCGCCTCGCTGGTCGTGGTTTGCGCCGGGATGCCCATTGCGATGCATCCCTCATATAGACTCGAGAGGAAATCATCAAAGTAATCCATCTGGGTCAGCGACAGGACCTCGGGCGTTTCCAGCGTGCGATCGGTGAACGGGTTGCGCGCGGGGGTCAAGGCACCATCTCGATCATCCACCAAGGTGAATTCTAATTCCGTTGCGGCAATCACGGTCCAGCCTTTGGCTCTGTACCGCTCTAACACATCGACAAGCGCATGACGCGGGTCGCCTTCGAACCGACGGCCATCCTCCCAATACATGCCCATGGGCACCAGCGCTTGTTCACTGCTCAGCCACGGCAGCGGGACCGCCCCGCGATCTGTGGGCTTCAAAATGCCATCGGCATCGCCGGTTTCAAAGACCAACGGAGAATTTTCAATGTCCGCCCCGGCAATATCAACGTTGAGCGCTGAGAGCGGCATGCGCACCGCCCCCTTGTCCAGTTTTGCAGCATAGCTTCCGGGAACACGCTTGCCCCGCATCTGGCCATTGAGGTCGCAGCCTGCCACGCGGAAAGTATGATATTCGCTCAGGTCCATGTGATGCATCCCATCTGATTTGTGGCGACACTAGCTGGATTCAATAATTTGATCAAATTAATATTTGTCCGGTGAAATCGGACTGCTTTGAGTACTTTGATGCTAAGTGTATGGCTCTGGACAGAACGACCTTTTTCGAACAGAGTTCGGAGAAGTGAGTAGCGAAACTTGAAAGATACCGGCGCGAAGATTGACCTGCCCAAACTTTTCGAGCTCCGCCACTGGATTCATGCACACCCCGAGGCGTGACGTTCGGAAACGGAGACTTCAAAACACTTACGCCAGTTTCTGGAAACACATGCGCCAGCGGACGAAATTGTTCCGTTGTTCGGCGCAGGGTTTGCTGCCGTATATAACGGTGCAAGGCCTGGGCAAAGGGTGATGGTCCGGGCTGAACTGAATGCCTTGCCCATCCGTGAGATCAATCAAAATCTACCGTATCGATTCCTTTACGATGGAGTTAGACACAATTGCGTGCATGACGGGCACATGACGATTCTGCCGGGTCTGGCACAGGGCCTATCTGAACGTCCTATCAGTGGTCGAGTGGTGTTGTTGTTCTAGCCGGATGAGGAAACAGGCTGCGCAGAACACGGCCCATTCGTTTCACGTGATCGATCACGCCTTTCGCTGGGGTGAAGACTTTGGTGAGATCACCCAAAGATACGAGGGAGCAATGTTTGGATTGGGGGCAGGAGAAGGGCGCCCTGATTCGCACAATCCAGATTATGACTTTCCAGATGAACTGTTGGAGCATGGGATTGCAATATTTACTGAATTGATCAACATCGCCTTGTCCAAGAATACGGTGGGGTCCGAGCAGTAAAAAAACAGCTCACGTCAAAATCTATTTCACCGACCGCCCTTTGGGCCCCGAATAAGCGCGTTCAACCTTGGCCACGCGCAGCTCGTAGTGGCTGTACCACTTCTCTATTCCCATATTCTGTGCGACTAGGTGCTTGGCATTGGCCTTCCAAGTGGACAGTGCCTCTTCATCTGCCCAATAGGAGACCGTGATACCCAGCCCTGTGTTGTCGCGCGTGCTTTCAGCCCCCAAGCAACCAGGTTGCTCCAACGCGAGTTCAAACATCTTGTCGCCCATGGCCTCATAACCTTCGTCTTCGGCACTCAACTGATTGGTGAAGATCACAGCGTAATAGGGTGGTTCGGGCGTTTTGCTGAATCGGTTGCTCATCTGGGCGATGTCTCTATGGCATGAATAGCTATGCGGATTTTGCGAGAAACGCAAAGAGTGATCAAGACGGAGTAAAGGTTTTTAAACAAATGACCCCGCCAAAGAGGCGGGGTTAACTGTCAATCAGACGCAAATTTCGGTGTGCGTGCGTTTAACCCGCAACCGAAGCCGCGTGAATGCTCGCGATGGTTTCGCCCAGCGTGCCGTTGAAATCGGCATCGCTTTGTTGGGCGCTCAGGCCTTCGGTCAGAGCGCGCGAGAAACTGGCGATCATGCCTGTGTTTTGCGACAGGCGGTCGTTGGCCTCTTCACGGCTGTAGCCACCAGAAAGCGCGACAACTTTCAAAACCTTTGGGTGATCGACCAGCGGTTTGTAGTGATTAGCGGTTTCAGGCAGGGTCAGCTTGAGCATGATTTCCTGACCTTCGGGAAGCGCGTCCAACTGCTTGGTGATTTCGGCCAGTAGGATGTCTTCAGCCGCGGTCTTGTCTGCGATGGAAATGGTCACCTCCGGTTCAATGATCGGCATCAGGCCCTTGGCAAGGATCTCTTTGCCAACTTCGAACTGTTGCGCGACGATGGCGGCGATCCCGCTTTCGGAGGCAGCGTTGATGACTGAGCGCATCTTGGTGCCGTAGATGCCGGCGTCGTTGGCGCGGTCTAGTAGGGCGCCCAGCTCTGGCATTGGCTTCATCAGTTGCACGCTGTCGGATTCTTCTGCCAGACCTTTGTCGACCTTCAGGAAGGGCACGACACCCTTGGTATCCCATAGATAGGTGGCTGATGGCTTGCCGTCGATCTGACGGTCCATGGTCATTTCAAACAGGATTGCACCAACGATACGATCACCACCAAATGAAGGCGATTGGGCGATGCGCGACCGCATGGCGTGGATCATATCGTACATTTCAGCGTCTGAGCCGTATTGATCAGCCTCAACACCGTACAGTTTGAGCGCCTTTGGAGTGGATCCGCCGGACTGGTCCAAAGCTGCGATAAAGCCATCGCCAGTTGCGATCTTGTTGCGCTGATCCTGTTTCGACATGTCCAAACTCCGCCTGATAAAAACTGATGCTGACCGCTTCTAGGGGAGGGGGCGCACAGATGCAATTGTGGTGGCGCTAACAAATGCACGCCAGTTCAACCCAGAGCGACGGCAACAATCGATAAAAGTAAGAGAACTGCAAAACTGACATTGACCAATCGCGAGGTGCGTGGGTTTTGCAAGTAACGCGCTAAACCGGCCCCCACGGAAAGCCAAATAAGATTAACAAGGCAGACGACGGCCAATGCCAGAATACCCTTGGTCAAGGCGTCGGTGACGGGCTGATCCGGCTGCAATACATGCCCCGAAAACAGGGCCCCCATCGCTGCATAGGCTTTGGGATTGGCAAGGGATAAAAAAACCCCGACGTACCACATGGGGGCCTTTGAGGTTTGATATTGTGCCGATTTTCCAAGCGGCGGCGCGGTTGCTATTCGGCATGCCAGATAGAGAAAATACGCCATAGCGCAGGCTGTGATGACCGGGGCGACACCCGGCAGGGCCATTACTGCGCCAGATACGCCGGTGCCGGCGATCAGAATCACTAGGCCCACGCCTGCGCTCAGTCCTGCGACATACCTCAAACCATTCAGCCGCCCAAAAGACGCACCAACAGCCGCTGCGCTAAGCGTATTGGGGCCGGGGCTGCCAGTCAGCGCGAAGGCTGCCAGCAAGAAGGAGGCCAGACCTTCCAATCTAAACGCCCGCTTTGCCCATCACCGTGCTCGAGATCAAGGTCACCATGCGACGCGGGGAGATGCGTGGCGAAAAGGCGAAGAACTTATTCAACAGTCCTGGAACGATCACACGTTTGCCGCGCTGCATGGCGTTCCACCCTGCTTGCGCTACGGCATCAGCACGGGCAGGACGGTTGAGCTTCAACAGACGCACGCCACCCATATCCGCGGCATCAAAAAACGCTGTTTGGGTGGCGCCGGGGCACAGGGCGGTGACGGTCACGTTGCCGCCACTCAGCTCTTCGCTGACTGCTTCAGTGAGAGACAGCACATAGGCCTTGGTCGCATGATAAGTGGCCATGTTGGGGCCGGGCATGAAGCCCGCAACCGAGGCCACGTTGAGAATTTTTCCGCCACCCGCGCCTTGCATGTGGGGAATGGCCTGTTTCATCAAGTAGCTGAGTGCCAGAACATTGACCTGTATGGAACTCAACTCACGCGCCCAGTCTGATCCATCTCCAAACTGCCCGTGCCGTCCGAGTCCCGCATTGTTCACTAGGACATCGACTTGCCGATCCTCAGTGGCTTGCGCCCAGAGTTTCTCCACCTGCGCCATGTCTGACAGATCAACGGGGATCACCTCGACCTGCACATTGTTGCTGCGCAATTCATGGGCCAAGGCATTCAGTTTGTCTTCGGACCGGGCCGTCAGGATCAAGTCGTGCCCTTCAGCAGCGGCGATGCGGGCAAATTCTACACCCAGACCTTCGGAAGCGCCGGTGATTAATGTCCAGTTTGGCATTCTGTTCCCCTCTGTTTGGCAAAGGGTTTCATAGCTTCAAGTTGGATGCAATGGATGGGCATCGTGAGGGGCAGTCAAACCCCTCACAATTCGTTTAACTTTCCAACGTGACCCAGACCGACTTGGTCTGTGTATTTTCCAGCAAGGCGTCCAAGCATTTGTCGCGCCCCTCACCGGATTCTTTCCAACCGCCCCAGGGTTGGGTCATGTCGCCATTCATGTAGCCGTTGACCCAGACCATGCCGCACTCCAGATCACGGGCAATCTGGTGGGTAGCGGTCAGGTTGTTGGTCCAAATGCCTGCCGCCAACCCATAGGGGCTGTCGTTGGCGATACGCACTGCATCGTCTGGTCCGTCATGCGGAATTACACACCCGACCGGGCCAAAGATCTCCTCGCGTGCGATGCGAGCGGTATTATCAAGCCCAGCAAAGAGGGTAGGTGAGACATAGCAACCCGCGTCACCGGCCTCATGCGCCGCCCCACCTACGACCTGCGTATGCCCTTCAGCAACTGCTCCATCGATGAATCCAAGCACCTTTTGCTGGTGTGGTTTATTGACCAGCGGCCCCATGATGGTGGCGGGATCAAGCGGATCGCCGGGTTCATACAGCGGTGCGGCCTTGGCCAAGGCTTGGCAGAAATTATCATAGATTGGGCGGGCTACCAGGATGCGCGTGCCGGCCGAGCACACCTCGCCCTGATTGCCGAACAAACCACGCGCCACTTTGGTGGCCACGGCATCCAGATCCTGCACATCCTCTAGAATGATCTGTGGGGATTTGCCGCCCAACTCGGCCGAGACACGCTTGAGGTTCGATTGCGCGGCGTATTCATGCATCAAACGCCCGACACCGGTAGAGCCGGTAAAGGCGATCTTGTCGACCTGCATAGAACGCGCGAGTGCCTGGCCTGCAACCGCGCCGCGACCGGGGATTACGTTCAACACGCCTTCGGGGCCGCCAGCCTCCAGAAATAGTTTGCCCAACAGGAGCGAGGAGAGTGAAGCGTCCTCGGATGGCTTCAGCACCACGCTGTTGCCCGCCGCAAGGGCAGGGGCAATCTTCCAGGTGGCCATCATCATCGGATAGTTCCATGGTGTAATGGCACCCACGACGCCCAGCGGTTGACGCATAATGTAGTGCAGCGCGTCAGAATTGGTGGTTGGGCAGGTTCCGCCGATTTTGTCGACACATTCTGCCATGAATTTCAGTGTCAAAACTGAACCAGGCACATCAATGTTCAGCATCTCCGAGATCGGCTTGCCCATCTCAATGCTGTCCAACAACGCGAAGGTCGCAGCATTCTCTTCAACCAGCTTGGCAAAACGATAGAGCGTTGCCACGCGATCACGCAGCGGGCGATTAGACCAAGCACCTTGATCGAAACGCTGCTTGGCAATTTCGGTGGCTTTGGCCACATCCGCTTCGGTCGCCGCTGAAAGGTCCGCCACATGCGCCCCATTGGCTGGATTGATCGAAGCGAAGCTTCCGCCATCGCCGGCCTCTATCCATTTACCGTCAATCAACAGACGGGTTTCGGGTTTCAGTTTTTGCGCATTTGCGTGCCAATCTTGCAGCATGTCTTGGACCTCCGAGAGCAAATTTCAGCCGTTGCCGGAGGATAAGGAGGTCGCACGCCTACAGGACAGTGCCCCAAATTGGTTATGTTGTTCAGTCGGTTGCGGGACATACCAATTAAGGGGGACTGATGCGGGTGATTTGCCTTCGATAGGGTCAGCTCAACTTCGGTTGACGGCGGCATCGCCCCGACACACGACTTTTGCGAAATATGAACCTCGGGGGAAATGCGTGAGCTATCCAAACTCATATTACGCTGCTACGGCAAGCGATCGGGCGTCCCTTCCGGCATTGGCTGGGGTCATCGAAGTTGACACCTGCATCATCGGCGGTGGTTACGCGGGCTTGTCAACCGCGCTTGGGTTGGTGGAACGGGCTCACACCGATATAGCAGTGATTGATGCGCAGGGCATTGGCTTTGGATGTTCCGGCCGCAACGGCGGATTTGCCTTTGGCGGCTTTTCCCTGCATGAACATGGGCTGATCAAGGCGGTCGGCGCGCAGAAAGCGCGCGAGCTCTATGGCTTGACCACCGAAGGGATCGAACTGATCCGCCAGCGCATCAATTCCTACGAGATCGACTGCGAAGCGATTTGGGATGGAGTCCTGCTGTGCAACTGGTTCAAGGATGAAAAGATCCAGAATGACCATCAGACTTTTATGGCCGATAGCTTTGGCGTTGAACTGGATTATATGTCAAAGGACGCGCTGCGCGAAGTGGTAAAATCCGAGTGCTACAACGGCGCGCTGGTGGATAAAAAGGCCTTTCATTTTCATCCATTGAAATACGCGCTGGGCTTGACCGAAGAGGCCCATAAGGGTGGAGCGCAGATCTATGCCAACACGCCCGCCTCACGAATTAAGCCGGATGGGCCGGTTAAGATCGTGCACACTCCTAATGGCGTGATCCGAGCCAAACGGTTGGTGATTTGCTGCGGTGGCTACCTTGAGGGGCTTTACAAACCGCTTGTGCGCTCATCTCTGCCGATTGCCACCTATGTCATGGCGACCGAGCCTTTGGGGGATCGGTTGGATGAGGCCTTTACTTACCGCCATGCGATCTACGACACTCGCTTTGCCTTTGACTACTACCGCCCGATGATTGACAGCCGCCTTATGTGGGGTGGGCGGGTATCGGTCAATCTGAATGAGCCCAAGGATCTGGATCAACTGCTGTACGGCGACCTGATGAAGGTCTTTCCGCAACTTGAAGGCGTTAAGGTTGACTATGCGTGGCAGGGCTTGATGAGCTGGTCCGCCCACAAGATGCCGCAGATCGGTGAAGAGCGTCCGGGCATCTGGTATGCACAGGCCTTTGGTGGCCATGGGGTCGCGGCTACCAACATCGCGGGTGACTTGCTGGCGGCAGCCATCGCAGAGGGCGATACCCGCTACAAGATGCTGGCTGACCGATTCCGACTGACCTCAACTTTTGGGCCTCTGGGCAAGATCGGGGCCGAGGCAACCTATCAATACTACATGCTGCGCGACCGCATGAAAGAGTGACTGCGCGCGAAGCTCCCCCAAACCAGAATATCAAGAATGAGGATTATCTGATGGCGAAATACATGGAAAAAATGTTGCCCGACGGACCAAACGGTAAGCTGGCGAAGGTCAGTCTGGTGGACTTAGCGAACGTTGTGTCGGGTGCACCTGATGAGGCGGCCGCAATGTTCTTTAGCGAAAACGGTGTGACCGCCGGCGTCTGGGAATGCGGCACCTACAAGGAACGCATCGAAAACCGCCCCATCGAAGAAGTCTGCCATGTTCTGAGTGGCGAAGTGACTCTTTCAACAGATGACGGCGCGTCTGAGACCTATGGCCCAGGCGATACCTTCTTGTTTCGTAAGGGTTTCACCGGTTATTGGGATGCCAAAGGACCGTTCAAGAAATACTTCTTCGCGGTTTCGTAGGAAGTGCTGAACCCAACCGCTGATCTTGAAATCTCTCCAGATGCGACGCCGATGGAGAAACGCTTTTTCAAAGGAAACCTGATGACTTTGACAATCAACGCCCCGCGCCTGTGGAATAATCTGATGCAGATTGCCAATATCGGTGGCACCCCTGATGGGGGCTGTGACCGGCAGGCTTTGACCGATACCGACTTATCCGGCCGAGAGCTGTTCATCGATTGGTGCGTTCAAGTTGGCCTGAAGATTTCCTATGACGCGGTTGGCAACATGTTCGCCCGGCTGGACGGGCAGGACAACAGCTTGTCACCAATTGTGCTGGGGAGCCATCTGGACACCCAGCCCACGGGTGGTAAATATGACGGCATTCTAGGAGTGCTGGCCGGGCTTGAAGTGGTGCGCTGTATTCGTGAGGCAGGGATCAAGCCAAACAGGCCAGTTGAAATCGCCAACTGGATGAACGAAGAGGGTGCACGTTTTGCTCCTGCGATGATGGGCTCGGGCGTCTACGCAGGCATGCTGGATCTGGCGCAGGTGCGCGATGCAGCAGACAAAGAAGGTATCACAGTCGGGCAAGAGCTGGATCGCCATGGCTATTCCGGGTTTGCCGACCCGACTGGTAAAGACATCCATGCTTATCTGGAGCTTCATATTGAGCAGGGTCCGGTCCTAGAGCAAACTGAGAAGACGATCGGTGTCGTAACCGGCGCGCAGGGCATTCGCTGGTACGACGTGAGCATTCGCGGGCAAGAAGTGCACGCGGGGCCATTTCCGATGGGCATGCGGCGCGATCCGGTCGCGGCTTTGCCCGAGATCATCGCCGGAGTTTTAGAGATTGGTCGCACAGATGAGCATGCACGTGCCACCATCGGACAGATTGACACGTGTCCCGGCAGCCGCAATGTGGTGCCCGGCCAGATCGAGATGTCGATTGACCTGCGTCACCCCGACGAGGCAGTCTTGACCTCGATGAATGAGCGGTTGGAGGCTATATTGGCCTCGGTCATGGATGACCACAAAGGGCTTAAATTTGATCTTAATCAGATCTGGCACTCGCCTGTTGTCGACTTTGATGCAAAATTGGTCAAAGCGGTTCTGAATGGAGCGTTAGAGCATGGTTGTTCGCATCTGAATATCATTTCAGGCGCCGGTCATGACGCCCTAATGGTGGCCCGCAAGGCACCGACCACGATGATCTTTATCCCCTGCAAGGATGGTCTGAGCCACAACCCCGCAGAAAGCGCGACGCCAGAACATGTTGGGGCAGGAGCAAATGTTCTGCTGTCCGCGACATTGGAACTGCTGAACTAGGATTTCTATCCCTTGCTCTTCGCATCCTGCAAGTGAAGCAAGGGGTCTTCCTGACTGTTCAGTGGTGTGTATCGCAGGGCGTCAAGGAACAACGACAACAGTTCTCCCTGCGAAGTGATGTTTAGTTTTGAATATGCCCGCCTGCGATGGACTTTGATGGTCTCGGGACTATTGCCGAAAATTCGGGCAATAGATTTGCTCGAGTGCCCTTTAAGGATCAAGCGAAGGATGTCACCTTCGCGCGGGCTTAAAATTGATGCTCCAAACGCGTCAAAGGCACTTTCCAACACTGCGGCGAGCCGGGTGGTGTTATCGGTGCGTTCTGGGGTCAGCACGGTCCAATGACGTTTGAGAACAGATGCGATCAACGGCATGGCAGATTTCAGTTTGGCTGGTCGTATGCGGTCACCCTTCTGATGAACACCAATTGAGAGAAACAGAGCAGCTTTATCACTGAAGCGGACCAAGAGGCCGCATTCATCTCGCAGACCCATGGCCTGATAGAACTGATTGAAGTATTCGCTTTTCTTGAAGTTGTCAGGTGCTATATCGCTTAGGCGCAGAACAGCATCTTGCCCGCCTTTTTGAAAGTAGTCGAAAAATGGGTCAACGACGTAGGCCAGATCGTTGTATATCTCCAGCGCGGTCTGAACCTCTGCCCGATCATGGTTAGTGTAAAGCGCTGCCGGTTTGTCCGAGCCGAAAAACGCGCTGAGGTACACTGATTCCGCCTCACACAATTTCATGCAGAAATCACAGATGGTAGAGGGCAGTTCTGGTTGGCCAATCATCTCGATACACGTGCCAAGTTCTTCGAGGTCGTTTTCACTGAGTTTCATCGGGCTTTGGAACTCTGCAATCTAGGTGAAGGTATCTTGGCGTCATGGCTGCAGCCTAGGTAAATCCTGCCTGAAAATCAAAAGCTTTTGCGGTGTCGTTGAAAGCTCTCGGACCGGTTGTATCGCTCTAACACTTTGGGGGGACTATCGCGCATGAGGTCGCAAATCATAACAAAAACTTACAAGAATAGGCGTTTATCGCCTACCCATTTGAATGTTCCCGCACGAGGTTCTCAAAAGTACGTGCAACCAAATTCAGATCCGTGCCTTTCTTTTTGACGAGCTTTAGCTCTGACGGTTGGTCAAATTTCCCGCCTGCGACCGTTCGCAAGGTGCCATCCCGCACCCAGACATTTGCAAATTGTTCGGGTAGGTATCCGACATAGCGTCCCGTCAGGATCAGATGCGCAATCCCTTCGATCTGATGCGCAAGCGCGGTGCTATTTAACTGCCTTGAAATAGGGGAGACGTCGCGTTCGCGCAGATAGGCGCGCTTGGCGTATTGACACGACTTCAGGAGTTCCTCGTGTTTGGCAATGTCATTCACAGTGAAAATCGGATGACCTTGGGCACAATATAGCCCCATCTTTTCAAAGCCGATGGTCTCATAAATTAGCCCGGCCTTGTGTTTGTGAAACACACCTATTCCCAGCGAAACACGCCCATCCTGAACCGCCAACTCCATATCATCCGGTGCGTGGGAATAGAGCTCAATCGTTACGTCGGGGGCTTGTTGTACAAACTGGCGCAGCGCTGAGGAAAACTGCGACTGTGTGTTGAACACCCAGTTGTCGATCACGGCAATTGAAAGATTCCCAACCAGCTTACCGCGCGACCCGTCCACCGTCTCTGTGAATTCACGGATCGAAGCAAACAGACGTTGCGCTGCGCGATAAACGAGTTCGCCCTTTTCTGTGACGCGAAACCCGGACCGCCCGCGTTGACACAGCTTCATGCCCAGCCGAATCTCCAGATCGGAAATTTGCCGCGAAATGGTCGATGGGGACACGTTTAATTCGATCTGTGCCGCAGAGAAGCCTCGCGCATCCACCACGGCGGTGAACACGTGCAGCAAGTGTAGGTCAGCTTTTGAAAGGTTTGGTGGCAACATTGCGTGTATATTTATGCAAGTAAGATTTCTTTATTTGTAATTTATTGCAGGAATTTGCCATGTCAATCTGCAAGGCAAGATGAACTCTCGCACAAAAGGATATGTCATGAAGGACGGGGCCAAAATTCTGTCGAAATGGGGCATCAACAATGACCATGCCAAACTGACGGATGTCTTGCTGGGCAAGCCTGAATACTACCGTTGGGTTGAGGCAGGGCCGCTGATCGGCCGCACCTTGGCAAATGCGGACAAAACCGGTGTTCGGTTTGATCTGCAACTGGCGATGAAACAACATGCCGAGATGGTTTCGATCTACGAAGAAAACGGTGTTACCTGCCACTATTTGGACGCTGATCAAGCGCTGCATCGGAACTTTTTTGCGCGCGACAGCTCGGCCATGACGCCATGGGGACCGCTGGTCTGCCACATGCAGTTGAAATGCCGCCGCGCGGATTATGCCACCGTGATCAAGTTCTACCAAGACCATGACATTCCGATCTGGAAATTTGCCACTGCCGGGCATTTCGAAGGCGGCGATTTCAACATCATCGCGCCGGGTAAGGTGCTGATCGGCTATTGTGGCGAGCGCTCTGAAAAAGAAGGCAGTGAACAAGTGGCCGACTTTGTTCGCGCCGAAGGTTGGGAAGCTGTCGTTGCACCGATCAGTCGTGAATTTGTGCATATGGATGGATTGATAGTGCCGCTGGCGGATAATCTGGCGGTGGCCTGTGTCGATGCGATGGAGCCATGGTTGGTCGACGTCGTGCGTAGCTGGGGTATCGATATTGTCGAAGTCGAGTATCGCGAGGCGAAAAACCTTGGAGTGAACCTAGTGGCACTGGGTGACGGCAAGGTATTGTCGATGGCCGGGGCGAATGAGCTGAACGCCAAGTTGAAGGCCTTGGGCTTCGAGGTCTATGACCCTGATATGTCGATGTTTACTCTTGGCGGGGGTGGTGTACACTGTCTCAGTCAGGCGCTCTGCCGGGAGGATGCATGACCAACACACCACGGATAGATGGCGCACGTCTTTGGGATACCATCATGGAGATGGCCAAGATTGATGCGCTTCCGGGGGGCGGCTGTGGCCGCCTTACTTTGACTGATGGTGATCGTGAATCGCGTGAATTGTTTGCGCATTGGTGCCGTAATGCAGGCTGTACAGTTCATTTCGACCAGCTGGGGAATATGTTCGCGCGACGGCCCGGACGAGACGATTCCCTGCCGCCGATTGCGATCGGTAGCCATCTTGATACGCAGCCGCATGGCGGTAAGTTCGACGGGGTTTATGGCGTATTGGCTGGATTAGAAATCATTCGGACGCTGAATGATCTGGGGCTAGAAACCGACGCGCCTATCGAAGTGGTTAACTGGACCAACGAAGAGGGTGCGCGGTTTGCCCCGGCAATGTTGTGTTCTGGCGTTTATGCTGGCCTGTTTGATCTGAACTTCGCGCTGAGCCGCACAGATGCGGAGGGCAAGACCTTTGGCGACGAGCTTGAGCGGATTGGATACGCCGGGGAAGAGCCCTGCGGTGAACACGTTATGGGGGTCTTTCTTGAAGCCCATATCGAACAAGGGCCGATACTAGAGGCGCATGATGAGATGATCGGTGTCGTCAGCGGCGGGCAGGGTCAGCGCTGGTATGATGTCACTGTTTCAGGGCGTGACGCGCACTCCGGTTCTACCCCGATGGCAGGGCGCAAGGATGCGCTGATTGCGGCATCCAAGTTGGTATTGGTGGTTCAGCAGATCGCCTTGGACAATGCTCCCCATAGCGTTGGTACCGTAGGCGAAATGCATGTCATGCCCAATTCACGCAATACCATTCCAGGCGAAGTGCGTTTCACCATTGATTTTCGCAATCCGGATGATGCGGTGCTGACCAAAATGGATGCCGCTCTCAGGGCAGCCGTGGCGCAGGAAACTGAGGCGCAGATTAATCTGGACATGATCTGGCACAATCCGCCGGTTCATTTTGATCAGGCCTGTGTGGACGCCATCCAGAACGCCGCTGATGCCGCAGGTTATCCCAACAGAACTATGGTTTCCGGGGCAGGGCACGACGCCTGTCAGGTGGCGCGCAAAGTGCCGACTGCGATGGTGTTTGTGCCCTGCAAGGATGGGTTGAGCCATAACGAGGCCGAAAGCGCTGAGCCCGAACATCTGGAGGCGGGGTGCAATACACTGTTGGGGGCGGCCTTGCACCTATCCAGCGCCAGCAACCACCCAACAGTCAGACAAGAATTAACAGAGGCCGCGCAATGACGCGGCCTTATTTATAACAAGTCCAAAACATCAAGGGAGGATGACATGGATGCACTAAAAGGACTGTCCAAGCAACTGAAAGAAAATAGAGTTTCACGACGAAGCTTTATGCAGCAAGGTTTGGCTGCTGGGGTGAGCGTGACAGCATTGTCTGTCGCGGCCGATAAAGTCTACGCTTCGACGCCCAAGAAAGGTGGGCACTTGAAGGTGGCCAAGGGCCACGGCTCGACCACTGATGCACTGGACCCAGGCATCATTGAAAACGGCTACACGATCGGCTTGTCGCTTGGCGGATATCAGGGATATCTGACGCAGATTGGCGGAGACGGCAGCCTTGAACCATCACTCGCGGAATCTTGGGACGCATCATCAGATGCAAAAACCTGGACCTTCAAGCTGCGCGATGGATTGGAATTCCACAATGGCCGCACTGTGAAGGCGAGTGATGTCATAGCATCAATCAACCACCACCGTGGTGAAGGTTCAACATCTGCTGCGGCGCCATTGGTCGCGTCAGTAAAAGACCTGAAGGCGGACGGCGATAACATCATCGTCGTAGAGCTTGATGCTGGCAACGCTGACTTCCCCTTCATCATGACCGACTATCACCTGCCCGTTATGCCGGCCAATGAAGATGGCTCCATGAACTGGCAGGATCTTGTCGGCTGCGGTGCCTATAAGATCGATAACTATCAGGCTGGCGTAAGCACTTTGCTGTCACGGCACGCAAACCACTGGTCAGATGACGTCGGTCATGTTGATACGGTCGAGCTTCTTTCGATAATCGACCAAAACGCACGCACCTCCGCGATTGTTGCGGGCGATGTCCACGCGATTGACCGGGTTGATCTAAAGACCGCTGACCTGATGGGGCGTAAGCCAGGGGTCAATCTGGTGACGGCCACCGGTACTTTGCATTATTCCCTGCCCATGCTGACGGATACCGCACCGTTTGACGACAACAACGTTCGCTTGGCCGTGAAGTACGCGGTGAATCGTCAGGAAATCGTTGATAAAATTCTGTTTGGCTATGGTGAGGTTGGTAACGACCACCCAATCGGATCAGGGCAGCGCTATTTCAACAAGGACCTGCCACAACGAGAATATGATCCAGATAAGGCGAAGTATTACCTGAAACAATCCGGGTTGGATTCTCTGGCGATTGCAATCAACGCGTCAGAGGCCGCCTTCGCAGGTGCGGTGGATGCTGCAATCTTAATCCAAAGTTCGGCAAAAGGTGCTGGCATTGACCTAGAGGTTAAGCGCACGCCGAATGATGGATTCTGGGCAGAACACTGGATCAAGTCGCCGTTTATCACCAGCTATTGGAGCGGGCGTCCGGTCGAAGACCAGATGTTCTCAACCGCCTATCAAACCGGAGTGTCTTGGAACGAAACGCGCCAATCACATGAGCGGTTCGACAAGCTGCTTGTCGATGCCCGGGCCGAGCTTGACGATGAACTGCGGCGTGGAATGTACTACGAAATGCAGGAAATCGTTCACAACGAAGGCGGGGCACTCATCCCGATGTATGCTTCATATGTCTTCGCGGTCGCCGACAATGTCGGCATGTCGGACACCATCGCCACCAACTGGGATATGGACGGCGAGCGCTGGATGGAGCGTTGGTGGCTCAATTAAACTGACCCAACACGTTTGCGCTCCGGGCCAGTCTCCCTGTGCCCATGATGCAAACGAAAGCGCCGGCCAATGGCCGGCGCTTTTTTTGCTGAATTTCTGTTCAGTGATCTCAGTTCTCAAGTTCCTTGAGATAGCTCTGAAGAACAGCGGAATTTTGTGCGTGATCCTCCTGTGCACCGCTCATATCGGGCAATTCGTGCGCGATGCCCTTGTGGCACGAAATACAGGTCTTCTCACCCGTCAGCAGAAACCGCTCATGTGCCTCTGAAGCGCGCTTGCTCTGAAGCGTGACATCCATGCTTTCCGACGAATGGCAGTTGCGGCATTCAAGACTGTCGTTGGCTTCAAACCGCGCCCACTCATGCTGCGCCAGATCAAGACGTTTGGCCTCAAACTTTTCGCGTGTGCTGATGGTGCCGAAGATTTTGCCATAAACCTCCTTTGAGGCGGCCATTTTGCGCGCGATCTTAGATGACCAGGCGTGCGGCACGTGACAGTCGGGGCAAGTGGCCCGGACGCCCGAGGCATTGGAATAGTGCACGGTGGATTGCAGTTCCACAAACACGTTGTCGCGCATTTCATGGCATCCGGTGCAAAACTCTTCAGTGTTCGTCAACTCAAGGGCGGTATTGAAGCCACCCCAAAATATGACTCCCATGATGAAACCCCCGAGTGTTAGAAAACCAAGGGATAGATGTGTGGCGGGTTTGCTAAGTAGCCACCACATCCGTGAAAGCAGGCGGCGCATTATTGTCCACCCCCTTCATTGGATTTGATGTAATCCAGCACCTGATCCACATCGACGAATGTGTTTTCCAAGAGTGGCTGCCCTTCGGCTTGTGGAACGTGGCATTGCGTGCAGAAATACCGACGTGGCGAAACTGAAGCCAGAAACTGACTGTCGCGATCCATGAAGTGGGTGATCGACACCATTGGAGCCTGACTGACTTCGATTGCGGTACGTGAATGGCAATCCAAGCATTTATTGAATTTGGTATCTATCTGGTACCCATCAATCTTGTGCGGAATTACAGGCGGTTGCTCTGGGTAATTGCGCACCTGACGCACATCCGAGTTATCCACCTTGGGGAAGGTGGGGGCGGTGTAGGTTTCCGCCAAGGGCGCTTTGCCACGTAAGGTCGCGACCTGATTTTCGGAAAATGCTGCTGTGGCAGTTACAACGACGAAAGCGGAAATAAGAATCGTTTTCATGATATTACCCCGCAACCGGTTCGATCTTGACCGCACATTTCTTGAAGTCGGTCTGCTTGGAAATTGGGTCAGTGGCATCCAGCGTGACCTTGTTGATCAGTTGGCTCGCATCAAACCACGGCACAAAGACCAATCCGCGTGGTGGCTTGTTGCGTCCTTTGGTTTCAATGCGGGTGATAATCTCCCCACGTCGCGAGGAAACGCGCACCTCTGATCCGCGTCTGAGGCCCTGTTCCTTGGCATCATCAGGATGCATGTAACACAGCGCATCTGGCACCGCTTTATAAAGTTCTGGCACCCTTTGAGTCATCGATCCCGAATGCCAGTGTTCCAACACCCGCCCGGTTGAGAGCCAGTATGGATATTCTTCGTCGGGCACTTCTGGCGCGGGCTCAAAGGGCAGGGCAAAGATACGTGCACGCCCGTCAGGATGCCCGTAAAAATCATAATCCGACCCGGGTTTAGCGTAGGGATCAGAGCCCTCTTTGAAGCGCCATTGCGTTTCCTTGCCGTCTACAACCGGCCAGCGTAGGCCGCGTTCCTTGTGATACACATCAAACGGTGCCAGATCGTGCCCATGGCCACGCCCGAATTGGGCGTATTCCTCGAACAGGCCTTTCTGGATGTAAAACCCAAACGCCTCGGCCTCGTGATTTGCGTTGTCCGGGCTGGCTTCTTCAATAGGGAAGGCGTCAACCTGACCGTTTTTGTAGAGCACCTCGTAAAGAGTTTTACCTTTGAACTCTGGATTCGCTTCAAGGAGCTCTGCATCCCAAACCTCGTCGGTGGTGAAGCGTTTGGAAAATTCGACCAGCTGCCACAGGTCAGACATGCTTTCACCAGGGGCATCTACCAACTGGTGCCAGAACTGCGTCCGCCGCTCGGCGTTACCGTAAGCACCTTCTTTTTCCACCCACATGGCCGTGGGCAAGATCAGATCAGCAGCTTCGGCCGTTACTGTGGGATAGGCGTCCGAGACAACAATGAAATTGTCAGGGTTACGATAGCCGGGCAGGCCTTCTTCCATCATGTTAGGGGCGGCTTGCATATTGTTGTTCACCTGGACCCAATAGCAGTTAATCTTGCTGTCTTTGAGCAAGCGGTTTTGCAACACAGCATGCGCCCCGACCTTGCCGGGAATGGTCCCCTCTGGAATTTTCCAAATTTTTTCGGAAAAGCGGCGATGTTCTTCGTTGGCAACCAGAAGATCGGCTGGCAAACGATGCGAGAACGTCCCAACTTCACGCGCGGTTCCGCATGCCGACGGCTGCCCAGTCAGCGAGAAGGGCGAGTTGCCCGGCGTCGAGATTTTACCCGTCAGCAGGTGGATGTTGTAGATCATGTTGTTGACCCAGACGCCGCGCGTGTGTTGGTTCACTCCCATGGTCCAGAGCGACATGACCTTGGTGTCAGGATCAGCATAGAGCTTTGCCATCTCCTCAATGCGCTCGGCAGGAACGCCGGACATCTCAGCAGCATATTCAAGCGTGTAGGGTTCAACGTAGGTCGCGAACTCTTCAAATGTCATTTCAGAGGAGCCGCCAGCCTTGTCAGCATTCTCTGCGGCTTGTTCCAGCGGATGTTCGGGCCGCAGGCCATAGCCAATGTCAGGATTGCCCAGGCGGAAGTTGACATGTTTGCCGACAAAATCGTGGTTCACGGCATCATTTTGGATCAGATAGTTGGCGATGTAGTTCAACAAGACCAGATCGGTTTGCGGTGTGAACACCATAGGAATGTCTGCCAGATCGAAACTGCGGTGCTTAAAGGTGGACAACACTGCCACTTTGACATGCGGATGACTGAACTTACGGTCGGCAATACGAGTCCACAAAATGGGGTGCATTTCCGCCATGTTGGACCCCCAAAGCACGAAGGCATCGGCGTTCTCAAAATCATCATAACAACCCATTGGCTCATCAATACCGAAAGTACGCATAAATCCGGCCACGGCTGAGGCCATGCAGTGCCGTGCGTTGGGGTCGATGTTGTTGGACCGGAAGCCTGCCTTCATCAGTTTCGAGGCAGCATAGCCTTCCCAAACTGTCCATTGGCCGGATCCGAACATGCCGATGCCTTTGGGACCCTTTTCCTTGAGCGTGGCCTTCCATTTTTCGGCCATGATGTCGAAGGCTTCATCCCACGAGACCGGCGTGAATTCACCTTCTTTGTCATAAACGCCATTGGTCTTTCGCAGCAGAGGTTGAGTTAGGCGGTCTTCGCCGTACATAATCTTAGATAGAAAATATCCCTTGACGCAATTGAGGCCGCGGTTGACCTCGGCTTTGCTGTCACCGTGCGTGGCCACAACCCGGCCCGCCTTGGTGGCAACCATGATGGAACAGCCTGTTCCACAAAAGCGGCATGGTGCCTTGGACCAATTCAATTCAGTAAGATCTGCATCTGTCACCAGATTTTGCGCGGAGGCTGGCACGGCAACGCCCGCTGCTGCTGCAGCGGCCGCAACAGCTTGTGCTTTGATTACGTCGCGCCGGGTAAAGTCTGCCATGGCGTGTTTCCTTTTGGGGCTGTTAAATTTCTGCTGCGTCAGCCAAGGCTTCTGCATGATGATATACAAGGCCGGCGCTGACCACGCCGTCCAACAATTGAATGTCCGTAAGCGCTTGAACGATGGCGCTTTCATCCGGGGTTTCCAAAGTGACGATGATTTTGCCAACCGCGTCTGAATGGGCGGCTTCGGCGATTGGCATGTTTGAGATGTCAGACACCACGTTCGGGATCAGTTCAGGTTTGGCTGTGACGAGTAGGCTCGAAATGTGGGTCTTATCGGTCATACCGTTTCCTCAGATGCTATGGGTGTCACTGAGATCGCTGAAACAGGGCAGGCACCGACACACATGCCGCACCCAGTGCAGTTGTCGTTATCTATCACCAGCGCTCCAACCGGGCGTTGAGATAGATCAAAGCGCAATGCGTTGGCGTCGCAATAGTCCGTGCAAACTTGGCATGTGATTCCGCTCTGAAGCAGGCATTTATTTGTAACATTCAAGCGAACTTTCCACGGCGGACCTTCTGTTTCGCCAAACACACCTTCACTGCAGGCCGCAGCACAGTCTCCACAAAACGTGCAGCCGGTACTCGAAAAGTCCACTTTGGGAAGGTGTTTGTCATCAAGCGACAAGATGCCCTCTGGGCAAGCTGACACGCAGTCGCTGCACGAAGTGCAGCGGCTTAGTGCCTCCTGTTCCACCCATGGTGGACGGTTGACCGGTTTTGGTTTTGACGCGGCTCCCCGGAACAAATCCCGACGGCTAATGGCTGATGTTGGCATCTGTGTCTTAGTGGCTTGGTGGGCCAAGCAATATTTGTGACATCCAGATTATAAATCCATATCCGCCAACAAGCACGACGCTCAGGATCGGTGCCAATAGCACTGCCAAGAACAGAAACATCTTAACTTCGCTGGATTTGGAAACGGCTTGTACCTGTTCAGCAGGCGCACGATCAGAATGGCTCATTAAGCCTTCCTCTTGAAAAATGGGCTCGCGCGTTCCCACTCTTATTCTGCGCTCGGCAGGTGGAATTGTCCAGAGACATTCAACCCAAAGACTTGCGAATAATTCTCTGAACGTCCCTGAACCGATGTTAAAGGATTAAATCGGCCACGGATTTTGAGTGATGTGTCAGCGGTTCCCATCCGTCTTCGGTGATAATAAAACTATCGCCTACTTGAGCCCGGAAGGTATCTACTGATACCGAACCATCCACCGCCAGAACCATACCCGGCTGAATGATGGTCTTGTCCCCGGTGACCAGTTGCGGTGACTCAAGAAAGCTAAATCCGGTTGCACGGCCACAGCGGAACGGATACTCAAAACCCGCGCCCTGAATGACTTCGGCATATTCGGCGTGAATGCTTTCCGCGGTGACCCCGGGGCGCAGCGCATTCAATGCAGCCTGTTGGCTGGCCACGGCAACCTCGTATACCTCAACCTGTGCCGGATCAGCCTCGCCAATCCAAAATGTCCGGTCAAAACCCAGTTTGAACCGGTGAAAATTGGTCATGCCGCAAAAGCACAAGAACACCGGCTCGCCATGCTGCATGATACGGGTCGAGGCACGATGGTGGGTTTTGATGATGTCCTCGCCGGAGGCCATGATCTGTAGGAAATGCGTGTTGGGGGACATGTCGGTATCGTCATAATGTGCGGCCAACAAAGTCGCAGCCGTGCGTGTTCCTGCTTGCGACGTGGCGATGGCGACCTCAAACTCGGGCACTCCAGCCGCGATAGCGTCACGGCCTGCATTCATCATCGCCGTGGCGACCTCCCCGGCGTGACGGGCCAGTTGCAATTCTTCTTCCGATTTGATCATGCGCATCTGGTTCAGGATTGGCGTGGCACTGGTCTGTCTAACCGCCTCCACCAGATCATTCACATATGAAAGTACGAGCGGAGGCATGTGGCCGGGTTCTATTGCAACTGATCCGGCATTCTTGACGACCAAAGGCAGTTCTTCGCGCCATTCACCACCCATGCCGTCATTCCATGGTGAAATCCGATCAACGCGTGCTGCGGATTGAGCGGAATTCAGATCTATTGTCGGCGTGATCAACAATGTCTCGCCATTCTTCGGCACGACAAGGATGGTAGGACGCCCGAACTCCATATGGAGATAGTCGTAGTAACCCGTCAAATAATACACATTGTCGTCATCCGTGATTAGCGCGACGTCAATACCTTGGTCGGCAAGTTTCGACTGAAAGCGCTTTAAACGAGTTCGAAACATTATTGTCCTCTTTGGTGGTAGTGGCGGGAGTTTACAGTGAGCGAACCAACATTGCCTTGCCACAGATTGAATTCATCGTGGATGCCTTCAGAGTGACACTGAATGCCTCCTTGGAAAAGCCAAAGTTACTATTTTTTGCAATCGGATTGGTGTCCGGAACTTGCCCCACCGATGTGTTCAAGCGATCGATCAAGGAACTAGATCGAAAACTACACCTGATCGAACCTGAGAAAGATGGTGACCCAGCCCCTTGATCCGGGCCGTTTGGATGTAGAATCCGTTCCTGTTTCTTTCTCGTGATTAGGTTGCGGTCAAGGCCTGCTGAGCGGAGCCCTTGCGGTGCTCAAGCGACGCAGGCCGGGTGGCACGGTTGAGATTGGCGTAAACGGCTGGAGCCAGCCCGCCAAGTGATGTGTGTGGTCGCTGTGTGTTGTAATCGATCCTCCAGTTTTCGATGACCTTTCGGGCATCGGCGAGATTGCCGACGATTTGCTCATTCAAACATTCATCTCGCAGACGGCCATTGAAGCTTTCCACGAACGCGTTTTGCATTGGCTTGCCGGGCGCGATGTAATGCCAGCCAACTCCGGTATCTTGGCACCATCTCAGCACTGCATGAGACGTCATTTCCGTTCCGTTGTCAGAGACGATCATATCGGGCTGGCCACGCCGACGGATCAGGTCATCCAGTTCACGCGTCACCCTCGCGCCGGACAAAGAACGATCCACGACAGTTGCCAGTGCCTCGCGGGTGCAGTCATCGACAATGCACAACACGCGGAACCGCTGCCCATCTTCGAAAGCGTCGGAGTCAAAATCCAACGACCAACGCTGATTGACGCGATCTGGCACCAGAATGGGTCGCCGCGTGCCCAAAGCCCGCTTGCGTGATCGCCTGCGGCGCACCGCCAGCCCTTCCTCGCGATAGAGCCTGAACAGCTTCTTGTGGTTCACCTCAAAACCTTCCCTCACCAACAAGATGCACAAACGACGATAGCCGAACCGACGACGTTCATTTGCCAGCTCGCGCAGCCGCTTGCGCAAGGCATCATCGCCCTGATCCCGCTTCTGATACTGAAAGACTGACCTATGCAGCTCGGCAAATTCACACACCCGACGCTCGGACAAGCCGTGCCGATCCATCACATCGCGCACGGCTCGTCGCTTCACATCGGGCGTCAGTAGTTTTTTGTCGCAATATCCTTCAATGCAGCATTATCCAGCATCGCATCCGCCAGCATACGCTTTAGCTTGTGTTCTCATTCGGCGCTGCGCTCGAACCAATGGCGCTTGCGCCTCATTCCAGCGCCCGCAGCTTCTTGGCATCCGACACGTTCATGCCGCCAAACTTTGCTTTGTATTTGTAGAAGGTCGCATCACTGATGCCGTACCGGCGACAAAGCTCCTGCGCTTTCACGCCCGCCTCGTATTCCTTGATCATTCCAATGATCTGTTCGTCTGAAAACCTGCGTTTCATGGTCCATCCTTTTCTTGGGCGGATTACTAACACCTCAATGGCCGGATCTCTGGAGGCTGGGTCAGTGAGGGCTATTGCTGCTTTTCGCTCTTTGTGACGGCGACGATGATCGTAAACGCCGGTACTATTACAACTTTGGTGAAGAGCGATTGTGCTTCTCGGAGCCATTACCCGATGATCAATATTGCTACCTAGAGGCGGATGGTAAGGTTCGTTGTTACGACCAACAGAGATAAGTAGCTCTTCACTCATTTGCAGCCCTCTCAGTCGCTATATTGCCTGGTCCTTCTAGGTGGCTATCACCAATAAATGCGAACATAACAAAAACAGAATGTTTAGACTCTGCTTTCGCCGATGCCCAGAAAACGTCTAAGTTATTGAAATTAATTGGAGGCGAGTACCGGAATCGAACCGGTGTACACGGATTTGCAATCCTATGAATCGCGCTGTTTTCATTTCCTAAATTTGTAAAATGACCCGCCAAGTGCCTACGAATTATCCGTGCCTTGCATGTCAAATGTAAAACAGTCTTTTCTCAGCATCCTGTCGGGCATTCTAATTGTATCAGAGGCCGTTCGACGACTTTGCCACGTCCAAAATCAGCATGGTGGAGGTCTCGGAGACACATGGGATTGCCTTGAGTTCCTTCAGCACAAAGTCCCTGAGCGCTTCAACGTCCGCGGTCTGCACTTTGAGGACGTAGTCTAGGTTTCCAGTCACCAGAAGACATTCGGTGATCTCAGGCAGCCGGTGGACGGCTGACATGAATGCTTCGATATCGGCTGGCGATTGCTGCGAGAGCCGTACCTGAACCATCACGCTTACGCTTTGTCCAACGCTGGTCGGGTTGATGCGCGCACCATAGCCCATGATGACGCCGTCCTCCTCAAGCCGCTTGACGCGCCGGCTACAGGGCGTGGGCGAAAGGCCAACCCTTTCGGCAAGCTCAAGGTTCGTGATCCGACCTTCAGTCTGTAGGATCGAAAGGATCCTTCTGTCAGTCTCATCGACAGATGAGTTAGTCATAATCGCTCCAGATTCGGTAATCTTTAGTGAGTATATTTATTACAAAAACATTTTGTTGATCAAATAGCAATGTTTCACCGGTTTTTTCGTCGTAGGATGTTACCGATTCAGCGATGGAACGGCACATGCTTTTTGACCACCCAGACTTCGATGCCCATGAACAGGTTATCTTCTGCAATGACACCAGCGTCGGATTGAAAGCGATCATTGCGCTCCATTCAACCGTTCTGGGCCCTGCCGCAGGCGGTTGCCGGATGCACCCTTACGCAACCGAGGAAGAGGCGCTTACGGATGTTCTACGGCTCTCAAAAGGTATGACCTACAAGAGCTCCGTCGCGGGATTGCCGCTTGGGGGTGGCAAGTGCGTGATCATCGCCGACCCAAACGATCCGAAGAAACCAGAGCTGCTGCGCGCTTTCGCGGCACATGTGCAATCATTGGCCGGGCGCTATTGGACCGCGATTGATATCGGTGTCGGGCCGGCGGATGCAGATATTTTGGCGGAGCGGTGCGATTACATCTTTGCGCGTGCCTCGCAATATGAGCCGGGCTTCAATCCGTCCGAGTTCACAGCACTTGGTGGCTTCATCGGCATCAAGGCCGTGGCACATTTTTTGAAATATTCAGACCTCAAAGGAGTGCGGGTTGCGGTTCAGGGGCTCGGCGCGACCGGCTATGCTTTGTGCGGGCACCTTCACAAGGCTGGGGCGGAGCTTGTCGTGGCGGATGTGCGTGATGATGTCGTTGAGCGGGTTGTGGAGGAGTTTGACGCTACCACGGCAAACCCTGATCACATCCATGCTGCTGACGTCGATGTCTTTGCACCTTGTGCGCTTGGCGCGGGGCTCAACGATCAGACAATACCGGAGATCAAGGCCAAAGCCATTTGCGGCCTCGCCAACAATCAATTGGCAGAAGACCGCCATGGTGAGGTCTTGCGCCAAGCCGGTATCGCCTATGTTCCCGACTACGTTGTGAACGCGGGTGGCATGATGGGCGCGTCAACCGTGATCTTTACAGAACCGTCCCGAGAAGCATCGATCAAACAGATCGAAGGTCTGGAGAACACAATCAAAGAAATCCTGACCCGCTCACAACGAGAGGGTAAACCAAGCTCCGAAATCGCAGATGCCATTGCGGTGGCGAGGATCAAATCTGAAGGAAATTCATAATGCCAGCTTATGTCGTCTCAATGATGTCGATCCACGATGCCGAGACCTACAAACAATACACCGACCGCACTCCAACCATTGTCAAAAAGTACGGTGGCAAGTTCCTGACCCGTGGCGAGCCCTTCACCTGCGTTGAGGGTAAGGATTACGACGGGCGCTTGGTGATCCTCGAATTTCCTTCCAAGGCCGATGTTGAGGCATGGTTCAACGACCCTGACTACCAAGAGGCGATGGCCTTCCGCCATGCCGCCTCGACGATGAATTATCTCTTGCTGCAAGAAGGTGGCGCGAACACAGAAAACCCGGACCCGAAACTATGAACGCGCATGCAATCGTCATCCGCGAGTACGGCAGCTCAGAGGTTCTCGCCTGTGAGGATGTGGATGTCGCTGAACCGACGATCGGGGAGCTTCTAATCCGCCAAACTGGAATTGGTGTGAACTTCCATGATGTTTACGTGCGCTCTGGGCTCTACAAAACACTGCCTTTGCCGGGCGTTCCCGGATGCGAGGCAGTCGGTATTGTCGAAGGGGTTGGCTCCGGCGTGGAAGGTTTCACAATAGGCGACAAGATCGCCTACGTAACCGGCAGCTATGGTGCCTACGCGTCGCATCGGTTGCTGGATGCCGAGCTCGCACTGAAAGTCCCCGACGATGTATCCGATGCATTGGTGGCCACGAACCTTTTACGCGCGATGACCGTGGACATGTTGATCACCAAAGTCGCGCAAGTGAAGGCTGGGGATACAATTCTTGTCCAAGCTGCCGCCGGTGGTGTCGGGCGGCTGTTGTGTCAATGGGCGTCTCACATCGGTGCGAATGTTATTGGAACGGTAGGAAGCGCAACAAAAGCGCAGCAGGCGACGCGGGCAGGCTGTGAGCATCCAATCCTTTATAGAGAGGTGGAATTCGTTGAAGCCGTAAGGGAGATCACAGACGGCAGGGGCGTTGATTATGCGTTTGATTCCGTCGGCAAAGACACCTTCTATGGATCGCTCGATACGCTGAAACCGACAGGTCATTTGATCAATTTTGGCCAATCTTCTGGTCCTGTAAAACCTCTGGAAATGCCTCAACTTGCTTCAAAATCCTTGACGGTCAGCCGTCCGATCCTGTTTCACTACCTTGCTAAACCGTCAGCTTACGAAGCTATGGGCAGAGCTGTGTTTGAGGCGTTCTCAAACGGTTTTCTTTCTGTCGAAGAACCGCAGGTCATACCCTTGGAGGAAGCTTCAAGAGCACATGACGTGCTGGAAAGCCGAAACGGTGGCGGGGCGCTCGTGCTCGAGCCATAGGGCATTTTACAAACAGGAAGCTCGAGAAAGTCCGCTAAGTCATTGAAAATATTGGAGGCGAGTACCGGAATCGAACCGGTGTACACGGATTTGCAATCCTAAGGTTTTGACTGTTTTTATTGCACTTTTTTGTAAAATAGTCCGCAAAACGCCTGTGAGATATCAGTGTGTTAGTGATCGAATGTAAAAAGCTTGGGCCGACCAATCTGGTTATATTGCATGAATTTGTTAAAGAAATCTGACTTCGTATGGTGGAGTTGCCTGTTAGATCTCTGATCCCCGCAGGCATCCTCCCAATTCCTCCTTTAATCCGCACGTTCTCAAGGTTTGTCACTGCGTGCTGATTGGACAAACTGCACCGCAGCAGCGAGTTCGGATATCAGCAGATCAACATCTTGAGTATCCGTTCGCCAAGACGATATACTAATTCGCATTGCCGGTGTCTGGTTCCAGACCGTCATACCGAACCAAACCTTTGCATTGGCCGCGACAAGAGACTGTATTTGTGCCGCTTCAGCGCCAGTTCCGAAGGTAAACAGAACTTGGTTTAGTACGGGCGGTGTTAAGATGTTATATCCAGCCTCGGCTAACGCATCCGCCACATATTCGGCCAAAGCGCAGTGCCGTTCAATCATATCGGCGATCCCTGTTCGCCCTAGAGATCGTAATACGGCCCAAAAAGGAATGCCGCGTGCGCTTCGAGAGAATTCGATGCCTAGATTTTTCTGACTTTCCGCAGATGCAGACGAATATTCTGCATCGCTATTCATGGCGGCGGTCATTGCATCTCGATCACGACAGACACCAACAGCTCCATCATACGGAGTATTCAACCATTTGTGTCCATCAGTAGTCCAGCTATTAGCCATCTCCATACCGTCCGTCAGATGTCGTCTTGTTGGAGCGGCTCGCGCCCAAAGACCAAAAGCGCCATCAACGTGAACCCAAGCATTGGCCGCCTTTGCCACTTTTATCAACGGTTGAAATGGATCGAAGTTGCCAGTATTCACTTCGCCAGCCTGAAGGCACAGGATGGTCATTTCATCCAACTGGGGAAGTTTTGATGGGTCGATTCTTCCTTTTTCATCAACGGGCGCCACAATCATGTTCTGTTCACCAAAGCCGAGAACACGCAGTGCTTTGCGAACCGTCACATGTATCTTTTCGGATATGATGACACGAATTTCGGGTGCACCACACAATCCACGAATGTCCTGATCCCAGTTATTCCGTAAAAGCAAAGTCCGACGAGCAGTCGCCAGACAAACAAGCGTGGATGACGTTGCAGATGTACCAAAGGCAACGCCGCTTTCGCGAGGAAGATCCAGAATGTCCAGTATCCAGCGTGCCGCAACTTTTTCGATCATATCAGCCGATGGCGAATTGGTATATGACGAGGCGCATTGATCCCATGCAATCATCATTCGCTGGGCCGCTGCAGCGACCGGGATAGTCGCCCCAATAACAAATCCAAAGTATCGCGCGCCATTGGACGCTACAGTGCCAGGTGATCCGAAATCATCCAGAAGACTCAAGGTGTCGGAAGCATCAAATCCGATTTCTGGCAGATCTGCATTGAAATGAGACAATGAACTGCGCGCCAATTCCTTCGGAAAGACATCCATGTCCTTGATTTCAGCAAGGTACCGATTTGCGCGACGATCCGCTTCCAAGAGAAGGTCGGTTTCTGTTGAGCAAGGTTGTGATTTCATTCGAGTCATTTGGTAACTCCGATAAATCTGTTCTTTGAACACTGGAGAGCGTTCTCATGACCGAGGACGACGTCTTCCATACGCAGATTAGTCAGCTCCTCTGGCTTAGGCACCATAGGTCATCCGACATCCCTCAGATGGTTCACCAATTTTCACCATAGGGACGCAATTCAACGTCGAACGACCAGGTAGATCGATCTTGATGGGCGATATGAAACACCTCGTTAGCAATGGCGTCGGGTTTGCTGAAAAACTCTTCGGGCATATCCGGATTGAAGGGCACACGGGTCCACGGTGTGTCGATTGCTGCATCGATCACGACATAAGCCACATGGATGCCCTTTGGCCCCAATTCTCGGGCCAGAGATTGCGCAAAGATCCGTTGCGCCGCCTTTGTCGGGGCAAAGAGCGCGTAATCGGGAACACCACGAAGAGCCGCGGTATTACCCGTGACGATGATTGCGCCGCTGCCGCGCTCAGCCATAGCTGGGGTTAGTTCGCGTGCCATGTAGAGCAGGCTGGTGGTGTTGACGCGAAAATTACGTTCTAGATCCCCTGGCTCTGCTTCCATAAACGGTTTGAAGGTGGCGCGAACAGCATTGTGGACGATGACCTCTGGCGTGCCCATTTCTTCCTTCACCAGTCGGCAAACACTAATGAGTTGGTCCAGATCCTCCAGATCAAACGCAAAGGACTTCGATCCCGGAAGCTCGTTTTCAAGTTCCGTCAAACGTTGTGGGTTGCGGGCCAACAGGGCGACGCGATAGCCGTCGCGTGCAAATCGGCGGGCGACTGAAGCACCGGTTCCGTCTCCGACACCCGTAATCAAACAGACTTTGTGGTTCATGGGAATGCTCCTTATCTAATGATGGGTTGCCGTTGTGATCAATTGGTATAGATCACCCAGCGGGGCCAAAAGTTTCGGTATGAATGTGCTCTGGGGATACGCCACGCCCTTCTAAATCGGCCTGCAATTCACCCATGAATTTCACCGGCCCGCAGATGAAGTAATGTGCGTCGACGTTATTGATCAGTTGCGCGAGCAACGCTCCACTCACGCGGCCATGACTGTCATAGTTTATGGCAATTTCGTCATCCGCGGTGGGTTGACTATAGGCGACATGTACAGCGATGCCGGACCGCGCGGACGCCAATTCACGAACCTCTTGAGCCAATGGATGGTGCTTGCCATTTCTCGCACCATGGACAAACCAAACCGGGCGGTCACCGCGCTCTTTTGCAACTGCGTGCAATATACTCATCATCGGCGTGACACCAACCCCGGCGCTGACCAGCACCAATGGGCATTTGTTGCAGGTCATCACGAAATCCCCTGATGGCCGACGACTATTAACGATTGCGCCCGTTTCGAGGTGATCGTGAAGAAACTGCGAAGCCAAGCCTTTCGGCTCGCGTTTAACGGAAATTCGGTAGCGGTTTTCATCGGGCCCATTGGAGAGCGAGTAGGTGCGACTGACAGGCTCGTTTTCCCCAGAAATTTCAAGCTCTATGGGAAGATGCTGGCCAGGTTCAAATCCTGCTAGGGATCCTCCGTCCCGCGCTTCAAAGACAAATGAAGTGACATCTACGCTTTCGGGCGTCTTTTCGACAAGTCGCATCGAGCGAACCGAGTCCGCATCCGAACTCCATCTGAGGCTGACCGCAGAGCGCGTCTCAACAACTTCATCAATCTCCAACGTAACTAGCCGACGAGCGCCAGGGAATTTTGCTATCTTGTAGCTTTCCCAATCGATGGTAGCCTTGCCGGTCAACTGTAGAAAGCTACCGCTCTTAAAATCGACAAATAGAAAACCGACCTTCGGATTCAGGAGAAGATTGCCAATTGTGTTAAAATGATTGTTGCCGGCGTAGTCCGGGAACCGCAACCGCCCATCATCCAGCACCTGAACGAACCCTCGGTCGCCGCCGCGATGCGACGCATCCATCCCATACGTCGGGCTGTCGCCCTCACCACGATAGCCGCTTGCAATGAAAAACGTGTCTGTCGCCGATATCCATCCTGCCTGCTCAGCAGTCAACTGCCGGCCTCTGGTGGACTGACCGGGAGTAGATCCTGATTCTCGGCACCAATCTCGCTCTCGAATATATTGTGGGCAATTGCCAAAACTTTGGTCGACGCCAAAATCAAAGCCTGTGGATGTGACTTTGGCCGCACGTCCATTCACGCGATTGCGCCGCCGGGTTGCCAGCTCGATGCCAAGAATGCCGATATCACTTCCGGGAAGAATGCTACCGTACAGCGCATCACCCGTGCCGGGTAATGCGCTGATGGAAAGCGTTTTGATATCTGGCGCGGTGACAAACCCTTCGGGCCCTTCCAGCAAGGTGACCCAAGGTCTGCCCTTATTGTCCCGGGCGGCGACGACCAGAAACGGAAGCGCGGTATGAAAGGTGCGATGCTGCTCGGGCATGTGATCCCGAACGACTTGCCGCGCCCAAGCTTCGATATCGCGGGCACCTGCCCGCAACTGCGCCGTATGTTCACCGTGGTGAAACGGGGTCGCACTGCGATCACGTGGTTCGATGTCAGACATGATATCTTCTCCTTGGGCCGGGATACCACTTTGCGGCAAGCGGAATGGAAAATGTGCGCCCGGTTTTCAGCCGGGCGCGTTGGCACGCTATGCAGCCAGGCCAACTTTGGTGCTTTGCATGGGCACGAAACCCGACAGCGCTTCGACACGGTTCAGCAATCCCTGGATATTGGGATAGTCATCAAGTGAGACGTTCCCCTCGGGAGCATGAGCGGTGTAGCTGTAGATCGCAATATCCGCGATTGTCGGTTTGGGGCCAACCAGCCAATCACGGCCGTCCAGATGGGCTTCGAGACGCGCGAATGCGGATCTGGCGACTGCCTTGGGGCGCTCGGCGTCCAATTGTGCGCCAAAGACGGTGACCAGCCTTGCAGTAGCCGCACCGTGCGCAATATCCCCGGCGGCCAGCGACAGGAACTTCTGAACCTCAGCCTCGCGCACGGGATCGGTGGGCAGCCAGTCAGGAGCATATTTGCGGGCAAGATAGACCAGGATGGCGTTAGAGTCGGTAACGACGATTTTTCCGTCCTCGATGACCGGCACCTGACCGGCTGGATTGAGCGTCAAAAACGGTTCTTTTTTGTGCTCTCCAGCCATCAGATCGACATCAACCAGTTCGTGATTGATACCGCCTATCTTGGCGAAAAGCTCTACCCGGTGGGCATGGCCAGAAAGTGGATGGCGGTGAATGCGAATGGCGTTGGGCATAATTTTTCCTTTCGGAGGTTTTTGGGGAGGGAGCTGTTTGAGCTCACCGGCTATCACGAGATCAAATATGACATATGAATGTATTGGTGATAATTGTGAAATTCATTCAATATTTATGAACAAAATGGTCTCAATTAATTGTAGTCGAGTAACCAAAGGAGCATTACAGTGGATACGATTGATACGATGCGAGCTTTTCTAGCCGTGGCTCAAGAGGGTTCTTTCACAGCGGCGGGGAAGCGTCTTGGTATCTCGACCAGACTCGTCAGTAAATACGTGGCGCAGTTGGAAAGCCGGCTTTCGACGCAGCTCTTTAACAGAACGACAAGAAGTGTGTCCCTCACGGATGTTGGCGTTGCTTATCTCGAGCGTTGCAGACCAATTGTAGAGCAAATCGAAGAGTTGGATGATCTGGTCCAGGCACGCCAGTCTGCATTGGCCGGGCCTATCCGCATCACAGCTCCAACCGGGTTCGGCAGTAGCCATCTGACGGAAGCCCTAGCGCCGTTTATACAGGCCCATCCGAATGTCGATATCGATCTTAAACTTTCAGATTCTAGAGTGGCATTGGTTGAGGAAGGATTCGACCTCGCCGTCAGAATAGGCGTCCTAAGGGATTCGACACTTATTGCGAAAAAACTTGCTGATATGCCACTAATTGTGTGTGCGTCACCAGATTATCTGGCCGCGCGTGGGCGGCCGGGTGATCCGATGGCGCTTTCAACACATAATTGCCTAGTTGATGAAAATCCGGTCAACGCCACCGCTTGGAGGTTCCAGACTGGTGCCCGGGATTTTGTCGTGAAAGTCGCTGGTACCTTCCATGCAAACGCGCCAGCAGCGATTGCAAATATGGCGATTGCGGGTCTCGGAATTGCGCGCTGCCCTCACTATGTCGTGGCATCAAACCTGGAAAGCGGGCTGCTGGAACAACTCTTTTCAGAATATGAAACAGAAAACTTCGGCCTCTACGCGCTCTACCCACCCAACCGTCATTTGACCGCACGGGTTCGCGCGTTAATCGACCATTTGGCAAAGCACTTCAGATCAGATTGATCAAAGGCAAACATGCACGGCTTAAACGGGGTACTTTTTAGTTATGCCTTTTGAGGTTCACATCAATCTCGAACTCTACAGTAAACTGCCACTGGGGGATTGGAGACAAAAGGTCACTTTGTCCCGCTTTGCTGACTTTGTTGGGCAACGTAACCAACGACCGCATTTGAAAGGTGTTGGCGGCATTTTACAACAAAAAGTACGCGGAAGTTGCGTAACTCATTGTTTTTATTGGAGGCGAGTACCGGAATCGAACCGGTGTACACGGATTTGCAATCCCCTCACATTGTGAGCGATAACAACATTTTAATGCCTAATTGGTATCAAGACAAAGCTAGAACAGATGCCGAACTTGATACTCCTTCGTTTTTTGAACTCGAGCAATTTATAGCGTGTTTCAATGAACAAAACGCTATGCTTCGTTGTTCTAAAACCGAGTTAGAAATCGACTATCAGTATCACAATTTAGGGAGATCACCTGCTCAGATTTCAAGTACTTGTTCAGGCATTCAAGGCGATTTGGAGGGCGGTTGCTATGCGTAACGTGATTAGTCTCTCGATAGCCGCTGAAGAGCAAAATAGAATAACCAGCTTGTCCGAAGTAAAGCTTCAGATGATCCATAATATGTCTATGGACAGCAGTTTAAAACCTTCGGCTTGCAAGGTCGCTACATTTTTGCTGACAGCAATGCTCGATAAGAAAACCGGTCGTTGTTATATGAGTGATCAGGATCTTTCGCGCTGTGTTGGGCTCTCGCTAGACACCGTAAGAAAGCATGTGAAGAGGCAAGCTGCGTTCTTACGGTACTTCGAGGTTCAATCGGGGAAGAACAAAGGCATAGCTACCGAGTACCAAATAACAGATCAAGCAGTCCGCCAAGCACTAATGCGGAAAAACAAAAAAATCAGAAACACCGAAAGCATAACTGATTATCTGGATTCTATGGAGATACGCGGTCGAGGTTGTATGGAGGGAAATTTCAACGCCTTTGACAACAAAGGGGTGATTTTTTCGTCGGTAAGGAGGGAAAAATTCCCACTCAATGATGGGAAAATTTACCTACCCAACCAAGTAGAAAACCCCAGTCAAAACCCAGATTGCGCAGACATGCCTACGCAAAAGATTGAATTAAATGATTTGATCACAGACTTCCAAGGGCTTTACCCGCGCAAAGGTGTTGAGAGTGAAATCTCGGTTGCTCTCGAAGAAGCGGTAGAGCAGGGAGCGGACACAGAAGAAATTCTACGGGGAGCAAAACTGTATTCAGAGCAGCAAAATGGGAATGATCAAAAATACATAATGCTTCCGCACAACTGGTTAAGAAAAAAGCGCTGGGAAGAATTTAGTCAAAAATCAAAAAATGGGGTTTCTCGGTGTTCTAACGAGTCAGTTTTTGAGATGAGAGCTAACGCGATAAAGAGCCGCCAACCTTGGGTGCAAAGTTCTTTTTCGACTCATCAAGCTAGGGAACTCATTGCGAAATCATTGATTACACCAGAGGAATGTCGGGAAGCGGGGTTCAAAATATGAGGCAGGTCTGTCAGAGGTTTCGCGTGGTAAGTGGGTCCTTCCTGAAAGAGGGTGATTGTGGGTGTGAAAGCGCGCAAGAAGTTATTTGTGCGAGGTATTCTGTCTGGCGGCCTACTACTATTAGTTACAGCTTATATTTTTATAAGTCACAGAAATATAATAGTTTATCGAGCTGCTTTGTTTGGCGAGAAACCAAAATATACGAAGCGGGTGTTTGAAACCTGTTGGCGGACATACTCATACTAAGGCTGCGGTACATAATTTTGAGTATATTTAGCGCAAACAGAGTTTTTGGGCGGAAACCAGTCATTCGCTGCGAACGCAAATTCCTTGGGTCTCTGGTCTAAAAGCCGACATTCATATGATTGATTTCTTTGAGACGGTGCTTCAGTGTCGAGCAGAAGTATAGTGTCCAATCTGAGTGATGCTGCGCAACGCCTAGCGGAAAGCAAGATTTAAAAAGAAAATATTGATCGAAAACAGGCTACTTACATGGTGGATTTTAGCCACCGAATAAAGGTGCGTAAAGGTCGACGTTGGACGCCGGGGCGGGTCAGAAGATAATAGCCTGCTGTTTCACGGTCGGTGAAAAGAACCCGGATGTGGCCAGCCTTAATGTCCTGCTCGATGAAGCGCGGAACTGTGGCGACAATTCCTTCGCCTCGACGCAATCCGTCCAGCAAGAGATTGCCCGGCATGCGTGTGACGTTCTTGTGTTCTGCCACATCAAGGCCTTGCGAGGTCATCCAATCAGCGAATTCCTTGTAGCCGAGTTCCAGCAATAAAGGATAATCCATGATTTGTCCGGGCTCGGTGAATTCACGATCTCCAATAAGTGAGGTGGCGGCCACTACGGCAAAACAGCCGACAAAAAGTAGTTCGCAGTCGACCCCTGGCCAATCCCCGGTCCCATATCGGATAGCCATGTCTATTCCGCCCGGGCTTGGGTCGATGAACTCGCAAGTCGGGTTTAGCATGAGTTCGATGCCTGGGTGCGCGCTGCGAAACGCCGCGAGGCGAGGCACCAGAAAACTGGAGGCGAACATCGGAGTTGTCGTCACATGAAGAGCACGGCTTGCCTCGGATATCGAAAACTGTTGGGCGGCATCCGCAATATCGGCAAAGGCGGCCTGCACAGAATGTGCCAAAGCCTCACCCCGCGGCGTCAGGATAACACCGCGCCGACCTCGCACCAAAAGTGATTCATTCAGATGGCTTTCGAGATTTCGAATTTGTTGACTGACTGCCGGTCGCGTTACGTTCAGTGCCTCTGCAGCCTTGGTCAGACTGCGGGTTTCGGCCACGGCAGCAAATGCACGCAGTGCGTTCAACGGGGGAATATTTGACCAATCCATATGAAAGATATTCTAACGCCTTAAATCTATTTTTGACTAGATTTAAAATGGAATAGGCCAATAATGATCATATAAATATGCATCTCATATGCACTTAGATTAGCCAAATCACGATTAGACGTCACAATTTGTGACCGCGCTTACGCGAATGATACGCCGTGGCCAGAAATAAGACATTCCAGGAGAAAGATATGAAACCTGTAGAGGAAACCCATTCAACCGCCGTTGTCGGCAATGGACTGATGGGGCAAGGCATATCTCAGGTGCTTGCCCGCTCGGGCAAAACAGTCAAACTCATTGGTCGCAATCCAGACAGCTTAAATAGGGCGATGGAAACGATACGTTCGAATTTTGCTGCCTTTGTTGCTAGAAAACATACCACCCAGGAAGACGCGGATGCAGCGATTTCCAGAATTTCCACGACGACTGAATACGAAGCGGCAGCCGACGTTGACGTTGTCATCGAGGCGGTGCCCGCAGTGCGTGAAACTCAGATTGAGGTTTTTGGCCGCCTTGACCAAATCTGCGCACCGGATGTCGTACTTGCTTCCACCTCTGGCCAACCGATCAGCCTGATGGTGGATGAGATGAAACACCCCGAACGAGCAATCGCCGCACATTTCATTTATCCTGCGCAACTCATGCCATTGGTCGAGGTGTGTGGCGGAGAGAAAACGTCGCCCGATGTGATCAACTGGACTTGTCGTTTTCTAGAATCTGTGGGGCAAACTGTTGCTTTGATGGATAAAGAGGTTGATGGTTTTATCGTTAACCGTCTGCAATTTGCCATTATGCGCGAAGCATGGTCGATGTGGGCCAATGGCATCGCTTCCGCCGAAGCAATCGATGCCTCAATGCGGCTGACGCTTGGACGCAGATATTCGGTCACCGGGCCCATTGAATCCGCTGAGCTGGGCGGCCTCGACATCATCCATATGTTTGGGGAATTCCTGTTTCCTGATCTCGATAATATCACCACGCCTCCAGAAGCGGTTACTGCGCTGGTGCGTGATGGCAATTACGGTTTGAAATCTGGCAAAGGTATTTACGATTGGTCTAAGCGAGACGGGGCAGCTTTGCTGGCGAAACGCGCTGACCGCTTGTTTGAACACCTCGCGGAAGACGCCGGGTAATCCCCACATAAAGTCAAAAAGCGCATTTCCGAACATTCACCCTTCAACTGGTCTCTTGCCAGTTGACCGACCATCCTATGGAGGACACCATGAAAGTCTTGAAGAAAAACGCACTACACCGGCAGATTTTAACGGCTCTCTCGGCATGCACACTGCTTGCAGGCGGCCAGGCCAACGCCGAGGAACTGTCTGGGGTTTACCGAGGCTTTCTCGCCTTCGATTTCAAAGGCGAAGAAATCCGAGAATCCATGATGATCAGTTTTGGAGGCGACAATATTGTTATCATGGGCGCAGAAGAAGGGCAGGACGAACCTGTTGATTCCGAGACTGGAATAGTGACAAAGAACGATTTCGAAGCCGCCAATCTTGGCGTATGGCGCACGGCGGGCGACGACGCGTTAGAGTTTGGAACGCAACAATACCGCGCAGGGTCAGGCTTTTGCGGCGCAGTCGCCCAACATGCCGAAGGCATGCTGCCCGCTTGCAGCTTCATCTTGACGGCCAAACTTGCGTCAGGCGCTAAGGTGCGTGGCGAAACTTGTGATCTGGGTGGCGTTGGCGGCGGCCTGAGCGTTCAGTCAGTCAATGGGCAAGAAACGGCGAAGAACCCTTTTGATCTTGGCATAACGATTGACTATTGCCTGACGAAGATGAGCGTCGATCAGTTTTTTGATGAAGCCCCCACCAAGAGTTAGAAAAGCCGGTGCCAGTTCGCCAAGTAATGACTTGCCTCACCCATATGGGACAACAGCGCCACGATGCAGCAAGCAAGAGATGGCGACAATGGTTGGGGCAAGATTTCACCTTTTTGGAAAAGTGAGCCGATGCTGATGCCTCTCTCTCTTTCGTCATCCGTTAACGGCAAAAAGATTACCGGCATGATCATGATGGCGGTTGCTATGCTCATGGTTCCGGGGCTTGACGCGGTTGCAAAAATCTTGATGGAACGGCTTCCTCCCCTTCAGGTGACATTCGGTCGGTTTCTTGTGCAGACCATTGTTTTGCTGCCCCTGTTTATGATGGTTCCAAAACGACGAACGCCAGTCGTGGGGCATGTCTTGGCGGGGTTTTTCCTTGGGTTGGCGCTGCTTAGCTTCAATTACGCGCTACAAGTCATGCCGATTGCCAACGCGCTGGCAATATTTTTTGTTGAGCCGCTCGTATTGACGTTACTAGGAGCAGTTCTATTGCGTGAGACTTTGGGGTTTCAACGGTTGGGCGCAATTGTGATTGGTCTAGTTGGCGCTTTGATCGTTTTGCGGCCGAATTTATCAACTTACGGGGTTACGGCGCTTTTCCCTCTGGCCACAGCCTTTCTCTTTTCCTGCTACATGCTTGTTACGCGACGGATGTCACAATCCAGAGACCTGTTACTATTACAGTTCTGGACAGGATTTTTCTCAGCCCTTGTGCTGTTAATTGCGGTCGGGCTGAAACTGCACTTTGCTCCGGATGCTCAAAGTTATTTGACCCCGAATATTAGGGAGCTTTGGCTTTTTCTGCTCCTCGGATTGCTGGCTGGATTGGGTCACCAACTGATCATCCGCGCACTTTCTTTTATTGAGGCTGGTGTCGCAGCACCGTTTCAGTATCTGGAAATTGTTTCCGCCATCTTTTTAGGTTGGGTTGTTTTTGGTGATTTTCCTGACATGAGGACTTGGGCCGGAACAATAATAATTGTTTGCGCGGGTTTGTACGTAATCAGGTGTGAGCTTCGGCAAACACAAGCCGTCAATGTGCTCTGAACTAATATCGCGCGATAGGCTCTGATCGCGTTAAAAAGTTTCGCAACATCTGTATCGTGCGTCATCGCGTTCTATCGAATTCACGCAATCGATCTCCAATTTGTCTCGAATATTGACCATCTGGAAACCAAGGTTGCTGCACCATTAAAGTACGTCTATTTTGGGGTAGCTGCACCGCAGCGTCTAATCACCCAACGAATGTTTCCTTTGGACCGTTCTCCCCAATCTTGCAGCTAAGAATTCTGCTGTTGCTGCACCGCATCCGAGGTCTGCATTGAGCCCAATCTGTTGAATGCTGCGCCATGCGCGAATGGCGGCTACTTGGCTGTATTTGCCTGACCAGCCTCTTCAATCAACCAAGTTCGAAATGCTGATACTTTGGGCGTTGATGAATTCCCCCGTGAGCTTAGTAGATAGTATGAGAACGTCAGTGGTGTCATTAGGTCTGGGCCAAAGGGACAGACGAGGCGTCCATTGGTCAGGTGGTCAGACACCAGTCTGTCCCCAACCAATGCCACTCCCTGCCCGTCCAGAGCTGCTTGTATAGCCATGCTTTCCTGCGTGAAGTGAGGTCCACGGTTTGGATCGGCATCGTGAAGGCCCGCCGCGAGCAGCCACATACGCCAGCTTGCTTCGGCATCTTTCCAATCAATGTGCAGGAGCGTGTGCTGAGCCAAGTCCACGGGGCGCGATAGAGCGTTTTCACCTTCTAAAAGAGCGGGGCTGCATACTGGCGTATTGAGTTGGCTGAATAGGTAGTCCACCTCAACGCCTTTGTAGTCGCCTGGGCCGTATCGCACAGCTACATCAAATTCACCTCCCGCGACGTCCACAATGCGGTCAGTTCCGTCAATTCTGATCTCAATATCGGGGTGTTTTCGATGAAATCGGTCGAGTCTTGGTACGAGCCACATTGATCCGAAGGAAGGGCTGACGCTGATGCTTAGTACATTGCTTTGGCTGAAAGCCCGCATCTGTTCCGTGCCCTCTGCAAGTCTGTCGAGCCCTTCCGACAGCGCGGGCAAGGCTGCGTGTCCTGCCTCCGTCAATCTCAGAGCGCGGGTAAGACGGTAAAACAGCGGCGTGCCGAGCAGGTCTTCAAGCGCTTTCACCTGATGACTGACAGCGGCGGGGGTCACATTCAATTCATCGGCAGCGATCTTGAAGCTGAGATGGCGTGCGGCGGCTTCAAAAGCACGCAGAGCGTTTAAAGAGGGCAGTTTGCGTGTCATGTGATATGCATTATTTTTTCTATCTTATCGGTTTAGGTATTATCGTTTGTCATTCAGCCTATCTCGTCAATATATATCATAATTAGAGTGAATTAGCTCAGCATAATGTTTTTCACTTACAAGCTATGAGTTAGATTAAATATAGCATTGGAAGATTATGACGATAACAAGCACGAGATCACAATATTCCATCGGCGTTCTGCTATTGGTGGCCGCCGCCGTGACCTACAGCACAGCGGGAATCTTCACCAAGGGCGTGGTTGCTGGAGCCTGGGCCGTGATTTTCTGGCGCGGATTATTTGCGGCGGCGTTCACGACTTTTTGGACCATCAACCGGCGAACCTTCCGGCATAATTTCTTTGAAATGGGACGCAGCGGGTGGGTCGTTGGCATTGTCGGGGCAATTGGCACGGCAGCTTTCATACCCGCGTTCAAGTTAACATCTATCGCAAATGTCTCTCTGATCTATGCTGTCGCGCCTTTAATCGCAGCACTTCTGGCTTGGCTTGCCATCGGTGAACGCATCACTGGCCCCACCATGCTTGGATCAATTTGTGCGCTGTTGGGGGTCGGCATCATTGTTTCCGGCTCTCTGGGTCAGATCAGTCTTCAGGGCGATACACTTGCTCTCGTCATGACGGCTGCCATGGCCACAATCATGGTTATCTACCGCAAGTATCCGGAAACACCGGGAGCCGGGCCTTCGGTTTTGCAGTCATTGTTCTTACTTCCCCCTTCCTTCATTCTGGGTGCGCCGTTCCAGACCGACCCATTTGAGATCTTCATACTGGCGGCGTTCGGCCTGCTGTTCGCTATTGCATCCGTCACCCTTGCCGAAGGGGCGAAGCGCGTTCCATCTGGCCAAACCGCTCTCATAAGCGCCCTTGAAACCCCACTCGCTCCGATCTTGGCGTTCATTGCCTTTGCGGAATTCCCCAGCACAACGACGTGGCTTGGCGGGTCAGTCGTTCTGATGGCCATACTGATTTCGATCAAGAACGAGGCGGATACCTGAAGCGCTATCACGTGTTTGGGGTATTTGCCTTCAACCACCCCCCAAAAAAACACAGCCACTGCTTTGGTGCAGTTCTCGTGCGTGAATATGAGCCAAAAAGCATTTTTCAGGCACAGGACACGGAAGCATATGCTGATATGAGTAAGCATCTCGTCAGACTGTCTTCCACCAATCGATGATGCACAAGACCAATGCCAAGTTACTTCGCATAGCGACCGCTGGCACACACGCAGCGAACTCACACTTTGTCCCGCTCAGTAGACATTCATTTCGGCATTGCAAACGTCAGCTAAGCGGGACAGACCCGCCTTTTGCCCATGCAGCTATTGCTGACGCAGAAAACCCTCGCATCTGCGGCACAGGAATTTCGGCGGCGCAGCAGATGTCACGAGAGCGGTCATTCAAAGCCACTTTGAGGGACGAAATTCAAACCGCCCTCTCACCGCGATCCGACGTTACTATCAAGGAGCGGACAAAGCACTATTTCGCTGCGCTTTCGTCAATGACGGCTTGCCGCGGTTGCTGTTAGTGGCGTTTCTGTTCAAGAGCTATGACGCAGCACAAACGAGACTACGCTTTAGTAACACGGCGCACTGCTCAGACAGCCTTTCATCGGTCTAGTTTGGCCGCGCTATGGCGCAATTGAGAGCGCATACCTCAAAGGGTAACGGTAAGTGCTAGTTCCAGTGTTCGGCAATCTCCGGAAATCGTTCAGCAATGGCCAGCTGTGATGCAGAGTCAAATACTGGCCTGCTGTCCTCTTTCAGAATCGCACTAGTTCTTATTCTGGCTTCTTCAAGCAATCGCGGCGTTCCGGCGTCCGCCCAGACCTGTGGCGTGTCTCGATTGGCGAGGGCTGGATAGTAGTAGTCGCTTTGCATCCGGCCCAAAGTCTGTCCACTGCCCAAGAAGTGCCCTGGGCCGTTCAGGCAGACCTCGCGGATGACTTCAAAGGCAAGCGCTTCTTCGGTGATCTCGAAACCACGTGTCGCGCGCATGACCGATCCGATCAGGTCATTGTCGAGCACAAAGCTTTCCTTGCTGGCCGCCAGTAGCGAGCCATACATGCCTGCGGCCTCATAGATCAGGTTCGCCCCTGCCAAGGCACTGAGCAATTCGGTGATGCCTTTCTCATACCCCGCCTGAAAATCCGGCATTTTGCTGTCGGTCATGCCGGCACTGACGGCGCAAGGAATGCCGTAGAACTGCGCCATCTGGGCACATGCAGCCATCAGCACGCCTTGCTCGGCGCTGCCGCCAGACATGGCACCTGTGCGCAGATCACTAACAAAGGGCAGCGCCCCAAACAGTGCAGGGTGTCCGGGATTGAGCAGGTTCACGTAGATAAGCCCGGCCAGCACCTCGGCGGTTTGTTGAGCCACGGCACCAGCAAGGGGCGCGGGACTGGTCGCACCAGCCTGACCGGCAGAGACAAGCTTGAGTGGCGTACCTGTGTCCGCCGCACATTCGATGATGCCCAAAGCCTCTTCGGCAAAGGTGAGCGGCGGCACCACGAAACAGGTTGAGACACAGCAGAAAGGCCGGGCACGCCAGGCCGCTTCACCGCCAGCGATCATATGGAACATCTCAATCGCGTCGCGCATGGTTTCAACCGCGCTGAAAGATGTGCCGATGGGCTTGGCCGTGCCTGCAGCACAAGCATAGGCGGTGTTCAGTTCCATCACGTGGGTGTCGGGGATATCGCGGGCCACCACCGTGCGCTGGAACATGTGGATATTGGGCAAGACCTGCGCCAGACGCGCCATGTCATGCAGATCGGCCAAGGTGCTGTCACGGACCGCGCCCGTCTCGCTGTCGACAATATGAACGGCCGCCCCGGATGTGCCGAGATGGATGCGCGCACCGCTCGGGTCGAGGTCATATTCCGGGCGTTGACCATAAAGCTTGAACCCGCGCCCCGCGGTTTTCAGCACGGCCTCCACCAGTACCGCCGGGAACAACAATCGGCCGTCCTCGCTGACAGATCCCCCTGCGGCCACAACCGTTTCAACGCAGCGCGGCGTCGCACTGGCCATTCCGATCTCGGCCAAGATACGCAGCGCGGTGCGGTGGATGGCTTTGGCACCATCGTCCGGGATCGGACGGTATTGTCCGCCTACGATTCCCGGCCAGATTGACGTGGTGGGGCCTGATCCGGCCCCTTCTGCACGTTCGGCGCGACGTGCGGCGCGACCTGCCCGGGTTCGGCTCATCTTCGATCTCCATTTTTGGTCAAGAGGTTCAGAATGTCTGGCTCGGTGGGCCAATCGCGCAACTGTTCTGACCAGCGCGGGTCATCGGCGGACGCGCCGAGATTGGCGTTGAACTTGGCCCAAAGTTGCGCATCGCTCATGGGGGCCTGTGGCGCCCCTAGGGGAAAGGGGCACTGTTCTTCGACGACGCGCCCATCCGACAGAGTTACGACCATGCGGTCTGGATCGGCGTCTGAATAGTTGAGCTCAGGGTGTATCGGAGAAAAGGCATGCACATGCGTCTTGCCGATCATGGCCTTAATGTCAGGTGCCGCCCAACGGGTCGCCTTTAGGTCCGCAAGGGTAAGAGCCCCCCGAATGAGGCCCATCGCGGCCACGAAAGGGAGGCTGAACAGGGCCTCGGCCCGGCTTGTGGGGCGTTGGAAGGGCAACACCGCCGCATGGAAATCTGGCAGGAATAGATCGATCCGCGCAACCTGATCCAGCGGCACCTGCTCTCTCAGTGCCAAAGCAGAAGTCATAATCCTGTGCGTGTAACCGCAACTTGGCCAGGGTTTCAGAACCAGTCCGTATTGGCTGAGCGCATACTCTTTGCCCAAATGTGACAGGGCTGCTTCAAGGCGCTCGGGTACTAGCCCGTTCATCAGCGCAGCCATGCCCCGTGGATGGTCCAGCACATGGACCTGAGCGATCAGGCCGGACTGCGCAAGACAGGCGGCTTCGACGCCTGCGCGGGCGGCGAAGCCTGCCTGAACAGGTTTGGCGCTTGATCCGAACTGACAGGTATAGCCGCTGGCTGCACTGATCGCGAAAGACATGGTGTGCGCCGTTTGATCAACCGACAACCCCATCAGTCGTGCACAGGCGGCAGCAGCCCCGGGCGCGCCAAGCGTGGCGGTGGAATGCCAGCCTGCATCGTAGTGTTCAAAATTTAGGGCCTCGCCCAGCCGCGCAATGACCTCGAAACCCGCCAGATAGGCACGCACCAGGTCCTTGCCGGACGTGGACGGGCCTGCGACAGCTAGCAGCGAAGGCAGCAATACCACCGTCGGATGGGTATTCCCGGGGATTTCCCAATCGTCGAAATCCAGCGCATGACCCGCCACAGCATTCAGAAACGCAGCCTGCGGGCGTGGGGCCTGCATATTGGTTCCGATGACCTGTGCCGGTCCGCCATTTGACATGGATTGCACGGCCTGTCTGGCGCGGATTGCGACGTCAGTCTCTACACCTGCATGTATGCAGCCCAGCGTATCCACGACCCCGGCTCGCAACACCGCAAGTGTTTTTGCGTCAGCCTCCAACGGATCTTTGGCCGCAAATGCTGCCAATCGGGTCAGCGCAGCCCCCGTCATGCAAAGGGCTCCGGCTGTTCTGGATCGAGGTCCAGCCAAACGGATTTCGTTTGCGTAAATGCCAATAGTCCTTCGATGCCGTTTTCGCGCCCGTAGCCTGACGCTTTGAACCCGCCTACGGGCGATTGCGGGGCAGAAGCGAAGTAGTTGTTGATGTAAACCGTTCCCGCGCCGATCCGGTGCGCCAATCGCATGGCCCGAGCGGCGTCCCGACTCCAGATACCGGCAGCAAGACCAAAATCACTGTCATTCGCGATCTGAGTGGCTTGATCGTCGTCGCGAACGGGTAGCACCGCCAAAACCGGTCCAAAAATCTCGTCCCGGGCAACGGCCATTTCAGGCGCAACATCGGTGAAGATCGTCGGCGCAATGAACCATCCATCGCAATCAGGTGGATGCACTGGCTCGCCGCCCAGAATGCAGGTGGCACCCTCGGCTTTCGCTTCCTCAATCGCCCGTAAAACCCGCTCAAAGTGTGGCTGATTGGCAATGGGCCCGATATTTGTATCTGGCGATGCAGGATCGCCGATCACGGCCTTACCGGTGATCTCAACCAACCGCTCAACCAGCGTGTCGTACAAGCTTTGGTGCACCAATACGCGACTTCCGGCGATGCAGCTTTGCCCTGCTGGTGGAAATATCCCCGCTGCAATGCCCCGCGCGGCCATTTCGACATCCGCGTCATCCAGCACGATTTGCGGAGATTTGCCACCGAGCTCAAGAATGACCGGTTTGAGGTGTTCTCCGGCGAGGCTGGCCACAGCACGACCGCCGGTCACGCCGCCGGTAAAACTGATCAGCCGCACATCAGGGTGGCGCACGAGTGTCGCGCCTGTCTCCGCTCCGCCTGTCACAACATTGATCAAACCCGGCGGCAGATCGGCTTCTTGCAGGATGTCCATCATGGCCAGGGTCGATACGCTGGCAAACTCGGACGGTTTCACGACCACGGTATTGCCAGCTGCAATGGCCGCCGCAATTTTCCACATGGCGATCAGCAGTGGCGAATTCCACGCTGTGATACAGCCCACGACGCCAAAGGGCTCACGCCGCGTGTAGTTCAGGATCATCGGCACATCGACGGGCACGTTAGCACCCTCGATCTTGTCAGCTAACCCCGCGTAATAGTCGAAACTGTCGGTTAGCCAGCCTTCCAGCCCAGCGGTGATGCCTGCAAGATCCTTGCCATTGTCGAGGGTTTCCATCAGCCCCAGCGTCCGAGCATGGCATCGCAAGCAATCCGCGATCCGACGCAACAGCCGCCCCCGCTCCGTCGCGTTCATCCGCGAGAACGGACCCGTCTCAAACGCCTCTTTCGCGGCGGCTACGGCAAGGTCCACATCCTCATCGCCGCAATCGGGGATGCGCGCCCAGACCTTGCCCGAGGTTGGATTGATACTGTCCATCCACGCGCCGGTCGCTGGCGAGTGCCAGTTGCCCGCGGCAAAATAATTCCAGTTGCGGTTCTCCGTCATGGGGTATCCCCGTCAAACAGGATCACGCCCCGCCCGGGTTTGCCGGCAAGCATATCAGCAACGGCCTCGTTGATTTGCTGCAGCCCGTACCGGCGGCCAATGAGCCGATCAATCGGCAGCTTTCCATCCAGATAATGCTGTGCGTAGGCCACAAAGTCACGTGTCGTACAGGCCGATCCGAAGATCGACCCTGTCACCATGATCTCGGATCGCGTGATACCGGTTGTAGGCAGATCAATTGTGGCGTCATTGGCATCCATTCCTACGAAAATCACCTTCCCGCCCGGGCGACAATAATCGATGGCTGCGCGCTGCAACGCGCGTTTTCCAACCGCCTCAAAGACGTGATCCACCCCATAAGGGACGAGGATGCCAAGCCGGTCAGCGACGCTTTCTGCTGCCGCGATGAATTCTGTCGCACCCATCTCGCGCGCTTTGGCTTCTGTTTCGGGGGCTGAATCAACCGCGATGATCTGGCTCGCCCCAGCCAGTTTTGCCCCCATAATGATCGATAGCCCTACACCCCCGGCACCGATCACCGCCACGGTACTGCCGGGGGTAACTTCAGCCCGGTTCAATACCGCCCCCACGCCTGTGGTCACTGCGCAACCCAGAAGCGCAGCAATTTCAAACGGCACGGCCTTGTCCATACGCACACAGCTTTCTTGTGGCACCACCACATGATCCGCCCAACAGGCCAGCATCGATAAATGCCGCACAGGGCCACCGGCGTTCGAAAAAAACCGGCACGTGCCGTCCATCATCGTGCCGTCCCAAAGCGGCCCCTTATAGGTCTGGCAAAGGTGGGTCTGATTGTGGTCGCAAAAAAAACAAGCATCGCAATAGGGGATCCAGCTTAGCACCACATGATCGCCGAGAGCGAAGTCGGTCACGCCTTCGCCAAGCGCGACGATCTCGCCCGCACCTTCATGGCCCAGAACAACAGGCAGATCATGGCCCGCTTGCCCGGAGATCACATGGTAGTCTGAATGACAGACACCCGCAGCACCCATGCGGATCAAGACCTCGCCCCGGCCAGGTGGTGACAGATCGAGCGCCTCGACCTTCAGCGGAGCGTTCACAGAATACATTACAGCGGCTTGGGCTTTCATGAGGCATCCTTGTAACCAGCGCGCAATCCCGCGAGGTATGGACAACTGAAAACCAGTCCCCATGGGAATGTGATTTCTTGAGCCAGCATATTCAGACTTGAATTCAATAAGAAGGTCGGAAAAAGCTATAGAGAGCATTCTCCAGGAGAATAGTATGACCATATTGAATTGGAAATTGCTGACCGCTTTTGAGGCTGTCGCGCGCCATCGCAATTTTACACGCGCGGCTCGTGAGCTGAATGTTCAGCAACCCGCTGTCAGCCGACGTGTTGCGGAACTAGAGTCAGATCTGGGCGTGAGATTGCTTGAGCGGACCCGGCCTTATGCCGCTCTGACGAGAGAGGGAGAGGTGCTCTACCGCGCTATTTCTGGCAGCGTGTTGCAAGTCAACAGCGCCGTTGAGCAGGTGAGATGCCAGCCGGACCGCAACACAGTCACGATTAATACGACAATTGGATTCGCGAGCTGCTATCTGATGAAGCGCTTGCCCGCGTTTCGCGCGTTGCACCCCGACATCTCTATCGAACTCATTTCGCGTGACAAAAACGACAGTTATGCATCCGACACAGATGTTGTGATTGTCTTTGATCACCCTGATAAGCTACCAGGGATTCACAAGACAGCGATCTTTGGTGAAACGATGGTGGCTGTTGCTCATCCCAAAATTGCTGCGGCCATTAAAAACCGCCTCTGTGCAGTGATGGATCACCCGCTGCTGTGCTTGACTATGGGCATTCACGCCGATGACTGGCGTACATATTTCACCGGCACCGATCTTGAGCCTCGTACGCCAGGGCCTGAGCAAAAGTTTACCAGCTTCATGGTCTACTTACAGGCCGCACTGAATGGCGAGGGCGTTATGTTGGGTTGGGAGACATTGCTCCAGGACAGTTTTGATCTTGGTCAGCTTGCGCCTGTCACAGACAGAAGGGTCGAAACCCAACGCGGCTATTTCGCCTGCCTGATGCCGCGGGTTGAAAACAAACCCTCAGCAAAGATATTCATTGACTGGATTTCCTCGCTTGCGCAGGCAACGTGCGAGCATGTCGAATTTGGCTAAAAGAACAAACGACCAATCTGCTGGCGGCACAGGATCGCTTCACAAAGATCCGTTTTCGCGCCGTTTGCTGCCATTCGTGCAGCCCGCAGCATTCGACACTCTGGGCTCAACACCGACCAACGTCGCGTGAGGGACAGACAGCCGCTTTGAAATGGCGAACGGCAGCACCGCTCGCCAAGGTAGCTCAAATATCGATGCGCTCGGCGATACTCAGGGCATCCTCCAGTTCGACCCCAAGGTAACGAACAGTGCTATCGACCTTCGTGTGGCCGAGTAGCAGCTGCACCGCGCGGAGGTTGCCAGTTTTTCGATAAATCTCCGCCGCCTTTGTCCGCCGGAGCGAATGGGTGCCGTATCCGCTCGGTTCAAGCCCAATCGCCGCCACCCAATCACGTACCAAGCGTCCATACTGGCGTGTTGAGATGTGTGGGCGGTCATGGAATCGGCTTGGGAACATGAACCGACACGCAAACATCTCGGGTGATTTGACCCAGGCCAAGACGGTTTCACGAGTGTTTTCCGTTAGTTCAAACTGCACTGGCCGCTTGGTCTTGCTTTGGACCACCGAAACACGTTCTCGCACGCGGTCATTCTTGACGAGATCGACCACTGCCAGTTTGACCAGGTCGCAACCGCGCAGTTTGCTGTCGATGGCGACGTTGAACAAAGCCAGATCGCGCAGATTACCTGCCAGTTCGAGCCGTGCCCTTATCGCCCAGACCTGTTTAGGCAACAGGGGCCGCTTCTGGCCAATGATGCGTCCTTTGTTCCAAGCTTTGCGCTTCGGAGTGACGGCGGGAAGTTGAACTCTAGGCATGATTTTGCCCTCCGTTCCTCCCTCCGCACCCAATCATCAGCACAGCGCCAACGGGACAATTTTACAGTTTGAGCGAACGGTCCGTGTCAGAGATACACGATGGCGGTCGATGCCGCACCAACATCAGGCCGTTCTGAGCCCTAATTACTTAGGCTGCAGCTGCAGATTGTTGTTATCGTAGAAAACGTCGTGAGTTCGGCTCGGCGCATAACGGCTTCTCGGTATAGCCCAGAGTTACTTAATTACCTTTTCCAAAGCTGACGCTCAACGGCTCATGAGCGCAACGTTAACGTGCCTTCATCGTTTCTCAACTTTAAGATTCTGTTACGAGTCCGATAAGAAACTGTGAGCTTCCGGCTGTACTCGAATGAGGCATTTTTGTGACTCAATGGGGGCTAGTTGTGGCTTATACTCTCGAACTTCTTCATATCGCTGACCAAGAGGCCGGTAGCGCGGCTGTTGTGGATGCGCCAAATCTTTCTGCTGTGCTGAATGCGCTACGTGGGCAAGACATTGGCAACGACGGTGAGGCGGACAACACTCTGACGCTCTCTTCGGGGGATGCGATCATTCCCGGACTATTTTTTGACGCTTCGGCGACGGCATTCGGTTCCGCCGGGATCGCCGATATTCAAATTCAGAATGAATTGGGCATTTCTGCCATCGCCCTTGGAAACCATGAATTTGATTTCGGAACGCAGGTTCTCGCCGACCTGATTGATGGTTCTGCTGCAGGCGATTTCTCGAGCCTGTCTGGCACGGATCTGGATGGCTTGGACTTCTCGGGTGCTCATTTCACTTACCTGTCCGCCAATCTTGATTTCTCAACTGATGCGGATCTGGCCCCAATGGAAGTGGCCGGAGGTGGCGCACCTGTAACGAATGCAGTCACCTCTTCAGTTGTGATGGAACAAGGTGGTGAGCTGATCGGCGTCGTCGGCGCGACGACGCCGACACTGGCAACCATCTCATCCCCAGATGGGGTTGGCATTTCGCCTTCGCCATTTGACGGCAATCCGACCCCAGAGCAACTGGACGCGCTGGCGGCTGAAATCCAGGCCGAAGTTGATGCATTGTTGGCCGCAAATTCGACCATGAACAAAGTTGTTTTGTTGGCGCATATGCAACAGCTGGATATCGAACTTGGTTTGGCTGAGCGTCTTGAGAACGTTGATATCATCTTGGCTGGCGGATCAAACACGCGCCTGACAGATGAAAATGACCGCCTGCGTGATGGCGATGTATCGCAAGGCGAATATCCGCAGTTTGTCACCAATGCCGGCGGCACGGAAACGGTGGTTGTGAACACCGACGGTAGCTACAAATATGTCGGCCGTCTGGTCATCGACTTCGATGATGAAGGGAACATTATCCCCGAAAGTTATGATTCAGATGTTTCGGGTGCCTATGCAACAGATGCGCAGGGCGTCGCCGACTTGGGTGCCGAAGGGTTGGTTGACCCTGAAATTCAGGCCATTGCAGATGCGATCGAAGACGTCATCATTGCCACCGAAGGAAACGTCTTTGGTGTCTCTGATGTCTTTTTGAACGGCAACCGCTCGGGCACGGGAGATAGCGAAGACACGGACGGTGTGCGCACACAGGAAACCAACCTTGGCAATCTGACCGCCGACGCTAATCTGGCGGCGGCCAAGGAACATGACGAAAGCATTCTGGTTTCGATCAAAAACGGTGGCGGCATTCGTGCAAGCATCGGTGAAACCGTTGTTCCAGCCGGAGGCACAGAAGCCATTCGAACAGTGAACAGCGAGGTTGTCGATGGTGAAGGGAACGTCATCAAACCCGAAGGCGGTATCAGTCAAAACGATATCCAGACAACTTTGGCCTTTAACAATAATCTGACCCTTTTAACCCTGACCAAGCAAGAACTGGTCAACGTTATCGAGCATGGCCTTGGCGGGCTGCCCGGTGTAAGCGGCCGGTTCCTGCAGGTTTCTGGCCTGAAAATTGCCTTTGACGAAACACAGCCTGTTGGCGACCGTCTGGTGAACGCAGCAATCGTTGACGAAGACGGCGGCATTATTGCCCAACTGGTTTCAAACGGGGAGATCGTCGGTGACACTGCAGAAACGTTCCGTATTGTAACCCTGGGCTTTCTGGCTGGCGGTGGTGACGGCTATCCATTCCCGGATGGAGAAACCGCTAATCGTGTTGATCTGGATGATCTGGACGCAGACGGAGAAAGCGACGGTTCAACAACTGGTGTTGCAACATTTGCTGATGATGGAACAGAGCAAGATGCGCTGGCCGAATATCTGGCGGCAAATTTCGGTGATGCGGAAAATGCGTACAACGAAGAAGATAGTGGCGCGGCCAACGACCAGAGAATCGTTCAGATTGAAAAGGGCGGTGTGAACTTCTCTGTCAACACTGCGGTGAAAATCACCAATCAGACCGTACTGTTCTCTGGTGAGGATGGAACACCTGACGCGGGTGACGACGAAGGCCGCGCCGAGATTGTGGATGTTGAGGCCGGTCGCGCCTATGTCACCAATGACGTGGATGATGTGATTGACATCTTTGATACGTCTTCCGGAGACCTTGTTGGCACCATCGACCTGAGTGTGATCAATGGTTACGCAGGTGTGCAGTCGGTTTCGGTTCAAAACGGTGTGGTTGCAGTTGCGATCAATCGTCAGTTCGGTGGCAGTGAAGATAACGCCTCGGGTGTTGTCGGCCTGTTTGACGCTGATGGAACCTTGCTCAATGTGGTTTCGGTCGGAAACTTGCCTGACTCGGTCAAGTTCTCTGCGGATGGCAGCAAAATCGTTGTCGCCAATGAAGGTGAGCCAGGCGAGAACTTTGACGCCCCTGGTACCATCAGCATCATCGACATCAGCAATGGTGCCGGAAACGCGACCGTGGCTGCAATCGATTTCAGCGCCTTTGCGGGAATGGAAGACGAGCTGCGCGCACAAGGTATCCGTATCTTCCCAGGCAAAACGCTGGGCGAAGATCTGGAGCCCGAAGTGGGGGCCTTCTCGGAAGATGGAACGACAGCTTATGTTTCACTGCAAGAAAACAATGCAATTGCTGTTGTCGACGTGGCCACAGGTGAGATCACCAATCTGTTCTCAGCCGGTGTTCAAGATCTGTCTCAGATCGCTACTGACGTGAATGACAAAGATGGCGGGTACAACCCATCGACCTTTGACAACCTTGTCAGCATGCGCCAGCCCGACACGATCACTGCCTTCACGGCCAATGGCACGAACTATATCGTAACTGCCAATGAGGGCGACTCGCGCGATGAAGACTTCCGTGTAAAGGATTTCCTTGATGGTGAGGCCTTCTATGACATTGATGGTGATGGCGAAGAGGAGCTGGTGACAATCGACGCCTCTGTCGACACAACCGGCCTTGAACGTCTGGAAATCTCGGCCATTGATGGTGATACAGATGGCGATGGTGACATCGACGTTCTGCACGCCTTTGGTGGGCGCTCGTTCTCAATCTTTGATGAAGAGGGCAACCTGATTTTCGATAGCGGTTCGGACTTTGCCCGTATCACCGCAGATCTGAACAGCGAAGGCTTTGTCGAAGGTCGTTCCGACAATAAAGGCACCGAGCCGGAAGCCGTCACCGTCGGTGAAGCTGATGGCCGGACTTACGTCTTTATCGGGCTGGAGCGCGACAGCGGGATCATGGTTTACGATGTGACTGCCCCTGAAAATTCGGTCTTTGTCGAATACTTCGCACCCGGTGATGTGGGCGTTAGCCCAGAAGGTATGGCCTTTGTTCCCGCCGAAGAAAGCCCAAGTGGGCAACCTCAGTTGGTCGTGTCCTACGAGGTTGACGGCTCAACCATCGTTTATGATCTGGAGTTTGGTCTGAACACGCCGATCCTTGGTACAAACGAAAGTGAAACACTTAAGGGTACAAAACAGGACGATGTCATTGAGGCCTTTGGGGGTGATGACATCGTGCGTGGCCGTCAAGGGGATGACGAGCTGAATGGCGGCTCGGGCAATGACAACCTGCGTGGCAATCAAGGCGAAGACACTCTTAATGGTGGTGACGGTGACGACAATCTGCGGGGCAACCGCGATGACGATGTGCTGAATGGTGAAGACGGCAACGATCAGCTACGCGGTAACCAAGGCAACGACCAGCTCTTTGGTGATGCAGGCAATGATACGCTCCGTGGCGGTCAGGGTGACGATGAACTCACTGATGGTGCTGGGCGAGATTTCCTTGTAGGCAACCAAGGTCAGGATACATTCATCTTTGTCGCAGATGGGGAATTCGATCAAATCGGTGGCTTTGAGAATGGCAAAGACCTGATCGACGTCACACAATGGGGAGCAACGTCATTTGATGATCTGACGATCGACTACATTAATAAGCATGCCGCCACGGTGACGTTCGAGGATGAAACTCTCAGCGTTCGGGGTCGCAATCTGAATGAAAAAACCTTTAACGAGGCCGATTTCATTTTTGATGACGCACTACTTCTTGCCTGAGTTTGTGGGATGATTTTAGGTCAAGTGTCCGCTTTTAGCGGGCACTTTCCTTCTTCCAAGGTCAACTGGACCGAGCAAACCAACGGCAAAAAAGCAGCTTTCTACAGAACTTGAAAAACTATCCCAGTTTTCCTACTGTCACCCAAGTGTCACAAATGGGTGGGAACCATGGTGAAAAGAGTGTATGTTGCTGAAACTGATGGAGACGGGGCAATTGTCTGTGTTTGGGTGAAACCCGAAAGAGGAAGAAATGCGGCACCTTTCGACCCAAAACTGCACAAGTTTGATACGAAAAAGACAGCTGACTACTACGGCGCAAACCCGATGGCGGTTCAGTCATGGCTTGCAGCTGAGTTCCTAAACTCCAGATAGTTTTTGTATTCAAAATTTGCATTTCGATGAATGACCGCTTTTCCGGTGAAAAGATAGACTGAGCGCTCAAAGCTAAAGTCCGCTTCCCGCCCGCCGCTGCAGAGCCTTCTTAAACGCAGCAACAAATTCGCGCATGTGGCGAACGGTAGCTAAGTCCGCGACCTGCAAATTCTCAGGCTGATCGTCGCCGCGCAGCTCCCCAATGGCCGGTTTCTCTGCCGCCATACAGCACCAATGACCGCGCACTTGCAGCGAATTTCGTGCTGCATGCGCTCGCAGCAAAAATCCGAGAGGTCTCCTCTGGGCTCAATGCGGACGGTTTTTGCGATGCTCCTCAATGTCCGGTAAGAGCCCGAGGTGGTCATTGCGATTTTGTGCTGCGTGCGCGCGCAGCGTGAAAATCTCTGCAGGTGCGTTGTCTGGCCTGCCGCAGCGCGGCTGTAAACTCGGCCATTCGTGGGCGGCGCAGCATAGATTAAGGGTCGACTTACAGGCCGCGGGACCAACCTACCATTCAGATTATGAAACCCAATGTCTGCATACGGATTTGGTTGACGACGAGATGTTGCCGTGGAAAGCGCTTTCCCGGGCATTCGAGCCCGGGATGCCTCCTGGCTCAGGTTTCGGTTGCTGATCGTCGGAAGAACAGAAAGACATCAATCAAAGACGAAACCGTTCGGCTAATTGCTGGATGTTCGACGTTCACACCGAAGAGTAGCGATATCCGTCAGATGCTCGTTCAATTTGTCCGATCCCGGGGTAAGCAAAATGATAGCCCAATATACGATGGCCATCGGTCGCCATGCGGTCCAGCAGAGCCGTTCGAGTTGCAATCGCCACATCCGGTATCGCGTCAAAGCCGAAAGCCCAATCCGGCCTCTGAACGCTCACAAACTCACTGGCGATTGAATCTCCGGCAATGATCAATCCCTCGCCCCTTTCAACGACCACGGAGATATGACCCGGGGTATGACCCGGCGTGTCCAATACACTGATGCCGGATGCGATGCTGTCGCCCTCTTTTACAAGCTGAACCCGATCTTGAACTGCCAACAGATCGCGTTTCGCCCCTACGGCAAAGGCCCTAAATTCGTCCGGCATCTGGGTTTCAGTTGCCGGATCACTCCAAAATTCGAACTCGGTTTCGCCAACTTAATAGGTGGCATTCGGCAGGGCCAGAGAACCGTCGTCCAGCAGCGTGCCCCAGATATGGTCGGGATGAGCATGGGTGAAAACCACTTTCGTGACTGCAGCGGGATCGACCTCGTTGAGCGAAAGGTTGTCCAACAACCTTCCAGCGGTGGGCTGGTATTTATTGCCAGACCCGTTGTCGATCAAGATCAAGTCATCACCGATGCGCAGCAATGCATGATTTGTCCCGGCCTCTACAGTTTCAGGCAATGAGCCCATTGTTCGGGTCAGCAGAGCCTCGAATTCCTCTCTTGGCGCCGCTGGAGCCAGCGCGCCTGAGGGAAGCGTGAGACTGCCATCACTCAGAACTGTCAGCTCGACATCACCGATCATCGAGCTGTACGTTTCTGAGCCAACCGCCCAACCGGTGCTCGGCAGGGACGGTATTGCGGCTGCACTTGCAGAAAGTGCAAGAAAGCGGCGGCGATGAATGTCGGTTAACTTTGGATGTGTCATCAGAATTCCCCTTCTGTGATGTGGTGATCGATTGAGAGCTGCCCCTAGCGGGACAGTTCACCTGAATTCAAAGGCCTCGACGTGCATGGCTTTGCGCTTCACGCCTTCCTTCTTGAGGTCCTTCATCAGCCCCTCAACCATCGGCTTGGGTCCGCAGATTAAGTATTCGTAGTCGGTCAGCGCGCCGGGGAGCCGTTCCTTGGCCGCGTCGACACGGGCAAAGTCGCCGTCTTCAGAGAAGAAATAATAGAGGGTGAGATTATCCCGCTCGGCTGCGATAGCCTGCAGCTCCTCCAGAAAGATCGCTTCTTCCTTGTTCCGGGCGGCATAGGCAAAGTGAATGTCCCGATCATCGTCTGCGTCCATCGCCCGCAGCTTTGACAGGAATGGTGTCAGACCGATGCCACCTGCAATCCAGACTTGCTTTTTGCTTTCAGCTTTGGAGGCGTCGAACCGACCGTAGGGGCCCCGCACAATCACTTCTCCTCCAGGCTGAAGCTCTTCGCGCACCTTTCGGGTCCAGTCGCCGAGGACCTTCATGGTGAAGCGCAAACGATCCTCGCCTGGCGCACTGGAGATCGTGAACGGGTGTGGCTCTGACCACCCCTTGCCCTGGATTTCCACAAAGGCGAACTGACCCGGCTTGAACTTCAGCATGTCTCCGACGGGTTTCAAAACGACTTCGGTGGCCCGTTCCAACGCGTTCACCGCTTCAATTGTGTAGTGCTGCGCGGTGCGCTTGTTCATGCCGAAGGCCGTGTAGATCAGCGCGACGGTTCCGACCAAGGTCGCCAGAATCAACAGAATGCCGGAGGCGCTGAACCGTTCAAAGAATATGCCGGGTGCGTTCATGAAGTGGCCAATCACCAGGATGTAGACCAGCGCCATGACCTTGTGCGGGTTCCGCCAGCGGGAATAGCTTATCTTCCGGTTCAGCGCGACAAAGAGGCCGATCACCAAGAGGACCATGGCTGCCATCCCGATCTGGGCCGAAGGGAACGTCGAATTGGCAACCGGATCGACGCCAGCGGGCAATTCCTTTGGGATGAAGAAGAAATGGACCAGTGCGAACACGGCTGTGAACGTGCCTGCCACGCGGTGCACCTGATACATCCGGTCCAACCCGCCGAACATCTCTTCAAAGACCTCCAGCCGCGTCGCCAGGATCACCGAACAGGTCATCAGCAGAAAGGCGATGCCGCCCAGCAGTGTTGAGATTGTCGTTCTGAACGTGTGCGCATCAGGCACAAAGGCGAGGTGCAGCAAAGCGAAGACTGCGATCAGGGCGATGATGGCATTGATGCCTTGTAGACGAAGCATGAGCTTGCCTCCTTTCTTGGGGTTTGGTGTATGCTCAGGCGGTCTTCTCGGACGCGTATCCGGCGCTGACAGCGCAGAAGAGACCGAGGATCCCTACGATGGTCCGGAACCAATGCATCTGTTGCCAGGTGGCGAGTTCGGCGGTGATGGCCTCCCCACTCAAAGTGCCACCAGACAGCGCTGCATTGGCGGCCCCAAAGTAGAACGGCACGCAGACCAGCATGATGAGCGTGGCGGCGGCACCTGCTGCGAGCCAAGCGCGGCCCGGCAGCTTTTTCCAGAGCGCAAGTCCGGCTGCGAGGACCATCGAGCCGGTGCCCAGGATTGTCAGAACGATCATGGTGCCGCCGACGGTTGGTAGGCTTGTCGCAAAGGCCTGTGTGAATTCCACCGTGTCGAGCGCGCGCCAATACGGGACAAGTCCGGTCGCGATCAGCAACATTCCCCCGGCGAGCAGTCCAAACAGGGTGGTTGCGGCTTGTGAGATGAGTTTCATGGTGTGTCTCCCAGTTTTGGTTTCAAGGTGAATTGAGGGTGCAAAGGACCGTCCGGTGCTGAGCATCGGTTTGGCTTTGCTGAGGTTTGGTGGGTTGGCCTTTAGCGCTGATCGCCGAGCTCAGGCCCTATTCAATCTGCTTGTTGAGTTGCCGTCGGTAGTCAGACGGCGTCTGGCCTGACCAACGTTGAAAGGCCCGACGAAACGCACGCTCGTCGGAATACCCGAGCAAGAACGCAATGGAGCCGATGTCGTTGCGATTGTCCTGCAGAAGCTCCAATGCCCGATACTCACGTACTTTGTCGACCAGCGCTTGCAGGGTCGTGCCGTGCTCTGCGGCAATCCTCTGCGCCGTGCGGACACTCATGTTGGCGGCCGCCGCGATGCTGGCGGTATTGAACACTCCAGCCTCTGCATTCTCCGCAGCTGCTTTTCTGAGCGCTTTTAGCTCCTTCGGCTCTTTAGCTGCAGCAATCTGCTTTTTGATGCCGGACAGGTGAGTCTGGACGTAGTTGAAGAGGTCGACATTGGCCTGCTTGATCCGAGCATTCAGCTTCTCTGGTTTGATGACAAGGCTGATCTCATCCGCGTTGAACTCCACAGGCACGCCGAAATAGTCCTTGTAGTGTCTCTCATCGAAGTGAGGTGCATGGGAGAATGTGATGCGCTCGAAGCAGTCCGGTATTCCCAAAAATTCCGTGAACAGCCGCACGATAAAAGCGGACCCGATTTCCGCTGAACGGCCACCATCGATATGGTTCATCGGATGGTTTGAGATGATTTTGGCCTCGGACTCACTTTCATGGAAGGCCAGTTCCAACTGGTCGGAAATGACCGAGCAGTTCTTGACCAAAAGATTGATCGCAGCGCTCAGATCGTCTGCGTAGCGGGCACCATCTGCAAGGCCACCGAAGAAGGAGAATGGTGCTGCCCGCGCAATGTCCAGTGTGATTGGCTCGCCGGGAAACCGTTCACCCAGCTGCGCAACGATCTTCGGCATGACATCCTCTGGGGGACGCGTCTCTGGGTTCATCAATGTACTGCACTCGATCCCGGCAGCGTCTTGAACGTCCTTAAACGATAGTCCTCGTGACAAAGCTGATGCGACGACCGACATGACGGTGCCATTGCTCACTGTTGTCATGACAAGGCCCTCGCATATTCAGTCCGGGGCAAAGTGCGACTGGCCAAGGTCCAGCAAACCTCATCTCCTCGAGGATGGCTCGTTCCTGATGTTTGAAAAACCTGTGTCATCTCAACCCTCTGAGCTTGCTTTGTTAGAATTAAGATGATCGATCACCCCGTGCTTGCACAGGACAATTCTCGCCAAATGCCGGACAATGTACGCCAAAAAGGGGCAGTTTGCGCCATTGTGTGGGTTGAGAAGAAGCGCACTGGGCGGTGCTAGCGTCCACGGCAAGAAGTGGGTATGAGCGCTATCCGGACATCCGCACAAAACGCAGCATTTGTCAGGTAGAGCCCAATCTTAGCCTTGGTGAAATCCGCAGCATCCGTCGCGAATGGCGGTCACTAGTCATTGGCGGCGCCGAAATCGATCGGCCGGTTTGGTGCGTCGCCCATCGCGCCGGTACTAACTGTAACCGCCAGTCCGTGCGGTCTCTACTCGGCGTCAGATTGATCGCCATGAGCCTCCTTCCTGAACTCCGTCGGAGCTTGGTTGTGCGCTCTTCGAAAGGCCCGTGTAAAGTTTGCGGCGTCTGAGTAGCCGAGTTCCGTTGCGATTTCTCGGATAGACCGTTCGGTCGTGGAAAGAAGCATCCTGGCGGTTTCCTGGCGGACGACGTCAATCTCGCGCGAGATGTTCGTTCCGAATGATGCGAGGTGCCGCTGAAGCTTCTGTTGGCTCATCGAGACAAGCTCTGCGCAATCGCCCGCTGTAAGCTGTCCTTGGTCGAAATGTGCGCGAACGACTTGCCGGAAAGACTGCACGAACTCAGGGGTGCTGTGATGAGGGGCGGCATTCAAGGTTACGGTTCCGCTTGACGCTTCCAGGGGGGCGAACAACCAGGAGGAAGGGAAAACGAGTTTGAAACCGCTGCGATCGCCCTTCATTGGGTGCATCAACTCGAACTCGGGAGGAAGCGCCTTGGGCTCGCTGACGACCACTTGAATCTGCGAGGGGTCCATGCTGTCGCGCAACGCGCGCCGCAGAATGGACAAACCGAGACCGGCCATGAAAGCATCGTTCTGAGCCGGCAGAATAGAAGGATCAAACGCCCGCCGCTCGCCAAGTGTCGCTTTGGGACCGTCAAGATGAAGATATTCTACAGCCGAAGAGGCAACTTCGTTGGCAGTAGACACGAAGATATTCAGGTATTCCCCGACGGTCGATGCACGCGCCTCCGCATCGGCCAGCACTGGCCAGCCGTCGAGATCCAGACCAGCGGCAATACGAGCTGCGAGAAAGCTGTCACCGGCGGCTTCGGCCGCGTTCTCGACAAACTGCGTAGCGACCATCACATGGACAGACATTTCTGGATCGAGCGTCGCCTCTTCACTCAGCCCGACGCCAGAGAATACCGGTTCCGGATCGAGCCCGCGATCCCGCAGCGCATTTGCGTAGGGTCGCAGGAGACTGAGTTTGACGAGGGGTAGGTTTTGTGGCATCTCTCATTGTCTGGTAGGTTCGATTGGCCTGACCGTAGATGCTGTATTCCCAAAAAAACAGCAAAAATCCCCAGAATCTGTCATTTTTCATAAAGTTTTTGCCTCTCGTGATATCTACGGACAGGGTGCTTCTGAAATCTGTGCTAGACTTCCGTCATGTGGAAGCCCGTTCGGACGGGCTTTGTCCAATGGGAGATTGAAATGCGTAGATATTTGAACTCGGTTGCCGGGATGGTCCTCGTGGCTGCTTCGGCTACAGCCACCATCGCGCAGGAGAAGGATGCGCCGCCCCCCGTGCTGTTCACTAATGTCGATGTCTTCGATGGTTTCAGTCCGGACCTGATCATGGACGCCAACGTCCTGGTCGAAGGCAATGTGATCACCCAGGTCTCGACCGACCCGATCGAGGTCGAAGGCGCATTTGTCGTCGATGGAACCGGCAAGACAATGACGCCCGGTCTGGTCGACATGCACACACACATCATGTTCGAAACCCCCGAAGGGACGAACTCATACCAGGACGAGTGGGATTTCGGTGGTGGCGGTGCAATGGCCGCACAGGCGATCCGAGAGAACTACCTGATGAAAGGCATTACCACGATCCGCGATATCGCAGGTAACTCGCGTGGCGTTGCACGGGCGGTGCAACGCGGCCTGTTGATCGCTCCGCGGGTTTACACCTCCGGCGGCGTGCTGAGCCATACGGGTGGTCACGGTGACTGGGGCGACCGCAATGACCTCACCGCAAACGACTACGGAGAAATCGTCCAGAACTCATTCAAGGTGGACAATCGGGATGACGTGATCAAGGCCTCCCGCCGCAACTATCGAAATGGCGCACATTTCACCAAGTTGATGGCCGGTGGTGGCGTGGCTAGCCGCTTCGACCCGCTGGAGATTTCGGCCGCGACGAAGGAGGAAGTCGAAGCGGCCGTGGAGATCGCAGAGAACTACGGCACCTATGTCGCGGTTCACGCTTATCACGACACATCCTATCAGCGTGCACTGGATGCGGGCGTTCGCAGCTTCGAACACGGGTTCCTTGTCTCGGAGGATATCGTCAAGCAGATGGCGGCCAAAGGTGAGGAAGTCGTTTGGTCTTTCCAGTGCTATATGAGCATCAATTCCTTCGGGTCCTACGAGACCATGCCGGAATTCTTCACGCATGAGCAAAAGCTCAAGGGCGTTGCCGTTGGCGAAGGTGCCCGAAATGCAGCCAAGATGATGTTGGAAAACGATGTGTTCATGACGGGTGGGGCAGACATGTTCGGCCCGGGTCTCAGCGAAATCGCCAAGGAAGACATCACTTGTAAGGTCAATGAGGCAGGATATCCACCAGCGCATGTCTGGAAGATGCACACGGGAAATGCGGGGAAGGTGCTCAAGTGGTCCGGGCCACTTGACCCGTATCCGACTTTTGCAATTGGGACCATCGCGCCCGACAGCTATGCGGATATCCTGATCTGGGACGGAAACCCTGTCGAGGACATTGATATGATCCTGGACGAGTCCAAGCTTCAGCTGATCATGAAGGACGGTCGCGCCTACAAGAACACTTTGGTTGAAGCTGACAGCATTATGTATCGACCGGGAACGACCAAGGCCTCGATCACTCAATTCCAGTAACCCAAGTGGTATGCAGGGCGGTTTGTTTACCTCGGCCGTCCTGCGTACTGCATTTATTGTCGCAGAAAATGAACTTGAAATGAGCATAGTTTCGTTAGTTGGCTCAGTGGTCACGGCCTTCGTGTTTTCCGCTACTCTAGCGTTGGCAGCCGAGGATCGTTCCGTGGACTGGGGCGACCTTGTCGATCCGTCGGCGAAAACCTACGAGGATCCTTATCGGGATTTAAGCAGTCAGCAGATCGAAGCCTTGCAGACGATCGTCCGGAACCGCGCTTGGCTTAATGACCCCACGCTCAGCGAAGCGCGGATGGCCGACAGCGCCGCAAAAATTAGTGCGGCGATTGAGGGGCTGGCCGAAGACAGGATTGATGCCGATTGGCTGATCGACCAACGCTGGATCGTCGCGGATCGGCGGGAGAAAGCAGCAACTGCAGCCAACCCAAACCTTGATGGACGAACCGTTACATTGGCGGGTTACGCTATCCCGGCGCCAGTGGATGCTGACGGAGCCACGGTCGTCTACCTCGTTCCAGAACGTGGGATGTGCAGTCATACGCCCCCGCCAAATGCCAATCAGATGATCCGAGCGCGTGTAAACAGCGACTGGAACCCCAGCACGATTCATCAACCTGTGCGGCTGACTGGTACACTTTCGATTGAAGAAACAAATTACAGTTTCCGTATCGTAGACGGCATTGTGCCGATGCGCGCCAGTTTCATTATGGACACAACAGAAGTTGAAACGGCGCCAGTTTTTGGCTCTCCACCTCAAACAACAAATGAATGGGCGACATCCATTGCGGAACGTCTCCGTGCATCCGGGCAACTGCAAGACCACGGGACATCCAATGCAGAGTCGCCGTAACTTTTTGTCGACCTCCATTGCCGCCGGCTTCGTCTTTCCCACAGGTGTTATCGCCGCAACCGTTGACGAGACCAAACCAGTGTCCCGCATCGCCTTCGGATCCTGCGCAAAGCAGTGGGAGCCGCAACCGATCTGGACGGCAATAGGTCGCCGGCATCCGGATCTTTTTCTCTTTCTCGGTGATGCGATCTACGGCGACTGGCATGGCGAAGATCCATTTGTTCCGACTGTCGAAACCCTGCAGGCCGACTGGAACAAGCTCGGAGCTATTCCCGAGTTTGCCAGTTTCCGGGATCAGGTTCCGATAATGGCCACCTGGGATAATCACGATTATGGCAAGCACGACGGCGGGGCCGATTTTGAACTAAAAGAGAAATCCAAAGAGTTATTTCTGGATTTCTTTGGTGAACCGAAGGACTCAGAACGTAGAAATAGGGCCGGCATATACGACTCCACAATCCTCGGACCGACGGGAAAGCGCGTTCAGATTATCCTGCTAGATTGCAGAACTTTCAAGTCAGCGTACGTTCCAGATCCGCGATCAAAAGAAGAAAAGGCCGCGCTCAACATCCGGGGTCAGTATCTTCCAAATACGGCCCCCGACGCGATGCTTCTGGGCGACGAACAGTGGCAATGGCTTGAAGATCAACTGCGGGAACCCGCTGAGGTCCGGCTGATCGTGTCCGGAACCCAGATCGTCGCGGATGAAAAGGCGATGGAGGAATGGGGGAACTTTCCGCAGGAGCGCCAAAGGTTGTTTGATCTGATTAGCGGCACTGGCGCGCAGGGCGTGATCCTGCTGTCGGGAAACGTCCATTTCAGCGAGATCTCTCAAACAGACGAAGGCCCGTACCCGCTGACAGATTTCACCGCTAGCGGCATGACGCATTCAACTCCGGGCTACGCCGATCTAGCGAACGACAAGCGGATAGCCGGGCCCTTTACTGACTTCAACTTCGGTGAAGTGGAGATTGATTGGGAGGCTGAAACTGGGCCGGTGACCCATCTTAATTGTTTTGATGTGAATGGAAACGTTCAGTTTGGCATTTCCTTAAAGACACTTGATTTGAAGGCTGGATGACAAAGATGGCAACAGGGATAAGCAATTGAGATATTCGACATTCCGACTCGCGTTCAGCACGGCTGTCGTCGCTATATGTTTCCTGTTCCCCGGCGCAACTGTGGCTCAGGGCCTTGGTGGCCCTTCCTCGGTTCGGGCAGATCTTGAGCCGGGCGACGGCTTGACCGATCCGCAGTACCGCAGTGATTTCCCACGCAACATCGCGCCGCGTTGGTTCGCGTGGAAGGACGGGCTGGCCGAACAGGGGTTTCGGTTCAACATCGACTATTTGGCCTTGGCTCAGTCCTCGAGTTCAGATCTTGGCGAGGGTACAGCGAGCGGCGGCATCGCGCGGTTTTATGGCAGCTGGCAGGGGACCAACCATGGCTCATTGACTTTCAAGCTTGAAAATCGACATGCCTATGGAGCAGTCGCACCACAGTTTCTGGGGTTGGATGGTGGTGCTCTGGCAATTACCGGAACGGCGTTTAACGACGGTGGAACTATGCTGACCAACTTGTTCTGGACCCAGCGCGCAGAGAACGGTTCTTGGACGCTGCAATTCGGGCAGATCGACGTGACCGATTTCACCAATGTCTATGGTCTAGTCAGCCCCTACACCGCGTTTCAGAATCTTGCGTTCAACACCAACCCGACGATCAACGCGCCCAACCCGGGGCTGGCGGTTGCGGGCAGCGTGAAACTTGGCAGCAATTTCTATGCCATCGGTACGGTGGCCGACGCGAACGCCGACCCGACCTCGCCTGATGGCGATGTGTTCAGCCATGGCAACCTCTATAAAAGCCTTGAGATCGGCTATACGAGCGGTTTTGACCGGGTCTATTTCGACAATATCCACCTGACGCTTTGGCACGCGGACGCCGCCGACGACGGTAGCCGCCTCGAAGATTACGGCGCAGCCTTTTCCGCCGCTTGGTTTATCGACAACCAGTGGATGCCATTTGTGCGCGCCGGGGTATCACAAGGCACCACCGCGCTCTACGAGAAATCCGTTTCGGCTGGGATTGGTTATTACGGTGGCAACACCGATTTAGCGGGGCTGGGTCTGAACTGGGCAGAAGCCAACGGTGTTCCGAGCAGTCAGACAACAGCCGAGTTGTTCTACCGTTTCTCAATCTCTCCGGGGCTGCAAATCACGCCGTCAATTCAATACATCCACAATCCGCGAATGAACCCCGGCCAGTCCAGCATTTTCATAGCAGGACTCAGGATGCGGGTTGTTTTCTGGGGTCATCAAGGTTTGAGTTTGTTGACGTGTCGATTTGGAAATATCACTTCAATGAAGTGCAAGTCGGGTTGGCTGTAGGAGGATGAAAAGCACGTCACCTCCACTTCGCTCCCTCGAATGATCTGAAGTGTACTGGATCTCGAAAATCCCATATTGGTATCTTTGCATCGCTATGACCGCACCTCATTGTTGATTTCGAACGCGGCGAAAATGCAGTTCAGAGCTCGGCGAAAGTTACGCCTTTGAATAACCGGAAACGGGAAATCTGCTGCGGCGCCGCAAAACTCGCGCCCCGCATGCAAGCAAATGCTGCATCAGCAAAAGCTGCATTTGCAAAAGGCGGCTTCGTCCGCACAGCAGCCATCGCTCAATACTTTGAATGAAAGAGTCTCCCGAAAAGGTTCGGGAGCTTCTTTCATTACGTGGCAACGCCGAGATGTGGCACGGTGTTTTCTTTCTTGCTGTTCGTGCAATGCGCAGCATTTTCCAGAGCCTGCGAGAGCTTTATTCAGTTAGATGGATCGGATGCACTCTACTAGCCGCCCACACCGTTCATGACATCCGGCATCTCGCGGCGTAGAAACTCGGCAAGGGCGTCGACCTGTGGCGGATTGCCCCTCCGACCGTGCATCAAAAGGCTGATCTCAGGCAAACCGGCATTCCATTTCGGCAAGAGCCGGCTCAGCCGACCAGCGGCGACGTCCTCGGCACAGGTGTAAACTGGCAGCGCCACCACACCGAGCTCAGCTGCTGCCGCCTGTTTCAAGGTGACCATATCATCGCTGCGCATGCGCGTTGCAAAGGGAACCGAGGCATTGGCCCCGTCCGGCCCTTGTAGTGACCAACTGTTGCCGCCGGGCCGCCAGCCAAGTGTGAGCCCGGGCAGACCGTCGAGATCAGCAGGTGAGCCGGATGGACCGATTTGTTGCGCAATGCTGGGTGAGGCGAACAGGTGCCAAGGAACCTCGGTCAGCCGCCGGTGGATTAGCCCCGAGTCGGGAAGCAACTTAAAATGCCCCCGGATGGCGAGGTCGATGCCGTCACTGATCAGGTCGGAAAAGTCGTTGGACGCCTGAATTTGCAGAATGACGCGAGGGTTCTCAGCCAGGAAACGCGGAAGAATCCGGCCGAGCGCGAACTGCGCAACCCCGACCGAACAGGACAGTGTGACGGTGCCCTCCAGCGCGTCCTTGTCCTGGCGCACCGCCGTTTCCGCCGCCGCCATGCATTCCAGCGCCACTTTGGCATGACGATAGTAGGCTTCGCCCGCCTCCGTCAGGGACATGCGTCTTGAATCTCGGTTCAAGAGTCTCGTGCCAAGGGTATCTTCAAGGGCCTTCACCTGCCGGCTGATCCGCGATTTGGGAATGCCCAGCGTCCGCGCCGCCGCCGAGAACCCTTTTTTATCAACGACATGCACCAGGTAATAGGCTTGATTAAGGTCCAAGGTCCTGTCTTCTCTTTGTAAAATGTCGTTCCAAATATAGAACGAAGAGTTCTGAAATCAACGGATTTTCCGACCATCGTCCCGACTGTAGGTTCATAGTCAACACAGGAGACGAATATGACCGTTCAATACACAGATCAATCCCGCAAGTCACAAGCCGCAATCAAGAGATCCCAGGAAGGCGAAAGGATGACCAAGGGCACGGGCTTTGAAGCGCTCAGCTTCATCCACCGCCAGCTTGACGGGCTGATGGACCCGCTGATCATGGTCGATCACTTCACCATGACAGAGCCGACCTTCGGACCCCATGCGCATGCTGGCATCTCGGCAGTGAGCGTGATCTTCGAGGATAGCACCGGCACCTTCCGTAACAGGGATTCTCTGGGTAACGACATCAAACTGGCCCCAGGCGATCTCTATTGGCTGAAGGCCGCCCGTGGCGCGGTGCATGACGAGGCGCCAACCCCAGGTTCACGCACCCATGCGTTGCAGATTTTTGTAAACCTGCCGACAGCTCAGAAACAGGACGAGCCCAGTGCGCGGCATATACCCGCAACAGAGATGCCGGTGATCGAAAGTCCGGGCCATCGGGTGCGGGTGATGACGGGCAAAAGCAATGGTGTTGTTGGTGCAACCCCGCCCGCGATGCCCTTTACTATCCTCGATATTACCCTGCAGGCGAACGGCAGCTTCACCCATCGCACTGATCCCGGTGACGCCGCTTGGTTGCATGTTATCCGCGGTGAGGTCGAGGTCGAACTCGACGCTCACCGCCACCGGCTTAGCAATGACGCAGCGCTGGCCGCCCATGGCGCCAACGAGATCCGGCTGCTGAGCGGTGAAGGAGGACAGGCTGTGCTCCTAAGCGGCGTCCCCTTGCGCGAACCTTTTGTGCAAAAAGGCCCTTTTACGATGCGTGACACCGAACAACTGGCCGCCGTGATCGCCGCTTATGAGGCCGGCCAACTCGGCTCGCTCGACTGAGCTGTCGCTCGCGTCATTTTCTGGTCCGAACCGCCAACCAAGAGGGTTCGGACAAGGAAACAGGAAGTGGCCTCTATCAACCCTGAACCGATGCTGATGCGGCCCTGGGCCGGTCAGATTTACGAAACATGTGAAAAAGAAATTGGAGAATACCCATGAAAATCCTGACATTTGGTGCAAGCAACGCCAAGAGCTCCATCAACAAAGCGCTGGCGCGGTTTACCGCGACGTTAGTCCCGGGCGCCGAGATAGAGGTCCTGGATCTGAATGACTACGACCTGCCGATCTATAGCGAAGATCTTGAGAAAGAGGTCGGTCGACCTCCAGCGGCCCAGGCGTTCTTCGAGAAGATCGGCGCCGCTGACGGGGTGATCGTATCCTTCGCGGAACATAATGGATCCTATACCGCCGCCTACAAGAACCTCTTCGACTGGGCGAGCCGGATCGATCAGAAAGTGTTCCAGGACAAGCCAACGGTCTACCTTTCGACCTCTCCGGGACCCGGAGGCGCGGCAAGCGTGCTGGCTTCAGCAAAAGGCTCGGCCCAGTTTTTCGGGGTAGACCTGAAGGCGGCTGTTTCCGTTCCCAACTTTTACGATGTCTTTGATGCGGAGACCGGGCGAATCGATGAGCCGAGCGCCTTGGCAGACCTAACCGCCGCGGCCGAGACCTTGGCCCTACAAGAGGCCGCTTGACATGATACGTCGTGGGCATCTACAGCGCCTCGCCGGCTCTTTGGTCATGTCGTCTTTCATGTCCGTGGCTCTCTCAGGGGTGTTCAGCCACTTGGAATTCGGGCTCTCGTGGACGTGGCTGCAAGCCTGGTGGCAAAGCATTCTGATCGCACTGCCGGTCGCGTTCTCGCTGGATATGATTTTCGGAGACAAGCTCCGCTTTCTGTCAGGCAAGCTGGCAGACAAAGCGGCAAGCGCTTGGCCATAACAATTGATGTTCGGGAGGGCGGTCAAGCCTTTCCGAACTCGGCGCTGCGGATACCCAGTGTCAATCTCCCCCAACTATTCAATGCAGAAAGGGTAACCCCATGAAACGCGTTTTGTCCCTGATAACAACCGTCTTCTTCACCCAGTCGGCTGGCGCGGTTTCTTCACTTTCGATCCCGACGGCAACACTGTTGAACTTGTCGCCAAAGACCCGGATTGGGCCGACCCTTCCGATCAATCATCCGAGACATCCGATTGGTGAACCAATTGCAAAAGCGGTCATTGGTTGAGACCTCTGCAACGTCAGCTTCGTCCGCACAACTGACCTTTAGCCCAAGTTAGATTGTGCAATCATAACGAACAGCAGCAATGCGTATTGCCACTGGCTGCATAAAATCCGGGGCTGATCTTCTAGTCGACAAAATGCAAGCAAGTTTTATAAATCTTTGCTTCGTTGACCTAGTCCTAACGCATAACAATTACAAAAGAAGCCAAGCAGCGCTGGGTTTGAATAAGGTCATTGAGATGATTGGCTCGGGAACTTGTTGCTTCCTTCATAGCAATGTATTTCGTGCAGACCTTTTTTAAGTCTAACGCCAGCTCCTTCACCATTCTCTTCGATAAATATAATGCCTGCGTCTTGAAGGGTCACAATTAATGCTTTGGCCGTTGATTGAAGGCCTCCTAATTGCCCTCCAGCAGCTTCTAAACGTTTAATTGTTGGTAAAGAGACACCGGACCTTTCAGCATGTCTCGCTTGGGTCCAACCTAATAGAGCACGCGCTGCTTTAATTTGTTCGGTTGATACTTTTAGTATTGACATTGGGCGGCATCTCCAAGCGATACTAAAGGTATTAACATTGAGTGAAGCCATTGCAATGAAAATCGGAAAACTACCGCTTTAAGCTTCCGGATACATATTTTCCTGAGAAAATAATAGTATATAAGATGTTGATATATATTGATTAATTAAATTTTTGTGAGAGTGAGTGTCATGATTTTGCGGAAAGTAGGGGAAACGCCAGAGGAAAACAGATTCTTTGGGCGGCAGTCTATGTCTGAAACTGGCAAACATTGGAGTAGATATGTCATCAATTGTCACAGAATGTAAAACGCCCTTGCTAACTCAAGTGGAGGTTGCGGCACTTCTTAAGGTATCTCAGCGCCAAGTGCATCGAATGGTCGTAGATGGGCGCTTTCCACCACCGATCAAAATCGGAAACCAAAATAGGTGGAGTGCACGATGTGTGTCCAATTATATCCTGAGCCTTGAAGGAAATTCGAAGTCGGTTTGTTCCAAAGGGCAGGTGCTTTGATGAAACAAATTGTCCCTTTATTTGTTGGAGAAACCAAAGCCGCGAAGCTCTTGGATATCAAGTTGGCGGACTTTCGTACGCTCGTTCAACACGGCGTTTTACCCAGAGGTAATCGACTAGGGAATTTTGAGCGCTGGGATGTGGAGTTGCTCAAGTCGATCGTTAGCGGCGCTCACATTGCTAATGCAGGAGAAGTGGAATGGTGAATCAAAGAAAGAAACTTCTTTGGCGGCATCCAGCCGGTAGGTGGTATGTTCGTAAGTACGTTAACGGTAGAATGGTCTATCTCGGGAGAATTACAGCTCAAGAAGGCAGTGAAGAATTTGATCGGCAATACTGGGAAATTGTCAGCGGTAAACGTTTTGAAGCCAAAACCTCATGGAGTGCTTTGATCTGTGCTATGAAGGAGACTGAAAAGTGGGCAAACCTCTCTTCTCGGTATAGAAAAGATCTAGAAAAAGTATTTGACTACTTAGAACAGAAAATTGGCCGATTAGATGTGGCACGCCTTACCCAAGCGGACATCTACGACGCGATGGAGAAAAATCGCCACAGAGTTCGGTTTGCAAACTACCTTCCGACGGCGATCAGCATGCTATCCAAATTAGCTATCCGTAAAAGGTGGCGCAAGGATAACCCTGCGATTGATGTCGAACCCTTGAAGGTGCCCAAAACACGGCAGAAACCGCACTTGCCATGGGCCGATTGGGCTGTCGACAGAATGCGTGATGAGGGAGAAGAACTCCCGTCGTTGATCTTTGAAATTGGTGTTGGCAGCGTCCAGCGACCTGGAGATTGGGTGACGTTTCAATGGGGAGACTATGATGGAGAAACGCTTCGGGTCGTTCAAAACAAGACCGGAAAGCTTTTACTTCTACCATGCACAACCTCTCTGAAATCTACACTGGATCGAGCGAAATTGGATTTGGGATTTGAGCCACATCCGGCGCGGCACATTCTCACGCGCAAAGACGGTTCGGCGATGGATTACCACGCAATGGCCCGGGTCATGGTGCGAGAACGCAAGAGATTAGGGCTAATGGACTTCGATCAGCACGCCTTACGCTATCGTGGCGTAATGGAGTTGGCTTGGGCTGGTTGTACCGATGATGAAATAGCCAGTTATAGCGGTCACACCTCTAAAGCGATGATTATAAAGTACGCTGGTGAGGCAAGACGGATCATGCGAGCGCGCCAAGCAGCGGCAAAGCGTAAGTGAACAGAACAAGTACAGAACGAGAATCTGATACCCGAGGTGATACCCTATGCAGAATGAAATTCTTAACCCATTGAAATTGTTGGAGGCGAGTACCGGAATCGAACCGGTGTACACGGATTTGCAATCCGCTGCGTCACCACTCCGCCAACTCGCCTGCCGTGTGGTTGCACCGCATTAGCGGATTGCAGAAAGCGGTGCAAGAGGCATCGGTGATGCAAATGCAGAGTTCTTGGCATTGTCGAGCCATGGGGAATGTGTCAAAACTTGCTAGAGGAAAAATGTCTGTCTTGAAGGCTGAATGAATGACTGATTTTGCAACACGCCGCACCTTTATGGTGGACTCGCAGATCCGGCCGTCGGATGTGACCAAGTTTCCGATCATTGATGCGATGCTTTCGGTGCCGCGAGAGGCGTTTGTACCGGCGGAGAAGGTTGAGGCCGCCTATGTCGGCGATAATCTCGAAATCGCTCATGGGCGCGTGGTGATGGATCCGCGGACCATTGCCAAGATGTTGGATGCACTGGACATCCGGGATGATGAGTTGGTGTTGGATGTCGGGTGCACTTATGGATATTTTTCGGCGTTAATGGCGCGCATGGCCGAAGCCGTAGTTGCCGTGGATTCCGATGCCGCCATGCTTGAAGATGCGCAATCAACGCTGTCCGATATAGGTGCTGACAACGTTATGTTGCACCGAGGAGCGTTGGCCGAAGGGGCGGCAGAACACGGGCCATATGATGTGGTCGTGATTGAAGGAGCGGTTGAGAATTTACCAGATGCCCTGCTAAATCAGATAAAGGACGGGGGGCGCATTGCGTGTCTTTTTGCCGAAGGGGCCTTGGGCGTCGTAAAAATCGGGTATAAGATAGACGGGCAGGTGAACTGGCGCTTTGCGTTCAATGCGAGTGCACCAGTCTTGCCGGGTTTTGAACAAGAAGAACAGTTTTCGTTTTAGAGCAGGAACGCAAGGATACAGGGAATCCACATGAAACATATCGTTTTCGGAGCATTTCGAAGAGGCTTACTAACGGCAAGTGTCATTGCGGTGTCCACAGTTTCAGCGAAAGCTGAGAATCTTGCCGATACCTTGGTGAGCGCTTATGAACACAGCGGGTTGTTGCAGCAAAACCGCGCTTTGTTGCGTGCCGCTGATGAGGACGTCGCACAGATTGTGTCTCAGCTTCGGCCAATCATCAATTGGACAGCGGATATAACACAGAGTTTTGGCGAGCGAGAGACCAACAACTTTCAAAGTGATTTAGATGGCACCAATTTTAGTGGCGGAATCGAGTTGAGCTTGCTGCTTTATGATTTCGGAGAGACGCCACTGCAGATCGAAGCTGCGAAAGAAACGGTGCTGGCCACGCGTGAGAGCCTACGCAGTGTTGAACAGCAAGTGTTTTTTCGGGCAATTCAGGCCTATATGAACGTCTTGCGGAACGGCCAATTTGTATCGGTGCGTCAAAACAACGTACGTGTGCTTCAAGAAGAATTGCGCGCAGCGGGCGACCGTTTTGAAGTGGGGGAAGTTACGCGGACTGATGTCGCGCAGGCAGAGGCACGACTGGCAGAAGCTCAAAGCGGTCTGTCCACGGCAGAAGGGGATTATATCCAAGCCGTCGAAGAATTTCGCGCCGCTGTTGGGCGTGCCCCAAACAATCTCAGACAACCGACAAGCCTGCCGAAACTGTCGGGTGATGTTGAAGCGGCCAAATTGATTGCAGTACGTTCACACCCGGATATGCTTCAGGTCCGTCATCAGGTGGCCTCAGCAGATTTGACATTGTTGGCAGCCGAAGCGGCCATGCGCCCTGAAATAAGCCTGTTTGGTGCTTTGAATGGAACGGAAGAGATTGACGGCAGTGATTATAGCCACGATGGAAGTGTTGGTGTGCGCGTAACAGGGCCAATTTACCGAGGCGGATTGCTCAGCTCTCAGAAGCGCCAAGCGCAGGCTAGAAGAGATGCCGAACGTGGCAATTTGCATGAAGTGCGTCATGAGGTGAAACGTACGGTTGGCAACTCTTACGCCGTTCTAGAAGCGGCACAAGCGTCCAGTCGATCCAGTCGCGAACAGGTGCGTGCCGCACAGGTTGCTTTTGATGGTGTTCAAGAAGAGGCCAAGCTGGGGGCGCGTACAACGTTGGACGTCCTGGATGCAGAGCAAGACCTGTTGGATGCAAAGACAAATCTGATTTCTGCTGAGACCGATGTTTACATCGCGGCTTATGCGGTTTTGTCATCGACGGGACAACTGACTGCTGATGAGCTCAATTTGAACATCCAAAGATATGACCCCGCAGCATATTATAATCTGGTTAAAAGTGCGCCTGTGAAGCTCAGTCCACAGGGCAAAAAATTGGATAAGGTGCTGGAAGCTCTCGGCAAAGACTAACGACGACAGCGATGCAAGGTGCCTATCGCCGGTTACCCGCGGTAATTGTGTAAAATTGTTGTAGAAACAGCGGCGTGGCGTTAAGCTAAGTTAAGAGGAATTGGTGACTGGGTATGCCGGACAGAGTGACAAATATCGAAATTGAAGATGTTCTTTCATCTATTCGTCGATTGGTCTCGTCTGATGAAAGAGAGCCCAGAGCCGATGCCGAGGTCGCATATCAAACAGAGCCAGACGAGAATAAGCTGGTTTTGACACCGGCCCAGAGGATCGATCCCGAGGATGAATCCTTGGATAAATTTAATCCCAAAGCTGTCGAGGGAATTGATGACGTTTCAGATGCTGGTGACGCTGATGAACGGGTTCAGACATTTCGTTCGGGCCGCCGTTTGGAAGCGCGCGCTGCAGAAGTTGAAGCGGTCGTTGCCAAACAAGAGGATGAATGGGAACCTGATGGCGCAACGGAAGACGCTTATGCGGATAATCTGATCTCGCCGTTTCCGTGGGCGCATGGTTCGGCAACTTCGACGGACTATGTCGAAATCGCGGAAGATGATGAGAATGCATCTGACTCAAGTGGCACCTTTCGTTTAGGCGAGGCACAATCGAAGATCAAGGCAAGTGCTGACACGGACGAATTTAACTGGGTCATCGAGGGCACGGAGATTGATGAAGCTGCTTTGCGCGACCTTGTGTCTGAAATTGTAAGACAGGAATTACAAGGTGCACTTGGGGAACGCATCACCCGCAACGTGCGCAAGCTGGTGCGTCGTGAAATTCAACGGGCCTTACTCGCACATCGGTTGGATTAATCTCTGGGCTTACCTTATGATTTGATGATGTCCACTTTCGCAGACAATTTCCACAAAAGATCCAAGTCTAGGTGTCTCTCAACGTGCGCGGCTAACGCATCAAGCGTGGAATCAACCGTTGCCGAAAACGCCAAGTTTGAGCTGGTGCCAAGCTCATCCAGATAAGTTGATCTGAACTGGTCCGAAGAAAACAGGCCATGCAGATAGCATCCTTTGATCCGACCGTCGGCTGATGCCGCGCCTTCTGGTCGGCCAGAGACCTCAAGCCAAGCGCGAACGCAATCTGGGCCGTTGGTTTCCCCGATGTGAATTTCATACCCTTCTACGCTGTCGCCGGTGGCACGATAGGTGGCCTGCGTGAGTGAAAGGTGTTTGTGAGGGATCATTACGGTATTGATGTCTAGGTGGCCCAAACCCGCGACCGTGCAGGCGGGGCCTTCGATCCCCTCTGGGTCGGAAATTTCGCACCCAAGCATCTGATAACCACCGCAGATACCCAGTACATGGCCACCACGCCGGATATGCGCCTGAAGGTCTATATCCCAACCCTGAGCCCGAAAATGCGCCAGGTCGGCGATAGTCGATTTGCTTCCGGGGATCAAAATCAGATCGGCGTCGCCGGGCAGGGGGCGACCTGACTCGATGATCTCGACGCTGACATTGGGTTCAGAGCTCAGCGGGTCAAGGTCGTCAAAATTGGCAATCCGGTTCAATCTGGGCACAGCGATCTTAAATGCGCCGCCTTTGGAACTGCTGATGTCCATGACATCCTCGGCGGGCAGGCGCCACGCCTGATCAAACCATGGCAAAATGCCAAGCGAAGGCCAGTCAGTGCGCTTAGTGATTTCGGTCAACCCATCATCGAACAACGAAACATCGCCACGAAATTTGTTGATGGCATAGCCTTTTATGCGATTGGCGTCCTCATCTGGTAAAATCACCTGAGTGCCGACCAATTGCGCGATCACCCCGCCACGATCAATGTCGCCCAGCAAGATCACTGGCACATTTGCAGCCTCGGCAAATCCCATGTTGGCGATGTCACCTTTGCGTAGGTTGATCTCGGCCGGGCTTCCGGCCCCTTCAACGACGACCAAATCAGCCGTTTCTGCCAACCGGTGAAAGCTCTCAAGCACGGCCTTCATCAAATGCGGTTTAGCCTTGGCATAGTCTCGTGCGCGCAGTGTGTCATACCGTTGCCCCTGAACGATCACTTGCGCTCCGGTATCTGTTTCAGGCTTCAGTAGAACAGGGTTCATATCGGTATGGGCATCACGCTTGCATGCCAAGGCTTGTAAGGCTTGCGCACGACCGATCTCGCCTCCGTCTACCGTCACAGCCGCATTGTTGGACATATTCTGGGGTTTGAACGGTGCAACCTTGAGACCGCGGTTGTGAAAGGCCCGCGCAAGGCCCGCAACGACCATAGACTTGCCGACGTTTGAGCCGGCACCCTGTATCATGATTGCTTGTGTCATCGACCGCTCTGTGTTTGCCTAGGCCCTGATAGCATAAGGCAGTGCCAGAGGAAGAGATGAATACGCCTGCGCATTTGATTTTTGCCACCGCAGCCTTTGCGCGCCCTGATGAGCCCCGTCGCACTTTGGCTGCTGTGTGTGGGGCATTGGCACCTGATTTGTCGCTTTATCTCATGTCATTCACGGCGTTGGTCGTATTGGGATATAGCCCGCAGTATGTATTTGATACGTTGTATTTCTCTCGCGCCTGGCAGCAGGTTTTCGCGATCGACAACTCCTTCATCCTGTGGGGACTGGCCTTTGCAATTTGTGCTTTTCTGAAGGCTAGGAATGCGATGGTGTTCACGGCCTCGGCCTTGCTGCATCTCGCATTCGACTTTCCCTTGCATCATGACGATGCGCGCGCCCACTTTTGGCCGGTCTCTGACTGGGTTTTTGAAAGTCCATTAAGTTATTGGGACCCAAATCACCACGGAGGTGCAGTGGGAGCCATCGAAATTGCGGTTTCTTTGGCGCTTTGTGTTGTGCTACTCATACGCTTTCAAAGCTTCCGTTCGCGGGCTTTGATTGGGGTTTTGGCAATGACACAAATCATGCCGCTTGTGCTTTGGGCTTATGTGTTCGCTCTTGGAACCTAACCTAGCCTAAAAATGAAAAAGCCCTGCCAAAAGGCAGGGCAAAGTCAGCTGTTCAAATTCGGGTAGGCTCAGGCCGCTTCGGCCTGTGCAGCCGCATTGCGGCGTTCGCTTTCTTCGCGTGACAGGGCAACAGACGTGCGCACGCCTTTCGAGACAAATTCCATCAGGCCGGACACCACTCGCTCATTGGGGTCAATGCCGGCACAGCTCAGCACCTCGCGGCCATCACGTGACCGCGCCCAGCGGGCGATTTGCTCGGGTCCATTGCCATATTTCTTGTCATCAGAAATGGCATCGTCCAGTGCAGCCAGTACGACAGCTGCGAAAAGTTTACGCGCACGATTACCCTGTTCAGCATTGAAAGCCGTGCCGTCAACGAAATCCTTCATGGTTCGTCCTTGTCTTATTGCTCTTGCGTTTCTGTGTGTTTTGGGCGTTCAGGTGGTTATGACGAAGTTTTAGCGATTCGGATAGGCTTTTAATGCATAGCTCCCATGCAAATGCTGCATGAGCATTCTGCAGCTGCAGCACAACACCTTGTCACCTTGCCTGCCATAGCTTCGACATATATAGGGTGGGATCAAATCGGATCAAGTTTTAGACAGGGTTTTCTGCGATGCCAAAGATCAATGGAAATGAAATTCGGCCGGGTAACGTGCTGGAACATAACGGTGGATTGTGGAGCGCCGTAAAGGTCGATCACGTCAAACCGGGCAAGGGCGGCGCCTTTGCACAGGTCGAAATGCGCAATCTTCGCAATGGCTCAAAGCTTAACGAGCGTTTCCGCAGCGCCGACAAGGTTGAGCGTGTGCGTCTGGAGCAAAAAGATCAGCAGTTCCTTTATGAAGACGATGGAATGCTTATTTTTATGGACTCTGAGACATACGAGCAGATCCAATTGTCGGCCGAACTCTTGGGTGATCGCCGTCCATTCTTGCAAGATGGCATGACGATTGTTGTAGAGTTTCACGAAAACGAAGCTCTCAATGCGACCCTGCCGCAGAAGGTTACTTGCCGCATCGCAGAAACCGAGCCCGTGGTCAAAGGTCAGACCGCCGCGAACAGCTTCAAGCCTGCTGTTCTCGACAACGGCGTCAAGGTGATGGTGCCGCCATTTGTTGGCCAGGATGAAGACATCATCGTCAACACCGAGACCATGGAGTATTCCGAGCGCGCGTAAATGTCGCAGTCTTTGGAACAAAAAGGGGGCAGCTGCCCCCTTTTTATGTCCGTTGTAACGTGGCGTCACCGGCCTGCATGTCACTGCTGGCGCGATCAAATCGCAGATAGGCAATCGCTTGGTCACCTGATTGGGTCAGCAAAGTACCCACGATTTTACCGTTTGCGGTGATGTCCGTACCTACCGGAGCAGCACCGTCGATTCGAACAGAGGCCAAACCTTTGCGCAATTCAGTCTTGTGTTTCATACGCGCAGTGACCTCTTGGCCAACATAGCAACCTTTCTTGAAGTCTACCCCGTTCAGGCGTTCAAACCCCATTTCGAGGATGTAACTGTCCGACGTTAGCTCGATTTCAGTTTCAGGAATGCACTGGGCCACCCGTATCGCGGCCCAATCGCTTCCATCATCACCTGCCTTCTCACCATAAAGCCGCCATCCCAGATCCGGGTGGCGCGGATCGCGCAGGGCACCGTCTGGGGCGGGTCCAGTCCCGCAGTATACATTTGTTTCGGTCTCGGAAATCTGCACTTCGGCACGCAATCGATACATGTTCAGCCGTTGCAGGAGAGAAGGTGCAAGCGCGCTGTCGACATCCAGCAGGATGCCGTCCTCGTCCTCGCGCAGGAAAAAGTCAGCCAAATATTTCCCCTGTGGTGTCAGCAGCGCAGCATAGACCAGCCCCTGACCAAGCTTATCAACATCATTGGTCACCAGCCCTTGAAGAAAGTCATGAGCGTCTTTGCCGCTTACTTTGAGGATCGTGCGTGTCATGGCTATTTCCATTCTTTTTACGCATGTAATATAGGGTAGAGAACTGGGTACAACAGGGTTGCTGAATGCGCGCGCCTCTTTCTGTCATTATTCCAACTTTAAACGCAGCGGACGCCCTTGAGAATTCTCTGCCGATGTTGGCCGAAGGTCTGCAAACGGGCCTCATTCGGGAGTTGATCATTTCAGACGGCGGCTCGGGTGATGCTACATTGCAGATTGCGGATGCAGCGGGCGCAGTTGTTGTGAATGGCGCGCCGTCGCGTGGCGGGCAACTGCACCGAGGGGCACTGGCAGCATCTGGGGAATGGATGTTGTTTCTTCACGCAGATACTGTCCTACCGAATGGATGGGTCGAGCTGGTCGAACAACAATTTCGAAAATCCGCCCCTGCCTATTTTAAACTTCGTTTTGACCGCGTTGGAATGCGGCCCTCCCTGGTGGCAGCATGGGCCAACTTTCGCGCGCGGGCCTTGGGACTGCCCTATGGTGATCAGGCCTTGCTGATATCACGACATGATTATGCCACTGCGGGTGGGTACCCTGACATTCCATTAATGGAGGATGTGGCGCTTGTGAGATCACTGCCCAAGATTACAGCGATGCCTGCCTCTGTTACTACCAGTGCCGCCAGATATGAGCGAGAGGGTTGGCTGCGACGGGGTGGGCGAAATCTATCATTGTTGATGCGCTATCTGTCTGGGGCGGATCCGAATGATTTGGCGCGCCGGTACGGGGGTGACCTTAGAACCAGGGTTTGAAGTTTGCTTCGAACTCTTTTTGCATCTGTTTGTCGTCGTATTCGGTTTTCACCCATTCCTCAAAACCAATCGGGCTTTGAGCATTGCGCGCCTCATAGCAATCCAGCAGGTAATCCAGAACGCCCGTGCGCGAACTTTTGATATGCACGTATTTGAAGCTGAGCATCTTGCGCGCTTCTGACACAGGCCGCCCTTCAATTTCCATCAGGTAGATGGCGGAGGCAAAACCAGCGCGATCAGCGCCCGATTTGCAATGCATGACAAAGGGCTTTTCGATTGTGCGAAAGGCGTCGATGACGGCCAAAATATCCTTTGGCGGGGCCGCTGTACGGGCGTGCAGGGTGCAGTTAACCAAAGTGAGGCCAAGCTGACGGCAGCTTTCTTCCTCAACCAGATAATGCGCAGCCCCAGCCGCACCACGCAGGTTCAGGATGCTTTTGATCCCCATGGCCTTGAGTTTGACAAAGCGTTCGTGCGTCGGCTGGTTCGAACGGTAGACCCCCGGTGCGACCTCAAAGAAGTTGGTCCAGAACTTACGCAGAACAGCGTGATCAAACCACATGTTATAGATATGGGCGCGTCGGCGATTTTCAGGCGTCGACAGATCGGTGTTGTATGAGGCGCGCACACCTCGTTCCCAGTCTGCAATGCGCTTGAAAAGCTTCATGATTTGTCACGCTCCGTCCGGTTGGCCGGGACGGGCCCGGTCGCATTCATTTAGTTGGGCTTGGACCAGATGACAAGACAGTGACACCTGATTGGCCCCAGTCGTGGCAGGCGTACAGTCCTGAGAGATTCTGACAGGAGAATACGCATGAACCTTTCGCAAGGTCGATCCTATCTGGCAATACCGGGGCCGTCGGTCATGCCGGATGAGGTATTGAACGCGATGCATCACGCCGCGCCCAACATTTATGGGAGTGCCCTGAATGATCTGGCAGCGAGTTTGGCACGTGACCTGAAGAAGGTAGCTCGCACCGAAGGCCAGGTCGCAATGTATATCAGCAATGGCCACGGCGCGTGGGAAGCGGCGCTCGCCAATCTTTTTACCCCGGGCGACAAAGTGTTGGTGCTGGCCACCGGCCGGTTCGGGCACGGTTGGGGAGAGATGGCCACGGCGCTTGGCTTAGAGGTTCAAGTAGAGGATTTCGGAAAGAGTTCCGCTGTGGATATGGATCGATTCCGCGCACTGTTACAGTCGGATTCCTCTCATGGAATCAAAGCGGTCCTTGTGCCTCATGTTGATACCTCAACCTCGGTTCGCAATGACGTTGCCGCCATGCGCGCTACACTCGATGAATTGAAACACCCGGCGCTGTTTATGGTCGACTGTATCGCCTCACTGGGGTGTGACCGATTTGAGATGGATGCCTGGGGTGTCGATGTGATGGTGTCGGCTTGCCAAAAGGGGCTGATGGTGCCGCCGGGGTTGGGCTTTGTGTTTTACAGCGATAAGGCAGCGGCCATTCGGGCGTCAATGGAACGCGTCAGTAAATATTGGGATTGGCAACCTCGTTCTGATCCGAAAGTCTTCTATCAGTTCTTCGGGGGCACCGCCCCGACACATCATATGTTCGGCCTGCGCAAGGCGCTGGACATGATCCTTGAGGAAGGGATGGAGCATGTCTGGAAGCGGCATGAAATGCTGGCGAATGCGATCTGGGCGGCTTGTAAAAAATGGTCAGATTCCAATGTATTATGGCTGAATGTTGATAAGATTGAAAGCCGCAGCAACGCGGTGACCTTGATCAACTTGAATGCTCCGGATGGGGCGCGGGTGCGGGATTGGGTGGAACGGACCGCCGGGCTGACTTTGGGGATCGGGCTGGGGATGGAAAGCACCGAGGATCCGAATGCCGATGGCTATTTCCGTATTGGACATATGGGGCACGTGAATGCTCATATGATCCTTGGGGTTCTGGGCACGATTGATGCGGCTTTGAAAGCCCTGGATATTCCACATGGCGAAGGCGCATTGGAAGCGGCAGCGCGCGAGTTATCTCGCTGATCTATTTGGCATTTTCCAAAGCGATGGGAAGAGCTTTCGCAAGGTGTTCAAGATCCGCCTCGCGGCCGCAGCTGATACGGATGCAGCGGTCTTGCGGGGCGACAAAGGGCATGCGGACGAAGACGCCTTGTTCGATCAAACCGCTGAGAACCTTGCGGGCAAAGTCACCGTCTACACCGCAATCAACAGTGACGAAGTTGGCGGCAGAGGGCAAGGCGGTCAGGCCGTTTTGGGCGGCAATGTCGGTAATGGCGGTCCGTGATTGTGAAACCTTTTCAATGGTTTGATTGATCCACTCTTGATCTTCCAGCGCTGCCATGGCTCCAGCTTGTGAGAGCAAGCACATGCCGAAATGATTGCGGATCTTGTCAAAGCTGCGGATGAGGTCAGCTGTGCCAATGGCATAGCCGACGCGTGCCCCGGCCATGCCGTAAGCCTTTGAAAAGGTGCGCATTCTGATGACACGCGGATCATCTGTGCTGATTTCGGGGGACGTGCCTTCTGGGGCAAATTCAATGTAAGCTTCATCCAGCAAAAACAGGCAGTTCTCGGGCAGATCAGACAGCGCGGCGGTGATGTCCGCGCCCGGGTAAAATGTACCCATTGGGTTGTCAGGGTTGGCGAAATAGATCAGCTTGGCTTTTGCTGATTTAGATTTATTAATAAGGGCTTGTATGTCTTCGTGGTCATCTTTGTAAGGGACTTTGTGGAGCTGCCCACCGTAGCCGGAGACGTGGTAGTTGAAGGTGGGGTAGGCGCCGTCGGAGGTGACGACGGGGTCGCCGGGGGAGATCAGCAGGCGGACAAGGTAGCCGAGCAAGCCGTCAATCCCTTCGCCGACGAGGATGTTTTCGGGGCCCACATTGTGATGTGCAGCCAAGGCGTGACGCAGGGCATGGCTATCAGGTTCGCCGTATTTCCAAATGTTATCAGCGGCTTGACGTATGGCTTCAAGTGCTTTGGGCGAAGGGCCAAAGATGTTTTCATTGGCCCCAAGGCGGGCCAAAAACGGTGCGCCGCGCTGCCGTTCCATCTGTTCGGGGGCGACAAAAGGCACCGATGAGGGCAGGGATTCAATGAGTTTTGTGTAGCGTGGGCCGGTCATGGTGATCCTTAAACGCAGAAAAATTTGGTACAAGTGGTACCACTGGTACGCAGGTTTGGTACCAAATTCTACAATTGGTTAAGCCGGTGTTAAGTCAGACCTGCAAAGCGCGCCGTTTGAGCAGCAAGGTTCCCACCGACAGCAGGCCAAAGATGGCCATGGTGATCGGGATGGCACGGTGGCTGCCGTCAAACAGAACCGTGGCCAAAGCGGCCCCACCTGCACCCATCGCGGTCTGGATGGTGCTCATGAGTGAGGTAGCAAAGCCGGGCATCTCGCCTGCGGGTTCCAGCGCCAATGCAACAGAGGTCGGGTAGACCATGCCAAAGCAAAAGACATAGAGACAGACCACGCCCCAAAACAGGGGCAGGGTCGGCGTGGTCAGAGCGGAGACGACCGAGACCAGCGCGGCCAGTCCAAGCAACATCACGGACAAAGAGGTGATCCGGGCGAGCGGGACGGTCTTGAGCATTTGCCGGGCCGAGAGCGCGCCGCAGGTGTTGGCAAGGGCCGCGAGGGCGAAGAGCGAGCCAAACGCTTGTGGCGAGACGTGATAGACGTTTTCGGTCAATACCGCGCCAACGGAGAGGATCGCGGCGTATCCAGCAAAGGCGAAGCTGCTGGCAACAACTGGGACGACATAAGCCGGGAGGGCGAAGAGTTGGCGCGAGGAGGCGGCGACAAAGGACCACGTGAAGCGATCCGGGCGGCGCTCGGTCATTGTCTCTTCGATCACAAAGATGGTGTAGGCGAGGAAGATCAGCCCTAGCAGGGTCAGCGCCCAGAAAATGGCACGCCATTCAAACAAGACCAGTAAGCCAGAGCCCAAGACCGGGGCAATCAGGGTGGCCACGGTCAGAATGGCGGTCAGGACGGTCAGGATGCGGGCGGCCTCGTTGCCGGAACTGACATCACGCACCATGGCGCGGGCAATCACTGGCGCACCGCCGGTAAGGCCCTGCAGGATGCGGCCCGCGATCAACACCTCGAAACTGGGGGCGAGGGCGCAGAGCAGGCTGGAGGCGGTGAAGCTGATGAGGCTGAGGATCAGGGCAAGGCGACGACCAAAGGCATCAGAGAACAGACCCCAGAGCATCATCCCGGCGGCATAGGCGAGGAAGTAGCTGCCCACCAGCATCGCGCCGAGGGATTCCTTAACGCCGAAAGAGCGGGCGATGACGCCGGTGGCGGGCAGGATGATGTCGATGGAAATGGCCGTCAGCGCGGTGATGCCGCCGAAAAAGATCAGGGCATCGCCGCGCTGAAAAGCGTGCTTATCCTCGGAAGGCTCAGCCAATCTCGGCCAGCCGTTCAAGCGCGGCGCGCAGTTTGTCGGCCTCTTCCTCGCGCAGGGCAAGGTTTTCGCGTGCCTCGGCCACAACCTCATCCGGGGCGGAGGCCACGAATTTGGGGTTGTTCAACCGGCCACGCAGACCGCCAAGTTCTTTGTCGAGCTTGCCGATGTTTTTCTCAAGTCGGGCCTTTTCAGCGTCGACATCGATGATGTCTGCCAGCGGCAGGCCAAAGCTGCCGCCCTCAACCGCGATTGTGGCGCAGCCTTTAGGGAAGGCATCGGTTTTGCTGAGGCTGTCGATGCGGGCCAGGCGCTTGATCATCACTTCGTTGTTGTCCCACGCAGCCTGACCTGCGGCATCCAGATCGGTGACCAGAACGGGAATGTACAGACCAACCGGCACATGCACCTGCGCGCGGGCGGAGCGGACAGATTCGATTAGATTGATGACCCAGTTCATTTCACGGTCGGCGTCGGCATCGACCAGTTCGCTGCCGTAGGTGGGCCAGTCGGCGTGGATCAGCATTTTCTGACGCTCGCCCAGATTGCCCCAGAGCTCTTCGGTGATGAAGGGCATGATCGGGTGCAGCAGGATCAGGCATTGATCGATGACCCAGCCCATGGTGGCCTGGGTTTCAGCCTTCATCGCGTCGTCGCCATCCAGCAGCAGGGGCTTGGACAGTTCGACATACCAGTCGCACACCTTGCCCCAGACAAAGGCGTAAAGCGCCTGTGCGGCATCGTTGAAGCGGTACTGCGCCATAGCGGCATCGACCACCTCGCGCACCTTTGCTGTTTCGCCCATAATCCACTTGTTTACGGTCGCTGTGGGGGTGGGCAGGGAGCCGTCGTTGCCAACCGCGCCGTTCATTTCGGCGAAACGGGCGGCATTCCATAGCTTGGTGCCAAAGTTGCGGTAGCCGGCGATACGCTGCATGTCGAGCTTGAGCACGCCGCCAAGTGCGGCCATGGCGGCCGAAGAGAAGCGCAGGGCGTCAGCGCCGTATTCGTCGATCACTTCGAGCGGGTCAACGACATTGCCGACGGATTTCGACATCTTCTTGCCTTTGGCATCACGCACAAGGCCGTGCAGGTAGACGGTGTCAAACGGGATTTCATCGACGACAGCCAGCTGCATCATCATCATCCGGGCGACCCAAAAGAACAGGATATCCTGACCGGTGACCAGCGTGGAGGTCGGGAAGTAGCGTTTGAGTTCATCCGTCTCTTCCGGCCAGCCCAGAGCGCCGATGGGCCAGAGGCCAGAGGAGAACCAGGTGTCGAGAACGTCGGGGTCGCGCCAGATGCCAACTTCGGTTCGCTCATCAAGACCTTTAGATGTTTGTCGGTCTTCTACTTCGTACAGGAAGTTCGGGTTATCGTCCCATCCAGCTTCATCGTAGTATTTCAATGCCTTGGCCAAAGCGTCTTCTGAGTTTGAAGCGCAGAAGGATTGAAGGTCATCACTTTCCCAGCTCAATTTCTCCCTATCGACGACGCCAGGCCCATACCACACCGGGATCTGGTGACCCCACCAGAGCTGGCGCGAGATGCACCAGGGCTCGATGTTTTCCAGCCAGTGGTAATACACCTTTTCGCCGCTTTCGGGCATGATTTTGACCCGGCCATCCTTGACCGCGTCCAGCGCGGGGCCAACGATTTTTTCCGCATCGACAAACCATTGGTCTGTCAGCATCGGTTCGATCACAACCTTTGAGCGGTCGCCAAAGGGCTGCATGATCGGTTTGTTTTCGACGTAGGGCACGGTGACTTCGATCTCGTTGCCTTCGTCATCCTTTTGCGTCGCGGTCGTCATCACAGCGAGGCCCTCAGACGTGATTTGATCCACCACCAGTTTGCGCGCCTCGAACCGGTCAAGGCTGCGCAGGTCATCGGGGACGAGATTGATGGCGTCGGCCTCATTCTCGGACAGGGTTTGCTCGCCCTGCGCGACGGACATGGCAATGGCGGCCGCCTCGGCATAGGGCGCGCCGTCAGTGCGCATGTGGCCGCGGGTGTCCATCAGGCGGTACATCGGGATGCCGCCGCGCTTGGCGACCTGATAGTCGTTGAAGTCATGCGCGCCGGTGATTTTCACGGCACCCGAGCCAAAATCCTTGTCCGGGTATTCATCGGTGATGATCGGGATCAGGCGGCGGTGTTCCTTTGGCCCGACCGGGATCTCAACGAGCTGGCCGACGATGGGCGCGTAGCGCTCGTCACTTGGGTGCACGGCCACCGCGCCGTCGCCCAGCATGGTTTCGGGGCGGGTGGTGGCGATGGAGATATAGTCGCGCTCTTCCGTGAGTGTGACGTTGCCGTCTTCGTCTTTCTCAACGTACGTATAGGTGGCCCCGCCCGCGAGCGGGTATTTGAAGTGCCACATGTGGCCGGGGGTGTCGATGTTTTCGACCTCGAGATCGGAAATCGCGGTTTCAAAATGCGGGTCCCAGTTGACCAGACGTTTGCCGCGATAGATCAGGCCCTTGTTGTACATGTCGACAAAGACTTTGATCACGGCGTCGTGGAAATTGGGCGCGCCGCTGTCTTTGTCTGGGTCGCCTGCCGCGCCGCCCATGGTGAAGGCCTCGCGCGACCAGTCGGCCGAAGCGCCGATGCGTTTCAGCTGGCCAATGATGGTGCCACGGGATTTGACCTTTTGCTGCCAGACGCGGTCGGTGAAAGCGTCGCGGCCCATCTCGCGGCGGGAAGGTTCGCCATTGGCGGCCATCTCGCGTTCGGTCACCATCTGGGTGGCAATACCTGCGTGGTCGGTGCCGGGCTGCCAGAGGACATCATGGCCCTGCATGCGGTGCCAGCGAATGAGAATATCCTGCAGCGTGTTGTTGAAGGCGTGACCCATGTGCAGGGAGCCTGTCACGTTGGGCGGTGGGATCATGATGGAAAAATGGTCAGCACCGGGCTTGGCATTTGCCCCGGCTTTGAAGGCACCTGCTTGTTCCCAGGCCTCGTACAGGCGGGGTTCAGCTTCGGCTGCGTTAAAGGTCTTTTCCATTGCCATTTTTCGTACTCGTCTTTGCGCTCATCAGGTGTTGTGCCTGCTGTAGCGAATGTGCAGCATGAGGGGAAGGGTTTTGGAGCCTGTTGCGGCAGACCTGGGCCGGATTGTGAGGGAGTTGGCGCAGATGAGTGGACAAATCGCACAAAAGCCGCCGTCGGTGTTGGCGTTGTTTTTGAAAATGGGCGGCTGGTTTGTACTGGCGCTGGGCGGGTTGATCCTGCTTTTCAGCGTGGTCGGGCAGAACAACTTCAAAACAGCAGAGCGGTTTGAGAGCGAAGGCCTGATGGCGCAGGCGGAAGTGGTCAAGAAATACACCAGCGAACATCGAGAACCCGATGGCGATATCGAGATCACCTATCGTCTGGTGGTGCAATTTACGCCTACCGGGAGCGATGTGGTGACGGTGGATCGTTCTGCGCCAAAGTCGATTTATGACAATGTGGAAGAAGGTGGGCGGGTCAAACTGTTCTATCTACCGAACCAGCCCAAGAAAGTGGAGCTTGTGCGTGGGGCCAGCCGTGCGGGGGCGACGTTTTTGTCACGGCTCAGTCTGGTGCTGGGGATCGTCTGGCTGGGTGCACTGTGGGTGGTCGGCCGTTGGGCCGTTGCGGGCGTGCGCGCACGCCGGTTTGGCAGGCGCGAAGAGGCGCTGGTGTCCGGGGTCAAACAAAGCCTGCTGACCATCAATGGGCGCCCGAGATTCCGACTGGTCTGGGTGGATTCACAGGGGCGCGAGGGGGTGAGCCTGCTGCACCTGTGGCCGGAGGTGGAGCACTACAAGGCGGGCGACCGCGTCGGGATTTACCATGGGATCAAATGGACCTGGTGGGTTGGGGATATTGGAGAGCGGACGGGGATGTGAAAGCCCCACTTTGAGCGCGGCCAGTGGCTTTTACAGCCACAGATTCAAGTTTGAAGCGGTTTCGATAGCTGTTAGGCCCTCTCTATTCTGAACGATATTTCCACAAGGGATGCTTTCAAGCGCTTTTGCGAGACTGCTATCAGGTAGATTCAAGGTCTTTTATCCACAGTATCGCGAAGTCACAGAAAATTCAGGTTCAAAAAAGTAATGTTCGTGAGGCGTTGGATAAGTATTCTTTTCATTTCTCCTCTCACCCAGGTACCTATGAAGACCATTGCCTGATATTATCCCATGTCTGTTTCCAGTCTGAGGAACAAACCGGTCCTTTCCATAAGGAAGCCCCCGGGAAGGATACGTTCTTCTTAAGGTCTGGCAAATAAGCTGCGCCTTTGCCGAGGACTGTACAGCCTGACCAGGCTCGATCTCCATGATATTCACAAGATGACCGGCTTTGACCGTTAGATTCTGAATTTCAAAAGTAAACGTCTCATTCAATTCGAAAACATGAGTGTTCGCGCCTGAGCCAAATAGAAATTCTTCGCCCTGCCAGTCTACTCCAGCAGCAAATTTCAACCGAAACTCCCCAGGTGGGACAAGAACTTTGAAGAATGCCCCGCCGGCAATGTAAGCAGCCATGGCGTCTTCACCGCTTTCAGCATCGATCAAGGTCAGAAAGTAATCTTGCCCTGCTGGCGTTTTGACCTGAAGTGGGAAAACAGCGGGAAGGCCGGTGCGATTCCACATGAGACCGGCAGTTTGAGTGGTTCCAGCCGCCATCTCATTTCCGGCGCTGGCAAATGTGGACACTGCACATAGCCAAAGCTGAAGGGCTAAAATACAGATGGGTTGACTATGAATCAGTTTCGACAAAACAGCCTCTTGTACTGTGGTCCTTGATCTTAACTCACTTAATTGTACCATTTTTGAGACGAAGCGTGATGTCGTATTTCTTTAGAGCTTTCGCATGATACGGAGCGGTATCTAAGGGCTCCAACAGCGAAACAAACCTGCAGCATGGCCATAAAAACCCGATTCGTGATCGGCGTCCGTTTATGACACGAATTATGACACGAAGGTCGAATTCGTCTGATGTGCAACATATTATAGCAAAAAGCTGCGTCATTTGTGGTCTTCTGCTATCGTTGAATGGGGGCGGCAAAGCCGCACGGATCTGATGTCGCGAAGGTCATGGGGGACGCCAATGTCTGTAACAGCAAAAAGAGCAACAGAGGCCGCGCAGGCCATTCGGAAGGTTGAAGCTTTCTTTACATCTTACAGTGCTGCGGTGAAGGAGACGCCTGCGGTTGCGGATTTTACCTTTGGCAATCCACAGGAAATGCCGCTGCCTGCGGTTGTGAATGCGCTGAAGACACATGCTGAACCGCAAAGTGTTGATTGGTTTGCTTATAAAACCAACGAGAGTGACGCCTGCGAGTTTGTGGCGAACGCGCTGTCGAAAGAACTGGCGCTGTCGTTCGAGGCAGACGACATTGCACTGACCAAAGGTGCCTTTGGCGCGATCAAAATGGCGTTCACGATGTTGCTGGAACCAGGTGACGAATGCATCGTACCGCTGCCGGGGTGGTTTTGCTACGGGCCGATGCTGGCGGCGGCTAATGCCAAAGAGGTGCAGGTGCCGCTTGATCCGGTCAACTTTGACCTCGATCTGGAAGCCATCGCCGGTGCCATAACTCCGCGCACAAGGATCTTGGTGGTGAACACGCCACATAACCCGACAGGGCGGATCTATTCGCGCGCAGACCTTCAGCAGCTTGCTGACTTGCTGGAGGTGAAATCAGCCGAGATCGGACGTCGCATCTGGATTTTGTCGGATGAGCCTTACCGTCGCATTCGATTTTTTGGCCTTGGTTTTACCACGCCTGCCGCTGTCTATCCGCATACTTTGATTGATTATTCTTATGGCAAGGTGCTTCTCGCCCCTGGTTTGCGACTTGGGTATCTCGCGATTTCACCGACATTGCCGGATGGTGAACGTGAAGAGTTGCGGACGCTGCGATTTGCGGTGCAGATGGCGGATGGGTGGAATATCCCTGATGCGCCGCTGATCTATGCGCTGCCGGATCTCGAAAACGTCTCAATCGACATTGCTGCGCTGGATCGGCGTCGCGAACGTATGTTGGGTGCTTTGGGGCAGTGGGGATACAAGATGACACGACCGGAGGGCACCTTTTACCTCTGGGGGCGTGCCCCGGGGGGCGACAGCGATGCCTTTGCCGCGCGTCTGCAAAAGAGCGGCGTCTATGTGATGCCCGGATCGGTGTTCGACCGGCCCACCGATTTCCGAATTTGTCTGACGGCCACGGACGAGATGATCGAAAACGCTTTGCCTGCTTTTCAAGAGGCCGCAGAGAGTTTGCTGGATTGATGTCGGGCATCGTAAGTTACACTTGTTTGCTCCTGCGAAGGGCGTACTCCAGTCGGGAGGCTTTTCGACACTAATGTATCGAAGATCACCCCTCTGCTGGGGATACGGCCCGCAGATAGAGATGCCAAGTGGTATGGCCAAGGATGGGCAGAGTGAAAATCAGACCCAGAAAGGCTGGAACCAGCGACAACAGCATGGTGACGGCGACAATCGCGGCCCAGGCGAGCATGACCGCGGGGCTTTCCAAAACAACGCGAATGGACGTTAACATTGCAGAAATGAAATCAATATCCCGGTCGAGCAGCATGGGCATGGTGATAACGGTCACAGAAAAGAGGACAGCCGACAGAAATGCGCCTAAGCAGGTGCCAATCGCAAGGAAGGTCCAGCCTTCCTGTGTGTAGAAAACAGTGTTCAAAAACCCGTTCAGATCCGAAAAGGATGAGTCTTGCAGGACAATCACCAGCACAGTTCGAAACTGGTAAAACCACACCCATAAAATGAACAAGGTGACAAAAGCCATCCAGCCCATTTCACGCTTGCGTTGTTTGATCATGACGGTGAGGACTTCAGACCAGCCGAAGTTCTTTCCCTGCTGCAACCGGCGGGACATCTCATAGAGCCCGGCGGCAGCAAAGGGTGCGACCAGTGGAAAGCCTATGGCGGCGGGAATGACCATCCAGATTTTGCCGAGCCAGAACAGGCACCAAACAAATAGGATTCCGAACACCGCATAGAACAGGCCAAAGAATCCGCTCATGACGGGACGCGCAAGAAAGTCAGAAAACCCGGCCTTCAGAGACTCGGTGATATCGTCCACTGTCACCTTTTTGACGGCAGGGCTGCCCGGCTGTTGCGGCGTCGGATTGCCTGGTGGTATGGGACCTGAGGTCTTGGATGTCACGCTCACTCCTCCCAAAACATGTCGCCGCGCTGGTCTTTTTAGCAGCAGACCCTGTGATAAACAAAAGATCCTCTCTTCGCGCAAGTTTGCATCAGGTGAGGCATTGGGGCAAGAGCGGGCCTTTGGCCCGAGCTAGATAGATGGAGAAAGGATTTGGGAAGTCTGCGTCGTCCCGCATTGCGGTTGCTGGTGGATTGTCAGTGTAGCCGTCAGGCTATGAAGGAATTGTAACCACATGTCTTGGCCTTCTCTGCCAACGGGCTTTGAGAAGGCCAATTTTCGGGAGGTTACGCATTAATGCGCTGGGCGGATGAAGGTGCCGTTTTGCAGCTCTTGTACCGCGCGCTGGATTTCTTCGCGAGTGTTCATCACGATCGGCCCATGCCATGCCACAGGTTCCTGAATGGGGGCGCCCGAGACCAGTAAAAAACGCACGCCTTCCTCGCCCGCCTGCACGGTGATTTCATCACCGGTACCAAAGCGGATCAGGGTGCGGTTACCCGACAGATCACGGATGTTGACCTCTTCGCCGCCGATGTCTTTTTCCAGCAAGATGCCGGTGGGTTTGGAGGCATCTGCAAAGGCTGCGCCGCCCTGAAACACATAGGCGAAGGTGCGTCGGTAAGTGTCCAGCCTGAAGGTCTTTTTTATGCCAGCGGGCACGGTGACATCGAGATACTGCGGATCGGCGGCAATGCCGTCCACAGGGCCGCGTTTGCCCCAGAAGTCACCGATGATGACCCGCACCTTGGTGCCGTCGTCATCAATCACTTCCGGGATGTCGGGGGATTTGACATCTTGATAGTGCGGGGCGGTCATTTTGAGGGATGACGGCAGGTTGGCCCAAAGCTGGAACCCGTGCATCTGGTCCTGTGCATTACCGCGTGGCATTTCCTGATGCATGATGCCCGACCCGGCGGTCATCCATTGGATATCACCCGCGCCAAGTGTGCCGCGATTGCCAAGAGAGTCGCCATGATCGACCTCACCCTCAAGAACGTAGGTGATGGTTTCAATGCCGCGATGCGGGTGCCAGGGGAAGCCTTTGGCAAATTTTTCCGGATCGTCATTGCGGAAATCGTCAAATAGCAGGAACGGGTCCAGTTCAGATGGATCGCCAAAGCCAAAAGCGCGTTGCAGATGTACGCCCGCCCCTTCTATATGAGGTTGCGCGTTTCGGGCTTCCAAAATTGGTTTGAGGGACATGTGTCACCTCCTTTCCCCCGCAAGATAGGGAGGACGGTGCTGTGCGCCAATGTGGTGATGTGTGAGATCAGGCACGCGACATGTGCGAATTTGTTCAGGAGAATTGCTGTGGCTGGTTTTATCCGCTATGCGCAATGACAACACAAACCGGACACCCAAGGGGACAGGCGTGACATCAGATGAGCAGGGACAAGAGGTTCTGGCGGTATTGCAGGCCTCGCCCGCGCGGCGGGGTTTTGGTGTGGGCGCGATGGGATTGCTGGGCTTTTTGCTGATCTACGTTGCGCTGAGCCGACCGCCTCAGAATATTCTGGGATTAGCGTTCTTGCTGGTGATCGGGGCAGGGGGGCTGTGGCTCGCCCGCGCAATGTGGCTGGCCACGGCGCAATATTTGGTACTGACCAAGACCGAGTTGCGCAGCAGTTCGGGCGAGTTGCTGGCGCGGGTAGAGGACATCGCTGGAATTGAACGGGGCATGTTCGCCTTCAAGCCGTCCAGTGGCTTTACCCTGAAATTAAAAGTCCCGGCTGCGCGTCGTTGGCAACCGGGGCTTTGGTGGCGATTAGGCGCAAAGCTTGGTGTGGGCGGGATGACCTCCCGCGGTCAAGCCAAGGCGATGGCGGATACGATCAGCGCGACTAAAGACCAGGTGTCCCAGTCCCCCCCGAACCGGTATTCCCCGCACCACCCGAATTAGAATCGGTTGTATCAGCGACTTCTTCTTCTTCGTCATCCCTGGGATCATTGGTATTCGCAACGTCCGGGGGGAAGTATCGTAGTTGAGGGGCAAACCGGAGGTCTGTAAAGACACGTGTTGAAACCCGCATGTCTTCATTGAAACCAACGTCGAAAATCGGCACGTATTTGGATTCGGATTCAACCATCAAGAGAAATTGACCATTGGAGCGAATGGGCAAGGTGTCATGAGAGTTCGCGACATCTACATCCTTTAGAGCGGTCATTGTGCCGGTTCCGCGGACTTCGGACCATTCGCTGACATAGGTGCCTGGGTCATCTTCGTTATCTGGATCGCCGGCGATGAATTGAATCATAGAGACGCGGATCTGGTTGGCGCCATTGTCGTTGGTGATCTCGTCGAACAGGCGCAGACTGTTGTCGATATAGGTGTCGGTAATGAATTCTTCCGGGCGATCAACGTTAATGTCTTCCCCTTCACCCTGCTCGCGCGAAATCATGTCCGCAATGGTGTAGGTCGCTTTGTCTCTGACACTGCGATAGCGGTGTGCCTCGAAAAACTCGTATGTTGCCCCCAAAAGCAAAATCAGCAAGGGCAACGTCACAGCGAACTCAACCATCGCCGAGCCTTCAGTGTCGTTTCGATAGCCCAGGAGATGTGACTTAATCGATTTAAAGATCATGTTATCGAGGCTCCTGTACAAAGGTTGACTTTGCAACAATCAGTGCATGTCCATTGTGCTCATCAAAAGCGATCCTGCTTCCCAAGAGTTCTTCTGGGAAAAGTGGATTATAACGCAGACAAACACGGAGCAGCATTAATTCGTTTTCCTGGCCCGGAATAACATTGTAGACGGGATCGGCATCCTCCGGGCGTTCGGTACAATCAGCATCCGGACCCAAGTCTGTGTACGAGCGAATGTTGTTGGGAACCATCTCGAGAATAAGGTTTTTCTCACAGTCACCTAGAACTACGGCATTGTCGCAAATGCTTTTCACGATGCGCTTATGATTGATCTCTCCTGCGGTTTCCACGACCTCGCCGTCTCCGTCGACAGTATCTTCAAATGCGAATGTCCCGGTTCCCAAACGGATATCTCGAACAGCCATATCCAAGCCACGCTCCAGCATAGCGTGTCGCATGGTCACAAGGCCAAGTTCGATCGACAAGAAAAGCAGCAACAGATACATCGGAAATATGATGAAAAACTCTACAGAGGCATTGCCCTGCTCATCGCGTCTTAGACGACGTAGGCGTGATTTAAGCCGCGCAATCATTGTGTCAACCTCAGTTTCTGGACATGATCAAGGATCGCACCGAATGAGCTTCTCAACTCTGCCCTATTGGAGGCGGCAAAATAACTGCCAACTCCAGAGTTATCCTCGTCACCATGGGCACATTTTTTGAGCTCGGTTTCTGCGGTTCCGCCTACAGGAACAGCAAACCCGATGGTGTAGATCACCATGTTTTTCCCGGGGGCACGTGCTGCGTTGCAGGCGTCTTCCATGCGGTCATCCTTGGTTGAACCACCAATTGCCGCTTGGTTAGTACTCTTAAATTCATTGTACGCCGTGTTGCTGTCATTGACGATGTCGGAGTACTCCTCAGGAGAGATATGGCCCCACATGTATTCCCAGCTGTATTGCTGCATTCCAAAGACCACTTTATTGCCGCTTGGAGTGTTGTTGGTGAAGGCTATGGTCCGGTAGGGAGCGTCGTTACGGTTGTTATAAGTATTGCTGATTTGCGAGATTGATCGCGTAACAATGTCGCTTCTATCGCTGCCGATATCTGTGACACGCTCGAATTCATCAGTAGTCTCAAGATCGCGGTCAAAGACCATGACTTCGCGGGAGTTGTATTGATTGGTGCGGCGGTGCTCTTCGGTCAAGTCGTTGAAGGAGTAAGATGTTCTGTAGTTGCCGGTTTGACCCTCGACCAGATAGAAGGTGCTGGAGCCCGGGCGCCGCATGTAGGTTTCTTCGACACCGTATCTAGGATCGTCGAAAATGCACTCCCATTGCGGATAATCGTCACTGCACAGGTATATGTACTGTGTGCTGGTGCTGCGTCGCGAGTCGGCCGGATAGTCCCGGTGCCTCACTTCTCGGTATTCCATGGTATTAAACGTAAATTTGAACATGCCACCGTCAGGCCCGCGGTATTCCGTGGCCTTGCTCAGGTCCAAGCCGGATGTATTCCCTCCGTTGGCCTGAATGAGGGCATATTCGCTTTGTGGGTAGAATTGATAGGTCGAGGTATTGGCCCCATCCCCCATCATTACGATAACTTTCAAAGTATCAGGTTCGGTATAGAGCGCGGGGATGTTGCTGAGGGTAGGATCTACAACTTGAGCAACCGATTGGAATTCGGGGTCCAGCAGACCTGCGCCCCATTTAATACCTTCGTGTCCGGAGGTGTTGCCATTGGCCACCAAGTCCTCGATCTTCTCGTGCAGTTTCGTTTCACTGAAAGAATAGGGCAGGATCTCGAAATACTCGTCTGTGTAGCATGTCCGCCACGGGCGGTTGTTGCCCTCTTCCAGCTGTTCAAAATTACCATATCTGGCTGAATAGATCCGTTGTTGCAGCAGGTCCGTCGTGCTGATGGCCGTATCGTCATAATCACTTCCAGAGAAGCGGATGCAATAGGCCTCGTTTAGCGTGGCATCATTGAAGACTTCGTAATCTTGCCCATACCGGTTGTGGGTTTGGTTTACGTTCAGGGCATTGAAAATCTCAAGCGATGGGGTCACACCGAAGCTGAACGGAACAATCGAGATCATGACATCGCCTGCTTCACCAATGGCCATTGCATCCGTGACAAACTCCTTGGCGGCAACTTTCAGGGCGTCTAGTTTTACGATTCCGTCAGAGCCAGTTCGAGACATCGAGCCCGACACGTCCAGAACAAGCGAGATTTCCAGTTTTGGAATGCGCACTTCGGCGGTGGACGCGCCGCTTGTGCTCAACGTGTTCACGTTGAGCAACTTCATCAGATATGTGTTGAGTGTAAGGTCAGCCGAGGCCGTAACTTTGGCGGCATTTAGCGATGTGACAATGTCATCTTCGTCGAATTCGTTCAAAGAGGCAATTTGTCCAGCTTTGTTGAAGTAGTCCCTGACAACCTCTTCGATCCTTGCTTCGTCCAAACCCGAAGCAGCCCCAGCACCTGCCAGCACAGAGGCATCAAGCGTGTTCTGGACGCGGGCACGGTGCATCTCGTACCGCATCATGTCGACACCAAAACCGGCCATGATCAGCATGATAATTGCGAAGAAGAGGGTCAGCACCGTCATTGCACCGTCTTCGTCACGTCGAAACCGGGAAACCCAGCGTTTGATTTGACCGGGCAGGGGAACAATCCCTGTGGTGATAGCTGTGGTTTCCTTTGCGTCGTTCTTGTGCATGTCAGGTCCTCTTGGCGCGTAATTCGCCCATAGTGGGGGAGTCCCACCGTATTTTTATTTATAATAGAGGTGTCGAAAATGTGGCGTATAATGGGGCAATAGGCTGTCATTGTTTCGGTTTTTCTGGGGAATGCTGCGAGAATGCGAAGTATTGTCTTTCTAACGTTTACGATGGTCTGGGTGACGCTGCATAAGAGGTTAACACTTCAGAATCAGCTTTGGTGGGTGGACAAACCCGCTTCATCCGGTAACCATGCGCATAGGCTTTTATTTAAAAAGTGCCCAAAAAATAATCATCAGGAGGGAATTGCAAATGAATTCAGCCAAAGAGCCGAGCTTTCGCGAAAGTGTGGATTTGATGTTCAACCGTGCGGTTGCGCTGATGGAACTTCCTCCGGGATTAGAGGAGAAAATCCGGGTTTGTAATGCGACTTATACCGTTCGGTTTGGTGTTCGGCTGCGGGGCAAGATGCATACTTTTACCGGCTATCGTTCCGTGCACTCCGAACATATGGAACCTGTAAAGGGTGGTATCCGCTATTCACTGGGGGTTAATCAAGACGAAGTCGAAGCGCTGGCTGCGCTGATGACTTATAAATGTGCTCTGGTCGAAGCACCTTTTGGGGGATCTAAAGGCGGGCTATGCATTGATCCTCGCGAATGGGAAGAGGACGAGTTGGAACGGATCACCCGCCGTTTTGCCTATGAACTGATCAAGCGCGACCTGATTAACCCCAGCCAGAACGTGCCAGCGCCGGATATGGGGACGGGAGAGCGCGAGATGGCCTGGATTGCCGACCAATATAAGCGCATGAATACCGTTGACATTAATGGCCGGGCTTGTGTGACCGGCAAACCGATTTCTGGCGGGGGTATCCAGGGTCGGACCGAGGCCACCGGGCGCGGCGTACAATATGCGCTGCAAGAGTTTTTCCGCCACCCTGAAGATATCAAGGCGTCAGGAATGAGTGGTACACTAGACGGCAAGCGTGTCATTGTGCAGGGCCTTGGTAATGTGGGCTATCATGCGGCGAAGTTCCTTCAAGAAGAAGATGGTTGTAAGGTCATTGCCATCATCGAACGTGATGGTGGGCTTTACGATCCAAACGGGTTGAACGTTGAAGAGGTTCGCAATTGGATTGCCAGCCATGGTGGCGTTGATGGATACCCGACCGGGAAATATATCCGTGATGGCTCCAAGTATCTGGAAGAAGAGTGTGACATTCTCATTCCGGCGGCTATGGAGGGCGTGATCAACATGTCCAACGCTGAAAACGTCAAAGCACCATTGATCATCGAGGCTGCGAACGGCCCAGTCACAGCCGGCGCGGATGAGATCCTGCGCAAAAAAGGTACCGTGATCATCCCAGATATGTATGCCAATGCTGGTGGTGTAACTGTATCCTACTTTGAGTGGGTCAAGAACCTGAGCCACATTCGCTTTGGTCGTCTGGGGCGCCGTCAGGAAGAGGCGCGGCACCAGTTGATTGTGGATGAGCTTAATGCGTTGGACAGCCATTTGGGCGATGCTTGGACGATGACGCCTGACTTCAAGCAGAAATATCTGCGTGGAGCGGGTGAGTTGGAGTTGGTGCGCTCGGGTCTGGATGACACGATGCGTGCGGCGTATCAGTCAATGCGTGAGATCTGGCACAGCCGGGATGATGTCGAAGACCTGCGCACCGCAGCCTATCTGGTGTCGATCGGCAAGGTGGCGGACAGCTACCGCGCGCTGGGGCTGTAAAGGCTTCGATACTAAAAATGACAATGGGGAAGGCATGCCTTCCCCGTTTTATTTGATTTTACAGGCTTGGAAGAAGTGTCGGTTGAAAACGACACATTCTGTCGCCCGTGTTTGTTGCTTTCGATGGCAGAGCCTGTTTATCTGCCCGCATCATCAGGGAGAGATCTATGGCGTTTTCTGGTTGGCGCGTTCTGAAAGAGGGTTTGACCGGCAACAAGGGCTGGGCCCCGCACTGGCGGGATGCTGCACCGAAGGATGAATATGACGTGGTCATCATCGGTGGGGGCGGGCATGGGTTGTCGACGGCGTACTATCTGGCCAAGAACCATGGCATTTCCAATGTGGCGGTGCTGGAAAAGGGGTACCTTGGCGGCGGCAACGTTGGGCGAAATACCACGATTGTGCGGGCGAATTACTTTTTGCCGGGAAATTCCGAGTTTTACAGCCATTCCCTGAAGCTGTGGGAAGGGCTGGAAGACGATCTGAACTACAATGTGATGATGTCGCAGCGTGGGCAGATTTCCCTGTTCCACTCGGATGGTCAGCGCGATGCGGCCATTCGCCGGGGCAATTCGATCCGCAATCAGGGCGATGATGCTGAATTGTTGAGCCGTGATGATGTGAAACGCCATTTGCCTTACTTGGACTATGATCAGGCGCGGTTCCCGATCTATGGCGCGTTGTTACAAAGGCGTGCGGGTACAGCACGCCATGATGCGGTGGCCTGGGGGTTTGCCCGAGGAGCGAGTGACCGGGGTGTTGATCTGATCCAGAATTGCGAAGTGACTGGCATCGATGTTGAAGGTGGCGTTGTCAAAGGTGTGCAGACCAGCCGGGGCGCGATCAAGGCCAAGAAGGTGGCGATTATTGTGGCAGGTCGCTCAAGCCAGGTGGCGGCGATGGCGGGCATGCGCCTGCCGATTGAGAGCCATATCTTGCAGGCTTTTGTCACTGAAGGGTTGAAGCCCTGCATCGACCATGTGGTCAGCTTTGGCATGGGGCATTTCTATATCAGCCAGTCGGACAAGGGCGGGCTGGTGTTTGGTGGTGATCTGGACATGTATTCCTCGTATGCCGCACGTGGCAACCTGCCGCTGGTCGAGCATGTGATGGAGGCAGGCATGACCCTGATGCCGATGATCGGCAAGGCCAAGGTGCTGCGCAGCTGGGGCGGGATCATGGATATGTCGCCCGATGGATCTCCCATTATCGACAAGACGCAAACACAGGGGCTCTATCTGAACTGCGGCTGGTGTTACGGTGGATTCAAGGCGGTGCCGGGGTCGGGCTACTCGACCGCGCATCTGATTGCGACGGATACGCCGCATACGCCAGCGGCACGCTACCGTTTGGACCGCTTCTTCACAGGCCGGGGCCTGATGGATGAAGAAGGCACCGGCAGCCAGCATAACCTGCACTGATGGAGAGGGCGGGATTATGAGTGATTTTACAAAGATGAAGCACAAGGCGCAGGGGAAATTGTCATGAGAATTACCTGTCCGATTTGCGGAGAGCGCGACCGGCGCGAGTTTTATTATCAGGGCGCAGCGGTGGCGCTGGACCGGCCTGAGGCGGATGCAGAGCCGGAAGCCTGGGTGGATTACGTGCATGTGCGCGACAACCCATGCGGGATGACGCGAGATCTTTGGTATCACGAGCATTGCGGATCATGGGTGGTGGTCACGCGCAATACCGCGACGCATGAGGTGATTGAAACGGCCTTGGCCTCGGACATCAAGGAGCAGGGCGCATGAGGATTGAGGGCAAGGGGCTGATTGATCGCGGTCAGCAGATCAATTTTCAGTTTGATGGTCATAGTTATCAGGGCTTTGGCGGCGATACGCTGGCCTCGGCGCTGTTGGCCAATGACATCGCGCTGATGGGACGGTCGTTCAAGTACCACCGCCCGCGTGGTGTGTTAAGTGCGGGCAGTGAAGAGCCGAATGCGTTGGTAACAACCGGGTTGGGCGCGGCGCAGGAACCAAATGTGCGGGCGACGACGCTGGAGTTGCACGAAGGGCTGGTCACGAAAAGTCAGAACCGCTGGCCTTCGCTTGGGTTCGACCTGATGAGTTTGAACGATTGGGCGGCACCGTTTCTGGGCGCTGGGTTTTATTACAAGACCTTCATGTGGCCCAAGGCGTTATGGGAAAAGCTCTATGAGCCGGTCATTCGCAATGCCGCCGGATTGGGGGCCTTGTCTGGCAAGCACAATGTCGAGACCTACGAGAAAGCCTATGCCCATTGCGACCTGCTGGTGATTGGTGCGGGGCCTGCCGGGTTGCTGGCGGCATTGACCGCAGCCAGGGCCGGGGCCGATGTGATTTTGGCCGAGGAAGATACCCGCACCGGCGGGCGGCTGAATGCCGAGACATTAGAGGTGGATGGCAAACCCGGCGCGGTCTGGGCCGAAGAGATCACCGCCGAGCTGGCGCAAATGGACAACGTGCGGATCATGACCCGCACCAGCGTGGTCGGGGCCTATGATCAGGGTACTTTCGGGGCGCTTGAGAAGGTCCCGCATGATGTATCGATGCGATTGGGGGCACCACGCGAGTGTTTCTGGCGTATTGTGGCAAAACGCGCCGTGCTGGCGGCGGGTGCGATTGAACGGCCCGTGGCGTTTCGCAACAATGACCGCCCGGGTATTATGACGGCGGGAGCCGTGCGCGCCTATCTGAATCGCTGGCGGGTGGCGACGGGCCGGAATGTGGTGGTCTTTGGCAATACCGATGAAGCGCATCGCACGGTGGCCGATCTGCAGGACGCAGGCGTGCACGTGAGCGCGCTGGTTGATGCGCGGCACCATGCGAAATGCGATCTGGATGTGCCGTTTTATGCGGGTGCTGAGGTTTGTGATGCGGGCGGTGGGAAACGTCTTGAATCCGTGACCATCCGTACCGCAAAGGGCACCGAAAATGTTCAGGCCGATTGTCTGGCCATGTCGGGTGGCTGGAACCCGACGGTGAACCTGACCTGTCATATGGGTGGGCGTCCGACCTGGGACCGCGATATTGCCGCCTTTGTGCCGGTGGACGGTGCGGTGCCAGGGCTGAGCACGGCTGGGGCCTGTCAGGGAGATTTCTCGACCCATAAGTGCCTTGAGGCGGGTGTTGCGGCAGCGCAGGGGGCCTTGGATGATCTGGGGCTGAAGCGCGCGGACGTTGTGGCTCCTGCGGCAGAGGACGGTGTTTATGACATCTATCCGGTCTATGCGGTGCCGGGAAAAGGTCGGGCCTGGCTGGATTTCCAGAACGATGTGACTGTGAAGGACGTCAAACAGGCTGCTGTCGAGAATTTCCAATCTGTCGAACATATGAAGCGTTACACCACGCAGGGCATGGCGACGGATCAGGGCAAGAACTCGAACGTTGCCGCCTTGGCGGTGCTGGCGGATGCGACTGGGCGTGGGATCCCCGAGACCGGGACAACCACCTATCGCCCGCCTTATACGCCGGTGTCGATTGCATCGCTGGGTGCGGGCGCGCAGTGCAAGGGGTTTGCGCCGGAGCGGTTTACAACCTCGCATAAGGCCACGCAGGAAAAGGGTGCGCCGTTTATCGAGGCCGGGCTGTGGTACCGGCCCAGCTATTTCCCGAAAGCGGGCGAAACCCATTGGCGGCAATCGTGTGATCGCGAGGTCAACATGGTGCGCAATGCTGTGGGCGTTTGTGATGTGTCCACCTTGGGCAAGATCGATGTTCAGGGGCCGGATGCGGGCGCGTTTCTGGATTTTGTTTATACCAACGCGTTTTCGACCCTTAAGGTCAGACGGGTACGATATGGCTTTATGCTGCGTGAAGACGGGCATGTGATGGATGATGGCACCACCGCGCGGCTGAGCGAGCAGCATTTCGTGATGACGACCACCACCGCAGCAGCGGGACAGGTGATGCGGCATCTGGAGTTTGTGCACCAGTGTCTGGTGCCACAGATGGATGTGCGCTTTACCTCTGTAACTGAACAATGGGCACAGTTTGCCGTGGCAGGGCCGCAGTCGCGTGATCTGCTGAACGATCTGCTGGATACGCCGATTGATGACGAGAGCTGGCCCTTCATGGCGTGCGGCGAGGTTAGTATAGGCGGTGTGAAGGGACGGCTATTCCGGATCTCCTTCTCGGGTGAGCATGCCTATGAGGTGGCGGTGCCCTCGCGTTATGGCGACAGCCTGTTCCGTACGCTTATGACCAAGGCAGAGGCGCTGGGCGGCGGGGCCTATGGGATGGAAGCGCTGAATGTGTTGCGGATCGAGAAAGGCTTTATCACCCATGCCGAAATCCATGGTCGGGTGACGGCCTATGACATTGGCATGGGAGGCATGGTCAGCGGCAAGAAGGATTGTATCGGCAAGGCCTCGGCCGCGCGGCCGGGCATGGTTGAAGAAAGCCGCGAGCGGATGGTCGGTCTGAAACCCGTGGGTGAGGTGAAAGAGCTGATCGCTGGGGGGCACTTGTTTGACAAGGGTGCCGAAGCGGTGAGTGCCAATGATCAGGGGTATATCACCTCGGTCGGGTTTTCGCCGACGCTAGGCCACAACATCGCGCTCGGGTTTTTGAAGGACGGCCCGGCGCGGCATGGCGAAGTGGTGCGGATGGTCGAGCATTTAAACGGGGTGGAAACCCTGTGCGAGGTCTGCCACCCGGTGTTTTTTGATGCTGAAGGAGGGCGGACACGTGGTTGAATTGATTGCAAAAACGCCCTTTGACGGGGCATTGCCGCTGGAAGTTGGAACGGTTTCCGCTTCTGAGGTGGATACGGGCGTTCTGACCAGTGTGGCGCCGTATAAGGGAAAAAATAAAGCCCTGTCGGAGGCGTTGAAAGGCGCTCATGGTATGGCGGCCCCGGCCCCCAACCGGGCGACCGGCAAAGAAGGCAGCCGTGCAATCTGGTTTGGCCGCGAGATGGTACTGCTGTGCGGGCCGGAGCCTGATGCGAAGCTCGGCAAACATGCGGCACTGACAGATCAGTCGGATGCCTGGGCGGTGGCGCGGCTGGAGGGAGAGAATGCCGCCCAAGTATTGGCGCGTCTGACACCGATTGACCTGCGCCCGGGCGTGTTCAAGCGTGGCCATACTGCGCGCACAGAATTGCAGCATATGATGGCGTCTATTACCCGGATTGGCGAGCGCAGCTATCAGATCATGGTGTTTCGTGCCTTTGCGCAAACCCTTGCGCATGATCTGAAAATCGCGATGCAGGGGGTTGCAGCACGGCAGCCGCGCTGACAGATAGAGGTCACGTTGATTTTGGAGTGTTCTGCTATGCGTATGATGTTGTTGCCAGCTTTCGCCCTGTTTGCTTTGCCAGTTTCTGCGGAAACCGCCGATGAGCGTGCCGCCCGTTGTGAGGTGCAGGCCGGGATCATTGCGACATCGGTGGAAGAGCGCAAGGCGGGGACGGACGCAGACAAAATCAAGAAGTCGCTTCGCAAGGGTAAGAACAAGGTCGAAAAGAAATACGTCCCGTCAGTGCCGTATCTGGTGGATTTCGTCTTTACCCTGCCTGAGGATCAACTGACGGACGAGGCGGCGAGCCAATTCCAGAAATCTTGCGGGGCCTTCGAGCAATAAGTCGATCTCAACCCATCTGCCCCCTAGCGATCTGTACGCCATTTGGCTAATGATAGGGTATGAGTCTTCCACCCAACTTCCTTGATGAATTGCGCACGCGCGTGTCACTGAGCCAGGTGGCTGGGCGCAAGCTGGTGTGGGATGCGCGCAAGTCCAACCAGGGCAAAGGTGACATGTGGGCCCCTTGCCCGTTCCATCAGGAAAAGACCGCCAGCTTTCACGTCGATGACCGCAAGGGCTATTACTACTGCTTCGGCTGCCACGCCAAAGGCGATGCGATCAGCTTTGTGCGGGAGACTGAGAATGTCGATTTCATGGAGGCGGTGCGAATCTTGGCAGCCGAGGCCGGGATGCAAATGCCCGAGCGCGATCCGCAAGCACAGGCCAAGGCCGACAAGCATACCCAGCTGATCGAGGTGATGGAAAAAGCGGTGCAGTTTTTCCGCCTGCAGCTGAAAACCGGGGCCGGGGCCGATGCGCGCGATTATCTGGCGGGGCGTAAGCTGTCAGAGGCGACGCAGGAACAGTTCGAAATTGGCTTTGCGCCGGATGCCTGGCAAGGCCTATGGGATCATCTGGTGCAGGCGAGTGTTGCGCCTGAGATGATATTGGAATGTGGTTTGGCCAAGCCGAGCCAGAAGGGCGGCAAGCCTTACGATACGTTTCGCAACCGGATCATGTTTCCCATTCGCGATGCGCGCGGACGCTGCATTGCCTTTGGCGGCCGGGCGATGGACCCGAATGACAATGCGAAATACCTGAACTCGCCCGAGACACTACTGTTTGATAAATCGCGCACGCTCTACAATCTTGGGCCTGCGCGCACGGCGGCAGGCAGAGGCAAAGATTTGATCGTGGCTGAGGGGTACATGGACGTCATTGCCCTGTCGGTGGCAGGGTTCAAGGCCAGCGTTGCGCCACTGGGGACCGCAGTGACCGAGCATCAGGTGCAGATGCTATGGCGCGTCGCCGATGAGCCGATCATCGCACTGGATGGCGATACGGCGGGCCTGCGTGCGGCGCACCGGGTGATAGATATTGCGCTGCCGCTTTTGGAGGCGGGTAAATCCCTGCGCTTTGCGATCATGCCCGAGGGGCAGGACCCCGATGATCTGCTCAAGGCCAAGGGTGCCAAGGCGCTGCAGGCGCTGCTGGATGGCGCCCTGCCGATGGTTCAGTTGTTGTGGCAGCGCGAAACTGAGGGGCGGGTTTTTGACAGCCCAGAGCGCAAAGCAGCATTGGACAAGGCGCTACGGGAAAAGATCAAGCTGATCGCGGATCCGTCAATTCGACGCCACTATGGCGATGCGATCAAAGATCTGCGGTGGGAATTGTTTCGAACCAAACGCGACACCGGAGCCCCCCGCGGGAATTACAGCGGTGGCAAGTTCAAGCCGCGGGTTGAGAACGCCCGCGCCAGCACGCGCAGCTCGCTTTTGGTGGCGGCGGACGAATTGGCGCACATCCGGTTGCGCGAAGCGGTCATTCTGGCCTCTTTGATACTGAATCCAGATGTTTTGGTGGAGTTCGAAGCGGATATCGAAGCGATGCGCTGCAACTCAACGGATTATGCACGTTTGCGGGATCTAATCCTGCGCTATGCCGATATGGGGCCGGAACAATTGCGCATGGAGATTGAGCAAGAATATGGTGTGGCAGAGCTTGAAAACCTGCTGGCGCTTCCCCATGTGGTGCTGGCACCGCCAGTGCGAATCCCCGGGGATGCTGAGCTTGCCCGACAGACGATTTCAGAGGAACTGGCCAAGCTTGAGGCCCATTACGGCCTGCAAACCGAAATCATGGAAGCTGAGGAGGATATCTCGGGCGTTGTGGATGAAGCCGTGACCTGGCGATTGGGTCAGGCGGCAGAAGCTCGTAATAAGGCTGTGAGAAGCCTGCAAGAAGACCGCACCGAGTATGAACGGGCAGACAATGGCGCGCCGATCAATCGCGATGAACGTGATCGATTTGACGCGCTGCTCGAGAAGATTACATTTTCTAAATCGGGCCGCCGGTAACGGGCCTGTTACATTTAGGGAAGCACTCACAAAGAAAACCCTGTAGAGGGTTGCGAATCACCGTGTGGCAGGATTGATTCGGATCAAACGAATCACCCTGCCAACCATATGTTCAGGAGATCTGTATGGCCGCCAAGGACACCGACGACCGTAAACCCGACGATCAGGATGCTGAAATCTCGCTGGATATGAGCCAGACTGCGGTCAAGAAGATGATCGCCGAGGCGCGCGAGAAGGGCTTTATCACTTACGATCAGCTTAATCAGGTGCTGCCGCCGGATCAGGTCTCGTCCGAACAGATTGAAGATGTGATGTCGATGCTATCCGAAATGGGCATCAATATCATCGAGGCGGAAGACGCCGAGGAAGAAGAGCAGAAATCCACCGCTGTGGCCGAGATTGGCCGCAAGGGTGAGCTAACGCTGGGATCCGGTAACCAAGAAAAGCTGGACCGTACCGATGATCCAGTGCGCATGTACCTGCGCGAGATGGGCAGTGTTGAGCTGCTGAGCCGCGAAGGTGAAATTGCGATTGCGAAACGGATCGAAGCCGGACGCAATACGATGATCGCCGGGCTGTGCGAAAGCCCGCTGACGTTTCAGGCGATCACCATCTGGCGCGACGAACTTGTCAGCGAAGACATTTTGCTGCGTGATGTGATCGATCTGGAGGCCACCTTTGGCAACCAGATGGGCGACGAGGAAGAAGAGCCCGTTGTGAATGCGGCGAACATTTCCTCTGCGCCTGCGGCCAATAAAGGTGAGGCGCAGCCCGAGCTGGATGCCGATGGCAACCCGATCAGCACTGACGATGACGATGATGATGAGGATGATCAGGCCAACATGAGCCTTGCGGCGATGGAAGCCGCTTTGAAGCCGCAGGTTTTGGAAACGCTGGACCGCATCGCCGATGATTATGAAAAATTGTCCGAGATGCAGGACAGCCGGATCTCTGCGACGCTGAATGAGGACAGTTCGTTCACTGATAAGCAGGAAGATGTCTATCAGAAGCTGCGGGCCGAGATTGTTGAACTGGTGAACGAACTACACTTGCATAACAACCGGATCGAGGCGCTGATCGACCAGTTGTATGGCATCAACCGCCGGATCATGCAGATCGATGGCGCGATGGTGAAGCTGGCGGATCAAGCCCGGATCAATCGCCGCGAGTTCATCGAAGAGTATCGGGGCCGCGAATTGGATCCGAACTGGATGGACGATATGGCCCAAAAGTCAGGCCGTGGTTGGCAGATGTTCATGGAGCGTTCGGCCGATAAGGTGGAAGAGTTGCGCTCAGATATGGCGCAGGTTGGTCAATATGTAGGTCTGGATATCAGCGAATTCCGCCGCATCGTACAGCAGGTGCAAAAGGGTGAAAAAGAAGCCCGGACTGCCAAGAAAGAAATGGTCGAAGCGAACCTTCGTTTGGTGATTTCGATTGCGAAAAAGTACACCAATCGCGGCTTGCAATTCCTTGATCTTATTCAGGAAGGTAACATCGGCCTAATGAAGGCGGTGGACAAGTTTGAATACCGCCGGGGCTATAAATTCTCGACCTATGCAACATGGTGGATTCGTCAGGCGATCACCCGGTCGATTGCCGATCAGGCACGCACGATCCGTATTCCGGTGCATATGATCGAGACGATCAACAAGCTGGTTCGGACCGGTCGTCAGATGTTGCACGAGATTGGCCGTGAACCGACGCCGGAAGAACTGGCTGAAAAGCTGCAGATGCCGCTTGAGAAGGTGCGTAAGGTGATGAAGATCGCCAAAGAGCCTATCAGCCTAGAGACGCCAATCGGCGATGAGGAAGACAGCCAGCTGGGTGACTTCATCGAAGACAAGAACGTCATTCTGCCACTGGATTCGGCCATTCAGGACAACCTCAAAGAAACCACGACACGGGTCCTGTCGTCGTTGACCCCGCGGGAAGAGCGGGTTCTTCGGATGCGTTTTGGTATCGGGATGAACACCGACCACACGCTGGAAGAAGTTGGTCAACAGTTCAGCGTGACCCGTGAACGGATCCGTCAGATCGAGGCGAAGGCGCTGCGCAAGCTCAAGCACCCGAGCCGGAGCCGCAAGCTGCGGTCGTTCCTGGATCAGTAAAAACTGTTACTTTGATTAAACGACACCCCGGCCACAGCGCCGGGGTTTTTTGTTGTCACTGCTGACTGGCGGCGATGGCAAGGCCATTGGTGACGGCGGTGAACACCTTGGAAAAGGAATGGTCTGCTTGTGGGAAAGCCTGATGCATGGCCTCAGTGACCATTCCCAACAGGCTGGAGCCACCAACATAGATGATGCGGGTCACCTGAGCCGGGGCAACGTTGGCAAGGGCCAGTGTATCCAATGCGCCATCATAGAGTGCCTGCTGATGTTGTTTGAGGCTTGCCGTGAGCTGCTCAGAGGGCAGGGGCGTAGAGAGGCCCCGTTCGACCTGGCTCAGTGAAATCGTCGGGTTTGTTGCATCGGAATTGGCCGCGATCTTGCCGCGCTCTACCGCGAAGGCAAGCTCGTGACCTAGCTCGTCCTCCAGGACTGAAGCAAGACGTTTGAGTTTATCGGGAGCGTGGGCGAGTTGCAGCATGTCGGCGACCATCCGTTGGTTCTGTCGGGTGTAGAGAAACGGGATTTTTTCCCATGTGGCCAGATCATTAAAGATGGCGTTGGGTACAGGCGAGGTGCCAGGACCCATGACTTTGCGTAAGGAGGTACCCTTGCCCAAAAGCGGCATGACGTGATCGATGCTGATTGAGCGATCAAAATCGGTACCACCGATACGCACGCCGTGGTTGGCGAGGATGTCTATGCCAGTGTCGCTGGTGCGAAACAGTGAAAAGTCCGAGGTGCCGCCACCGATATCGACGATCAGGCCGAGTTCATCCGGGGTTTTGAGTGCGCCACTGGCGATGGCGGCGGCTTCGGGCTCTGCCATGAAGTCGACCTGCTCAAAACCTGCAGTATGATAACAGGCACGCAGGTCATTTTCGGCCCGCCGTTCCTTGATCGGATCAGTTCCGTGAAACACCACTGGACGACCGGAAAGCACTCGATTGAAAGTGAGGCCAGTTGCGGTCTCAGCGCGAGTTTTGATCTGGCGCAGGAAGCGGGCAATGATATCGACAAAGGTGACACGCTCATTCAGGATTTGGCGTTCCTCATGCATCAGACTGGTGCCGAGCACGCGTTTGAGAGCTCGCATGAAGCGGCCCTCGTCACCGTCCAAAAGCGCCTGATTGGCAGGTTCGCCGATTAGGGTTTCGCGGTTATCGAAGTTGAAAAAGAACGTCGTGGGCAGCGTGTATTGCCCGGGCTCCATTTGGATGAGCTGAGCCTTGCCGTCCTGTACAAAGCCGGCCGCCGAGTTGGAGGTGCCAAAATCGATACCCAATGAATGGCCCACTTGTGGCATGTGCCGCCCCTCTAAACTCTAGAATGAAGGAGCGGGGTTCTATGGGGCGATCAGGGAGGTGTCAAGGAGAACTAATCAGTGGGTTCATGCGCCAGAAAGTTAGAATGAGATAGAGACACCGAATACGGCAGAGGTACCCAGCGGCCAAAGGGAAGGCCTGCAGCCTGGATCATGTCGCCCACCCATGTGTTGCAGGTGCGAAAGAGGTGGAAGCGTTCGGATGCAGCAAAAAACTGGTCGCGAGAGGAGAGATTGCCCGAAACAGGGATAATGCCGTCTGCCTCCCTCGCGAAACTGTCCAGTATGGCTTGGCGCATTTGCTTGAATTGCGCCTCGTTAACCTTGAATCGGGGCAGGTCCAAATCAGGCCGGATTGGTCCTAAGACTTCTGTACGAAGGACGGAGGAATCGCCAAAGATTGCCCTGACCACAGCAGAGGCAGATACGTCAGCATAGCTGCCTGCTGTAGTGTAGAAATTCCGTGCGCCCCAGCCGATCAGAAGCCATTCCGCTGCAGGGTCGAAGATGGGCACGCCTGCGCTGGTGAATTCGGCGAAATCTTTCCGCACGTCGTCGGTTAAAGGAATAAGAAAGTCATAGTGAATTGGCCCGGCAAGGAGCAGTATCTCGGTACTTTCATGTGGGTTTGTTTCTACGCTCTCGTGGTTGCCATTAGGGATGATAGCCCCGATCATCGCAGCAATGAAATAGAGTATTAGAAGTCCGAGAAGGCCCAAGAGTATGCGGGCAATGCTCTTTCTCATTCAATGCGCCTTAGAAGCTCTTAATCTTGTCCCGGAAATATCACAGCTTCTCACGCAGATAATCCATGACCCGAGGGCGCACTGATTGTAGGCCGTCGGCGCTGGCTTGATGGATGACGTCGCGCAGTTCAGTCAGATCGGTTCGGCGCAGGATGGATTTGACTGGGCCGATGGAGGCCGGGCGCATAGACATGGCGCGCAGGCCGATGGCGGCGAAACACGCAGCCTCGATTGGGCGGCCGGCGTCCTCGCCACAAAACGACAGTGGCGTGTTCGAGGCGTCGCAGCGGGCGACGATCTGTTCCAGGAAGGTCAGGAAGCTGACGTTCAGCGTGTCATAGCGGCGGCGGACAAGTTCGTTTTCGCGGTCAGCAGCGAAGAAGAACTGCTTGAGGTCGTTGCCGCCGATGGAGAGGAAATCCACCTCGTCATAAAAACTGTCCGGTGCAAAGGCGAGAGAGGGCGTTTCCAGCATTGCGCCGATTTTGAGCTCAATCGGTACCGGATGGCCAAGAATGTGTTCGCGCTCCAGTGCCTTGTCGATCTCCGCACGGGCTGCGGTGAATTCTTCGCGTTGCGCAATGAACGGGAACATCACCGATAGCGGGCGACCTGCTGCCGCGCGCAAAAGTGCCTGCACCTGCATGCGCAACACGCCAGGACGGTCCATTGCGATGCGAATGGCGCGCCAGCCAAGCGCGGGGTTCGGTTCTTCGATCACCTTCATGTAGGGCAGAACCTTGTCTGACCCGATATCAAGGGTGCGAAAGACCACGTGTTTGCCGTGGGCGGCGTCGATGACGCGGGCGTAAAGCTCGCTGAGTTCAGCCCGCTGGGGCATCTTGTTACGGATCAGGAATTGGAGTTCGGTTCGAAAGAGCCCCACGCCTTCTGCCCCGGAATTTTCGAGGCTGGGCAGATCGGCCATGAGGCCCGCATTCATATGCAGGTCAATGATTGTGCCGCAGAGCGTTTCTGCGGGCTTGTTCCGGATCGAGGTATAGCGCTCTTGCGCCTTGGCCTGCATTGCCATCTTGTCCTGGAAGGCGGCGACAACGGTCTCATCTGGGCGCAGGTGCACGACGCCCTGATCACCATCAACAAGGATCTGGTCGCCATTGAGAGCCTCTGTGGTGATCTGATCGGCGTGGATGACCAGCGGAATCGCCAGTGCACGCGCGACAATAGCAGCGTGAGAGCCAACAGAGCCTTCTTCCAATACGATACCTTTGAGCGAGCGCCCATAATCCAGCAGTTCCGCAGGGCCAATGTTGTGGGCGATCAGGATCGGGTTGGCGGGCATGTCCGCGCCGGTTTCTTTGCCTTGGCCTGTCAGGATGCGCAGCAAGCGGTTGGATAGGTCATCCAGATCGTGCAGGCGTTCGCGCAGGTAAGGGTCGGTCACTTCGCGCATGCGGGCGCGGGCGGTGGATTGTTCTTTTTCAACAGCAGCTTCGGCGGAGAGGCCACGGGTGATGTCCTCTTCCATCCGGCGCATCCAGCCTTTGGAATTGGCGAACATGCGGTAGGCCTCAAGAACCTCAAGCTGTTCCTTGTCGCCGCCTGCGGCAGTGGAGAGCATGCGGTCAACGCCGATGCGCAGTTCTTCGACCGCTTCATTCAAGCGCTCGCTTTCACGGACGGGATCATCAGCGATGGGGTTGGTGACGACGACGCGCGGCTCATGCAGCCAGACGTTGCCTTGGGCCGCGCCTTCTTGGGCTGTGGCACCGTGGAACAGAACCTGTTGCTGATGCCGGGCGGACATGGCCGCGCCTTCGCCGACAAAGGCACCGAGCTCGGCCATCTCGGCGATGACCATGGCGACGACTTCGATGGCGTAGATCTCTTCCTCGGCATAGCTGCGAGCGTTTTTGGATTGAACAACCAGAACGCCGAGCTTTTCACCAAGCCGCTGGATCGGAACACCCATGAAGGAAGAATAGGCCTCTTCCCCCGTCTCAGGCATATAACGGAATCCCTTGGTTGAAGGGGCATTGTCGGTGTTGACGATTTTACCGGTGCGGGCGACGCGCCCGACCAGACCTTCACCCATACGCATACGGGTTTCGTGCACAGCCTGCGGGTTCAGGCCCTGCGTGGCGCAGAGCTCTAGCGTTTCTTCGTCACGGAACAGGTAGATCGAGCACACCTCGGTGTGCATTTCTTCGGCGATTAGATGAGTGATTTGGTCAAGCCGGGCCTGACCGCCGGTATCCTGCGCCATGGCGGCACGCAGGCGGCCCAGCATTTGCCGGCTGTCTGTCGGATAGTCCTGCGTCATGGGCTGTGCCGTGCCTCTTCCTGATCAGTAACGGCCACCAATGACCTGCAACATCAGGATGCAAGGTTCAGGCCGCTTTGTCCAATTCGAACGCATCATGCAGGGATTGCACGGCAAGTTCCATATATTTCCGGTCGATTAGAACGGAAATTTTGATCTCGGAAGTTGCAATAACCTTGATGTTGATGCCCTCATCGCAAAGCGTTTTGAACATCTTGGCGGCAACGCCGGACTGGCTGCGCATGCCGATGCCGACGGCGGAAACCTTTGCCACATCGATGTCTGCCACCAGATCGTGGAAGTTGATTTCGCCGCTGTCTTTTGATTCAGCCATGGCTTTTTCAGCGCGCGCAACCTGATCAGTGGGGCAAGAGAAGGTCATGTCGGTGCGACCTTCTTCTGAGATGTTTTGAATGATCATGTCGACGTTTACGCCGGCGTCTGACAGCGAGCCAAAGATTGAAGCGGCGATGCCAGGACGGTCAGCCACAGAGATAAGGGTCATCTTCGCCTCATCGCGGGAATAGGCGATGCCGTTTACGACGTTAGATTCCATGATTTCCTCCTCGGCGCAGACCAATGTGCCTGCTTCGTCTGATTGTTCTTCGAAGCTGCTAAGTACGCGCAGTTTCACATTATAGCGCATTGCCAACTCGACCGAGCGGGTTTGCAGAACCTTGGCCCCCAAAGAAGCCAGTTCCAACATCTCTTCGAATGCGATCTTGTCAAGCTTGCGGGCTTTGTCGGCGATGCGGGGATCAGTGGTGTAGACCCCGTCGACATCGGTGTAGATGTCACAGCGTTCGGCATCGAATGCAGCTGCAAAGGCCACAGCGGTGGTGTCTGAGCCGCCACGGCCTAGCGTGGTGATGCGGCCCTCGGGGCTGACGCCCTGGAAGCCGGCAACCACAGCCACGCGCATGCCCTCGCCGAACTTGGCATTGATGTTGTCAGTTGGAATTTCTTCGATCCGCGCAGCCGAGTGGGCCGAGTTGGTGATCAAAGGCACCTGCCAGCCCTGCCAACTGCGGGCGGGGACATCCATTTCCTGCAAGGTCAAGGCCATCAGGCCAGCGGTGACATTTTCACCAGAGCTGACGACGGCGTCATATTCGCGCGCATCATAGAGCGGTGAGGTTTCATTGACCCAACCGACCATCTCGTTGGTCTTGCCGGACATGGCCGATACGATGACAATGACGTCATAGCCCTTGGCCACTTCGACGCCTACGCGTTTTGCAGCGCGACGGATGCGGTCAAGGTTGGCAACGGATGTTCCGCCGAATTTCATCACGAGAACGGGCATGGTGGCGTCCTTAGAATTAGTCGTGCGCGGTTTAAGCCGATCCCCCGCAATGAGCAAGGGGCTGGGGCGGGTGTTGGCGCAATAAACGAAAAGATCTACGTGGTCTTTGATGTTGATCGCAAAAATGTGATGGCGAAATGCGCACAGAAACTGTGCGATCTTTGCTATTTATCGCACAATTGCACTGTGTATTTTTCGGCCAAACCAACTTATAGGAGCTAACGATGCTACTTCGTTCAATTGTCGCGGCAACTGCCATTTTTACGAGTTCTGCCGCCATTTCAGAAACTTACGTTCTTGATCCAAGTCACACCGAAGTGGTGTTTAGTTGGAACCATGCGGGCCTGACAACACAGCGCGGCGAGTGGACCAGCGTCGCAGGCGAGATCGATTTTGATCCCGCGGATGTTATGGCCACCTCGGCTCGTGTTGAGATTGACGCCAATAGCCTGCATTCAGGGTTTGAAGCGCTGGATGTTGAACTGAAAGGCGAAGGGTTCTTTGACGTCGAATCAAACCCAACCATCACTTTTACCTCGACCAGCGCAGTGCAAACCGGGGCTCAATCAATGCGTCTGAGCGGCGATTTGATGGTCAAAGGTCAGACCGTTCCTGCGGTTCTGGAAGTCAACATGACATTTCAGGGGGAGCACCCGCTGGGTGGTTTCTTTGACTACTATCAGGGTGAATGGATTGGTGTTGAAGCGACGAGCTCCTTGCTGCGCAGCGAAGTGGGGGTCGGCCAGTTTGCTCCGCTGACCAGTGATGTTGTTCAGCTGGAAATCTCAGCTGAGATGCGCAAGGGCGGCTGGCCTGAGCAATAATAATATGATCCATTGCGGATTGAAGCGCGCTCTGCAAGTAACAGGGCGCGTTTTTTCTTATGAGATGGGATCGATTGGAATTGGCAAGGCGAGACCTTCTTCGATAGCTTGTGCCGCGGTGAAGCAGCGGTCTTCGTCAAAGCGGCGGCCGATGATCTGAACCCCTTGAGGCAGGCCGTTCATTAATGCGGCGGGCAGGGCGACACTGGGCAGACCCAGCAGGTTGCACAGTTCGGTCAGGCGGAAAGAACGGATCAGGCATTGCATGGCGTTTGGGCTGCTGATGTCATAGCCAACCTCAAAGGGTTCCAATGTCGAGACAGGACCGAGGATCAGCGGGTAACGATCCATCAATACACTCCACTCGACAGCGATCCGGTGCCGTTCAGCGATGGCATTGCGATAGGTGACCGCATTAGGTTTGCCGTCTCCAAGGGCAGAGAGAAGCACAGTTTTGGCATCCTGTGAAAAAAGCGCGAGCATGTCGGCCAGCCCTGTGGTTTCGGTCTCGTAGAACTGCTGGATCGTGCGGTCTGCTTCTTCCATCAAAGGTGCTTCGATGTCTTCGACCATATATCCTGCTTGCGTGAGCAGGTTCGCGGCATCAGTGAGAGCTTTGGCCACCCCTGGGGCAATGCCTTCGCCAGAGGGATCCCTTACAAGCCCGACGCGATTGGCTCCATTTTGGGGGGCTGGAGGCGTTGAGGCTGGCACCCAGAGTGGATCACTCGGGTCAGATTGGCTGAGAATTCCGAGAGCTAGGCGCAGGTCGCGCACACTGCGGGCCATGGGGCCATTCACGGCAGCGATTTGATCGTAATATGTTGGAGAGTAGTCATAAATTGTCGACGTCACCCATGACACGCGCCCTGTGGTGGGGCGCAGGCCCGCGATACCGCAATTGACGGCAGGCTGTCGGGTTGAGCCGCCCATGTCGTTGCCGATACCCAAGGGTGACATGCCGGTGGCGATGGCGGCGGCTTCGCCTCCACTGGATCCGCCGGGGGTACGTTTGCCATTCCACGGGTTCAGGGTGGGGCCGTGTAGATCATTATCCGTGTGCCAGCGCATCCCGAAATCGGGCATGTTGGTGCGGCCAACGATGATGGCGCCGGCCTGTTTCAGATGGCGGATGATGGGGGCATCTTTGGTTGGATAAAGGTCCTTGCGGCTGACCAGCCCGTTCGTTGTGGGGGTGCCGAGGACGTCGATGTTTTCTTTCACTGTAATGGGCAGGCCGTGCAGGGCTGGAAGATCGCGAGCGGTATTGTCTGCCGCTTTAGCTGCATCCAGCGCCTGTTCGGCCAAGGTTAGGGTGATGGCATTGACCTTGCCGTTTACCGCATCGATGCGATCAAGGTGGGCCTGAACCACCTCTTGCACAGAGATTTCACGGATGCGTAGGGCGGTGGTGAGTTGGGTGGCGCTCCAGCGCCAAAATTCGTGTGACATTGAGTAATCCGATCACGAAGAAATGGGCAAGTCGCGCGTTCGCTGCGCGGGATGCAGACAGGCGGCTGCTGAAAAAGTGTGGGAAAACATGCATAAGCAGACGGCTCTTACGGGCCGGTCCAACAACTGATCCAGCAGTTGCCTTATGATCGGTGCATCAACATGGGATCAGCTTAGGCGTAGCAGGGCGCAAAAGCAATGTTTCGGCCTAATATTCCGAAAGCATGTGGCTAACGCTCGCTGTCAGGTCAAGGCGATAAGCCGCGCGCATCTGGGCGATAAAGGCAAGTGAGGCTGGGCCAAAGGGCTGTTTGCCTTCGAAATTGTGCAAAACGATGCTTTCGATCAGGTCACCCAGACCAATTTCGTGATGCGCTGCAAGGGCCTTGAGTACCTTTAAGGCCCGCTTTTCGATACGCACAACTGTTTGAACCCGTTCAATTTTTTTGCGTTCTGCGGCCACGGCGTTGCCCTCTCACGATGTCGAGATCTGTTACCATGGTACCACTTGTGTGAACCGATATATGAATCCGAAAAAAGGAATGTAAAATGCCTGAGCGATACGAGATGCTGACGAAAGCGTTTGAAAGCCTGTCGATTGAACCCACAGAATTTGGTCATGTGGATCACGTCGGCGTGGCTTTTCTGTTGCTACGGAAATACGACATTCTGAAAGCGACCTGTGTCTATTGCGAGACAATCAACACGATTGCGACACGAGTTGGCGCAGCGCGCATATTCAATGTGACCACCACATTGGCGTTTCTAAGCATCATTGCAGAGCGGCTGCAAAGTGATGACTATGTGGATGCAGAGGCGTTTATCGCGCGCAATCAGGATTTGATTATGCAGAATCCGTTGAAATCGCATTACTCAATGAAGTGGCTGCAAAGCGGTCAGGCGCGCACAAGATTCCTGTTGCCCGATCTTGCTGCGTAGCAGTTTGCGAAAAGCTTAGTTGGCTTTGCGACCTGGAACAAAGGGCAGCGGGGCTACAGGCACGCCGTCTTCGATCAGCTTTTTGGCCTCTTCCGGCTTTGCCTCACCGTAAATTGCGCGTTCAGGTGCAATTCCATCGTGCATGTCGCGGGCTTCGCGGGCGAAGTTCATGCCGACATATTCGGAGTTGTCCTCGACCTGCTTTTTGAGTTTGGCGAGGGCCTGTTCGGCAGCAGACGGTTCTAACATACCAGCAGGAACCGAGGTTGGTGCGTCTACTGAAGGAACGGCGGATTTGGAGCGGCTTGCCTGCACCCGCGGAGCCATGATGGCCTTTTCCACTTTCCCCGATCCACAGACCGCACAGGTGACCATTCCTGCGGCCTTGAGCTTGTCAAAGGCACCGGCAGATTGAAACCAGCTGTCAAAACGGTGGTCCTGATCACATTTGAGCGTGAACTGAATCATCAAAGGCTCCGGGTTGGTGGGCTGCATGATACTTAAGCTATGCGGGTTTAAGATCAAGTGAAATCATGTCACAGGGCCGCTTGGTGTTGCAGGCTTGCGCGGGGGCGGGACATGCTGGATACTTCGCGGAATGAGATCGATTTTTTCCCATATTGCAGCAGTTTGCACGCTGTTCTGGCCTACTTGGGTTGTGGCGCAGCCGGATGTGACGGTGTTCGCAGCGGCCTCTTTGCGCGACGCATTAGAAGAGGCGGTGGCTGGCTATGAGGGACAGGTTGTGGTGTCTTATGGCGGATCGGGTCAGATTGCGCGGCAGGTGGCACAGGGGGCCCCGGCGGATTTGATCATTCTCGCCAATGAGGCGTGGGTGGATTGGCTGGAAGAGCGTGAAGCGCTGGTGGCGCAGAGCCGGAACGACTTGGTGGGCAATCGCTTGGTTCTGGTTGGCCCCAGTGGGAGTGCGCCCCTGTCAGAGCCTACAAAAGAAGCCTTGTTCGAGCGGCTGGATGGCGGGCGTCTAGCAATTGGGCAGGTTGATGGGGTTCCTGCCGGGATTTATGGCCGCCAATGGTTAGAGGCGGTGGAACTGTGGTCTGTGTTTACCCCGCATCTGGCGCAGGCTGAAAATGTGCGCGCGGCCCTGTTATGGGTGGCGCGGGAAGAAGCGCCATTGGGCATTGTCTACGCCAGCGATGCGCAGGCTGAGGCATCAGTTGATGTGCTTTATGACATCCCTTCTAACCTGCATGATGAGATCGTCTATCCGATGGCCATGGTTGCGGGGCGCGAGAATACGCAGGCTGAGAGATTTGCGCTTTATCTGTACTCGCCCGCTGTGCAGGACATTTTTTTGCAGCAAGGCTTCATGGCCTTGGAGACTGAACAATGAACCTGCGCCCCGAAGAATGGGATGCCTTGTTGTTGTCACTCAAGGTTTCGGTCTGGGCTGTGGTGATCAGCCTACCGCTGGCTTTGCTGGTGGCGTGGCTGCTGGCGCGACGAGAGTTTCCGGGTAAGGCATTGCTGAGCGCGCTGGTGCATTTGCCTTTGGTCTTGCCGCCGGTGGTGACTGGTTATCTGCTGTTGTTGGCTTTTGGGCGCAACGGGGTGTTTGGCAAAGTGTTGGCCGACTGGGGGATCACGTTGGCGTTTCACTGGACTGGAGCGGCCTTGGCGGCTGCGATCATGGGGTTTCCCTTGGTGGTGCGTGCCATACGGCTTGCGATCGAGGCCGTGGATCCGAAGTTGGAACAAGCGGCGGAGACCTTGGGGGCAGGGCGTTTGCATGTCTTTGCTTTGGTGACACTGCCGTTGATACTGCCCGGGATTCTGGCGGGCGTTGTTTTGGGGTTTGCCAAGGCCATGGGGGAATTTGGTGCCACAATTACCTTTGTAGCGAATATCCCGGGCCAGACGCAGACCTTGCCCTCGGCGATCTATGCGCTGTTGCAGGTGCCCGGTGGGGAGGCGGCAGCATTGCGGCTGGGGATCTTGTCGCTGGTGGTAGCGATTGGCGCTGTGCTGCTGTCTGAATGGCTGGCGCGGCGCGTGGCGGAAAGGATTGGTCGGAAATGAGCCTGTCTGTTTCGCTGTCGCATCGATATGGGGATTTTCACCTTGATCTGGCGTTCGAAGCCGGGCCCGGCGTAACCGCGATCTTTGGGCCGTCAGGGGCAGGAAAATCGACGGTAGCGCAGGCTATTGCCGGACTACTTAAACCAGATATGGGGCGCATTGCCCTGAATGAGCGAGTGTTGGTGGATGAAAGGACCTTTGTCTCCGCATCCAAACGGCGCGTTGGCTATGTGTTTCAGGACGGACGCCTTTTCCCGCATATGAACGTGGCAAAGAACCTGCGGTTTGGGGCACGGTTTGCGCCAAGCGCGCATGACGTTTCTGAGGAAGGCAAGATCATTGAACTGCTAGGGTTGCAGGCGCTGCAGGAGCGGCGACCGCACCAGTTGTCGGGTGGAGAAAAGCAACGGGTAGCCTTGGCGCGGGCACTGTTGTCGCAGCCTGAATTGTTATTGTTGGATGAGCCATTGTCCGCTTTGGATGAACCGCGCAAAGAGGCAATCCTGCCCTATCTGGAACGGTTGCGTGATCAGGTTAACGTTCCGATCATCTATATCAGCCATTCCGTGGCTGAAGTGGCAAGATTGGCAGATCAACTGGTCATCCTTAAAGCGGGGCAAAAGGTTGCTGATGGGGCGGTGGAGATCGTGCTAAGCGACCCGGCGGCGCTTCCATTTGTGGGCGTGCGTCAGGCAGGGTCGGTTCTGCGAGCGCGGGTCGAGGAACATGGCTGTGATGGGTTGAGCCAACTTTCCGTTTCAGGTGGGGTACTGCATCTGCCTGGCATCTCGGCCCCGGTCGGGGCGCAACTGCGTGTTCGCATTTTGGCACAGGACGTTTTGATTTCATTGGAAGAGCCGCACGGTCTGTCATCGCGCAATGTAGTGCCGGTGGAAATCAGCGCATTACGGCGCGGGGATGGCCCGGGCGTGGCGGTGCAAATGATAGCGGGGCAGGATCGGCTGTTAGCGCGGATCACAGCCCGGGCGGCCGAGGAATTGGCGTTGCGACCGGGTTTGCGCTGTTTTGCGATTCTCAAGGCGACGGCCGTGCCCAGAGCGAGTATTTCACAAGGCGGCCACTGAAAAATTTCAAAAAAAATTCGAATTTGGCTTGACCAAATTTGGTTAAGATCTTAATGCGATTATGATGAGTAATGATATAACATAACATAAATAAAGTGCTGAATTTATGTTGTAAATTTCCCCATTGACAAAACTTAGTAAAATAGTCAGAAAAAGGAGGCCTAGCCAAGACACCAGATAAGCCCGGCGAAATTGAGAACACTTGGAGTGACAGGATGCCTGTTACAGCGATCAATCGGGCGGCGCTTGCGCCATCACAGGATGCGCGCGCCGAGCTTCTAGCCGCGGCACTGCGGGGGGAACTCCCTGTTGATGCGATGCTTGAAACTTCGCTGCGATATCTGGAGGAACTGAAATGATTAGAGCACAAACCAAAGCTGAGCCGGAGCTGACGCCGGAAATCGCCATTCACGACGCACGGGTTTTGACCGGCGGTGCAGCGACCACCAACATCGTTCTGGATGGTCAGATTTACACATTGCGGATCACCCGCGCAGGCAAGTTGATTTTGACAAAATGAAACATGATCACGGAATGTTTGGCGGCCTGACGGTCTCGTCGGTCGACGTTATGCCCGCGCCAGAAGCGTTTCTGGTTGGCTGTTTGCGCGAGTGGTGTGACAGCCGTTCGGGGCCAGCAGGTGTGCGAGAACGGCTGGCCGAACGCATGGGGGACACGCAGGGCGCAATTTGCTACTCGGCGATGGAAGATATGTTTTCTGTTCTGTTTCGTCATAGCCGCCGTCGGCTGGTGCGGCACGACCGGGAATGCAAGTGTGTCGGCGCCGACGAGGCTATTCTAGCGCATTTTGTGAGTACGGCAGCGACGGGCGCACGTGAGGATGCAATGCTGCTGGCGTCACTGCTGATCGAACCCACGATGATGATGTCGTTAACAGAATCTGCAAGTCAGGTCGGATTGCACTTGCGTCGCGCAGAGCTCCGCAATATGGGGGGATTCCCAGAGCCCGTTAGCGCAACGAGGCACTGATTCACTGTGTGAAAACAATGGCATAACCTCTGACTGTTTCGCGGTCAGGGGCTTGTTCGATCTGACGCTTGCCGCGGGATCTGCGCTGAACATCAAACATAAATGAAGTAAACCTAAACGAGGGAAAAATGACTAAATTCTTGCTTATTGCAGGGGGCGCGGCACTGGGCCTGACAGCGACAACTGCGAACGCTTTTGAGACCGGACGCTTGTCGGGATATCTTTCGATTGAGATCGAAAATGACTGGACCTTTGATTCATCGGATCCAGCTGCAGAAATCAGTGACACCTACACGACGATTGAAAGCGGTTTGTCGTTCGATTTTGGTGCGGGCTTCGCCCTGAATTCAACTCTGGTTTTCGAGCCAATCCGAGACGCAGAAGATGACCGCTTCTTTGAGGATGAAGGGCTGTACGCAGAAGAATTGTTCTTCTCGAAGGAACTGGGCACAGCGGAACTGAAACTGGGCAAATTTAACCCTGAGTTTGGATTTGCATGGGATGTGGCCCCAGGTATCTTTGGCGCAGATTTTGCTGAAGACTACGAAGTTACTGAGCGGATCGGTGGTGCGCTTTCTGTTCCATTCTCAGCCGCCGGTGGCGAGCATTCTTTCTCGGTCGGCGTGTTCAACGCAGACCGCTCGATTCTGAGCAACTCACTAGGAGCGCGTCGTGGTCAGACAAGCCTGGGCAGTGGCGGCGTCTCAAACACCAACGGTGCTGAATCTTGGACGGCGAACCTCTCGGGCGAATTCTCTAGCACGGTTTACACATTGGGAGTTCAGCACCAAGCGGCGGGTGAAGGCGACACGACTGATCAGGATGGGGCTGTTCTTGGCGTGATTCAAACCGTCGAAACAGGGTCAACCGCACTGGAACTGCTTGCTGAGGTTGTGTACTTCAATCACTACGATGGTGGTACAGAATCCGCTACATACCTGAACCTTGGTGTGTCTGCTCCAGTTGGTCCAGTGACACTAGCGGGCGTTTATGGGCTGCGTGACATTGAAGGCGCATCTGCTGACAATCTGTTTACAGTTTCGGCCGAGATGGAGCTGTTCGGCGGTATCACCGGAGGGTTGGCCTATCGTTATGGCGACGAAGAAGGTGTCGACAGCCATACTCTCGGCACACTTCTGGCCTACGAATTCTAAAGAGCAGTTGATTCGACCGTCGATTCGGTGGTGTGTGTCCCCACCACCGATGAGCAGCTAGATGAAAATAAAGTTAGTCAGTAACGGCGATGGGAAGCGATACAGAAAAAATCGCCCCATCGCCGTTTTGCTTTTCTAGAGTGATCTGCCCCTTATGGGCTGCGATGATACGATGACAAAAGGCCAAGCCCACACCGGTGCCTTTGCCGACATCCTTGGTGGTAAACAGCGGATCAAAAATACGGTGCGCGATGGTTGGATCGACGCCGGGACCATCATCGGAAATAAGCATCTTTATCTGTCCGGACGATGGGTCGGCTTCGCAGGTGTAATGGATGCGACTGCCTTGGCGCGCGTCACGCATGGCGTGCAGGGCATTGGTCATGAGATTGATCACTACTTGCGTGATCTGAACATCGTCAACCATAATCTCGGGCAGTTGCGCAGGTAATCTACCTAGAATCCGTATGTTGGATTTAGCGGCTTCAGGCGCGACGACCTCGATGGCAGTGTCAAACAGGTGTTTCACTTCTGTAGATTTCAGATTTAGCTGCTCTTGTCGCGCTAAGGATAGGAAAGACCGCACGATGTTGACGCAACGGTGGGCCGCGCGGGCCAGCTTATCAATACGATTCTCATGTGGGGATTGCTCCAGCTCTTCGCGCAGGATCTCGGCGTTACCGACGATAATCGACAAAGGGTTGTTCAATTCATGCGCAATGCCGGCCAGCATCTCGCCAAGAGCGGATAGTTTTTCTGACAGAAACAACTGTTCCTGCTGGCGTTGTAATTCGTCCTGAACGGACAGTTCATGAGTTAGATCTTCGATGCTGGCGACAATTACATCTTCACCACGATAGTCGATTAGGCGTGCGGAAATTTCGGCAGAAAAGGTTGTTCCGTCCGGGCGCAGGCAGGTGGCGCGCATGTGGTCGGTCTTCTCGTCCGACAGAAGGGCCGTGACAAAATCACCACGCTCTTCGCGAAAGGCGAAGTAGGTGAAACTGCTTTTGGCGTTGCCGAGCAGTTGTGTTGCAGCGGGCGAGCGATAAAGGATCTGTCCATCGCCAACGCGGGCCATGATCAGGCAAGTTGGACAGGCCTCTAGAACATTGCGCAATAGCGCTTCAGCTTCGCGTGCGGCATCGGCTTCTCCGGTGCTGTCGGATCCAGGGGCTTGCACAAGATAAAATCCACCATCCGAGGCGCTGGCGAGGCGAATTTCATAAAACCGACCTCGTCCAAAGGCTAATGTCACCGGCGCGGGAGCCTGGGGAATGTCGAGCAGGGCCGTTTCCAGGCTTTCGAGGGTCTGCGCAGCTTGGGCAGGCATGGCATGACGGTGCACGGCTTCGCGCAAGAAGATGTCCCACAGCAGGCCGGGCTCCAGCAAATCCTTGAGACCGGCGTACATGCCTTTGAAGGCGGGGTTTGCGAACCTGAGCCGTGCATCTGAATCAAACACGGCCAAACCTTCAGCCATGAACGCCACCGCCTCTTGCAGTGATAATGCGTCTTGGTCGTTTGTTGTGGCCAGCGACATGGTCAGGCCGTGCTGTCGTTAAGTTCTTCGATACGCACGCACTCGAGAGATGCGCTATAGTCGGCAGAACCTGGTGGAACTGATTCCAGTTCAAACTTGCCATTCAGGGTGCCGGTGAAATCGGACGATGCGCAAATCGACATGGGTTCGGCGGCGGCCCGGAATTGCAAGGCCTCAGTCACAGTCGGACCGAAGACGTCGTAGATATAGTTTTGTGTCCCCACAACCGAACCGATGACGGAACCAGAAGCGACGCCGATGCGGGCCTGCCATTGGATCGGGTGGGTTTCATTTCGACGTTGCAGATAGCGTAGGAAACGGACGGCTGAATTGACTACGGCCAAGGCATGATCTTCGTTGGGGTCAGGGACGCCCGCAACAGCAACATAGCTGTCGCCATTGGTCCGGATGCGACGGCAGCCAAATTGTTCGCCGATGCGATCCAACGCGCTGTAGATATCGTTGAGTTCGCTGACAATCACACCGGGATCTTGTTGTGAGGATAGATCATCGAAGCCAACGAAATCGAGCGATAGTACAGAGACGGGATCAAACAGACGTGGGGCGACGACCCCAAAGGTTTTGTACTCGTCATAAACCGCGCGTGGCATCATGTTGAGTAGCAGCTTTTCGACCTGTTCTTTCTCGCGTTTAATTTCATGAGTGTTACGCTCGACCATCATCGAATAGGAATCAATCATCGACTCCAACTCTTTGATTCTGGTGATGTTTTGGCAGACCAGAACGGCAATGTTTTGCGCCGTATCCGGCGTGTGGTTGAACTCCAATGCGACGGTCATCGTACGGCGGCGCAGCTTAAACGAAGTCTCGGTCGCGAGCTTACCACCGTTCGACATCTCAGCTGTGAGTGCATCAATGTCTAGGGCCGGAAATAGATCTCCCAGCTTGGCATTTGCATCATTTTCACCGAACCATTCATTGAACGTGTCGTTGCGAAAATGCAGTGTCATGTCGTCGAGGTCGATGAGGGCGACGCCGACGCCAATTGCGCGCAGGAGCTGCTCGTTGATGGCTTCAATTGACATTTGGTTTCTCGATTAGGATCGCGCGACGGGCTTCGAACGCGCCAACAATGGTCTCAATGTCTTCTGGGGCAACCTCGAAATCCTCCAAAACGCCGGCGACGATCTCTTTCAGGCGATCAAAATGCAGGTCATGTATGTCCATATGGCGGTGGGCGCGTTCTATGTGGTCATCAGTGAACGAGGCGGGGCCACCCATGAGGGACGAGACAAACTTTGTCTGGTGATCCATCAGTCTTGGCATATCGACATCGTCGAAAAAAGGGCCGACATCATCATCATCCAGCAGGCGGTTATAGAGTTCAAGCACCACCTTGCTGATGGTGGAGAAGCCACCGTATTTATCAAAAAGTGATCTTTCCATTTGGCCCCCAAAGCGCGGAATACGCTGAATTTTATACTTTTGCTGTGCTAATTCTTGGATTAAGGCAGGAAATTAACCTACGGTCAACATAGCACAAAAGGCGCCCCTTGCCGGGTTGAGTGAAGTTTGTGGTCCAGCAAGGGGCGATTGCTCTCCTAGATCATGGCGCAATCGAAACCGATGCGTTTGAAATAGGAGAGCTCCGGCAAGGGGGATTTGCGACGATGCGGGCGATTTAACTCTCGGGACGGGACGGCGCGTGACATGGATTTTTTCCTTTAGTTATTGAATCCAGCCATCGCGCTTCGAAGGCGTAATGGTGGGCAGGCCAGTCATGCGGGTCATGACGTGGCGGGTAGTTTCACCAAAGCTGTGTTTGGAACGGCTGCTGTTGCGTTTCATGTTCTGGTCCTTCCGGGTGTCAAGTTATCTGTTCATGAAACTGTTATAGGCACTGCGCGTTTCAGCTTTAGGTCGGGGAATAAGTGTTTTGTTTCAGATGTTTCAGGGAGCGAAACGTTGTGCCAGACTTTGTCGGTGAAAGATGAAAACACCGCGATCAAGCGCGTTGATTAGGGTGCTTGCAACGTTTTCGCGTTCAGCCGCGGATCTCACGCCACAGGCGTTTCATCTTTTCCGACAATTCCAATACGTGGTGGGGCTTGGTTTTCAGGCTGAGGATTGACACCCGCAGGACGCAACGCTCTTGCCATTTGGCGATGCGAAAGAAATGGCTGCCGTCCGCATTGAGGGCCTGTTCCATTCTTTGCGTCATCTGGTCGGCGTCTTCATCGCCGCGCCCAAGATCAAACGACAAGATCAATTGATTGAGCACCACATCGTTGTGGATAGTGATACCGGGTTCATCTGCGAGCGATTGCGCCAGAAGCTCTGCGCAGTGGCAATGATTGTCGATAAGATCGCGCACGCCTTGCTTTCCAAAGGCTCGCAGGGTGGCCCAGGCGGTAAAGCCGCGGGCACGCCGGGAGAGTTCGGGATTGAAATGCGTGGCATTGCGTCCGTCGCCGGGTGGATCGGGCAGATAGCTGGCAGTGATATCCATCGCGCGGCGGTGGGCGGCACGGTCTTTGACGATAGCAAAGCCTGCATCAAATGGGATGTGCAACCATTTGTGCCCGTCGGTAGACCAGCTATCGGCGCGCTCGACACCATCGGCTAAAGCGTGCCTTGTGCTACTGCTGCGGGCCCAGAGGCCAAAGGCCCCGTCGATATGCAGCCAAGCGTCGTGTTCTTCTGAAAGATCAGCCATCGTGTGGAAATCTTCGAATGCGCCGGTGTTTATATGTCCAGCGGTGCCGACGATAATCTTGGGGCCTTGCGTCTGGTTCATTTGTTCGGCCAGATCGTCCGTCAGCATGCACCCCTGATCATCAGTTGCAATACGGGCAATGTTGCGGTTGCCAAACCCCAAATAACGCAGAGCTGCGAGGTTTGAGGCATGCGTGTCATCTGAAATGAAAATCGTGACATGTGGGGCGGATTGCAGGCCATCTTCAGCAATATCATGACCGGCGCGGCGCAACACTTCGTCTCGCGCGGCGGCGAGCCCAATAAACCCGGCCATGGTCGCCCCTATGGTCAGGCCAACCGAGGACTGACGCGGCAAATCGAGCAGGTCGAGCACCCAGTTGCAGGCGGCTTCTTCGGCGGTGGATCCGGCGGGTGAGCATTGATAGATCCCACAGTTCTGCCCCCAGATCGAGGTGAGCCAATCCGCGGCTACGCCTGCGGGATGAGAGCTACCCATGACCCAGGCGTAGAACCCTGATTGCGTGTTGCCGACCAGCCCAGGTTCGGCGGCGCGGATCAGGTCATCTATGATCTGTTCAGCGGGTTGACCCTGTTCTGGCAACACACCGCCAAAGGACGCGCGAAGCTCTTCCAGCGTAGCGGTGGCATGCAGGTTGGTTTTGCCAGAACGATAGGTCGCGGCATATGCCGCGACCTTGTCAAATGGGATGTCTGAAATGGGAGAGGGAAGGGAATGTTTCATCTTGGGTGGACCCACTTTGGTAAAAATGAATAGGCATTAACGTTTTCTGACGGCGCAGTGGGCAGCCCAGCCACGACCATGCGAGTTTGCAGGCTACCGTCATTGAAGGCATCAAATGTTTCGGTGGCCCCGCCGATGTGCTCTCCGCCGACAAAGATCTGTGGAATGGTTGGCGCACCGGTGATCTGACGCAGCGCCGAGCGCATCTCAATGCCAAGATTGTCGGGCTGGTAGGCAACGCTGTCAAGGTCGATGCTTTCATACTGGATGCCCGCCGCAGCGAACATCTTGCGCACGGACCAGCAAAATTCGCACCATTCCAGCGCGAAGACAACAACCGGCTTTTCGGCAATAATCTGGTTGACCCGCTCGATAATTTCGGGCCGCGCTGCTTGTTCTGCACCGGCGGGCGCAGCCGGAACAGGGATGTCAAATCGCGTGCCGGGAGTGGATTGCGACAGTGCCATTTCCTCAGCGGTCATTTCGGTGGGGACATCCTCGAACAATGGCGTGGACAGGTATCGCTCGCCTGTGTCAGGCAACATGGCGAGAATTTTGGAGCCCTTTGGCGCGGTCTTGGCCACCTCTAGCGCGGCGGCAAAGGTCGCGCCGCCGGTGATGCCGCAAAAGATACCTTCTTTGCTGGCCAGTGCTTTGGCCATACTCAGGGCGTCGGACCCGGCAACGGGTTGAACCTTATCAATGAAACCTTGTTCAATTGACTGATTGGCGAGGTCGGAGATGAAATCAGGCGACCAGCCTTGCATCGGGTGCGGGCGAAATTCAGGATGGCTGTCGGCAGCGCTGCCATCGGGGTTGAACGGCTGCACCATACCGCTACCCAGCAATTGGGCATTGTCCGGCTCAGCCGCGATGATGGCGGTGTTGGGGCTGTCACTGCGCAGAACGCGTGCCACGCCCGTGAGTGTCCCGCCAGTGCCAAAGCCAGTGACCCAGTAGTCCAGACCATTGGGGCCAAAGTCGCGCAGAATTTCTTGCGCAGTGGTGGTGCTATGTATGTCAGCGTTGGCGGGGTTTTCGAATTGGCGTGACATGAACCAGCCGTGTTCTTGGGCCAATTCGCGTGCCTTGGCGACCATGCCGCTGCCTTTGGCGGCGGCAGGGGTGAGAACCACCTTGGCCCCCAAAAAGCGCATTAGCTTACGGCGCTCGACACTGAAACTTTCGGCCATGGTGACCACAAGAGGATAGCCCTTTTGCGCGCAGACCATGGCCAGACCGATGCCGGTGTTGCCGCTGGTGGCCTCGACAATGGTCTGACCGGGTTGCAGGCTGCCGTCACGTTCGGCCGCCTCGATCACTCCAAGGGCAAGGCGATCCTTGACCGATCCCATTGGATTGAAGGCCTCGAGCTTGACGAAAATGTCGACGTTGTTCGGGGCGAGGTTGTTGACCTTGACGATGGGGGTGTTGCCGATCGTGTCGAGGATCGAGTGTTTTATCTGGGACATGAGATTTCCGATCTTAATGCAGTTGAACTGGGGCCAGCGAGTGGCGCTGATCTTGTTGTGCCAGCGCGAAGTTGCAGTCTGTTGTCGAAAAAAGAGGTTTTTTGTTTCAGTTGCGAAACACTTTTGTTTCGCTGAAGCGATCAGTTTTATTGAATTTATTCAATAAATTGGGGGATCTTCAGCAACAGTTTTCCACGTCGACACTGTTACAATTGAAACAAAACGACGCCATGCTGAAAACGGTTTGAAACATTCGCGCGATAGGTGTTGAACATGACGTCGGAACCTCACCACGAACCCTTTATTCGTAACCCAGCTGCTGCTGACCTGGTCTGGGACGCTTTGGAAGCGCTCTCGGAAGGGATCGCGGTGTATGATGCAGACTATCGGCTGGTGACCTGCAATCAGCGATATGTTGATATGTTTCCTTTGATTGGCGATCTGATTGATCGAGGCGCTGCGTGGGAGGACCTGTTGAGGGCAGGAGCCGAACGCGGCCAATACCGCAAAGCCTTGGGGCAGACCGAGGCGTGGATCGAAGGGCGCTTGCAAAATGGCGTGCCGGTCGGTGAGACACTCGAGATTGAACTGACGAACGGTCGTATCTATCAGGTACAATTCAGTGCCACCAAGAACAACGGTTTTGTGGTCGCGAATACAGATGTCACTGAACGCCGGAAGGCCGAAGTGGCGATGCGTGAACGTGAAACATTGCTTGCCACAGTGCTTGAAGCAAGCCCTGTGGCTGTTGTCATGGCGCGGCAAGGCGATGGGAAGATCCGATACCGTTCACCAGAAGCATTTCGTTTGTTTGGTCATACGGAGAGTGCAACGGAACATTATCTGAACCAAAAGGATCGGCGGGACTATGTCGCTGCATTGGTAGCAGATGGTCAAGTTGATGATTACCGGGTCGCCTTGAAAGATGCGAGCGGTGCGCCCCGACCAACAGCCTCGTGGGGACGGTTGATCGAGTTTGAGGACGACACTTATGTGGTGACCGCAATCATGGATCTTAGCGCCCAGCAGGAACGTGAGGACATGATCCGGCAGGTGTTGGAGGCTTGTCCCGCCCCCATTCAGATGACGAATGCTCACACGGGTGAAGTATTGTTTAGTAGCCCGGAAACCATTGCCTTGTTTGGACGGGTGGATAGCGCCAAACGGTTCTATGTTGATCCGAATTCGCGCGAGAACTATCTTAGAAAGCTACGCAAAGAAGGGTTCATTCAAGAGTTCAAGGCGCAGTATTTCAATGCCAACGGGGAGGCCTTCTGGGGCGCGGTTTCAGCACGCTTAATCGAATACAACGGCCAAGAAGTGATCGTGTCCCACACTCGGGATCTGACCGAACAGCTGCGGATTGAGGCCGAGTTGTCGCAGCAACAGGACCAGTTGTATCAGAACGACAAGATGTCGGCGATGGGGGAACTGCTGGCCGGAGTGGCGCATGAGTTGAACAATCCGCTGTCCGTGGTGGTTGGGCATTCACTGATGCTGCGCGAAGATTGTCCGGACCCCGAGATATTGCGGCAGGTGGAAAAGATCAGCACCGCTGCCGAGCGTTGCGCGAAAATCGTAAAGACATTTCTGACCATGGCGCGGCAGCAGCCGGTCAAAATGCAGCGCGTGGACATCAATGATATTGTCCAAACGGCTATGGATGTGGCCAGTTATGGAGAGGCGGGTGAAGGATTGGATATGCAATGCCACCTGACGTCAGCGCTGCCCGAGATCTGTGCCGATCCGGATCAGATCACGCAGGTGGTGATCAACCTGATCCTGAATGCAGAACAAGCCATTCGCGAGAGTGGCCTTGGTGGGCAGATCACGGTTGCCACCGCGCGCGCTGAAGATGCTAAAACCATTGAGATACGTGTTGAAGATGACGGGCCTGGTATTGCCAAGGATCTTCGAAGTCGTGTGTTCGAGCCGTTTTTTACTACCAAGGATGTGGGGCAAGGCACCGGGATCGGGCTGGCCCTGTGTCACCGGATCGTCGCGGCTCACAATGGACAGATTTCGCTGGATGCAAGTCCGGACGGGGGAACCGTTTTTACGATTTTTCTGCCGGTCAAAGAGGCGCAGAGCAAAGTGGACTCTCCGGACGGGGCTGGCAATGCGGCATCGCACATTCGTGTGTTGATTGTTGATGACGAGGAAGATGTGGCCGAATTGAATGCGGAAATTCTGACGCGTGCAGGCTATGAGGTAGACGTGTTCAACGAGGCGGGGTTGGCGCTCGAAACGTTACGTGAGCACGACTATGGTCTGATCTTAAGCGACCTGAATATGCCCGAGGTAGACGGCCGGATATTTTTTGAGACCATAAAACGCGAATTTCCTGATATGGTTAATAAAACTGGATTTGTGACGGGGGATACGATGGGCCGATCATCGCAGACATTTTTAGGCGAAGCGCAGCGGCCCTGCATCGAGAAACCTGTGTCGCCCAAAGAGCTGCGCGCATTTGTCAGCGAGTTGATTGCAAAGGGATCGAAATGACGAGTACGGCTACACTTTTGGTCTGTGATGATGAGCCTGATGTACGCGAGATGTTGCAGGAGTATCTGTCGAAACGTGGCTTCGAGATTGTCGCCGCCGCCAACAGCGACGAATTACGCAGTGCCATAGAGACACATCAGATTGATCTGATTTTGCTGGATATCAATATGCCGGGCGAGGATGGTCTGACCACCTTGCGAGGGCTGCGCAGTGACAATCAGGTGCCGGTGGTCATGTTGACCGCAGCCGGTGAGGTGATCGACAAAATCGTCGGACTTGAAATGGGCGCAGACGATTATCTGGCGAAGCCGGTTGATCTGCGCGAGTTGGAGGCACGGATAAAGGCGGTCTTGCGCCGTCAATCAGAGCCAGCATCAGAGGTCATGATGACGGATGCGCCCGAGCGCGCGCCGTTTGGAACGTTCACACTGGACCTGACGGCGGCGAAGCTGCGCGATGCCGAGGGGCAGGAGGTGGCGCTGACGGCGATGGAGTTTAACCTGCTGGCCCTTTTCGCCCGCAACAGAGGTCGGGTCTTGAACCGCGACCAGATTCTAGAGCAGGCGCATGATCGCTCCTGGGATCCATTTGATCGCAGCATCGATATACGCATTTCGAGGCTGCGTCGCAAGATTGAGGCCAACCCGCAAAAGCCGCAGATCATCAAGACCGTGCGTGGTATCGGGTATATTTACGATCCAGATTGATACGCTCAATGTTCCTGTAAAACACCCCGCCTGAAACGGGGTGCTTATTCGTTGTGATGGCCTTAGTATTGTCCCTTGTAACCTTTGGCAGACAGCCCGGGAAAGGCGGCAACAGGTACAAGAACCTGTGCGATGTCGCTGTGGCTATAGGTTGGGCGGTTGGCCCAAAGTACCTTCAGCTTGCGCGGGATCGGGCGTTTGCTCTGACCAACGTAGATCGCCAGCAAGATCAGCACCGCACCGGGTAGCAAGCCCGCACCGGGATGTTCGCCCAACAACGTCATGGCAAAGACGATCCCTGCCAGAGGCGAGAAGGAGGTTGCCAGAGAGATCTCACCGGGCTTGGCGTGTTTCAGAGCTAGGTTCCATGAAATCTGACCGATGACGAAGACAACCAAGGCGTAGATCCAGACTTGTTTCAACAACACCGGCGACAGCAGACCACGAAACTGCTCTGGGCCTTGCAGCGTGCAGACAAGGAGGACATAGAAGCCAAGACCCAGAACTGTACGTACAGTGGCAAAGATGCCCATCGGTACGGTTTTCAGCACCTTGCGTGCCATCAGAGTGGAGCCCATGAAGGTCAGGGTCGCCGCGAAAGCCGCCAGTTCGCCAGGACCAAGGGTGGTGGTGTCGCAAAAGCCGATCATGACCGAGGCGCCCAGCAGGGCGATTAACCCGGCGATCATAGCTTTCTTGTCGAAGCGTTCCTTCAGGAATAGGCAGGTGGCCATCAAAAAGAGCGGTGGCTCAATCCGACCAATCAGCACAATGTTGGTGACGGTGGAATGTTCCAATGCAAAAAAGAACAGACCCGGCGTCAGAGCGGATGAGACAAAGGCGGAAATGGTCAGCAGCTGCCAGTCCTTTACCGCGAGTTTGCGCAGGTTTGCACGGGTCAGATCTTTGCGAAACAGAAAGACCATCGGTACCAGAGAGATCAGCGAGCTGAGCACAAACAGGTTGGCAAAGGTGATGGCGTTGGAGCCATCGGCCAAAGGATGGGCCTGACCAACCGAAACCAGACGGCTGGCAATGGAATTGGCTGCCGCGTAGCACATCACCGCAATCCATGCGCAGAGCAATCCAATACGGATTGGCATGGGGCCTAAGATTGTAGGGCTTTCCGGTGCGTTAAAGCGTGTATTTGATGGGGTGCACATGGCGGGCCTCGATTTCTTGATGCAAGAAACCTAGGGACGCGGTGTTTCAGCCCGATTGCGTGGTTTGTAATTCAGGGTATCGTTTGTTTCAGGCCCGTATCATGCGTTGGTTATTCCGCGTGATGACAGGCCACTTGTGTCACACTTTGCGGCAACTGACGTAGGGCAGGGCGTTCTGATCGGCATTGTGCATCCGCCATAGGACAACGCGGCGCAAAGGGGCAACCGGGGGGCGGGTTAACCGGATCAGGCAACTCGCCCGGCGTGCGTGGTTTGTCAAAAGAACCACCTTCCAGCTTGGGGATCGCCTCTAACAAAAGCCGCGTATAGGGGTGTTTGGGATTGGCAAAGAGGTCCTCTGCTGTCGCCAGTTCCATCACGCTGCCCAGATACATCACCGCCACACGGGTGCCGAAATGTTCAACGACCGACAGATCGTGGGTGATGAAGAGGTAGGTCAGGCCACGTTCGGCTTGCAGATCCGTCAGTAGGTTCAGGATCTGCGCCTGAATAGAAACATCGAGTGCGGAAATCGGTTCGTCCGCAACGATAAACGCGGGATTTGTGACCAGAGCACGGGCAATGGCGATCCGCTGGCGTTGACCACCAGAGAATTCGTGCGGCAAGCGGCGTTGCCAGCTGAGATCGCAGCCGGTTGCGCTGAGAACAGCATCGACTTGCGCCTTCACCTCCGCTTCGGATTTTTCCGGCATCAGGTGGCGGATCGGCTCGGCCAGTGTTTCAAAGACATTGCGACGCGGGTTCAGTGAGGCATAGGGGTTCTGAAACACCATCTGCATGTCGCGCCGGATGGGTTTACGCGTGGCCTCATCCATCTGGTCGATACGTTGGTCTTGGAAGTAGACCTCTCCTGATGTCGGAGTTTGAAGGCCGATGATGGCACGGCCAAGCGTGGTCTTGCCACAGCCGGATTCGCCCACCACGCAGAAGCTCTCACCGGGTTGGATCGAGACATCAACCGAGTTCAGCGCGTGCAGAACTGGCTTTTCCCGGCTCAGAAAGTGTGTTGGCAGGGGGAAATGGACCTGTAAGCCCTTGGTCTCAACAATCGGTTTGCTCATGATTGAACCTCCGCCTGTTTCAGCGGCGTGTAGCAGGCGACACCGTTGACCAACTCGGGCGCACCGCCTTTGCAGCGGTCGGTCGCGAATTCACAACGTGGATGATAAGCACAGCCGGAGGGCAAATTCGTGATGGGGGGCATGGACCCGGGGATTTGATACAGTTTTCTGCCGCGTCCAGCATTTTGCGGCAGCGCCTTGAGCAATCCGCCGGTGTAGGGATGGGAAGGGCCGTCAATGATTTCACGCGTCTTTCCGGTTTCAACGCATTTACCGGCGTACATGATCATCAGACGTTCGGTCACCTCGGCGACGACACCCAGATCGTGGGTGATCAGGATCAGCGCGACATCGTTTTCGCGGCAGAGCTTGAGGATCAGGGCCATGATCTCTGCTTGAATGGTCACGTCGAGCGCGGTGGTCGGCTCATCGGCGATGATCAGTTCTGGGTCCGTCAGCAGAGCGATGGCAATCACCACCCGTTGCCTCAATCCGCCGGAGAGTTCGTGAGGGTAGGCATCCATTCGGGTTTCAGCTGAGGGAATGGCGACCATCTTGAGCTTATCGACGCAAAGTTTATGCGCCTCTCGCTTGGATATCTTGCGGTGCGCCTGCAATGTTTCGATCATTTGCACACCGATCGTCAGAACCGGGTTCAGCGTGACCATCGGATCCTGAAAAATCATCGAAATGCGGTTGCCGCGAATGTCGCGGATTTGGCGGTCACTAAGCTCCAACAGGTTGGTGCCTTCAAAACTGATTGATCCTTGCGAGATGCGACCGGGTTCGGCAATCAGATTGAGGATCGCAAAGGCCAGCATGGATTTGCCAGCGCCGGATTCCCCGACTACTCCGAGGCGCTCGCCCTTTTCCAAGGTCAGATTGACGCCGCGCAGGGCTTCAATCCAGTCACGTTTGCCGCGAGGGAAGGCGACATGTAGGTCGCGCACTTCAAGCATCGCCATCAGTCTTCTCCCCGCCGCAGTTTCGGATTGAGCACATCGCGCATCCAGTCACCAAGCAGGTTCAGCGCAAGGATGAGCGCAATCAGAACCATGGCCGGATAGAAGGTGATCCACCAGCTGCCGGAGAAGATCAGCTCGTAACCCGAGCGGATTAACGAACCAAGTGACGGTTTGTCGACGGGCATGCCAAGGCCGAGGAATGACAGCGCTGCCTCGGTCATAATCGCCTCGGCCACTTGGATGGTCGAGATCACCAAAACCGGAGTCAGTGTGTTAGGCAAGATGTGTTTCCACATGACCTTGCGAGCCGGCAGGCCGATGACACGGGCGGCATCGACGTATTCTTTGTTCTTTTCGCCCAGCACAGAGGACCGCACGGTCCGGGCATACTTGGGCCATTCGGCGATGCCGATGATCAAAATTAGCATGAAAATGGCATAGTCAGCATAGACATTGGCATCAAAGGTGGCGCTGAAGATGGCCAAAACGATAATGGCAATCATCAGGGTTGAGAGCGACATCTGGATATCGGCTAGACGCATCAGGAAGGCGTCGATCCAGCCGCCCTTGTATCCGGCGATCAGGCCAAGGGTGACGCCCAGAATGGCTTGAACGATCACGGCGCCAATGCCGATGAGCAGCGAGATACCGGTGCCATACATGATGGTGGACAGGATCCCGCGGCCTTGCTCATCAGTGCCTAAAGGGAACCGCGCTTCGCCCTCGTCATGCCAGCTGGGGGGCAGTTCGCTATCCATGATGTCGATCTGCATCAGGTCATAGGGGTTTTGGGGCGCAATGAAGGGGGCAAGGGCCGCCATGAAAACGAGAATCAGAAGGACGATGCCAGAACACAGGGCCACCGGATCCGACAGGAACTTCTTAAAGAGGGAGCGCCATGTAATCATGATTTTGCCCCCGGAAGTTTAACCATCGGATTAATAAGCGTGTAGACAAAATCAACGACGGTATTCACCACCACAAAGATCAGCCCGACCATGATAATATAGGCGATGATCAACGGGGTATCGACGCGATTGATGGCCTCAAGGAACATGAAGCCCATGCCAGGCCACTGAAATACTGTCTCAGTCAGGATGGTGTAGGCAATCAATGTCCCGATCATCAGGCCACCGACCGTAACTACCGGCAGGAGCGTGTTGCGGAACGCATGAACATAACGCACGCGTCGGGTGCTCAGGCCCTTGGCGCGGGCAAAACGTACATAGTCAGTGCCCATAGTTTCCATCATCTCGGCCCGAATCAGGCGGATGAAGAGGGGAAGCATGATGGAAGACAGCGCAATCGATGGCAGGATTAGATGGGCAAGGCCATCTATCGTAAGCAATCCGGTGTCCCACCCCCATGGGAGGGTTATTGTGTCGCCCCGGCCCGAAGAGGGGAGCCAACCCAGTTCGACCGCAAAGATCCATTGTAGGAAGATCGCCGTCAGGAATACAGGGACAGAAATACCGACAATCGATCCGGTCATGATGATCCGCGCGAACCAGCTGGTGCGGTTGATTGCGCAATAAATGCCTGCAGGGATTGAAACGGCAAGGAAGATAACCGTGGCACCCAAGACCAGTTCAAACGTCGCTGGGAATTTACCCAAAATAACATCGAGCGCAGGGCGTTTGAAGAAATAGGATGTGCCGAGATCGCCTTGCAGCGCATTCCCCATAAAGCGCGCATACTGAGCGAAAAACGGATCATTCAGCCCGAGTTCGTCGCGCAGGAGTTGACGTTCTGCCTCGGAAACAGATTGGCCGACCAGTTCGCGTAACGGATCACCAAGATTGCCCTGAATGGAAAAACCAATGAGCGAGATGACAAACATCACGATCACGGCCTGAATCGCACGGCGGATAAGGAAGGCTAGGATATGCATTGGACCTGGCAGTATAGAGCGGGCCGCTGAAGTGCGGCCCGCTTGTGAAAGTTATTATTCGTTGACGACCAGATCACCCAGATAGGGGAAGTTCATCACGTTCAGGACCGGCTCAATCTCAACATTGCTACCGGCCGCCCAGGCCAGGTCCTGCCAATGCAGCGGAACGTAAGCCGCTTCATCATACAGGATCTTTTCAACTTCCTGCAGCATCTCAGCACGCTTGGCTTCGTCTGTTTCAGTCAAAGAGGCCAGCGTCAGCTCGTCCACCTTGGCGTTCGAGTAGTTTCCTGAGTTGTACTGCCCACGACCTGTTTCTTCATCCGGTGTCATGGTCAGGAACTCGTTGAAGTTGGCGCTGTCCTCGGTGTCCGAGTGCCAGCCGATCATCATGATGTCAGCTGCGCGCTCATCGAATTTGGGCCAGTACTGTGCCTTGGGCATAGTGGTCAGGTCAATGTTGATGCCAATTTTTGCCAGCATTGCGGCAGAGGCTTCACAGATCTTGAAGTCGTTGACGTAGCGGTTGTTAGGGCACATCATTGTAGCATTAAACCCATCTGCATAACCCGCTTCAGCCATCAGAGCCTGCGCCTTTTCAAGGTCATAGCGTGGGGCCAGATCGGCGTTGTAACCCAGATAGCCTTCAGGTGATTGCTGAGCTGCCGCAGTGCCAAAGCCCTTCATGATCTTTTTGACGATGCCTTCATTGTTGATCGCATAAACGATTGCTTCGCGAACTTTCGGGTTCGCGAGGGCTTCGTTACGGTTTTGGTTGAGCTGCAGCGTGATGATGCGTGTGCCGCTCATGGTTACCAGTTTGGAGTTTTCATCGGCGTCGATGCGCTCCAGATCTGTTGGGGGCACAGGTGCGATGAAGTCAACGTCGCCTGACAGGAGGGCGGCGACTCGCGTAGGCGCTTCTTTGATTGGCGTCAGAATCGCGGTTTGTACGTTGCCGGGGCTGTCAGTATCCCAATAATTCGGGTTGCGTTCAAAGACGACCTTCACACCTTGCTCGCGCTCAGTGATGGTGAACGGGCCAGTGCCAGAAACATTGCTTGAGGCAAAGCTGTCACCGTGTTTGACGATCTCGTCCTGACCCTCGTAGAATTTTTTGTCCATCGGGAAGACATAGGTCGCCGTGTGCAGCACCAGCGGGTTTGGACCGGCGGTTTTAACCTCGACTGTATAGTCATCTACCGCTGTCGCGGTTTCCCAAGCAGCAAAGATTCCTTTGAAATCAGGCGATTCTTTCATCCGGTCAATGGTATACACCACGTCTTCAGCGGTCATGTCATTGCCGGAATGGAACTTTACCCCTTCGCGGATTTTGAAGCGAACGGTGGTGTCATCAACGCGTTCCCAGCTTTCGGCCAGACGTGGGTCAAAGCCCAGCTCGCTGTTCCAGCGCACCAGCGGGTCAAAGATCATATGGCTCAGCTGCAGCGTGCCACCTGAAAGTTGTTCATGGGGGTCCAGCGATACTGGATCAGCGTCATATGCAAATGTCAGTGTCTGCGCCGGGGCGGTTGTGGCCAAAGCCAATGCCATAGCGGTCGCAGTCGCAAGAGTACGAATGGTTTTCATTTTATGGGTCTCCCTGATTAGCGAATTCGTACCCGCAAAACGTGCGGGATTGTTCGCATATGACTGCAAAGGTGTCGTGATTCTGCTGCCATGTAAAGACTTGGTTCTGGTTGACGCAGGGATAACGGGAAAAAGTTCTGTTTCGTGTCGGGGGAAATAGTTTGGGAAATTACGTAAAGCCTGTGCAGGACGAACACGGGTTAAGGACGCAGGTCAAACCTTGGGAAAATCCGCGCAAGTTGTCGGGTGAGCAATGTTGCGAGCACTTTCCTTCACGAGCAATGTATGCGTGCATCGTTAGGGAGAAGCTGGGTAAGAAACGTCCACCCTTGTGCTTGCTCCTGACAGTGGAAAAGTGGACAGGGATGGCTCACCCTTGCTTCTTGCGGATCTACCAATTTATGGTCAGCTAGCGCGCCCCCAAACTCTCTAGCAGGATGAAAGCCCGCCTGGTTTGGATACTAACAGGCAAGCGGTAGGGGATCTTGGAACCTTGAAACAAAATTCTCGTCGATCATCAAAGTGTCAGGCGCTCCAGTCTGAAAGCGTCGCATTCAAGATGATACTTGGCAAAAAGATGATGGTACGACAAACCAACAATCAAACATTTCCGTGCCGCAATTTGTACAAAATCTAATGTTTCCATATGCACAACATTCCTTTTGAGCGGACAGGAGAACTACGGTGCGAAATTCTGAACTAGCAGGTGCAGAGCACGTAAATGGTTTAATCCCAGCGTTTTATACGGTAACAATTTTTTTAAGCGCTTCTCTGCTCTTTTTTGTACAGCCACTCTTCACTAAAATCGTACTGCCGCAGGTCGGCGGCTCATCTGCGATCTGGACTGTAGCAATGCTATTCTTCCAGACGATATTGATCGCGGGTTACCTCTATTCCCATCTCGTCACACGGTATACGGCAGTTAAGACCCAAATTCTGATACACATAAGCATTTGGGCGCTGGCGCTCTTTTTTTTGCCGTTAGCGGTTCCTGCGGGATGGCAATTTGACCCCAATGGTGCCATCGCTTGGCAAGCGTTGTTACTATTTGGCGCTGGCGTGGGGCTGCCCTTTTTCGCACTTTCGGCCAATGCTCCACTTATTCAGTCATGGTATAGACGCAGTGGTGGTCCATCGGCATCCGATCCGTATTTTCTCTACGGGGCTAGTAACCTAGGTTCCCTGATTGCGCTTCTTGGGTTTCCAATAGTAGCTGAGCCATTGTTTGGCGCAACCGATATCGGATGGGGTTGGACAGTGGGGTTTGTCGCCCTAGGTGGCTTCTTGACTCTGAGCGGGTTGATGGCCCGTCGGGATCTTCCAGCAACAAATGTTAATAGCATATCATCCTCAAAACCAACTTTTCGAAATCGACTTTACTGGGCGTTTCTGGCCTTTATTCCATCTTCGTTGATGCTGTCAGTCACGTCAAAGTTTAGCCTTGATGTTGGCTCTTTGCCACTGATTTGGGTAATCCCATTGGCACTATACTTGCTTAGCTTTGTGCTAACGTTTTCTAATCGGACGTTGTTCAACGGGAAAGCCTTCAAAATCGTATATGGGTTTGCTTTGTTGGCATTGATGTTACCGTTTACTGGCTTCGTAAATAGCCAATTTAGTTGGACCAGCGGAGTGTTACTATTTTCCGGCTTTTTTATTGTAGCTGTTTTTGCCCATCGTAAACTTTACGAAGCGCGGCCAAGCGGTGAATTCCTAACTGGTTTCTACCTCACCATGTCAATCGGAGGAGCATTTGGAGGTCTTTTCAACTCCATCATTGCCCCCCTTGTCTTTAACGGCCTTTACGAGGCTGGTGTAACACTGATCTTAGCTTCGTTGTTGTTGTTGGATTTCAAAAACCGGGATGAAACGCTTCATCGCAGTATCGTACAGGGCTTACTCATTGGCGCGATCTCAAGCATAATTCTGATGTTGTTCGCTACTATTTTTCCCGATCATGCGAATTTGTCATTCTTTCTTGCGCTCCTCGTGTGTGTCGTCGCTTTCAGCCTTCAACGCCAAAATAGTTTCGCCTTTTGCGCCTCTGCGGGGGTGTTGCTCGCAGTGGGTCTGATGCTGACGCCAAATGACAACCTTTTGCGTGATCGTAGTTTCTTTGGGTTGCATCAAGTTCGCGAAGTTGGTGAACTGCGGCGTTACAGCAACGGCAATACAATCCACGGAGCACAGCGTATCAGTGATGATACGACTGAACGGCCTGAACCTCTGTATTACTATCATGCCAACGGCCCGATGGCACAAATTCTGACATCGGATCGGGGGAAGGCTGCACAATCCGTGGGTGTCATTGGCTTGGGCGTTGGGTCGCTTGCCTGTTACCAACAACCAGGGCAAAGCTGGCAATTCTACGAGATCGATCGCATGGTCAACGAAATCGCCCGAATGCCGCACCTCTTTCGCTTTATGACTGCCTGTGCTGGTGATGCGCCTACGCATCTGGGTGATGCGCGCATCGTGCTTGCCGGTCAGGAGGGGTTACAATACGATATTCTGATAGTTGACGCCTATAGCTCGGACGCCGTGCCAATACACCTGACAACGATGGAAGCAGTGCAACTTTACATGGATCGACTGAAATCCGATGGCGTACTTGTTTTCCACATCAGTAACCGGCACTACGACATTGACATTCCTCTGGCCCGTAGTGCCGCCGCGTTGGGTCTGGAAGCCCGGATTCAGCGTTATGCTGGGAATGCGGAAATTGACCCAGCTGATTCAAGCTCAGTCGTCGTCACTTTGAGCCGCACTGCTGAAGCACTTGGTTCGCTAGAGAGCGATTCTCGTTGGGAGCCATTGCCTGGAGATGGCGGTTTAATTTGGACTGATGACCACGCGAATGTGTTGTCGATTCTCAGGTAGGTAGTGATAAGATCAATACGAGTTTGTCTCAAATTGACAGCCTGACATGCATGTCAGGCTGTCAAGAAGTGGTTCGAACAGACGTTGGCTTTGGGGCGGTTCATCTTCAATCTGGCGCGGTTGATCTTGTTTCTCTCCACGTCGAAATGGCTGTAGTTAAAGATATGGGTAGAGACGAAATTCTGTAAATTGAAGTGACTTTGAAATTTTTGCATCGTTGAGCCAGTCCTTGTTTCCTTTTTTGCTGGCATCGGTGTCACCTGTGATGCCTGTATTTCCTTCGCCAACCTGATCTATCCTTTAGGACCGCTTCGCCCGCATTATTTCTGCAGTGCGATGGTGGTTGGCAACCATCCTTTTGATTGATTTATTCTGCACCGCACAAATAGCCTCATGCCTTCCGTATGGTTGACCTGCGGGTGAGAAATCAATACCGGATAAAAATCCTCGGATTATTGGCGGGTTTGCCTCAATGTCGGAACGTCTGCTGTATCGCTTGGCCTGGGTGGCTGTGATCGTCTGTGTGGCGCCGATTTTGGCTGCGGGTTTGGCAGCGCTGGCCGGGGATCTGGAGACCTGGCGGAATGTGCTGTCGACAGTGTTGCCGCGCTATACCCGCACGACACTGATTTTGGTGGTGATCGTTGGATGCAGCACGGCGGTGATTGGCAGTGTGACCGCGTGGTTGGTGACGGTCTATCGTTTTCCCGGGGTGCGACTGCTGGAGATTGCGCTGGCCCTGCCACTGGCTTTTCCGGCCTATGTGCTGGCCTATGCCTATACCAACATTTTGGATCATCCGGGGATCGTGCAAAGCACCCTGCGGGATTTGATGGGGTGGGGGCCACGGGATTACTGGTTCCCGGAGATCCGCTCTTTGGGCGGCGCGGCGGCGATGCTGACGATTGTGCTTTATCCCTATGTGTATCTGCTGGCGCGGGCGTCGTTCAAACAGCAGTCCGCCAATGCATTTCTGGTGGCGCGCACCCTGGGGCGGTCGCCGATCCGGGCGTTTTACCGCGTGGCCTTGCCAATGGCGCGTCCGGCGATTGTCGGCGGCGCGTTGCTGGCAGTGATGGAAACCATCGCGGACTTTGGCACGGTTGCGTTTTTCAATGTGCAGACTTTTGCCACCGGTATTTATCAGGCGTGGTTTTCGCTGGGGGACCGGGCGGCGGCGGCGCAGCTGTCTTTGTGCTTGCTGAGTTTTGCCTTGCTGATTGCCGGGCTGGAGCGGGCCCAACGTGGCAAGGCACGAACGGCAGGGCGGGGCGCGCGGTTCGAGACGATGGAACAACCAGAGCTTAAAGGACTTGCTGGTTGGGGAGCGACGCTGATCTGTCTGTTGCCCGTGCTTTTGGGCTTTGTGATTCCGGTGATCATGCTGGGATTGATGGCGCTGGGGTCAGGGCAGAACCTGTTTCAAGCGCGATATGTCAGTTTGATGCAGAACTCGGTTCTGGTGGCTGGTGTCGCGGCAGTGCTCACCGTGACCGGGGCAGTCCTGATCGGGTTTGCCGCGCGGGTGAAACCCGGACGTAAGACCAAGGCGATGGTGATCGGCGCGGGGCTTGGCTATGCCGTGCCGGGGGGCGTGATTGCCGTCGGCCTGCTGATGCCGATGGCGGCGCTGGACAATGCCATTGACCATGTGATGGAGACATATTTTGGCATCAATACCGGGCTGCTAATCACCGGATCGATCTGGCTGATGGTCGTGGCCTATATGGCGCGGTTCATGGCGGCGGCGTTGAATTCTTATGACAGTGGCATGGCAACGGTTCCGCTGCATTATGATGCGATTGGCCGGTCCTTGGGACAGTCTGGGCCGCGGTTGTTGCAGCGGATCCATTTGCCAGTGGTGCGCAGCAGCGTGCTGACGGCATTCTTGATCGTGTTTGTGGACACGATGAAAGAATTGCCCGCAACATTAATTCTGCATCCGTTCAACTTTCAAACTTTGGCTGTGCAGGCGCACCGTTTGGCCTCGGACGAGCGACTGACCGAGGCGGCGGTGCCATCGCTAGTGCTGGTAGGATTTGGCCTGATTCCGGTGCTGATTTTGTGCCGATCCATCGGACGGGAGGGACGCAAAGCTGAGCCCATCCCGAAGGAGCAGGCTGTTCAGGCAGATTAAAGCGCGTCCAGTTTACGCATCCGTTTGAACAGACTTGAGGTGTCCCAGCGACCACCGCCCATTTTCTGCACGTCCTTGTAGAACTGATCAACCAATGCCGTGACCGGCAGGGACGCGCCGTTCTGATCGGCCTCGTCCATGCAAATCCCCAGATCCTTGCGCATCCAGTCGACGGCAAAGCCATAATCGAAATGATCATCCAGCATGGTTTCGTGCCGGTTGTTCATCTGCCAGCTGCCAGCGGCACCTTGGCTGATCACCTCAACCACGGCGCGGCCATCCAATCCTGCTTTTTCTGCAAAATGCAGGGATTCGCTGAGGCCCTGAACCAGACTGGCAATGGCGATTTGATTGCACATTTTGGTCAACTGGCCTGCGCCACTGTCGCCGATGCGGCGACAAATTTTGGAATAAACCTCCATGAAAGGCTCCACCGCGTCATAAGCGGGTTGATCGCCGCCACACATGATCGACAAAACACCGTTTTCGGCCCCGGCCTGGCCGCCGGAAATAGGTGCGTCTACGAAATGGATCCCGGCGGATTGGGCCGCTTGGTAAAGCTCACGTGTGACATTGGCCGAGACGGTGGTGTGGTCGGCAAAGATTGCACCGTTTCTCATACCGGCAAAGGCCCCGCTATCGCCAAGGCATACCGAGCGCAAATCGTCATCATTGCCCACGCAACACATGACAAAGTCGGCATTAGCAACCGCCTCACGTGGGGTTTTTGCCGCTTTGCCGTCGTGTTCAGCGACCCAGGCTTCGGCCTTGGCAAAGGTACGATTGTAAACACAGACCTCATGCCCGGCGGCTTGCAGGTGGCCCGCCATCGGATACCCCATGACGCCAAGTCCTAAAAATGCCAGTTTTGCCATTGTCTTTTCCCTTGCCATTGTCTCGGTGCTGATTTCTGACTATCCCCACCGATGGATGCAAGTGAAAACGGGATACTCTGGGCATGGCGAGTGTGATCAAATGGTTGGCGCGGTTGATCGGTGGCGTCATCGTGCTTGGATTGATCGGTGTTGCACTGATTTACTTCCTGCTATCCCGCTCATTACCCGAATACTACAAGGAACTCGCGGTTGACGGACTGCTGGCCCCAGTCGAAATTGTGCGCAACAACGCCAATATCCCGCATATTTTGGGCGAGAATGACGCGGATAGTTTCTATGGCCTGGGATATGTCCATGCGCAGGACAGGCTATGGCAGATGGTGATCTCGCGCCGTACGGTGCAGGGACGTTTATCCGAGGTGTTTGGTCGGCGGACCATTGAGGTCGACAAGGCCCTGCGGCGGTTGGATCTTTATGGGGCGGCGCAAAAATCGGTGTCGTCGCAGGATATTCCGACACTAGAGGCGTTAGAGGCCTATGCGGACGGGGTGAATGCCCGTCTAGCCGAAATCAACGAAGGGGCCTTAGGGCGCGGTGCGCCCGAGATGTTCATTTTCAACAATCCGATCTCACCCTGGCAGCCAGCAGACTCGATAGCGATCATCAAATTGATGGGTGTGCAATTGTCGGCACATCTGCATAACGAAGTGCTGCGTGCGCGCTTGTCGTTGGCGTTGGATGATCCTGCGCGGTTGAATGACATTCAGCCAGATGACCCGGGGCATGCGATTGCAGCGTTGCCGCGTTATGCATCGCTGTTTCCATCGCTAAAGGGGAAAAACGTGTTCTCGGTGGCCAAGGCCGAAGATGTCTTTTCACCCTTCAAGACGCCCGCCTTTGCCGGGGCGTCCAATGCTTGGGCAGCGGCGCCATCACGCTCGGCCTCGGGCGGGACCTTGCTGGCCAATGATCCGCATCTAGGGTTCTCGGCACCTGGAGTATGGTATTTGGCACGGGTGCAGCTAGAGAGCGGGGGCGTCATTGGCGGAACCATTCCGGGTGTGCCGGCCATCATGACCGGGCGTAATGATCGATTGGGTTGGGCGATTACGTCGTCCTATCTGGATGATCAGGACGTTTTTATTGAGAAGCTGAACCCGAATAACCCGTCGCAATACCTGACGCCGGAGGGATACAAGCCGTTTGTCACCGAACGCTCGATCATTCGGATAAAGGATGAAAACCCGGTGACACTGACCCGCCGCTGGACAGAGAACGGCCCGGTCCTGCCCGGCAGCTTCAAGAATCTCGCAGATATTACTCCGGTTGGGCATGTCGCATCGGTCTCTTGGACGATATTGTCGCCCAGCGACACAACGATGAGTGCGGCGATTGGATTAATGAAGTCGCACACGGTAGATCAGGCAATTGTTGCAGGGGAGGAATTTGTTGGGCCGTCACAGAACTTGACCGTGGTAGGGCCGTCGCGGATCGCAATGAAGGTTATTGGTGCGATGCCAAATCGCAGTCCGGAAAGCGAAAGCAAAGGGCGGATTCCGGGTCGGGGCTGGATTGCTGAAAATCGCTGGAATGGCATGATGCCTTATGCAAGCAATCCAGAATTCTTCAATCCTGAGGGCGGGATTATCGGTAATACCAACAACAAAACGACAGACAAACCGTTTCCCGATCATGTCAGCTTTATTTGGGGGGATACGCAGCGGGTGCATCGTTGGGAACGGCTGATGCAGGGACGTGAGGTGCATACGCGAGATAGCTTTATCGAGGCCCAACTGGATACTGTGAGCTTCACGGCACGGTCTTTGTTACCACTGGTCGGGGCGGATCTGTGGTTCACCGGGGAATCTGCGTCCGAGGGCACGCCAGAGCGCCGCCGTCAGAAAGCGTTGGAATTACTATCGGCGTGGAACGGTGAAATGAACGAGCATTTGCCAGAGCCATTAATCTACTCGGCATGGCTACGGGCCTTGCAAGAGCGCCTGATCCGGGATGACCTGGGGCCGTTGGCGAACGAATTTAAACATGTGAAGCCGATCTTTATAGAGCGGGTCTATCGCGACATTGACGGGGCATCGATTTGGTGCGACATCAAACAATCTTTGCCAGTGGAAACCTGTTCCGATGTGGCGCGGCTGGCACTGGATGATGCGTTGATCTGGTTATCAGAGCGCTATGGCACGTCACTGGAGAGCCTGCGTTGGGGCGACGCCCATCAGGCCATCCATGCGCATCAGGCCCTTGGTGAGGTGCCGGTGCTGCGCTATTTTGTGAACATCCGGCAAAGCACCTCGGGCGGGGACAATACCCTGATGCGCGGTCGGACATCAGGCACGGGCAAAGACCCGTTCAACAATGTGCATGGGGCCGGATACCGGGGGGTATATGACTTCGCTGATCCAGACAGCAGCGTGTTTATTACCGCGACCGGGCAATCAGGGCATTTCCTGAGCCGGTACTACGACGATCTGGCGCAGTTGTGGCGGCGCGGGGAATATGTGCCGATGTCGTTGGCCCCTGAATTGGCGCGGGCAGCCGCCGTCGGGGTGACGGTGCTGACCCCGAAAGAATGAGATGAGGGCACCCAATGGGTGCCCTTTTTGCATTTAACCCCAGCGGAGTATGCCGATGATCGCCGACAGGGCATAGAATGCCTGCAAGGACAAAAAGGCCCAGCGTTTATCGAGCCAGCCCCAAAGGGCAAAGAGGCCTGCTGAGATGAGCAACAGTGAAAAGCCCAGAAGCTCGTTGCCGGTATTGGAGGCGATCAGCAGGGCGTAGATGATCGCCAGTGCCGAACCTGAGGTCTCGAATAGGGTGATAAGGTTTGCTTTGGTCATGCGGCGGTGTCTTTCGCTGTGTGTGAGTGGAGGAACTGTTTCAGAATGTCTGCGATCTTTTCGGGTTGGTCTTCGGGGCTGAAGTGGCCGCAGTTATCCAAAATCTCGAGACTGGAACCGAGGATTGCCTTGTGAAGCTTGTGCGCCCAATCGGGAACCTGCCAGAGGTCATCGGCGCCCCAGATCAGTTTGACTGGGACCTGACCCAATTCATGTAGACGATCCGCGAAGTCCAACGTGTGTTTTGGGTCGTAGTGGCGTATCTGATGCTGAAACAGGCTGGCTTGTCCGACCGGGCCACTAATGAAACCGAGGTAGACGTCCAGCGCGTCATTGGTGAGGCTTTCTTTGTTGTGGGCTGCGGATAGAAGCCAGTCACGGAAGTGGGTGCGGTGCTCTGCGTCCGGTGTGTTAATGAGATGTTCAAGCCCGCTTTGCATCTGTTTACGTGTGCATTTTGACGGATAACTGTCGTAGCTGACCACATCGATCATCGTCAGGCTGAGCAAGCGGTCAATGGACTGGATGCCAAAGCGCTGTGCAATACCGCCACCAAAATCGTGGGCGACCAAGTGAAAGGTCTCAAGACCCCAATGCTCTAGCAGCCCTTCAAGAATGGGCACCTGAGCGGTCATTGAGGTATCGACATCCGGATCGCTTGGACGTTCGGACAGGCCAAAGCCAAGCAGGTCATACACATGCACCTTGTAGCCGGCTTTGACGAGCGAAGGCACGACATTGCGCCAGATGTAAGATGATGAGGGCGTGCCGTGAAGCAGTACCACGGGTGTGCCGGTGCCATAAATGCCATAGGCGATACGGTGGCCGTCGATGAGTGTGTGTTCTGTTGCGAGTTGAGGCATTGTGTATCTCCGAAAAAGCTATGCAGATAAAATACCTTGTGTTAGAACGTGAAGCAAATGGGACATTTTAATGATATAATCTAAATTTGTCATATATGGGATCTGAAGGAGATCGAACATGTCACAGCGTTTGGATATCGATGCTTTACGCACACTTTGTGCGATCGAGGATTTTGGCGGCATCACCCGCGCTTCGGAACAATTGGCGTTGTCGCAATCAGCGGTCAGCCACAAGGTGAAACGGCTAGAGCAGGGGATCGAATGCGATTTGTTGACCCGCCGATCCGGGGCGTCATTGCTGACAGATGATGGTAAGCGCCTGGTAGGCTACGCACGGCGTATTCTGGCCTTGCATGACGAAGCCCTGCTGAACATGAGTAAACGCACTTTAGCCGGCAAGATTCGGCTCGGTATGACCGAGGATACCACCAGCAGCGATCTGTCGCGTGTCTTGGGGCGGTTCACTCGGCTGCATCCGAATGTGCAGGTGAAAACCCATGTGCGTCAAAGCGTTGTTCTGGAAGGGGAAATGGAGCGCGGCGAGATAGATCTGGGAGTGATGCAGGTGTTTTCCCACCGTAAGCATGCCGCCGACCTGGTCTTGTCCGAGGATGCGCTGGTTTGGGTCAAGGCGGTTGATTTGGAACTGGATTTCGACAAGGCGCTGCCGTTTCTGGCCTATGATGAGAATTGCTTTTACCGACAATGGGCCGAGCAGGTTGGGAATATGCCGGAAGCGGGGTTGAACACCGTCTTGGAATGCGCCAGCACGGCGGGGATCGTTTCTGCCATTCACTCCGGGCTCGGGGTGGCCTTGCTGCCGGGCCGCTACGTGACGCCAGAGATGCAGGTTCTTGATGACACGTTTCCAGAACCGCCTAACATTTCTTATGTCGTGCGGGTGCCGCAGCGGGTGAAATCGGTGGCAGTCAAAACATTGGCCAATGAAATCCACGCTGAAGGGGCGCAGGCCCCCGTACTGAGAATAGCATAGTCAATGGCTAGAGCCTTGTTGCCGTAGCGATCTCCTGCGTATGGTGCGAGTAGGCAGGGATAAGGACTTTGGGCGATGGCTAAACTTTTGATTGTCTATCATTCCAGAACCGGTGGCAGTCGTCAGATGGCCGAAGCTGCGGCACAGGCTGCGCGAGACGAGGCAGAGGCGGTTTTGATCGCAGCGGATCAGGCTGGGCCAGAGGATTTATTGCAGGCAGACGGTTATATATTCTGCGCGCCAGAGAACCTTGCGGCAATTTCGGGTGTGATGAAGGATTTCTTTGACCGTTGCTACTATCCCGCATTGGGACAGATCGAAGGACGGCCCTATGCTCAAATGGTTTGCGCCGGATCGGATGGCGAAAATGCGGTGCGGCAGATTGCGCGCATTGCAACGGGGTGGCGGCTGAAAAAGGCGCAACCTGCGATCATCATATGCACACACGCACAGACGCCTGAACAGATCTTGGCCGAAAAAGAGATCCCGGATGCAGAGCTTGAACAGTGTCACGACTTGGGGATGGCGATGGCGGCGGGGCTGAGCATGGGGGTTTTTTAGCCGAGATTGTGTCGCTCGGCAGGTTGCGGGGTGATCCCGCTTGGTTGGCAAATCAGTGGTTTCTTGTTCTTCAGATGCCGCGCGATCAAAGCGCGCTGCGCCATGTTGCTCGGAATGTAGCACGCTGGTTTTGCGGAGTGATCAGGGGTCGCGATTTCCGGGAAGAGTGCAAACAATTCCGCTCGAGTTTCCGGCGAAAGAACCTTAAGTGCCTCGGGGCCGGTGTACAGGCTTTCGGTTGGGGTGCCTTCAGCAAAGATCACCTCGTGCTGATCAAAAAGGAGATGGATATACTCAATGCCCTCGATTTCAGTATCAACAAAAATGCCAGGCAGGGCCGTGAGCTTGATTGCTGGAACGAGGACGTCACACGCGGCGAACATCCTTACGGCAATCGGAGACTGCACTAACATCCGGTGTTGCGGTGACACAAGCAGATCACGATTTGGCAAACCACAGCCCATGGCACCTGCACAGATTCGAATGGGGCGGAGTTTGGGGTTTCTTTCAAAGTCCGAGCGCGAGAACCAGCGACGATAAATGTAACGCAGAGGCTGAAAGCATCCCTCGTGCGTGCACATCAGATCACCCAATCGAAGGTGCTCGATCAATTCGGGACCGTTCCTGGTTTCAACCAAAGTTCCGCGGGTCAAACAAATCGGAGAGATTTCTGACGCATCAACGGCGTTGGGGCCGCCATTGGGCGGGCCCTCGCTGGCCTCAACGACACGTAGTGGCACACCGACTGGCGGCGGCGTGCCGATAAATGCGAGCGCCTCATTCGTTCCATACGAAGGGCTGGAATTGTTGATGTTAACCGCAAGTATTTCGTACTCAATACCGGTGCTTTCGTCCAAAACCGTAAATCTGTATTCGGCTTCGATACGTGTACCGTCGGCATAGGTTGTTCCGTCCAGAGACTGGGCTCCATCCAAAAGCTGGTTCCCATCGTTGTCAGCGAAGTTTGTATCGGTGGTGCCACCATCGCTGATGAAAAGCTCGGTTACAGTGGTCGAATTGATGGTCAGATATTCATCAACAAGGTGGCTGCCGTCGCCTTGTGTCACACCATCTATGGTCACGCCTCCAGTGAGGGATATTTGCTCACTTCCGGGTTGGCCTTCACCCAAGACATAGATCGAATAATCAGCCACTGCTCATACCTGTATTTCGTGCGCTTAGTGCGGCGCTGCAAATATACATTAAATTGGACGCGCCTATGCCGAAAACGGCATAAAATTGGGCATTGTGACGTGATTGCCTCACTGATCAACTTTGCCAAATCGCGAGATTACACAAAAAGGCCGGGTAGCAACCCGGCCTGAAAAGCAATTTAAACAGATCTTATTTGGGGGCGGGACCGATGATCATGATCATCTGACGGCCTTCCATTTTCGGCCAGTTTTCAACCTTGCCGGCATCTTTTGTATCTTCGGCAACCCGGTTCAATAGCTCCCGGCCCAGATCCTGGTGCGCCATTTCACGACCACGGAAACGCAGGGTGATTTTGACTTTGTCGCCATTGCCCAAGAATTTAAAAACGTTACGCATTTTCACATCATAATCATGGGTGTCAGTGTTGGGGCGGAATTTCACCTCTTTCACTTCGATGATTTTTTGCTTTTTGCGTGCTTCGGATTCGCGTTTTTGCTGTTCGTATTTGTATTTGCCAAAATCCATGATCTTACAGACCGGTGGAGTGGCATTCGGGGAAATCTCAACCAGGTCGAGTCCAGCGGTCTCGGCCATTTCCATGGCACGCTCTGGTGTCACTACGCCAGCGTTTTCACCATCTGCGCCGATCAGACGTATTTCGGTCGCACGGATGCGGTCATTGATGCGGGGTCCTGTCTCGCGCTGTGGTGGCGCGTTGTGCGGTCTGCGGGCTATAGCTTTGTTCCTTTGGTGGTTGATCTAAATCTCAAGACCGCAAGGTAACGGCGGTAGGCCGGTGTTTCAAGCGGCAAATCGGCTGACTTGAGCCGATAGGTGTGAATTTCCCCCTTGCCTCTTCTCATTGTAGTATGCATCAGATCACAAATAGTTGAATGGTCGGCAATCCTGCTGAGGGCCATGAAATTGAAGGAATATTATCATGAAAAACCTGCTTTGGGTTCTGATTGCCGGTGCTGTCCTGATTGGCGGCTACATGTTGGTCACTGGGAAATCAGTTGAAGAGATCAGCGACGATGTGACTGACTCTGGCGAATCTGCGACTGAGGCCGTAACCGAAGCGGCAGAGGAAGCCGCAACAGCGGTTGAAGAAACTGCGGAAGAAGCCGCGACAGCAGCTGAAGAAGCGGCAACCGCTGCCGAAGAAGCTGTTGATAGCACAACTGAAGCAGCCAGCGATGCGGCTGAGACTGCAACCGAGGCGGCCAGCGATGCGGCTGATACTGCAACTGAAGCTGCAGATGCAGCGGCTGACGCCGCCAGCGATGCAGTCGATACAGCGACAGAAGCGGCCAGCGACGTTGCGGATACCGCGTCCGAAGCTGTGGATGCGGCGAGCGATGAGGTCAACGACGCGGTAGATAGCGTATCTGGTGAAGCTGCCGATACAGCAGCAGATGCCGCGACAGACGCAGCTTCTGATGCTGCCAGCGATGCCGCAGGTGAAGCCGCTGACGCTGCCACTGATGCCGCAGGTGAAGCCGCTGACGCTGCCACTGATGCCGCGACAGACGCCGTTGATGATGCGGCTGATTCGGCGACAGACGCCGCAACGGACCAAATTTCAAACTAAGAAAACGTTCTGAAAAATAAACCGCCGCATGGTTAATCCAATGCGGCGGTTTTCTTTTTTGTCTGCGGTCGAGGTGTTTAGTCGAGGAAGGCTTTTTCAACCACGTAGTGTTTTGGGTTTGAGTTCGCACCTTCTACCAGGCCGTACTCTTCGAACATCTCTTTCAGCTCGAGATTGAACGCCAGATTGCCGCAGATCATTGCGCGGTCAGTGTCTGGGTTCAGGGGGGCGACTCCCAGATCCGCAAAGGCCTCGCCTGAGCGCATCAGGTCGGTTATGCGGCCCATCTTTTCGCTCTCTTCGCGGGTCGTGGTTGGGTAGTATTTGATCTTCTTCCAGAAGCCTTCGCCGATCACCTCATTGAGGAGCTCGTCATCTTTCAGGCTTTCGATCAGCTCACGACCATAGGTCAGTTCACCGGCTTCGCGGCAGGTGTGGGTAATGATCACCTCGTCGTAATCTTCATAGGTTTGCGGTTCGCGAAGCAGCGACGCAAAGGGCGCAAAGCCGGTGCCAGTAGCAAAGAACCAAAGGCGTTTGCCTGGCAGCAGGGCGTCGTGCACCAGCGTGCCAACAGGTTTCGGGCGCAGGATGATTTCGTCACCCACCTGGATGTGTTGCAGGCGGCTGGTCAGCGGGCCATCTTGCACCTTGATTGAGTAGAACTCCAACTCCTCATCCCATGAGGGTGAGGCGATGGAATAGGCGCGCAGCAGTGGTTTTTCACGACCGGTTTTCTCGTCGGTTTGCATCAGGCCGATCATCACGAACTCGCCCGAGCGGAAACGCAGGCTGGCAGGGCGGGTCACACGGAACGAAAACAGGCGATCCGTCCAGTGTTTAACTTCGGTTACTGTTTGCGCATCAGGCAAAGCTTTGACAGGCTTTGGTGCGGTCTGGGCGTCGGTCACAGCGGTCATCTCATTCATTGGCAATACGCCGGTCTTAACTGCCGGCGCCTTTCTTTACGCTTAGTCTTGGATAAGGAAAAGGGGCGATCAGCCGCGCAGGCGCGACTGATAGTCATGGGCTTGCCAATCAGCACGGTCGAGCCACTGATCTTCGGGCTGGCGTTCGGCCAGATCATCACTGATCTCGACCTCGTCAAAACCCGCGCGGCGGGCCATGGCGTATTGATCCGCAATCACGTGACCTTTTGCACGTAGGTGACCATTGTATCCCAGTAAGCGTAGCTGGCGGGCTATGGTAAAGCCGCGGCCATCGGCAAAGCTGGGGAAATCCACGCGCACCATGCGCAGGCTGCCCAGCCGGTCCTTGAGGGTTTGCGGGTCTGTGTCCGAAGGCAGGTCGAGCACTTCGGATGTGTCAGTTGCTTCGGCCAGAGGGACAAATTCCTCGTTCCAGCCATCTGGGGCAAAGCCCGTGTCGGTGATGATCACAGTCATGCGTTTTCTCCTGTTCGCACCATTTTGCCGTCGACAAAGTGGATGCCACATTCAGTTTTATCTTCGCCGCGCCAACGTCCGGCGCGGGGGTCTTCGCCCTCGGCGACCGGCGTGGTGCAGGGCATGCAGCCGATCGAAGGGTAGCCTTGTGCCACCAATGGATGGCGGGGCAGGCGGTTTTCTTCCATGTAAGTGCGCACATCTTCGGGTCGCCAGTGCGCCAACGGATTAATTTTCATCCGTCCGGTGTTGTCTTCGACCTCAAAGAAGTCCAGCTCAGCCCTGGTGCTGCTTTGGTAACGTTTGCGCCCGGTGATCCAGCCGTCAAAGCCCTCAAGGGCCTTTTGCAACGGGATCGTCTTGCGCAGCGCACAGCAAGCGTTTTTGTCACGCTGGTTCAGCATGAAATCCGGATCCTGCGCGCGGGTATCTTCCTTGCTGGCCCGGATAATATGCAGGTTGCGTAGGCCAAGACGTTCGCTCAGCTCTTGCTGATAAACCAAGGTTTCCGCAAACAGCAGCTCGGTATCAACAAACAGTACCGGCGTGTCCCGGTTGATGATCGACACCATGTGAAGCAGCACCACGGATTCGGCTCCAAAGCTGGAGACAAGCGCCATTTTACCGGCGCTTTCATCGGTCAGCGCGCGTGTCAGGACAGTCACGGCTGAATTCAGCCGGTACCAGTCGTTTAGCGCGCCAACCTTGGAGGTCAGCTCATTCTGCGGCATAGGCGCTGTCCTGCTCGTAAAGCGCGGACTTGAACGGGGCCAGGCCAACGCGGCGATAGGTCTGAAGGAAGCTCTCTGCAGGGTTTTCGCGCAGGTCGAGATAGGCGTAGACGATCCGTTCAATCGCGGGAACGATTTCATCATAGGCAAAGCCCGGGCCTGTGCGGTCACCGATGGCCGCGTCCTGAGTTGCGTCACCGCCCAGAGTGATCTGGTAATTTTCAACACCTGCACGATCAAGACCAAGAATGCCGATGTGACCCACGTGGTGGTGACCACAGGCGTTGATGCAGCCAGAGATCTTGATCTTCATATCGCCGATGTCATGCTCGAGCTTGAGCTCGTCAAAACGATTGGCGATCTGCTGTGCAACAGGGATCGAACGTGCTGTGGCCAGCGCGCAGTAATCCATGCCGGGGCAGGCGATGATGTCCGAGATCAGACCGATGTTGGCGGTCGCGAGGCCGGCCTTTTTCAGCTCGGCGTGGATCGCAGGCAGGTCCGACTTGTGAACATGCGGCAGGATCACATTTTGCTCGTGGCTGATGCGCAGCTCGTCATGGCCGTATTTTTCAGCCAGTCCGGCCATCACGCGCATCTGATCCGCGGTCGCGTCGCCCGGTGTTTGGCCGTGCGCTTTGATGCTGATTTGGGCAATGGCGTAACCGTCGGCCTTGTGGGGCGCGATGTTGGTATCCACCCAAGAGCGGAAGATCGGGTCAGTCTTGTAGGCGGTTTCAAACACGGCGGTGTTTTCCTGGCGGAAGGCCGGAGGCGCGAAGGCCGTTTTGATGTCCTGGAACAGTTCCTGATCAATGCCGCCAAAGGTGGGGCGAATGCGGGCAAAGTTCTCTTCAACACGGGCGCGGATATCGTCGATACCATGCTCATGCACGGTGATTTTGATCCGGGCTTTGTATTTGTTGTCGCGACGACCCAACAGGTTCCAGACACTGACGACGGCCTCGAGGTATGGCAACAGGTCCTGCTCGGGGAGGTAGTCACGTAGGACTTTGCCAATCATTGGAGTGCGCCCAAGGCCGCCGCCGACGATGACGCGATATCCTATCTCGCCATCTTGTTCGACAACTTGCAAACCGATGTCATGCGCCTTGATCACGGCGCGGTCATTTTCAGACCCTGTGACAGCGATTTTGAATTTCCTCGGCAGGAACTGGAATTCTGGGTGGTCAGTAGACCACTGACGGATGAGTTCAGCCACTGGACGCGGGTCAGCAACTTCGTCCGCTGCAGCGCCAGCGAAGTGATCTGCGGTTACGTTGCGGATGGTGTTGCCCGAGGTCTGAATGGCGTGCATCTCCACCTCGGCCAGTGCATCAAGCATATCCGGCAGGTCTGGCAGCTTAGGCCAGTTGTACTGGATGTTCTGACGCGTGGTGAAGTGGCCATAACCCTTGTCCCACTTCTCGGCCAGCAGCGCCAACTGGTTCATTTGGCGGCTGTTGAGCGTGCCATATGGGATGGCGACGCGCAACATGTAGGCGTGCAGCTGCAGATAAACGCCGTTCATCAGGCGCAGTGGTTTAAATTCATCTTCGGTCAGGTGGCCCGCAACGCGGCGCTCAACCTGGGCACGGAACTGACGGTTGCGTTCCTGCACGAAGGCGGTGTCGAATTCGTTATAATTATACATCTGCTTGCTCCTTTGCGCGGGTCCGGGGCTTAGGCCCGCACGAGACCTTCAGCTTGCTTGCCGTGGTTATAGTTCGAGGGACCGGTGCGGCGGAAATCCTCGCGAAAGTGGGTGGGCTCCGGGCCGTTTGCGCTGGCCACAGCATCGGCCAGATAAACACCAACAACGACCTCTGTCTGCGCTTCGGCAAACAGCAATTGTTCCTGCGCGACGGCCTCGTCGGTGAACAGTTCAGCCTCGGCCAAATCGCGTGTCCATGCGCCATTGGCGTCGAGATAAACAACATCCCCTTCGATCAGGGCGTTGGCGGTGATGACTTTCGGAGTAAAAGCGCGGGCCATATCAGGCGAGCTCCTGTTCTTGTGTATTTGTCAGTGCAACCTGCGCCGCACGTGGGGCGAGGCCGTAGAAGGTGAGGGCCGGGCCGGAAATACCGGCGGCGACCAAATCGTTTGGCAGGGTTTCCAAAGTGCTTTCCAGAACACGCTGGTCGGCGCGGGTGGCGTTTTCAATCACGGTTACGGGCGTGGTCCGGTCTGCGCCGTGCATGATCAGGCGGCCCTGAATAAAGCGGGCGGATTTTTTGCCCATGTAGATTGCAGCCACTTCACCGGTGCGAGCCAGCGTTTTCCAGTCGTGATCGGCAAAGCCCTTCATGTCGTGGCCCGTCAGGAAGCGCACAGAAGAGTTACGCCCACGCTGGGTGAGGCTTTGGCCGATGGCCGCGACCGAAGCTGACGCGGCAGTGATGCCGGGGACAACATGCCAGCTTAGGTCGGCGGCCATGACCGCCTCAATCTCTTCGTCCAGACGACCAAAGACCGTTGGGTCACCGCCTTTAAGGCGAACCACCTGGGCGCCGGAAAGCCCATGTTCAACGATCAGGGCATTGATGTCGTCTTGCGACATTGATGGGCCGAAACCCTCTTTGCCTGCGTTGATCAGGACGGCTTCGCGGCGGGCGAGTTCCAGAATCTCGGGTGTGACCAAACGGTCGTGGATGATCACGTCAGCCTCGTCCAGCGCTTTGCGGGCCTTGAGTGTCAGCAGTTCCGGATCACCGGGGCCAGCACCAACAAAGGCGACGTGACCTTCGCGCTCTGCGGCGGCCTGATATTTGTCCAGTAGGGTGTTGAGGCTGTCTTTGACGGCAACCTCGCCGCCCTGATCCATCGCGCGGGGGCCTGCGGAATAATAGTAGTCTGCCCAAAAATCACGGCGCTTACGGCCCATGGGCAGCACTTCGACCGCTTTGCGAAAGGCCTTGCCGATGCGGGCAAGGGTGCCAAGTGACGTCGGTAGACGCTCTTCGAGATCAGCCTTGATGGCGCGAGCCAGAACTGGAGCCGCGCCCTCGGTACCGATCGCCACGGTGACCGGGTCACGATCAACAATGGCCGGGGTGATGAACTGGCTGTCCTGCAGGTTGTCGACGATGTTGACCAAGGCGCCCTCGGCTTCGGCAATCGCCGATGTGCGGGCGTCTTCGACATCATCCTCGTCTGCGGCATAGAACAAGGCAGCACCTTGGATATCGCCTGCGATCAATGCACGGCGGTGCAGGACTAGTCGGCCTTCGTGGGCCCAAGACACGATCACAGAGGCCGGCTCAGGCGAAAACACATGCAGAGAGGCTTCGGTTTTGAGTAGCAGGCGCAGTTTGGCCAAAGCAGCCTCGCCACCACCTGACAGGACGACCGAGCGTCCTTCGAGGGCGATAAAGATCGGAAAATGCTTCATACCTGCGGTCCCGCATTGCGTTTGCTTCCCTCTCTATATAGAAAATATTCCCGGTATTGCGCCATATACTGATGGAAATAAGGAAAATTGTTCCGTATGGTCGGGGATGAATGTGGAATATTCCAGAATAAAGGAAAAAGTGGAATGTCTGTTCGTCTGGATGAGTTAGATCGAAAAATCCTTGTGCAATTGCAGCAGGACGGAGGCCGGTCTTTGGACGAAATAGCCAAGGCGGTGGGTAGTTCCAAGACCCCTGTGTGGAATCGGATTCGCAAAATGCGCGAAGGTGGGGTGATCAAACAACAGACTTATGTTCTGGACGCGGACTCGCTGGGGTTTGAGGCTTGTTTCTTTGTTTTGATCCGTACATCGGAACATGACGCAGACTGGCAGGCGCGGTTTTTAAAAGCGCTACGGGACAGGCCCGAAGTGCAGGAGGCGCATCGTTTGGCAGGGGATATCGACTACATCCTCAAGGTCCGGGTGGAAAACGCGCGCGCTTACGATGTGTTCTATCAGGCGCTGATTTCAGAAGTGAAAGTGCATAACGTGACGGCGCTGTTATCGATGGAAGAGATCAAGTCGACCACAATGCTGCCGCTGTAAGAATGAGCGCGGCCTAAGGCCGCGCGCAGGGTGTCTCGGCCTCCGCCTTTGGCGTCACCCTCGGAATTGGAGCTTGGCGCGGGCGTGTGGCGCTCCTGAAGGTGTGTTAACTATTTTCCAGCGCGGAGATGATCGGCGAGAAATCTTCGGCCTTGAGGCTGGCCCCGCCGACCAAGGCACCATCGACATTGGCAACGGTGAAGATTTCAGCGGCGTTGCTGGGTTTGACCGAGCCGCCGTAGAGCAAGGGAATTGCATCGCCGATGTCTGCCCCAAAACGCTCAATCAACTTTTCGCGGATGAAGTCATGCACTTCGATGATCTGTTCAATGGTAGGTACCCTGCCGGTGCCAATGGCCCAGATTGGCTCATAGGCGATGACGGTATTGCTGGCTGTTGCAGTGTCCGGGGTGGAGATGGCCAATTGCCCGGCGATGATATCGAGCGTGTTGGCGGCGTCGCGCTGGGCTTCGGATTCGCCCAGGCAGATGATCGCTGTCAGACCCGCCGCATGAGCAGCGCGTGCTTTAGCCCGGACCTGCTCACTGGTTTCATCATGATCCTCGCGGCGTTCAGAATGGCCGAGGATCACGGCGGTGGCGCCACTGTCGGAAATCATCTCGGCCGAGATGTCGCCTGTGTGGGCGCCGGATGTATTGGCATGGCAATCCTGCGCACCGATTGCAATCGAGCCGCTTTGGGCTGCTGCCTGTGTCAGCAGGGTGGACGGGGGGCAGATCAGGATATCGACAGTGGGGGCGGGGTGTTGCAACGCGAGGTATTCTAGTTCGGCCAAAGCTGCGCTTGTGCCGTTCATCTTCCAATTGCCCGCTGCCAGTTTGCGCCGCATCATTGATCCCCTTTTCCTGATTGCGTTGTTGTTTCTCGAACGCCGACAGCAGTCAAGCGGGTTTGCATGTTGGGAAAAACTATTTATGTCGCTTTTGTCGAAGTGAGGAATAATATCATGATCCCCGAAATTGACCTTAAGGCCGCGCTGAGCGGTGATCGCGGTGCACTGGCTCAGATGCGGGTTGCGGCTGAAGATATAGGTTTTCTAACCGTCAAGAATACAGCTGTTTCTGCCGCAGATGTTGAGATTGCATTGCGGGCTTATGCGACGTTTTTCAAGTTGCCAGCGAGCGTAAAACAATCAGTCGACATGGCGCAGACAGGGGCGAACCGGGGTTGGGGGGCGTCGCAGGCAGAGCAGGTCGACCCAGAATCCAACCCTGATTACAAGCAGGTGTTTGATTGTGGGTTCGAATTAGCAAAAGACGATCCCCTGCGTCAGTCTGGATTGGGCGTCTACGCGCCGAACCAATGGCCGCAGGGAATGTCTGAATTTAAACAAGCCATTACAGGCTATTATGATCAAGCGCTCACGGTCTCAGCGCAGATATTGCAGTTGCTGGCACAGGCAATTGGCGAAGATGCGGATTTCTTTACTGACAAGTTTGACAAACCAATGGCTTTGTTGCGCGGGAACTACTATCCGCCGCGTCCAGCTTGGGCTGGGAACAAGGATTTCGGCATCGCAGAGCATACCGACTATGGTTGTTTGACGCTGCTGGCGACCGACGGGGTGCCAGGGTTGGAGGTGAAACTGCGCGATGGGCGCTGGATTCCGGTGAACGCCACGCCAGGTACATTCATTGTGAATTTTGGTGAAATGCTACAAATGTGGACTGAGGGGCGCGTGGTGGCAACGTCGCATCGGGTGATCGGCTCTAAAGAGGAACGTTTGTCTATCCCGATGTTCTATAATCCGAATTACAGCACTAATGTTGCACCAAAAGGATCAGATCAGGTTATTTTGGCAGGGGAGCATTTGACCCGCCGCTTCGACGAGACTTATGTGCATTTGCAAAGCGGGACTTGAGGTTTGAGGGCTTACATGCCCTCAAATTTGATGGATTCACCGCAGCCGCAGGCCTCTGAAACGTTGGGATTGTTGAATTTAAAGCCCGCTTCGAGCAGAGATACCTCATAGTCGATCTCAGTGCCGAAAAGAAACATTTGGGCCATCGGGGCGATCATCACGCGTGCACCGTCTTGTTCGACCACTTCATCGAGTGGGTTCACCTCGGTGACATATTCCATGGTGTATTCCATGCCCGCGCAACCGCCTTTTTTGACGCCAATGCGCAGCCCCTCATGGCCGTCTTTGGCCATGAGTTTGGCGATTTGTGCGGCGGCCTTTGACGTTATTGTGACGGCCTGTTTTCCCGGAATTCCAAACATGAAGTTTCCCTTTCAGAGGTTTGATATAGCTTACATAAAACCAAGTTCAAGACGGGCTTCGTCACTCATCATGTCCATGCCCCAGGGGGGCTCCCATGTGAGCTCAACATTGACCTGTTTTACACCGGCCATCGGTTCGATCGCTTCGGCAATCCAGCCTGGCATTTCACCAGCAACGGGGCAGCCCGGCGCAGTCAAGGACATGATTACATTGACTTCGTTTTCGGCATTTATGTCGATTGTGTAGATCAACCCTAAGTCATAGATGTTGACGGGGATTTCAGGGTCATAGACCGAACGGCATGCCTCGACCACCTGATCATACAGAGGATGATCAGTGGTGGATGGGGCGATCAATGGGGTGCCTTCAAGCGGCTCGGGGCTCTGGTCCATGACGTATTCCTGCGGGTTATCCTGAGTAATCATATAGGGATTAAGAAAAGCCGCGTCCAGAGGGGGGATTTAAGTACAGGTTGTATAAGTTGAACGCGGGTTTTGTGCAAAAGTCCGAACACCATGCTGTAGGGTGGGCAATCCCTGCCCACCGCCCCGTCAACATAATGTTAACCATAGCGCAGCGATGATGCCGCATGCCAAATTATCGCCGTCTGCGCCATCAGGGCGCGGCGTATTTTTTCACCGTCACCCTTGCCAACCGAAACGCGACGCTTTTGGTCGATCAGATAGCCGACCTGCGCACCGCCTATGCCGAGACAATCGCCACAATGCCCGTGACCTGCGACGCAATGGTCGTGTTGCCGGATCACCTGCACGCGGTCTGGACACTACCACGAGGAGACAGCGATTTTTCGGAACGCTGGCGTAAGATCAAGTTCCGGTTTTCGCGCCGGGTGGGGCGGCGATTTCCACGCTCAGACAGCAAGCACAAGAAACGCGAATGCGGGATCTGGCAGCGGCGATTTTGGGAGCACGTCATCCGAGACGAGGAGGATTTCAATCGACATGTTGAATATTGTTGGGGCAACCCGGTCAAACATGGAATGGTCACACGGGCGGTGGATTGGCCGTATTCATCGATTCACCGAGACATCCGACGTGGTGCGGTTGACCCGGAATGGATGGCGCAGGATGACGCGGGCAATTTTGGAGAATGACCCGTAGGGTGGTCCGTTTTGCCCACCATGTGTTTGGAATCAATGTTTGCCAGTGTGGAGAGGGTGGCGGTGGGCAGACATTGCCCACCCTACGCTTGCTCGGTGTTTGTGTGTTGATGTGGGGCTGAGATGTAACTGTAGATATGCTCATATCTGGTTCCCGTTCCTGTGATCTATTGGCTGAGCAGCAGCGGTCATAACTAAGCCTCATGACTAGCCTCTCTTGTCCCGCAGAGTTGAGTGTTGTGTTTTGGATACATCCGATTGGTGAGTGCGTTTCGCAATTCTTTCAACGTTGTTCATTAGCGAAGGAATGCTATTCAGCGACCGATGAATCGGGAGTTTGGTATGAAACATTATGTAGCCATGGCTTTGAGTTTGGTGTTGCTAAATGCTTGTACGAGTGCGGACCCGGATGTCGCAAAAAAACAGCATTTGCGCGCAAAGGCTGATGCGGTGAATGTGAAATTCTCCGATCCGGCTTTGATTAAAACAGTGGTCGGTTTTCGCGGGGTAAATTTCACTACAACGCGACCAGATGCCAATGAGACAATCGGTGTCGATAAAGGCGTTGATGTTAACTCCTCATGTAAAATCCAAGCATCAGGATATTCAGCCGATTTTACAACTCCGGCAGTCGTTAACATGCCGAGCTTTGGAAAATACACTCAGAACGCAAAGCTAAGTTGCACTTACAATGATCGCGAATACAGCAAAACGCTTAAACCCCATAATCCATCCAAGAGTTCAAGAAAGGGGGCTGCAGTAGCGGTTGGCTTGCTTGTTTGTTCGGCCTGTGGCGGGATTATGCTTGCTGAAGCTGGCGGCACACGTGAAGATGATATCCTCGTTTTTGAGGATGTTGAGCTGGAAGTCCGTTAAACGCTCGTTGCAATAAATGTAGCACAAAGTTGAGCCCAGCGGGAATTCTGCCGGGCTTTTATGTTGGGAAGATGCAGAGTGAAATTTCTCAGCCAACAAGACTGATAACAAAACGGATTCGCCTTCTATGTTAAAGAGCCATTCCGGCCGCCCAGCCGCTGGACCAGGCCCATTGGAAGTTATAGCCCCCAAGCCAACCGGTGACGTCGACGGCTTCACCAATCGCATAGAGGCCGGGGAGGTGTTTGGATTCCATGGTTTGAGACGACAGACCGTTGGTGTTGATGCCACCCAAGGTCACCTCGGCCTTGGCGTAGCCTTCGGACCCGGTTGGGGTGAAGGGCCAGTCTGACAGGCGGGCATGGGCCGCACGAAGTTTTTTGTCGGGGATATTGGCCATCTCGCCCGGGAGGGCTAGTTTTTCGGCCAAAGCGGTGGCGAGACGGTCGGGGAAGGCTGTGGCCAGCGCTGTTTTTAGCCCAGAGCGCGGAGCTGCTTTTTTGGCGTCGATGAGCCAGTCTGCAGAGTGATCGGGCAGGAAGTTGATGCCGATCTGCTCACCCTTGCGCCAGTAGGATGAGATTTGCAGAATTGAGGGGCCAGAGAGACCTTTGTGTGTAAAAAGCGTACCCGCGCGAAACTTTGTTTTGCCATGGCGGGCGACGGCGTCAGTGGAGACGCCAGAAAGATTGCGAAAGAGTAGCTCATCCTCGCCCAATGTAAGAGGGACGAGGGCGGGGCGGGGCTCGACGATCTTGAGCTCGAACTGGCGGGCAAGATGGAAGGCGAAGTCAGTGGCTCCCATTTTGGGAATTGAGGGTCCGCCCGTGGCGATCACCAAAGCAGGTGCCGTCGCGGTGAGCGTGTCGAGCGTGACAGTGTAGCGGGCATCCGAATGGCTGACGTCGCGGATCGGTTGGCCGAGCTGTATGGTCACATCACCCTTGGCACATTCATCCAGCAGCAGTTTCACAATCTGCCGGGCAGAGTCGTCGCAAAATAGTTGGCCGAGTTCCTTTTCATGCCAGGCAATTTTGTGCTTGTTCACCAGATCGATGAAATCCTGCGCGGTATAGCGGCCAAGCGCGGATTTGCCGAAATGTCGGTTCTGGCTGAGATAGCATTCAGCACGGGCGTCGATATTGGTGAAATTGCAGCGCCCGCCGCCCGAGATCAGGATCTTCTTGCCCGGTTTGCTGGCATGATCGATGACCAGCACCCGTTTGCCACGCTGGCCTGCGATGGCGGCACACATCAAACCCGCACCTCCGGCCCCGAGGACAATGGCGTCGTAGGTTTTGAACGATGAATTGCTCATAGCAGGGCGTTATCCTGTCGCGCCTTGGTGCGCAATAGACTGGAGGCAGAAAGGTTTATCCCACCCGATAAGGCAGAACGCCGCGCTCGTCAGGCACGACCTGTAATCGGCGCTCCAAGGGGGGCACAGAGCGCTGATGGCAATGGGTGCGTTCACATATCCTGCAGGAAATACCAATGGGTTCAAAGGCTTGTGCATTATTGAGGTCGAGACCTTCAGCGTAAATCAGGGCATCAGCATGTTTCACTTCGCAGCCTAGAGCGATGGCGAAGCGGCGCACGGGGGCACCAAATGAGCCTCCGGATTTTGAGACATCACGGGCCAGGCTGATATATCTGACACCATCCGGGGTTTCGGCCAGCTGGCGCAGAAATTGCGCGGGCGTTTCAAAGGCGCGGTGCACGTTCCACAGCGGGCAGGCCCCGCCGAACCGGGCGAATTGCAGCCGCGTGGCCGAGTGGCGTTTGGTGATGGTTCCAGCTTGATCAACGCGGACAAAGAAGAACGGGACACCTTTGGCTCCCGGGCGTTGAAGTGTCGAGAGGCGGTGACAGATTTGTTCGATGGAGGCACCAAAGAGGTTGGCGAGGACCTCAAGATCATGCCGGTGCTCCTGCGCGGCGCTAAGGAAAGTGCTGTAAGGCATCATCGCCGCCCCGGCGAAATAGTTGGCCAGACCGATCTTGGCTATGGCGCGGGCGGTGTCGGACTGGAACCGGGCAAAATCGAGTGTCGCCTCGATCAACTGATCCTGTGTTAACAAGGCGACTTGTAAAAGGAGTTGGAAGTCTCGGGTTTCGGGCTCAGCGCGAGAGGACAGGTATAGTGTTTTAGTCTGTGCATCGTAGCGACGCAGGGGGCCGTCATCCGAGTTCAAGACGGTGATGCCCATTTTTTCGAGACGATCTTGCGCAATGTCGCGCGGGCGTTTTGTGGCGGATTGCACGAAATGTTCGGCCGCGCGATCAACCGCGTCGATGTAGTTGTCGCAATAGTGAAAGAAATCGCGGACCTCGTCCCAAGGGCTGGTCTGCGTGCGGGCATCTTCGCGGCCCAATGCCTCGTCAAGCGAGGCAAGGCGTTCATGGGTCTGGCGGTAGGCGCGGTGCAATTCCAAAAAGGCGCGGGCGAGGGCGGGTGCATTGGAGGCGGTGAGGCGCAGATCTGTCAGGGGTGGTGGATCATCGGCAAAAACCGGATCCGCGAGTGCCTCGCGCATGTCGCTAATCATGCGTTCTGCATCACCGCTCGATAGCTCGGTAACGTCAAAGCCAAATTCCTGCGCCAATGCCAGAACCACAGTGGTGCTGATCGGGCGGTTGTTGTTTTCCATCTGGTTGAGATAGGGCAGCGACACACCCAGACGGGCGGCAAAGTCTTTCTGTGTCAGGCTGAGGCGTTGACGCGTTTCACGCAGTTTCGCACCGGCGTAGAGCTTTTGTGTGGCCATGGCTTTGCCTTGAAGTTTGCAAGTTAGCTTTTGCGGAGATTAGGTTTGCAAAATCAAGGATGCAAGAGGTCGCCGGAGGATTTAATGTTCAGACCAAGGTGTTTTTTTAGCGCACTTTGGCCTTTGGGCGTCACATGCAGTACACGACGTTCGCGGGCGCGCTCGATCCAACCGTTGGCAAAGGCTAGGTCGGCGATGGTTGCGCCGACAACGCCGGCCACATGATGGCGGCGTTCGCTCCAATCCAGACACTGACGGGCAAACAGGCGTTTGCTGTGACGAAGGGTGGGGATGTCTGCACCAAATGATCCCAGCAGCGCCTCGCCTTGCGGGGTCAGTTCATAGTCGTTGTCCAGCGGGATCAATGCGCCATTGCTCACCAGAGCATCGGCAATGGCCACGCCTAGATGCCCTGCGATGTGATCGTAGCACATGCGGGCTTGTTGGATTGGTGTTCGGGGGCGTTTGCCGGGACGGTCGGCCAAATTGACATGGGCGGTTTGAGCCACAAGCTGTTCCAGCGCATGAGCGATTTGTGGGCTGGCAAGACGGTAATAGTTGTGACGTCCACTTTTTTCGCGCGTGACAAAGCCACCTTCCAACAGCTGTGCCAGATGTTCGCTGGCAGTGGAAGCCGACACCCCGGCCACGCCAGCCAGTTCAGTCATGGTCAAGGCACGTCCATCGAACAGTTCTGTCAACATTATTGCGCGGGCCGGGGCGCTGATCATCGCACCGATGCGCGCCATTGGGGGTTCATCATGCATACTTCGGAAATAACCGAAGCATGCCGTCCGCGTCAAGGTGTAGGTCTCGAGGGAGAGCAGAGAATGAGGATCAGGTGATGAGTGACGCTAACACAAGCCAAAGAGAGGAAACCGGGTATTTTGGACGCAGGCAGAGCCCGCTCTTGGGTATCTTTCTGGTGATGGCTTCTGCCGTGACCTTCAGCACCGCAGGGCTCTTTACCAAGGGTGTCACTGCCGGTTCGTGGGAAGTGATTTTCTGGCGTGGGGTGTTTGCGGTGGGATTTACCATCGGCTGGATTTGTTTCCGTCAACGGTTCCGGGATGAGGTAGTGAAGATGGGATGGAGCGGGGTTGCTATAGCCGCCGTGGGCGCGGTGGGGACGGCGGCGTTCATTGCCTCGTTCAAGCTGACCAGCATTGCGAATGTGTCGCTGATCTATGCGGTGGCGCCATTAATTTCAGCCTTGTTGGCCTGGGTGTGGATCAAGGAACCTGCGGGGCGGCGGGTGGTTTGGGGCGCGTTTGGGGCATTGGCCGGTGTTGCAATCATCGTGTCAGGATCATTGGGTGGTGTGAGCCTGAAAGGGGATCTGCTAGCCCTGCTCATGGCCTGCATGATGGCGCTGATGATGGTACTCTACCGGGTGTATCCTGAGACACCAGGCGCGGGGCCGATGGCATTGTCTTCGGTTTTATTGCTACCGTTTTGCCTGATGTTTGGGGCGCCGTTTGTTTTACCAATGTCCGAGATTGTGATCTTGGCGGCGTTTGGCCTGATCTTTGCGATTGCTTCAGTCACATTGGCCGAAGGGGTCCGACGGATTCCAGCGGGGCAGGCGGCGTTGCTGAGCACGTTGGAGGTGCCGCTCGCGCCTGTGTTAGCTTTTGTGGTTCTGGCCGAAATACCAGCGGTGCAGACCTTGATCGGAGCACCGCTGGTCTTGATTGCCGTTTTGCTGGCGGCATGGCCAGAACCGGAGGTTTAGTAGCTGTATTCGGCGAAGATCTTGGTGATGTCGTGGTTCCAATCACCATGATAGTGGTCCAGCAACTCATCCGCAGGGACTTTGCCGCTTTCGATGCTTTCGTGCAAGGCGTTGAGGAAGTGGGTTTCATCTGGCACCAGACCACCGGCACCGGGGCGGGCACGGGCTTTGAGGCCAGCCTCGGAAATATTGAGCACTTCGCGGGCTAGATCGTGCATCTTGATGTCACCGACCTGGGCCTGCAAGGCGTTTTCACTGGCGGCGATGCGCAGGTTTTCACGGGTTTCCGTATCCCAGTCTTTGACCAGATCCCAAGCGGCATCCAATGCGCCTTGGTCATAGGTCAGACCAACCCAGAAGGCAGGCAGAGCGCACAGGCGACGCCACGGGCCACCGTCGGCACCGCGCATCTCCATGAACTTCTTAATCCGCGCTTCGGGAAAGGCGGTAGTCAGATGGTCGGCCCAATCGGACAGTGTTGGGGTTTCGCCGGGCAGGGCTGGCAGCTTGCCTTCGAGGAAGTCACGGAAGGACTGGCCAAGGGCGTCGATGTATTTACCATCGCGGTAGACGAAGTACATTGGTACATCGAGGGCGTACTGCACCCAAGCCTCGAACCCGAAACCCTCGTCGAAGACAAACGGCACCATGCCGGTGCGTGCATCATCCAGATCACGCCAGACGCGCGAGCGCCAGGATTTGTGACCGTTGATTTTATTCTCAAGGAACGGCGAGTTGGCAAACAAAGCGGTGGCGACGGGTTGCAGGGCAATTGCCACACGCAGTTTTTGCACCATGTCAGCCTCGGACCCGAAGTCGAGGTTGACTTGCACCGTACAAGTGCGGCGCATCATGGTGCGGCCCATCGTGCCGACCTTTTGCATGTAGCTGTCCATCAGCTTGTAACGGCCCTTGGGCATGAGGGGCATTTCCTCGTGCTGCCAGATGGGTGCGGCGCCAAGGCCGATGAAGCCCACACCGATTTCGTCGGCGATGTCTTTGACCTCGCGCAGGTGAACGTTCACCTCGTCGCAGGTCTCATGAATGGTTTCGAGCGGTGCGCCCGACAGCTCCAACGCTCCGCCGGGCTCTAAGCTGACGTTTGCGCCGTCTTTTTCCAGACCAATCAGCTTGCCACCTTCGCGGACTTCGGCCCAGTCGTGGCGGTCACGCAGACCTTCGAGAACAGCAACGATGGACCGCTCGCCCTCAAATGGCAGGGGTTTCAACGTGTCTTTGCAATAGCCGAACTTCTCGTGCTCGGTGCCGATGCGCCAGTCTTCCTTGGGCTTACAGCCGCTTTCAAGATATTCTGCAAGTTGCTCGTGGCGTTCGATTGGTCCGCCGCCGGACTGGGGAATGGACATGGGCGCATCTCCTGCCTTGTCGCGTGTGTTTGGCTGCAACCACTGGCTCTAAATCAAGGCAGTGTCAATGCAGCCGGTTTGTTGGTTTTTGCCAGATCACGATAGGGTGATCCGGTTTTGCATTCAGAGTGGACAGCATTTGTTCGGTCTTGAGGCCGGGCAGGGTGGCGAAGGCATCAAACAGCAGATCCGCGCCTGTGGCGTTAAGCGGGATATGCAATGCGGGTTGTCCGGGTTGATTGAGTACCCAATGGGCCGGACGACCGGTGGGGTCGAGTTGCAGGCGGGTCATTTCGCGGATGGCAATTGCGCCACCGTCGAGCGGGCCGAAATAGGTGATCTGACCTTCGACCACCTGGACAACCCCGGGACCGCCTTGGCCTTGACGGAAACGAATGCGCTGAATGCCTGCCGCAAGTCCGATGACGCCGGCGATACAGAAGGCAAAGCCCAGCCATTTGACAAAGCCAAAGCTGGACAGCGCCCACCATAGGCCAAGGCTTAGCAGGATGGTTCCCGCCAGCATTTCACTCCACTGCCACAGGATTTGACGGGCCTCGGGGCGGATCATGACCAATCTCCAATCGCTTGTTGCCAGACGGTCATGGCGGCGACGGCGGCGGTGTCGGCGCGCAGGATTCGGGGGCCGAGGCTGACGGCGTGGGCGAAGGGCAGGGCGTGCAAACGGGTGCGCTCAGATTCGGAAAAGCCGCCCTCGGGCCCGATGAGAATCGCCCATTTGTCGCCTGACGCTTTGCCAAGGGTTTTGGCGGCTCCGGCGAGGGATTCGTCGCAGAACATCAATTGCCGGTCTTCGGGCCAGTCCGAGAGGAGCTTGTCGAGTTTTGCGAGGGCTGCAACCTCAGGTACGAAGGTTCCGCCGCATTGTTCGGCGGCTTCAACTGCGTGGGCTTGCAGGCGATCTTGTCGGATTCGTTCGGAATTAGTGAAATCGGTCTGCACCGGGCAGATCCGCGCCGCGCCCATTTCAGCCGCCTTTTCAACGATGAAGTCGGTTCGGGCCTTTTTGATCGGGGCAAAGAGCAACCATAGGTCAGGCGGGTTTTGCTGTGGGCGGGTTTGTTCAACAATCTCAAGCACGCCGCCGCGTTTGCTTGCTTGTGCGATGCTTGCGCGCCATTCACCATTTTGCCCGTCAAACAGCAGTAAATCGTCACCCACTCCCTTGCGCATGACGCCAAAGAGATAATGCGCCTGATCCTTTGTCACAGGAACAGATTGCCCTTGGGCCAAAGGGTGCTCTACAAACAGTCTGATCTTAGCGGTACTCATGGGGCCAACATATGACCGGGAATGACCAGACGCCAGAGGTGACGGGACAGGTTTCTGACGCTGTCAAAGGCAATTGGGTGGATCGCTATGCCCCGGCGGTGACGCGGCCCTATCTGCGGCTGTCGCGGGCGGACCGGCCGATTGGCACGTGGCTCTTGGTGTTGCCCTGCTGGTGGGGCCTGTTGCTGGCAATGCTTTATGACGGGCGCGCCGGGTGGCATGACCTGTGGATCTTTGTTGGTTGTGCGATTGGGTCGTTTGTCATGCGCGGAGCCGGCTGTACGTGGAACGACATCACAGATCGACACATTGATGGCAGCGTCGCGCGGACCGCCTCGCGGCCGATTCCTTCGGGGCAGGTGAGCGTTAAGGGCGCGCTGGCATGGCTTGTGGCGCAGGCGCTCTTGGGGCTGATGGTGCTGCTGACCCTGAACGGTGCGGCGATTGCGCTGGGAATTCTATCTTTATTGCCAGTAGCGGTGTATCCCTTTGCCAAGCGGTTCACATGGTGGCCACAGGCGTTTTTGGGGATTGCCTTTAATTGGGGCGCATTGCTGGCCTGGACGGCCCATACTGGCGCGCTGCAATGGCCGGCTGTTATCCTGTATCTGTCAGGTGTGGCGTGGACGCTGTTTTACGACACGATCTATGCGTATCAGGATGCCGAAGATGATGCGCTGATCGGGGTGAAGTCCACCGCTCGTTTGTTTGGCGATGACAGCCCGAAATGGCTGATGCGGTTCCTTATTGCAACGGTATCCCTACAGGGGCTGGCGGTGATCATGGCGGTGCCCGCCGGACGACAGATTGCGATGGTTGTGGCGCTGTGTGGGCCATGGCTGATGGGCTGGCATCTGCATGGGCAGTTGCGGCAGTTCGACATGGAGGACAATAGCAAGCTGGTGACTTTGTTTCGATCCAATCGTGATGCTGGTATGATTAGCGTGCTATTTTTTGCCGTAGCGCTGCTGCTGTGATTGAACTTCGCGGGCGTGGGGCCTAAAGACAAGACAACTAAACAGTGACCGGTACTTGGCATGCGCCTTTCTTCGACATTTGCGATTGCACTCCTGTTTGCGGGGGCAGCGGGCCTGTGTGTTGTAGGTGCGAATTTTGCGGTGAGCGCGGTCGAAGACGGCTCGCGCCAGGCGGTGGACAAGGAGCTGACAGCGCAAGATCTGAACTGGACTGAGGTAGATGCCAACGGCTTGCAGATCTTTTTGGCCGGAACAGCACCAAGCGAGGCTGCAAGGTTCAATGCCCTGACAGCCGCGGGAGGTGTTGTAGATGCGGCGCGGGTGATTGATCAGATGCTAGTTGCAGATTCGATTGTTTCAGCACCGCCACGGTTTTCCATCGAAATATTGCGGCACGATCAAGGGATCTCTCTGATCGGGTTGATCCCGATTGAGACGGATCGCGAGGCGCTGATTGCAGAGATTGAAGACGCAACGGATGGAGAGCCCATCGCTGATCTGTTGGAAGCTGCAGATTACCCCGTGCCAGCGACATGGGAGGACGCTTTGGATTTCGCGGTGCGCTCGCTGGAGGACCTGCCGCGCACCAAGATCTCGGTTGAGGCAGACCACGTATCCGTGACCGCAATGGCCGAAGGGCGGGCTGAAAAGGCAACGCTCGAATCCGATCTCGCACGCGATGTGCCGCGTGATGTGCGCCTTAAGCTGGATATTTCCGCACCGCGCCCGGTGATCACGCCGTTTACGCTGCGGTTCGTGATCGAGAATGGCACAGCGCGATTTGACGCCTGTTCCGCCGATAGCGAAAAAGCCCGCAATGCGATCATTAAGGCGGCGGGGCAGGCTGGCGTGGATGGTAAGATCGACTGCACGATAGGATTGGGCGTGCCGTCACCCAACTGGGCCAAGGCAGCAGAATTGGCGATCGGCGCGGTTGCGGATTTTCAGGGTGGCAGCGTGACCTTTTCGGATGCGGACGTTTCCCTGATCGCGCACGAAGGAGTGTCGCAAAATCATTTTGATGATGTGGTCGGGCAGTTGGAAACCTCTTTGCCGGATGTGTTTACCCTGCATGCCACATTGCCGGAGCAGGTTGTTCTGGATGCAGACAACACGCCTGAGTTTGTCGCGACCCTGTCGCCCGAAGGGTTGGTGCAGATCCGTGGGCAGGTTGGCAGTGAGCGCAGCCGTCAGACGGTGGACAGCCTTGCGAAAGCCCGCTTTGCGTCAGATGTCGTCCGCACACAGGCGCGTTTGGCCGAGGCTTTGCCGCACAATTGGCCTGTGCGCACGCTGACCGGGATTGAAGCACTGGCCTATCTGTCAAGCGGGGCTGTGACGGTCACGCCCGACAGTCTGAGCGTGCAGGGTAAGACCGGACAACCCGACGCCAGTGCGAAGGTTTCAGCCATGTTGGCGGATAAGCTGGGCGAGGGTGCGCAATTTGATATCAACATCAGCTATATCGAGGCTCTGGATCCGGTGGCCAGCCTGCCGACACCAGACGAATGCGAAGACCGGGTGGGGCAGATGCAACGCGGGCGCAAGATCAACTTTGAGCCCGGATCGCCCAATGTCGATGAGCAATCCGGCGATATCTTGGATGACATCGCCGAGATTCTGAAAGAATGCGGCAAAATCAAGCTGGAGATCGGCGGCCACACCGACAGTCAGGGCCGCGAGGAAATGAATCAGCAGCTGAGCCAGACACGGGCGCAGGCGATCCTTAACGAGTTACGGGAGCGCCGTGTGCTGACCTCAAGCTTTACGGCAGTGGGCTATGGTGAAAGCCAGCCGATTGAGGACAACAAGACCGAGGAGGGCCGCGAGGCCAACCGCCGGATTGAGTTCAAGCTGATCCGCCCAGCGCCGATCGTGGAAGAAGAATCCACGTTGGATGCAATTGCGGAGCCAGTGGACCAGCCTCTTGAGGCGGGAGCTGAGCGCGAGGCCACGCAAGAGACGCAGGCCGAAGAAGATCAGGCCGAAGAGGGAGAGGCCACAGATGAACAGAACTGAATTTATCATCGTCACCGCCATCATTCTGTTTGTGGCCTTTTGTCTGGGCTATTTCGCCAATTGGCTGGTGCACCGGTTCATTCGTGTTTCGGGCGCGGATGTGGACGAGGTGGAGCGCATGGCGCAGGAACTGCACGAAGCCGAGGAAACCCGCGATCAGGCGATTACCTATCTGCAACAGCGCGAGGCCGACCTGACCAACCAACTGTCGCAGACCGAGGCTGAACTGGCTGCCACCATGGACGGCCTGCGCGACGCCCGCCGTGAGGCGGAAGAACTGCGCAATGCGTTGTCGGGAGCGTCTTGATGGTGCGGGAGTTACTCATCCTAAAAGTTGGATCTTAAGAGGCGTAAATGCGAGGTGCAGCCAGGTCTTCACGACGCGTATGTTGATAAATGATAAAAGAGTGTCCTATAGTGTATTTTCAACAATAAAAGTATTGATGCTATCAGGATAATTTACATGAAAAATAATATCTTATTGCCAACAACATGCATTGCATTTGCGGCATCTCATGATGCCTGCTGCGGCTGAAAGCATGAAAGATTGCACTTACCGCGCAAATATCCATCAAAAGACGGCTGTTATAGAGGTTGCAGGAGGTGAGCCTGTCTCCTATCGCTGGGGTTCATATAATGTCAACGATGTCTACAAAAAAGGTACTACTATTTATATCGACCAAGCCAAGTTAACCGATCTACGTGTTGGGACCACTGAAAATGGCAAACCAGCGTTTAGTGGGCGCTGGCGCTACAAAGGAAGTGACAAACCGACCACATTCGTTTGTAAGTAGCTATAATGTTTGCAGTTCTGCCCGCCGCAGGTTTGGAAAATGGTGGGTTGAAAACCCACCCTACGAGGTGGCGAAATCTGCAATCGCATGCGTGAGACAGTCGAGGCTGTCGGTATAAGGAGTGCCTTCGGGGATGGCCTCGGTGAGCAGGGACAACTCGGTACAGGCGATCAGGAGGTGGTCGGCGCCGAGGTCCAGCAGCTCCTGTGCAATCTGTGACAGCGGTGCGATCTGGCTGGCGGGGGTTTCTCCAGCTTTGATGGCGCGGATGATGGTCAGCAAGGCCTCGTCCTGCGGCAGCCAGACGGGCGTGAGGCCTTGGGCGGCGAAGGGTTTGTCGAACACGCCAACCATGCGTGTGGCCGGGGAGGCGAGCATGCCGATGTGTTTGGCCCCCGCTTTGGCCAGATGCGCGGCGGTCAGATCCAGCATGTTCAGGAACGGCACCGTGCTGGCAGCCTCCACCGCGGGGGCGTAGTGGTGCGCGGTGTTGCAGGGCATGGCAAGCGCCTGTGCGCCTGCCTTTTGCAGGTCCTGTGCCATTTGGGCGAGCGTCGGACCGGGTTCTGCGCCCACGCCTTCGATCAGCGCCTTGATGCGCGAGGGCACCTGCGGGTTTTGATGCACAATCAGGGGGATATGGTCGGCGTCATCCTGTGCGTCGACCATGCCCAGCATTTTCTGCATCAAGAGGATGGTGGCCTCGGGCCCCATCCCGCCAAGGATGCCAACCGGCCTCATTCCGGCACGTTGAAGAGGTGGCGATAGCCGGTCAGGCCGATGGCGCCGCCAGTGTGCAGGAAGACGACCTTTTCGCCTTTTTTGAAGTGCCCCTTGCGAATGAGATCAATCAGGCCAGCGCCGCCCTTGGCGGAGTAGACCGGATCAAGCAGGATCGCCTCGTGTTTGGCGAAGATGTCGATGGCCTCGAGGGTGTCTTCGGCAGGCATGCCGTAGCCGGGGCCGACGTAATCGGTGTTGGCGACCACGTCCTCGCGCGCGACCACACCGGGGCAGCCCAGTTTTTCAGCGGTTTTGACAGCGAGGTTATAAACGTTTTCCTCTTGCTTGGCTTTCGGGGCGCGGACGCCGATGCCGAGCAGGGGAATATTGGCATTCATCGCGCGCAGGCCGACGATCAGGCCCGCTTGAGTGCCAGCAGAACCGGTGGCGTGGACGATGTGATCAACATTCAGACCGGTGGTGACGAACTGGTTCAACATCTCAAGCGCGCAGTTGACGTAGCCCAACGCGCCTGTGGCGTTGGAGCCGCCGCCGGGGATGGTGTAGACATTGCGGCCCTCAGTGCGGAACTTCTCGGCCACGGCTTCCATCTCGGCGTTCATGTCGAGATCAGGACCGCGGTGTTCCATGGTGGCACCGTGCAAGTGATCCAGCAGGACGTTACCGTTGTGTTTGTAGTTGTCGTAGTTATAGCCGGTGCGGTCTTCGAGCAGGATATGGCAATCCATGCCCAGTTTTGCAGCAGCGGCAGCAGTTTGACGCGCGTGGTTGGATTGGGTCGCGCCCTGAGTCATCACCATGTCGGCGCCCTGTGCCTGTGCCTCGGCCATCAGGAATTCAAGCTTGCGGGTCTTGTTGCCGCCGGTTGAGAGCCCGGTGCAGTCATCGCGTTTGATGTAGATATCCGGGCCGCCCAGTGCTTCGGATAGGCGGGGCATGTGCTCCAGCGGGGTGGGAAGGTGTGCGAGGTGCACGCGGGGGAATTTGGCGAGGTTCATGAGATGTCTCCGATATGTCTTGAATGGAAATTAAGTGTGAAAAACCGCTAAAACAAATTCGAAATACGTGCTTTAAATTGCGTAGTATGCAATTTGATGGTGTTTGACGCATGAAATTGGAGTGGATTGAGGATATTTTGGCCGTAGCCGAAACCGGATCGTTTCTGGCGGCAGCGGAACGACGGTTTGTGACGGCGTCGGCCTTTACCCGGCGCATCCGGGCGATGGAAGAATCACTGGGCTGTGCCCTGTTTGATCGCAATCGAAAACCGGTGACCCTACTGCCGCATGTGCAGGCGATGGAATTTGAATTGCGTGAGGCGGCGCGGCAGTTTCGAGAGTTACGCTCAGCCCTGTCGGACGACGCTGGGTTGCATAGCCGCCGGCTGACTATGGCTTGCCAGCATGCGCTGACAACGATGGTGGCACCGGGTTTGGCGAGGCAATTGGGGCAGGGGCGTGAGAATGCTTTCAGGATCCGGTCCGGATCGCGGGCTGATTGCCATCTGATGCTGATGCGGCAGGAGGCGGATTTCGGCCTGATCTATGAGACCACCGAGGATGCGCGGGAGTTCGATCCTGAGCTATTTGAAAAGGTGTCATTGGGGGAAGAAGCGTTTATTCCTGTGGCCAATCCACATCTCCATACCGTAGCGATCCGAGAGAAGGTTTTGCCGCTGATCACCTATCCGGCGGGACTCTATCTGGGGGATGTGCAGCGGCGGCAGATCCTGCCCAATGTCTCACGGGAGTTTGAGACCTATAGCGCAGCGGAAACCGGGCTGACGCCAGCGGTATTGCAATTCATAAGGCAAGGGGTGGGCATCGGTTGGTTGCCGCGCTCAGTGGCTTTTGAGGCGATGGCGCGCGCCGAGCTGGAGAGCTTGACAGATATTTTGCCTTCGACACGGTTAACTGTGCAGGTTGTGCGGGCGCGGTCCAATGATCGCGATGTTGTGCAGCAAGCCTGGGAGAGCTTGCGGCGCGACGCAGGATCACTTCGGGTCGAAGGGATCACCGCGCCAGAAGCTTTGCCTTAGTTGCTCGCTGTAACCTTCAGGTCTTGCATCGCTTTCTCGTATCGAACGTCCGCCGCACGGGCGTGGCCTTCCATCCGTTCCGCCCGGCTGATGCTGGCGGTGACGCGGGCTAGATCGGGCAGGCTGCGCTCGTCAACCTCTTGCCATGTCACGGTTTTCAGGAACTTGTGCACGGATAGGCCACCGGTGTAACGCGCGGCCCCGGACGTGGGCAGCACGTGGTTGGGGCCGGCGGCCTTATCGCCAAAGGAAACAGTGGTGTTTTCACCGAGAAACAGCGAGCCATAGGCCTGCAGTCGGTTGCGCCACCAGTCGAGGTCGGCGGCTTGCACGTGCAGGTGCTCAGCAGCCATATCGTCGGCGTATTGCGCCATTTCCTCTGCGCTGTCGCACAGGACAACCTCGCCCAAGTCGGCCCAGGCCTGTTCGGCAGCGCTGCGGTTTGGCTCTGGCAGGTCGGCGATCAAGGCGGGGATGCGGGCGATGACCTGATCTGCGAGTGGTTTGTGCGTGGTGGCGAGCCACACCGGAGAGTTGGCGCCGTGTTCAGCCTGACTGACCAGATCGATTGCGACGACCTCGGGGTCGGCGGTTTCATCCGCCAGAACGAGGCTATCGGTGGGGCCAGCAAACATGTCGATACCGATGGGACCAAAGAGCTGGCGCTTGGCTTCGGCGACATAAGCGTTACCGGGGCCGACGAGGATATCGGCAGGGGGCGCACCAAAAAGGCCAAGCGTCATGGCGGCGACGCCCTGAACGCCACCGATGCAGAGGATGCGGGTGGCCCCCGCCAGATGCATGGCGTAGAGCATCTCGTCTGGGATACCTTTGTCACCGTTTGGAGGAGAAACAGCGGTGATGTCCTTGACACCCGCCTCGCGCGCGGTGGCGATGGACATGAGGGCCGAGGCGATGTGGGTGTAGCGTCCGCCGGGGACATAGCAGCCCGCCGCAGCTAGGGGGATCTGTTTTTGGCCGGCAATCAAGCCGGGGCGCAGTTCGATCTGCATGTCTTGCGCTGTAGCGCGTTGTGCGGCGGCAAAGCGGGAGATGTTGTCATGTGCCCAGGCGATGTCATTTTTCATCTCTTGCGGGACACGGGCAACGGCAGCGTCTATCTCTGGCTGAGTGACATTGACCTCTTTGGTCCAACCATCCAATTGGCGGGCATATTCTAGAGCCACCTGCGCGCCTCCGGTTTTGAGGCTGGTTAGCATCGCCTGAACCGCATCGGCTATATCGCTCGCGGTATGGGGCGGTTGTCCCGGCGCGGTTTTCAGATGCGTGATGGGCATAATTGGATCCTCCTTAAGGTAGGAAATGCGAGGGAAAGCTCAATCTGGCAAGGACGATCTCTCAATGTTGTGGTGTTTTTTAGGTATTCAAAAAAAGGTTTCAGGTTTTCAGAAAGAAGGTGCTTTTGAAATGTGCTTACACATGAAAAGTTAGCTTAGGCAAGATCGCCTTTCAGGTTTGCCAAAGCGCGTTCAATTATATCAAGCGTCAGATCAAAAGTCTGGGTGTAATATGGATCTGGAACATGATCCCATTCTGGTTCATCGAGATATGATGACAGTAGTTTGACTGGTGTCCTGCTGTCGGGAGGACGTAGTTGTTCAACGGCTTGGCGATTGTTGTCGTCCATGACGATGATCAGATCGAAGTCCCCAAAGTCATTTGGACGAAACTGGCGCGCACTTAGGTGCGAGAGATCATATCCGCGTTTTTTGGCGGCCTGCTGCATCGGACCATAGGGGGGCTCACCGACATGCCAGCCGCCAGTGCCTGCGCTGTCACAGTGAATTTCAGGGGCTATGCTTCGAAGCACGCCTTTAGCCGTAGGGGAGCGGCAGATATTGCCGAGGCAAACAAAGAGGATTCGTTTGGTCATTGCAGGATCCTTGCATTAACTAAATCTTACGTGAGGAGGCAGGCATGGAAAAGATCGTAATTCTGACGGGGGCCGGAATTTCAGCGGAAAGCGGGCTGGGGACGTTTCGCGATGAACAGGGGTTGTGGGCGCAGCATCGGATTGAGGATGTGGCGACGCCCGACGCCTTTACGCGCAATCCTGATCTGGTGCATGCGTTTTACAATGCGCGACGGGCGCAGGCGGTGCAGGCGCAGCCCAATGCGGCGCATGAGGCGTTGGCGCTATTGGAGCGGGAGTTTTCTGGTGAAGTTCTGATTATCACACAGAACGTTGATGACTTGCACGAACGGGCGGGCAGCCAGAACGTGGTGCATATGCATGGGGCACTGAAAAGGGCCTTGTGTCATGCCTGCGGACATCGGTGGGATGCGCCGCTGGTGATGGATAAGGGCGATGAATGCCCAGCATGTCAGGCGCACGCGACGCGACCTGACATCGTGTGGTTTGGCGAGATTCCATACGGTATGGAGTTGATCGACCCGGCGTTGAATACGGCGGATCTGTTTGTGTCCATTGGTACGTCAGGGCAGGTTTATCCGGCTGCAGCCTATGCACAACATTCCCGGAGAATGGGGGCGCGTACGGTAGAGCTCAACCTCGAACCGGCAGAGCATTCGCGGGATTTTGAGGAACATCACTATGGCCCAGCGACGGAGGTGGTGACGGCTTGGGTCGCAGATATTTTGGCCGGGCAGGTATAAGGCTGCGTAAACGGAAACAGCCCCACCTGAAAAGGTGAGGCTGTTTGAAACCGATAAGATCAGCAAATCAGGCGTTTGCGGCCTGTGCTTTTGCGATCTCTTTCTTCACTTTCATCGCATTCGCGGAAAGTTCAGTGTCTTTGGCTTTGGCCAGGTAGGCATCCAGACCACCACGGTGGTCAACGCTGCGCAGAGCAGCAGCCGAGATGCGGAACTTGATGCCGCGGCCCAGTGTTTCGGACTGCAGGGTAACATCATTCAGGTTCGGCAGGTACCGGCGCTTGGTTTTGTTGTTAGCGTGGCTGGAGTTGTTCCCAACCATCGGGCCTTTTCCGGTCAGTTCGCAAACGCGCGACATTGGTTTATCCTCGTCTTGGGCAGAGGTATCGTTGCGACCCCCGCAATGCAAATGGGCACCGCCTCAGCAGCGCCCGGAATTCTGTTTGCCGGTCTTTAGGCCCAAAGTGGCTGCCCGTCAAGGGATTCGGATGGGAAAGCCGAGCTTTGCGTGGGGAATATAGTAAGCCGATTTGTGAATGAATAGGCGCAGTAGACAGAGTTCCAAATTTATCCTGCTTGCCTGCGCTACGTTTTCTTTGAAATTGGACATAGTTTTTACGTTTGGGGTTCGGTTTTGTACAAAAAATTACAAGTTAATCCACTGAGATGTAACTGTTTCAGAAAAATTCTTGACAGACGAGGTGGTTATGGAAAATATTTTACAAATGAAGATTTCTTTGCCCGGCCACACCTTTGGGTACTTCGAACAGCTTCTGTTTTGCGAAAACAGAAGCTGTTCAGGCGTTCAGGTGAGAGAAAGGTGCATCAGAAAAATTTATATATGTGTAGGAAATATCAATTTGCCCTAAGGCACGTTTGCATCGACGTTTCCTAACATCATCACAAGTTTGGCAACCTTTGACTTGATCAAATTTGGCAAACACAAAAAGTTACAGCGAACAGAAGGGCGCAACAATAGTGTCACAGAGCTTCGCTAGAGAGACCCGACAGAAGAGGAGCTATCCATGAAACTTAAGAAATCACTTTTGATGAGTCTGGCCGCAAGTGCAATTGCTGCGACAGCAGCCACGGCCGAGACAGAACTGACTGTGTACACAGCGGTTGAAGCGGAAGATCTGGCGCGCTACGCCGAGACCTTCAATAAGTCCTATCCAGATATCAAGATTAACTGGGTGCGCGATTCCACAGGTGTCATCACCGCTAAACTGCTGGCCGAGCGTGACAACCCACAGGCCGATGTGATCTGGGGACTGGCGGGCACATCACTGCTGCTGATGAAATCCGAAGGCATGCTGGAACCCTATGCGCCAGCAGGTGTTGATCAACTGGATCCCAAATTTGTTGATGGTGGCGATCCCCCAAGCTGGGTTGGTATGGATGCCTGGGTGGCCTCGGTTTGCTACAACACCGTTGAAGCGGAAAAAGAAGGTCTGACCCCGCCGACATCATGGAAAGACCTGGCTGACGCGCAATACGAAGGTCATGTAATCATGCCGAACCCGAATTCTTCGGGCACCGGTTTCCTTGACGTTTCCAGCTGGTTGCAGATGTTTGGTGAAGAGGGCGGCTGGGAGTATATGGACGGCCTGCACGCCAATATCGCACGTTATACGCACTCTGGCTCTAAGCCTTGTAAGCTGGCCGCAGCGGGTGAAATTCCAATCGGTATTTCCTTTGCCTTCCGCGGTGCCAAATCGAAAGCAGATGGCGCACCACTGGAGATTATCGTGCCAAGCGAAGGCGTGGGTTGGGATATGGAAGCAACCGCGATTGTTGCCGGCACCGCCAATTTGGAAGCGGCACAAAAGCTGGTTGATTTCAGTGTGACCAAAGAAGCCAACGAGATGTACAACACCGGCTATGCCGTTGTGGCGATGCCAGGTGTGGCCAAGCCGGTTGAGCATTTCCCAGAAGGCTTGCTGGATGCGATGATCGACAACGATTTTGAATGGGCGGCGAACAACCGTGCTGCCATTCTTAAGGAATGGGCGAACCGTTACGACGGCAAGTCCGAGCCAAAAGAATAATTCAAAACGTCTGAATAGGGGGCCCGCGTGGCCCCCTGAATTCAATCGCAGCATTCAAGGCGATAGACCATGCTTGATTCCCCGACAGCAAAGATGGCCCCCGTGACAGAACAACCTTCACAAACCGAATTATACCTAAGCATCGAAAACCTGTGGAAGGCGTTTGGTGATTTCATCGCGCTGAAAAACATTGCGCTCGATCTAAATGAACGCGAATTTGTCTGTTTTCTTGGGCCATCTGGGTGTGGGAAAACCACACTTTTGCGGGCGATTGCCGGGTTGGATCTGCCCACCAAAGGGACTGTGATGCAGGAGGGCAAGGATGTAACCAACCTGCCGCCGTCCGAGCGGGATTTCGGGATTGTGTTTCAGTCTTATGCGCTGTTTCCCAATCTGACGATTGAAAAGAATATTGCTTTTGGACTGGAAAATACCGGGCGCAGCAAATCCGAGATTGCAGTGCGCGTGGCAGAGTTGCTGCAGTTGGTGGGCCTGCCGGAACAAGGGCAGAAGTATCCGGCGCAATTGTCTGGTGGACAACAGCAACGGATCGCATTAGCGCGGGCGATTGCAACCAACCCAGGGCTCTTACTGTTAGACGAGCCGCTGTCCGCACTTGACGCGAAGGTCCGCGTGCATTTGCGACATGAAATCAAAGAATTACAACGCAAACTTGGTGTAACCACTGTGATGGTGACTCATGATCAGGAAGAGGCGCTGGCCATGGCCGATCGTGTTGTGGTGATGAACCATGGTGTAATCGAACAAATCGGCACGCCAACTGAAATTTACCGCCAACCGGCGAACCTGTTTGTGGCTGATTTTATCGGTGAAATGAATCAGATTCCAGCCGTCGCAGGGGCATCAGAAACGGTGGTCATTGGCGGTCAGGAACTGAAAAGCCAGGCGCATAAATTCAATGCTGGTGAGACAGTTGTCGCTGCGATCCGGCCAGAGGATATCATCCCGCACGGTGATGGTGCGCGTTCACCTGGGGCGCCGGATGTGGTCAAGACACCCGAGAATGCCTTTGACGTGGAAATTGCCGAGATGGAGTTTCTGGGCTCTTTTTGGCGCTGCCGGTTGCGTCACGAGATTTTTGGCGAGGCAGAGCTGATCACCGATCTGTCGATCAACGCCGTGCGCCGTCTTGGGTTGACCGAAGGGGTCAGCTTCAAGATCGAATTGCCACAGGACCGTCTGATGGCCTTTGAACCCGCAGGGGCAGAGTAATGGCCGACGTTCAATATGACACACTGCCCGCAGGTCCGGTGATCAAGGGTAAGCTGAGCCGCGACGATATAATCATGCGGATGAGCATGGTGATCATCGCGATCTATTTGATCGTGACAATGGTGTTTCCGCTGGCGGCGATGCTATCGAAAAGCTTTTCGACCTATATGTTCGACCTGTCTGCTTACGAGCTGCAGGTCAGCGATAAAGAGGGCAATTTCAGCGGCGAGATCGTGACGCCGGCGCAGTTGAATGCTGAGCTGGGTGTCTTGAGCGACAATGACCTGATCGCGGGCTCTGACAGCCGTTTGGGGCTGACGCAATTTTTCCCGGATTTCAGTTTCCGTAGCCCGGTGATGTACCAGATCCGCAATACGTCCGAGACGGGGCGGTTTTTGGTGGGTTCAGAGTTGCAGACTGGCACGGCGTGGGTCGAGCTGGACAGTAATACCTTCCGTCGCGTGCAGCTACGGCCAGAGAAATCCACCGGGCTTGGAAACTTTATCAGCTATTTCTCGACACCGGCGCTGTTTAATTCGATCAAAAATTCGGTCGTGATTGCGGTGATCAGCACCATCATCACTGTGACGCTGGCTTTTTGGTTTGCCTATGCGCTGAACCGGAGTTGCATGCGGTTCAAAGGCCTGTTCCGACTGGTGGCGATGGCGCCCATTCTGGTGCCCTCATTGCTGCCTGGGATCGCATTGGTTTATCTCTTTGGTAATCAGGGGATGATCAAGGAGCTGCTGTTTGGGGCAAGTATTTACGGCCCGATCGGGATCGTAATCGGCTCGGTGTTTTTCACCTTCCCGCATGCGTTCATCATCATCTCGACGGCTTTGGCAATCTCAGATGCGCGGTTGTACGAGGCAGCGGCGAGTCTGCGCTCAACTCCGTGGCGAACCTTCTGGACCGTGACTATTCCGGGTGCACGCTATGGTCTGATTTCCGCAGCTTTTGTGGTGTTCAATCTGGTGATCACCGACTTTGGCCTGCCCAAGGTCATTGGCGGTCAATTCAACGTTCTGGCGGTCGATATCTATAAACAGGTGATCGGACAGCAGAACTTTGAAATGGGTGCGGTGGTGTCGGTGGTTCTGGTGGTACCAGCCATTCTGGCCTTTGCAATTGACCGCATGGTGCAATCAAAGCAGGTGGCGCTGCTGTCAGCACGCTCAGTTCCGTATCAACCGAACCCGAACCCAAAGGCAGACCGGATTTTCCTGATCTACTGCTGCTGTGTGGCGTTCTTTATTATGGGCATGCTGGCTGTGTGCCAGTTCGCGGCACTGATCAAGTTTTGGCCTTATGATCTGAGCCTGAGCCTGAAGAACTACGACTTTAACCGCATGGATGGCGGGGGCTGGGGGTCGTATTTCAATTCGATCAAGCTCGCCTTGCTGACGGCGGTGATTGGCACCTGTGTGGTCTTCTTCGGTGCCTATCTGGTGGAGAAATCGAACGGCTTCAAAACCGGGCGGGCGATCTTCCAGATGTTCGCCATGCTGCCAATGGCGATCCCGGGGATGGTGCTAGGGCTGGCCTATATCTTTTTCTTCAACAACCCGTCCAATCCGTTGAATGCGATCTACGGCACGATGGCCATTCTGGTGATCTGTACCGTGACACACTTCTATACGGTCTCGCATTTGACGGCGGTGACGGCATTGAAGCAGATGGATCGCGAGTTTGAATCGGTGTCATCTTCTTTGAAGCAGCCGACGCTGAAGCTCTTTGGCCGGGTCACGGTGCCGGTGTGCCTGCCCGCGATTCTGGATATCTCGATCTATCTGTTCGTGAATGCAATGACGACGGTGTCGGCGGTAGTCTTCCTCTATTCACCCAGCACCACGCTGGCCTCGATCGCCGTGTTGAACATGGATGACGCGGGCGATATCGCCCCGGCGGCGGCTATGGGGATGATGATCTTCTATACCAATGCTGCCGCGCGGATCATCCACCTGCTGGTGTCGCGTGGCGTTCTGGCCCGGACACAACGCTGGCGTACTCGATAAGGTCCCAATTTTCTCCGGGACTGGCCCGCCCTGTGACAGGGGCGGGCTTTTTTATGCGGTGAGGTGAGGCGCGATTTTGGCACCCGAACACCAGTTTCCGAGCACAAAATGCAAAAAGGACGGTTTTGCGGTACACTGAGTGGCATTGGGTTCGTTATGGATTTTAGGGGGATATTTTGATGAGGCATTTCTTGATTGGTATTATGGCCTGGGTTTTGTCTTGTGGTTTAGCACTAGCCGAAGATTGGCCAGCCGGGGCAAAGGCAGACATGAACGCGGCAGGTGAGCGGCTGCGAACCGCGACCACATCGACAGAGCGGGCGCAGGCCTTGCGTGAGATTGAGGCTATTGCAAAGGCGCACCCGGATGCGCCCGAGGCGCAGCTTTTGGCACGGACATTGGGGCAAAAGGCAACAATGGAAGCGGGGCCCAAGGCCATGCTGGGGGCGCTCAGCGATCTAGCGACATCAGGGAACATCCCTGATGCGCAGACCTATGGCGATATTCTGGCCCCGTTGATGGACACCATTGGTAAGATGGCGGACGAGGGTACCTTGTTGCCGCAAGCCGCGATTGAGCTGGATGGGGCGATTTCCGCGTTGAATGATGCGGCCAAAAAAGCGGGTCTGCCAGATGTCGCGGCAGCGATTTCTCAGGCGACGGGCATCGAGGGCATCGGAGAAAAGACAACCGGTCTGATCGGCGATATTGCAAAGGCGGCTGAACTCGCGCGTGATGCGCCGGATCTTGCGCAAATGAACGAGGCTGAAACCAAGAAGTTTCTTGAAAACATGGTTGCTCTTTTGCCCAAGGGAGGAGGCCCTGCAATTTCAGGACCTGCTTTTGGTGTCTTCACCGAGCAGGTGGGCTGGGCCAACGAAATGTTCGGCGAAAGCACCAAGGCGCTGGATCTAGTTGGGGACGCGATTGAAACCGGACAGTTTGATCATGCGGCTTATGCCAAGATCGAGGAACGGTTAAACGATTTGTCCAAGGGGCCTTGGGGTAGCGATACAGCCAAGAACTTTTTCAAGTCCCTGTGCAAGCATATCCCTATAGCAGGAGCGTGGTGTGATGATGCGTTCCAAGCCGTCGAAGAGCTTGTTGCCGGAGTGGACTGCGATGCAATCACCTGTGACTGTGGCAATGTGGGCGGCGGGCTTTTATCCGGGCCCAACACGGTAACATGCAAGCTTCAGGAAGAATCGATCATCGGTGAATGTGTTTCCACAAAGAAGATCACATTAACTTGTGATCTTGACGCCAAGGGCCCCGGTGCTAGTCACTAATTGAGTAGAGCCGGCACCGGTTCGTTGTTCACCGCAGCGCGGGCATGGGCTAGGCTTCTTTGGACTCTTCTACCGATGACTCGGGCTCGACCTCCCCTGCGCTGACTTCGAGTTGCGACAGCAAGAGCGTTTCCAGCTCGCTTTCCAGCTCAAGAGCACGGGCGATGTAGGCCTTGTTGTCGACGGTCTTAACCTCGGGGTCCCACAATTGCGCCAGTTCCTGAACCGAATGGCGGTCGTGATGGTAAAACGCTGTTTCCACCTCGGATGCTTCAAACTCGGTTAAGCCGAGGTTTTCAAGCGCATACCGTCCAGCCCGCAGGGAGCTGTCGAACATTTCACGCACGATGTCATCAGCTCCGGCTTGATAGAGGCGGAAGACGTTGGTGCGGTCGCGGGCGCGGGCGATGATGTGAATATCGGGGCGTTCGCGGCGGGCAAATTGGACAACACGCACAGATGCGTCGGGATCATCAAGCGCGATAACCAGCACGCGCGCCTCTTTAAGGCCCGCAGCATAGAGCAATTCAGGGCGGGAGGGATCGCCAAGGAAACCTTTGACGCCAAAACGGCGCATGCGCTGGATGGCGCTGAGATCGTGGTCGAGAACCACAGTATCGAACCCACTTGAGCGCACCAGCCGGTTGACGATCTGCCCGAAGCGACCGATGCCGGCAATGATGACCGGACCTTCGTCGTCAATCTCATCGGGCTCTTGTTTGTCGGAGCTTTCATCCATCCGGCTGGAGAGCCAATCATAAAGCAGGAAGAGCAATGGTGTGATCAGCATCGAAATGGCGATGGCCAGGAGCAGAATCTCGGTTTGATCTGGGGGGATCACGTTGTGCTGTCCAGAGAAGGAAATCAGGACGAAGCCGAACTCACCAGCCTGTGCCAGCGAGAGGGTAAAGAGCCACAGGTTGCGACCCTTGAGGCCAAAGGTGCGGCCCAGCCCGTACAAAACGCCACCTTTGAGCACAATTACCAGGAACGCGATGCCAAAGACCGGGATGAATTCGCGGAACAGAACACCAAAATTGATACCTGCGCCCACAGTTATGAAGAACAGACCAAGTAGCAGCCCTTTGAACGGGGCGATGTCGCTTTCAATCTCGTGGCGGAATTCGCTGCTGGCGAGAACCACCCCGGCAAGGAAGGCGCCAAGGGCAGGCGAGAGGCCGACAAGATTCATAACGTAGGCAATGCCCACTACGATGAGCAGGGCGAGGGCCGTGGACATCTCGCGCAGGCGCGTTGTGTGGATGTAGCGAAAGATGGGCTGCGCAAGGTAGATGCCACCAAGGATGATCGCTCCGACAGCGGCGAGTGTGACAAGTGTGACACCCCAGCCTGGCAAGCTCTGGATGAAGTGGACTGCCGCTTCATGTGTTTCGTGGGTGGCGTGATCAGCTTCCTCGTGAACTTCACTGAGGTTATCGAAGACCTCGGTTAGAACCTCTTGCGGCGTTTTGGGCAGCGCCAGAAGAGGCAGGAAGGCCAGCATCGGGATGACGGCGATATCTTGGGTCAGCAAAACCGAGAAGGCAGATCGCCCACCGCCAGTTTGCATCAAACCTTTTTCAGATAGGGTTTGTAGCACGATCGCGGTGGAGGAGAGAGCAAAAACAAGCCCGATGGCGAGCGCCACGCTCCAATATACCCCAAACGCCATTGCCCCGATCATCACAGCGATCGTGGTCAGTGCGATTTGCAGCCCGCCGAGGCCCAAGAGCCTGTGTCGCATGTCCCAAAGCGCACGAGGTTCGAGTTCCAAACCAATCAGGAAGAGCATCATCACAACGCCGAATTCGGCAAAGTGTTGCAATTCTTCGGTCTCGTGCCCGCCAACAAGGCCAAGAATAGGCCCGATGGCGATGCCTGCCGCGAGATATCCCAGAACCGAGCCCAGACCGAGGCGCGCGGCTACGGGGACAGCGATTACGGCAGCGGCAAGGTAAACGGATGCAAGGAACAGAAAGCTATCCATCAGATGCTCCGTCTTTGTTCGGCAGGGGATGAGAACTGGACCTGATCAAGATCAGGTCTATTTGGCGGGGGCGTGTGAATTTGGTCGTGCATACATGCATATAGTGCGTGATTTATGACACGAGCGCAAATCTTGAGTGCGTAATTTCGCCGGTAAAGTTACTGGTTACGACAAAAATCAGCCTTTGGGCATCTGCAACGTGATGTTGCGGCCTTTTTTGACGTAACGCAGCTCACTTTTGCCGATGGCTGCAACCTTGCCGCCATCCAGCCTGTCGCCGACCGTGACCTTTTTATATCTGCCATTCGCCATTCGCACCAAGGCGCGGCGGTTGGACGGGGAGCCATAAACACCAATCAAATTGATCTGGCGCAGTTTGATCGCATTTTTTTCAGTCGCCTGACGGGTGACGGATGCAGAGGTTGGCACGCTGGGGGTCACTTTCTGAGCTTTGCTCACCGGCTGGGCCACGGCGGCGGTCTGCTGGCTTTTGGCGGCCTTCTCCACAATGCGGGGGCGCAGCTTTGGCATAACAGAGGCGGTCACGGCTTCTTTCGTCGGAGCAATATCTGGCGCACTGGACTGAATTGCAGCAGCCACGGCGGTGTTGATGGTTTCGGAGTTTGCGCCCGGCGATATAGTGGAAATTGCGCGTTCTTCAACCGCTTTGGGCCTTATCTTTGGGCGGAATGCTGCCAGCTCTGATAGGGTTCGCCCATTGAGGGTGTTACGTTCAATGCTGTCGCTCAGATCTGCGGGGCGGCTTTGCGGGCGGAGTGCGGCAAAAGGTTCATCGATTTCTTTGGGTTGCCCGACGATGTGGCGCTTTGGCCAAGGAGGTTGAGACGCGTTTGGGCGTCCGGAGTAGACGATTACGCCTTGCGGTGTAATCGCACCATAATCTGTGGCAACAACCAACCCACGGTCATCGAATTCGAAGGTTACGTCGGCGCCGGGCGAAGGTGATTCGCTGTTTGGGTGCTGGTCGGTTTGCAAATAAGCCACCGCTGGGAGGGCAACCGCATCGGACGATGGGACTTCTGGATCTAGCGACGTTTGATAGAAATCTTCGGCGTCTGTGATATCGGGAGTTCGCGGCGGCTGGGGGGCCTTTTGCCAGACACCTGTGGCCGCATAGCGCGCTCGAGCCTCATCGGAGCTGAGTTCGCTGGGTTCAATTGTTACAGCGGGTTCTGCAGTCGATTGCTGCGTTGGGGAAAGTGGCGCGGTGTCACCTGTGTATTCGTCCGGCAATGCCGCAATATCGTCAATAATGTTGGTCGCTGACCGCTCTGCAACCTCTTTGTCGTTTGACAGCAATGGTGGCCAGATGGCCAGATTCAACACGACCAGACCAACAACACCCGCCGCTATCAAAGCTGGATTGCGTGGTCTGCGTTGGGTTGGAGGTGACTTTGTCGCAAGCAAAGATTGTTCGGCTTGTACCTTTGGCGCACTTGCAATGGCTGACGTTGGTGTTGGCTCGGAGGAAGTGCTGTTCGCAGATGGTGAAACTTCGGTTGGAGCGCTTTCTGCCTCTGCGTCGGCGGTATCGATATCATCAGAAGCTTCAACGACATCTGAAGCGTCAGTGTCCGCACTTGATGCTGGATCGCTCGGAGCCGATAGATCCTCAGTGATAGTTTCGACAGAGACTGTAGCTACTTCCTCTGTACCTTCTTTTTCGGTTTCAACTTCTTTACTGGGCTCAGGATCAAACGTGAGCTTAGGCTCCGCAATAAGCGTATCTTCAGCGTGTTGCGTTGCTCCAAAATTCGGTGCACCGATGAAGTCCGTGCTGTTTGGCAAGGCACTGAAAAGCACGGGATTGAACCCGTGTTCTATAGCAAAGGTTTCCGCCTCCTGAAGGGTGTCTTGGGCCACGGCGGCAATTCGCAAGACACCTGCATCCACGCAATAATCAATGGCGAGGTCATCAACTGCATAAGGCGTGGCTCCCACGAGCGTCTGGCGTGCGATCTCGGTGAAATCTTCTTCTGGTGCACCTTGCGGGTCGGTCGAGAGGTAACGGATTTGATCGTTCGGGATGATCAACGTTGTTGAAAATTCATATTCTTCAATGACTTGTGCGGCATCCCTAAGGTCAGACAGATCAGACGTCAATGACGGACTGTCGAGAGGTACGGTTCCCACGTGGACTTCGGGATCGGCTGCAATATGGACCAGGCGAATGCCATCCATAGAGAGGGAAAGAGCAAAGGTTGGCTTCATTGTGAGTGTCTGCACAGTAACCTGAAACAAAAGGGGATTCCCCCAGTGCGCGAATTTTACACGAGCTTTACATCAAGGCAAAGCGAAAGCCCTGCCACCGGCGGGAAAGCGCAGATGGCAGGGTCTGAGATTTTAGATAGAAGCCTTGGATAGGGCCTGATCAAGATCTGCGATGATGTCGTCGGGGTCTTCGATGCCGATGGAGATCCGAACCACGTTTGGAGCCGCACCTGCGGCCGTCTGCTGTTCTGCAGTCAGCTGACGGTGCGTGGTCGACGCCGAGTGGATGATGAGCGACCGTGTATCGCCAAGATTGGCAACATGGCTGAACAATTCAAGGCTATCGACCAGTTTGACACAGGAGTCATAGCCGCCTTTGAGCGTGACAGTAAACAAACCCCCAGCCCCCTTGGGGCAGATCTTGGCAACGCGTTTGTGATACGGGGAAGATTTGAGGCCTGCATAGGTGACGGCCTCAACACGGTCATCTTTTTCAAGCCATTCCGCAACGATCTGCGCATTTTCCACGTGTTTCTGCATGCGCAGGGACAGGGTCTCGGTCCCCATCAGTGTGTAGTGCGCGGCTTGCGGGTTCAAGGTCATGCCAAGATCGCGCAGGCCGATGGCAATGCCGTGGAAGGTGAAGGCGAGTGGGCCAAAGGTCTCGTGGAATTTCAGGCCGTGATAGGCTTCTTCGGGCTGCGACAGGGAAGGGAACTTGTCCGAGGCGGACCAGTCGAATTTTCCAGAATCCACAACCACGCCGCCGGTGACAGTGCCGTTGCCCGTCAGGTATTTGGTTAACGAGTGCACGACCAACGTTGCGCCGTGCTCGATTGGGCGACACAAGTAGGGGCTGGCGCTGGTGTTGTCGACAATCAACGGCAGGCCTGCGTCGTCGGCGATTTTTGCGATGACCGGCAGATCGGTGATATATCCACCGGGATTGGCGATGGATTCACAGAACACGGCGCGGGTGTCATCATCGATCGCGGCTGCGATGGCGTCGGTATCGTCAAAATCAATGAATTTGGCCGACCAGCCGAAACGTTTGATGGTTTGGCTGAACTGGGTGACAGAGCCGCCATAGAGACGGGTGGACACCACGACATTCCGACCCGGCGCCATTAGCGGGAACAGGGCCATGATCTGGGCGGCGTGGCCAGAGGAGCAGCAAACAGCACCAACGCCTCCTTCCAGAGTGGCGACACGTTCTTGCAAGACGGCCACGGTTGGGTTGGTCAAGCGGGAGTAGATGTAGCCGACTTCTTGCAGGTTGAAGAGGGCGGCTGCATGTTCGGCATCGCGAAACACGTAGGCCGTGCTTTGATAAATCGGGGTCTGGCGCGCGCCGGTAGCCGGGTCAGGGCGGGCGCCAGCGTGTATTTGCAATGTATCAAAGCCATAGGCCATAGGTGTTCCTCCTGCGAAAATTTTGCCGGAACACTAGGGGATATGTTTTGTGGCCACAATTGCGAATTGCGGCCTAACGCATCCAGAAACCATTGCGCTTGATGGTGTTGCGGATGGCCTGTTCTTTGCGGGGGAGGTTGTTACGGTCGAACAAGTTGCGCACTTTTTGTCCGCGGCCATGGTAGATCATGAATTTGATCGGATCATAGTGTTTGAGAACCTTTTTCAGGCGATTTGGCGCGGTGATGTCTTCTAGCACATTGACAACCTGATCAGACTCTCGGGCATAGAGCAGGGGAAGCATGCGATAATGGCAAGTAACTTGTCCGTCCAAAAGGTCTGGAGGGAGGGTGTGGTTGCCGCCTCCAAGTGCGTGAATGACAAGTGGGAGGGCAACCTGATCAAGCCAAGGGTCAAGCGATTGGCAGATCAACTCCTCTGGAGTGTCATCGCGAATGGCGAGCGCATATTCCAGAAATTTTTCACCAAACTGATGAGGGCATTTGTAATAGAAAAAACCAGCATTGAAATAGAGATACCTTCGCCAGAATTCATCGGGGTAGGTGGTGTCCAGCGAGCTTTCGAAGTCGAGCCCGAATTGATCATAAAGCGATTTCCAAGTCGCAGTGTATCCTGGGCCATATAGCTGAATTTCTGGCCAAGTGTTTTCGCACCTGAGCGAGGCACTCGGGCGATCAAAGTCGAACGGGACTTGAGATAAATCATTCAAAACCAAGGTGTCGGTGTCAAAAAAAACAAAGGGCTCGCCTTTGGGTAGGGCAAAAAGCGCTTCGATTTTGTTTCCGTAGGGGTAGTGCTCGCCGAAGTGTTTTGATTCAAAAGGAATGATCTCGGCTCCAAGCTCTTCTAGAAGGTCTCGGGTTTGTTTGCTCCGGATCGATGGGTCTTGGGGCCATTGTGGGCCGCTCTGAGGCTCGGCAACGATCAGACGGCCAGAAAAGCCAGGTGATTGAACCCTTAGAGAGGCGGCGAACAAGATGGCCTCGTATTGTAGGCGGCCCCCTTGGCCGATAATCATGATGTTAAATGGGGGATTACCCTGCGCGGCCATCGGGCGCTTACCTTTTGTCGTTTACTGCTGGACTGTGCTAACTATAGCTTGCGTTTGTATTAGGCAGAAGAGCCTGATTGGTCTGATAGAAACACAAATTGCATTATTTTCAATGGAGCTCACAGAGCACAGCTGACTAAAATGGCCGATCTAAGGTGCGAATAGTTAATAAAGTTACAGATGTTTGAAACAATATTGCGCAGGTCTACCCTCTGGTGTATTGAATCTGTAATTTGGAGTGACTGAATGCCGACTACCCGACTCGATCCGATTGACCGTAAAATTCTAGCGGAACTACAAGCCGATGGGCGCATGACCAATGTTGAATTGGCCAAGCGTGTCGGTATTTCGGCGCCACCATGTCTGCGCCGGGTTCGTACGTTGGAGGAAACCGGGTACATCAAGGGCTATCATGCGGATGTTGATGCGCGGGAGTTGGGCTTTGAGGTTCAGGTTTTCGCTATGGTGGGGCTGGTCAGCCAAGCTGAAGCTGACCTGAGTGCCTTTGAGGCGCTGTGCCAAAGTTGGCCTTTAGTGCGTGAATGTCACATGCTGAACGGCGAAGTGGATTTTATTTTGAAGTGCGCAGCACCCGATTTGAGCACATTTCAGAGGTTTTTAACCGAACAGCTGACGGCGGCGGAAAATGTTGCGAGCGTGAAGACATCGCTTGTGATCCGCGGGGCGAAGGATGAACCGGGTGTACCTTTTGATGTTCTGGAAGAGCGTCTGAATAAATCTGCTTGAGCGGTTTCGGTTTGAACTCAAGCGACCTCTGTACCATTCGCTGACATGATGGGAAGGCGTTGTATGTGGAGGCTTCCGAAATCTTCCGGGTGGTGAACGTGCGGAAACAACGACATGAACAGCGACAGCATGTTTTCTCCCAGCGTCGATTCAAAACGTGGGCCAGGGTGGAAACTTTCGACTTCGAGGCCCGAAGCACTGATCAATGAATGCTGATTAAGACACAGGTGAAACACTTCAACCGGACGTGGCGGCAAAATACTGATGATATTGTCGCCATCTGCCAGATCGTTAACGGGCGTCAGCAGACGATTGTCTTTTGATGCTTCGTGCAAGCCAGCAGGACGGGTTAACATGCGGGCGCCGGGGCCAAAGATTAAATCATGACCGGGCCGATTCATTCCCAGAGCGTTCGACATTACGCGGGTCAAGTTAGAACATTGATATCCTGCGGGCCCCGCGCCCGGCACTATTGTCATAGAGCCGATCCAGATGATTTCAGAGGACGCGCTACCGGGGCTTATCACGTTCATGCCAGGCTCAAGGTCCTCGATGGCAAATTGCCCTTGCTCGGTTTCAATCAATGTGCCGCGTGCGAATGCTGAGAAGGCCGATTCAAACAGTGGCAAGGCTGGAGCAATCTGATCAGAATGGCGAACTTCCCCATCGGCCGACTGATAAGTACATTGATACTTGCGCATCAAAAGAGAACGTCGTTCCGGCTGGCGTTTGAGGTCGGGATGTGAATCCTGTCGCTTGCGGATCGCCAGAGCGTTGGGTCTCATATTTGTTGAGTAAGGGGTCATCGTCATTTGTATGTCCCCCCTGCTAGTGAGAGAAAATTGAAACTATATGGTGCGTTTTCGATGCGCACCGGTTCAACGTATTGAAAGCACTGTTCGTGGACAGGCCGCAGAAATTTGAAAATGTTTTGAAGTATTGTTGAGATCATAGGGAGCATTCAGTGGCTGAGAAAGATTGACTGTGGGCTGCATATCCAATGGATTGCAAAGTAGCTGTCGTGCTCGTGTGAACTAGTAGCGCAAAGCGATTTGCTGTCTTCCAGCGGTATTTCATATTAAGGCTCCTTTGGAAGATCGGCGGACAGAATTGCGATTTGCGGGTTGCAAAAATTGTGCAAGAACTTTGGGGCCAATCTGTGTCACTGATGGCGTAAAGATCGGGCTTTCCCAGTCGAATGGATAAGTGCGAAGTGGAAACGTTTTGAAGTTGGAAATTATCTCAAGTAATTGAAATTATTATTATAATATTGCGTCTGTAGGTACATATTTATTCGAAGGCATAGTGATTGTGGCGATTGTATGTCTCAGTCAGATTGTTCAGAGTTGATAAAATCGAATGCATCATTGTGAAAAGACGGCAGCCAAAATACGGGGTGTTTGAACTCACGCAAGCCAGAGAATTCAATCATATTTTTGTTGCCCAAGACCTACAAGCAAATCGCTGAGATCAGACGGCCATAGTCTGCTTCCTTGGCATGGGTTGTTCGACGATAAGAGTAAAATCTACTTGGGTCGGAATAGGTACAGTGCCGGATCCATTCAGCGTGAGCCACACCAGCTTGACGCAACACGTGCAAGCCAAATCCTGTCAAGTCGAACTGATAGTGTCCCTCTTTGCCGTTGGCAAAGAACCGCGCGTTGTCTGGATCGTGGTCCACGAACGTTTCAATGAACTCGGGTCCGACTTCATAGGCAGCTTGGCTTATTGATGGTCCGATCACTGCGTTAATCCGGGCCCGATTGGCGCCAAGAGTTTCCATGGCTTCAATTGTGGCCTCAAGCACACCGTCAACAGCCCCTCGCCAACCTGCATGTGCTGCGCCGATGACGCCAGCCTCAGCATCCGCGAAGAGAACCGGCTGGCAATCGGCGGTCAGAATGCCGACGGCCAGTCCAGGTGTTTTGGTGACCATGGCGTCGGCCTTGGGTCGTTCTGTGAGCGGCCCGTCGATCACTTCGACCGTGGCAGAGTGAACTTGATAAACCGTTGTGAGATGCGACAATTCAACACCCATGGCCTCGGCCACGCGAGTGCGGTTGATTTTAACAATGTCGTCCTGATCCGAAGAACCCTGACCGCAGTTCAGCCCCTCGAAGACACCCGATGATGCGCCGCCCTTGCGGGTAAAGAACCCATGGCGCAGGGGGGTGAGGCTGTCTGAGGTCAGGATCTCTAGGGTCATGGCTCCACTCCGGGCGGGGGGGATGCGCCGTCGGGATAGAGGGCGATCACCTTGAAGAGCGTCCCCATTTCTTCGGGGCTGGTCAAGCGTTGATATGCTTTGACGTGCGTATTCAGAGAGGCGCCGGAGAGGTTTTCGGCCAGCTTTTCTGCGCGTTGGGTGATGCCGAGCCGCTCCAGAAAAATTCCCTGCGGCGTGAGGCGGCTGTATTTGGCGGGGAGGGCGGCACTGGCTAGCGCTTCAAAATCGACGTGAGCAGTTAGGTCAGCATTGCCCGGTTCGGTACAGGGATCAATCGATTGGTGGTTGGATACCGCTTGAAACGTGTCCCCTAAAGAGCGCCAGTCGCCATAGTCAAAGATCAGAGCCATGCCGCCATGGGTATTGATAATGCTCCCAAGATGGGCCGCATAGGAGATCGTGGCTTCATGCAGTTCAACTATATCGTCGTCGCGGGTGTCTGTAAGGCGGTGTGTTAATTCCGCAGGGGCAACCGGATTCGACCATGTAAGCGTAAGGTTTGTCGCGGCAACACTCACAAGGCGCTCGCGCCACGCTTCGCCCTCACGCTTGAATTGGCGGATGGGCAGAGCGTCGAAAAACTCATTAGCGATTAGAAATAAGGGTTTCTGGGGCAGAGTTTGGACTGATGTATGCCAATTGATGCCATCTTTTTCGATTGTGGCCTGTTGCTTGGCGCGCAGGGTCGGCGAGGTTTCGATCAGATGCAGCCTAAGCGCATCGTGAAAACCGGGCACCATTTTTGTAGCGCGCAGGACATCGGCAATCAGGGTCCCTCGTCCGGGCCCAGCTTCGGCCAAAGTGAAGGGGGTCGGCGCGCCTTGATCCAGCCAAGTCTGTGCCAATGATAGGCCAACCAGTTCACCAAACATCTGACTGATTTCTGGCGCTGTTGTGAAATCACCTGCCGCGCCAAGGGGATCTCGCGTGGCGTAGTAGCCATGTTCAGGGTGGCTCAGGCAGGTGACCATATAGTCGGCCAGCGTGATTGGGCCGTCTGATTTGATCCGGGTGATCAGGATGTCCTTGAGTGTGGTCACGCCTTATGCCTGCGGGAATATTGAATGACTGCGATACCAAACAGAATCATCGGGATCGACAGCGCCTGTCCCATAGTCAGACCAATACCGTTGATGTGGAAGGCGAGGCCAAGCGGGTTGCCTTCGGACACGAACAGCGCGTCAGGCTGGCGGACGTGTTCGACCAAAAAGCGGGCAAGGCCGTAGCCGATGAAAAATACACCGGTCAGACGTCCGGGGAAGCGCAAACCGCCACGGCGGTGAGCGAGATACAGCAAAACTGCACCCAAAATCAGACCTTCGAGCAGGGCCTCGTATAGCTGTGAGGGGTGGCGGGCACAGAGACCGGGCACGATACCAGGGCAGTCCTGAGCCGCTGCACCGGGAAATATCACCCCCCAGGGCAAATCTGTGGGACGGCCCCAAAGTTCGGCGTTGATGAAATTGGCAAGGCGCCCCAGCAAGAGACCCACTGGCGTGGCCATGCAGAGCACGTCGGCCAACGTCCAGAAGGGGATTCCTTGCTTGCGGGAAAACAAGAAACAGGCGGTGATAACGCCCAAAAGGCCGCCGTGAAAGGACATACCACCCTGCCAGACTTGCAGAATCTGCATGGGATTCGAGAGGTAATAGCCGGGTTGATAAAATAGCACGAACCCTAACCGGCCACCGAGTATCACGCCGAGGATGACCCATGTCAGCAAATCCTCGACCTGTTTCTCGGTGATTGGAGCGGTTCCGCCGGGCCACAGGCCGGGGCTGCGCACGGCGTGCACGACTATTCGCCAACCGATCAAGATGCCAACAATGTAGGAAAGCGCGTACCAGCGCAGCGAGAACTCCATCCCAAAGAGGGGAACGGTGAAAATCTCGGGGGAAATCTCGGGGAATTGGATAACTGCCTGCATATGCGTGTATTTGCCTGTGCTTGTGGCGGAGTCAACCTTGCCCCCCGCGCTTTTGATGCCCATATAGGACCCACATGTAATACCGGAGAGAGCAATGCAAACCCGCAACAAGGTTCTGGACGATATATCGCAACTGATGACCAACGCTATGGGCGTGGCTCAGGGGGCCAAAGACGAAGCAGAAACAGCGATGAAATCAATGATTGATCGTTGGTTGGCGGATCGCGATTTTGTAACTCGCGAAGAGTTCGATGCAGTGCGGGCCATGGCACAGAAGGCTCGCGAAGAGAATGAGGCGCTTATGGCTCGTTTGGATGCGCTGGAGGCGAAGGGCCAATAAGACTATGTCACGCGAGCTAGATAAACTCTCGGAACGCCGCATGCTAAAGGCATCGACAGAGAGGATATTACAAGGGCGCGAAGCAGAAGGCGCGCCTTTGCCAGTTCGTAGTGGTGATGCTATTGGCGATGCTTCGTAGGCCGTGGGTTTCCGTATGATGGCCGAAGCTGGCGCTTTGCCTAAAGAGATTCGTATTTAGCGAAAGATTGATGCCCACCAAAAAGATGGCTGTGATTACTGACCCGGATGCACGGAAACAGGCCACGTCACTGTTGGCGGAATTCATGTTGAAGCTGTCGACCTCTGAAAACGCGCGCAGCCGGTTCATGCGTTAGTTTCGCCCTGTGTGGCAAGGTGATCCAATCCAACGAAAAATCCGAGATTTTAGAGACGCATGCGGGAAATCGCTGTGCGCGGTATGTTAATTTCCTGAAAGCGCTATCTTGATGCGATTTTCTATTCATCCACAACTTATTGAGGTTATCCCCAATAAATTGCTTTACAGGTTCCAATAAACACTCCACCATATCTGGTATAGGCGAGGGAATTCTCCCCCGTTTATAGAGCAGGCACCTAGCGCTTGGGGCGCTGCCATGCCCCAGCCGCTACAGCAAAAAGAGGTGGCGCCATGGCATTGTCCGAGCAGTTCTTGCAAGAAGACCTTCACCCAATAGATATCGTTGAACATCTGGCCGAGCATTACGACTGGGAATTCGATCGTATAGCCGATGATCAGATCGCTATGGCAGTCGAAGGGCAGTGGCGAACCTATTCCATAACACTGGCCTGGTCTGGCTACGATGAGACGTTGCGGATGGTCTGCACGTTTGAAATGGAGCCGCCGAACGAGAAGCTTCCAATTCTGTACCAGATGTTGAACGATGTGAATGACCAGTGCTGGTCAGGTGCATTTACCTTCTGGAAAGAACCAAAACTGATGGTCTATCGCTACGGTCTTGTGATGGCAGGGGCGCAAAGCGTGAGCCCGGAACAGATCAACACCTTGATCAATTCCGCAGTGATGAATGCTGAGCGGTTCTATCCAGCCTTTCAACTGGCGATCTGGGGTGATCGGAGCCCGCAAGACGCCCTGCAAGTCGCCATTGCAGAGGCATTCGGGCGTGCGTAAGAATACCCCTCAATAACTGAGTATTGGGGGCATTGATGGATATGAAGGATGTGGCCGCAGGCGGGCTAGTGTTGTTGGGCTGCGGCAAGATGGGATCAGCCATGCTGGATGGTTGGCTGAAGGGCGGATTGCCCGCAGGCTCCGTCTGGGTCATCGATCCGTATCCATCCGAGTGGCTGAAGGCTACGGGTGTTCACATCAATGACGAGGTCCCCGAGAAGCCAGCCATCGTTTTGATTGCAGTTAAGCCGCAGATGATGGGCGACGCGTTGCCGACGATTGCAGCGATGGGGAATGGTAATACGCTGTTTGTGTCAGTTGCCGCTGGCACGACGATTGCGGCCTTTGAAGAGGCGCTGGGTGCGCAAAGCCCGATTGTCCGCGCAATGCCGAATACGCCCGCTGCCGTTGGTAAGGGCATCACGGCAATTGTGGGGAATGCACATACTTCGGCAACGCAGTTAACCTTGGCTGAAGGTCTGTTGCAGGCCGTGGGGCAAGTGGTTCGGCTGGAAAACGAAGATCAGATGGATGCGGTGACCGGCGTCAGTGGATCCGGCCCAGCATATGTTTTTCATATGATCGAATGTCTGGCGGCTGCAGGGGAGGCGCAGGGGCTATGTGCTGAGCTGTCGATGCAACTGGCCAAGGCCACGGTTGCGGGAGCTGGTGCACTGGCCGAGGATGCTGAAGAAACACCATCGCAATTGCGGTTGAATGTGACCAGCCCGAATGGAACGACACAAGCAGGGCTGGAGGTGCTGATGCAGGAACAGTCTGGGCTTCCGCACTTGATGGTGCAGACGGTGAAAGCTGCGACGGACCGGTCAAAGGAGCTGCGTGATGGCTGAAATTAGTTTTGGCGACTTTCTGAGTGTTGAATTGCGCGTGGGTACCGTTGTGCGGGCTGAGCCTTTCCCCGAAGCGCGAAAGCCTGCGATCAAACTGTGGATCGATTTTGGCCCTGAGATTGGGGAAAAAAAATCTTCGGCTCAGATCACCGTGCATTACACGCCAGAGGGATTGATCGGGCAGCAGGTGGTTGCAGTTACGAATTTCCCGCCGCGTCAGATTGGACCGTTTATGTCTGAGGTTCTGGTATGTGGGTTTACGGATGAAAATGGCAATATTGTACTGGCAAAACCAGATCAGGATGTTCCAAATGGGGGGCGGTTGCATTGAAACGTGTGTATCTGACCCGACCTTTGCCGGACACGGTTGTAGAAAAGGCCCGCGAATATTTCGAAGTGGAGATTCGCACGGAAACCGCTCCGCTTAAAATCGGCCAGATGCGTGCAGCTTTGGCACTGTATGATGGCGTATTGCCGACCTTGGGAGATGCATTTTCCGCCGAGGTATTCCGTGATGCCGATCAACCAAGGTGCAAAGTTCTGGCAAACTTTGGAGTTGGGTATAACCATATTGATGTCGAGGCCGCTCGGGAGGCCGGCGTGATGGTGACCAACACGCCGGGTGCGGTGACGGATGCCACAGCAGATATTGCGATGACCTTGATCCTGATGTGCGCTCGACGCGCCGGGGAAGGGGAACGGCTGGTACGTTCTGGTGAGTGGGAAGGTTGGAATCCAACTCAGATGCTGGGTCAGCATGTCACCGGCAAGACCGTCGGTATTGTCGGCATGGGGCGCATTGGTCAGGCAGTGGCACGTCGCTGTCACTTCGGCTTTGGCATGAAGGTGAAATATTTCAGCCGCTCGGCCAAAGAACTGGATTTTGCGACAACCAGAGTGGATGCGCTGGCCGCACTGGCCGCACAGGTGGACTTTTTGGTAATGACCGTTCCAGCAGATGACACCACGCGCCACATGATTGGGGCTGAGATTCTTCATGCGATGAACTCAGACGCCTATCTGATCAATGTTGCGCGTGGCGATGTCGTGCAAGAAAAAGCTTTGATATCGGCCTTGGAGAAAAGCCGTATTGCAGGCGCCGGGTTGGATGTTTACGAGCGCGAACCGGCTGTGCCTGAGGTGCTGAAGGGCATGGAGAACGTCGTTTTGCTGCCGCATCTGGGAACCGCCGCTTTGGAAGTACGTGTGGAAATGGGTTTGATGGCGGTTGAGAACCTGCGCGCGGCTTTGAACGGGGAAGAGCCCCCGAATATTATTGCTGACGTTTAGGCATGCTGGCGCTGAAATAGGAATTGCCGTAGCGTTAATCTTGATGGCGGGGTCGGGTTCTGGAAACTGCCCTTAAAGTTTGGAGAGACCTATGTTTGTGCCCGCGATTTCAGGAACCGGTATTTTTACCCCAGAAGAGATCATCACCAATGATGAACTGGTGGCCACGTTCAACGCATATGTTGAGAAATTCAATGTAGCAAACGCGGATGCCATCAAAGCAGGGGAATTGAGGGCCAAGCATCCGTCGTCTTCTGAGTTTATTGTGAACGCCTCGGGGATTGAGCAGCGCTATGTCATGAATAAATCCGGGGTTCTGGATCCCGATGTGATGCATCCGCATCTGCGTGAGCGGGGCAATGACGAGCCGGGAATTATGGCTGAGATGGCGGTGGAGGCCTGTACCAAGGCGCTGGATCAGGCTCAACGAGATGCCAGTGAAGTTGATCTGGTCATTTGTGCGGCCTCGAATCATGAGCGTCCGTATCCGGCGATTGCGGTCGAGATTCAGCAATTGTTAGGTGCGGGTGGGTTTGCGTTTGATATGAATGTTGCCTGCTCATCGGCGACCTTTGGCATCCAAGCCGCCGCGGATATGGTGCGCACTGGGTCGGCCAAACGAGCCCTGGTTGTGAGCCCGGAGATTTGCTCGGGGCATCTGGAATGGCGGGATCGCGATTGTCACTTTATTTTTGGGGATGTGTGCACGGCTGTTTTGATCGAACGGGCGGAAGATGCGAAGGGCGATCATTTTATTATTAGGTCAAGCCGTTGCGCGACGCAGTTCTCGAACAACATCCGCAATAACAATGGATACCTGCGTCGAACACGCGCGTATGGGATGGAAGACCGAAGGGACATGTTGTTTGTGCAGGAAGGGCGCAAGGTTTTTAAGGAAGTATTGCCGCTCGTATCACAACACATCGCCGAGCACATGACCGATGAAGGTGTCAGCGCCAATCAGTTGAAACGCCTTTGGTTGCATCAAGCGAATAAATCGATGAATGACTTTATCGGCCGTAAGGTCATGGGGCGCACACCTGAACCGCACGAACAGCCCAATATATTGCAAGACTATGCAAACACTTCCTCTGCGGGGTCGATCATAGCGTTTTCAAAATATTCGGATGATTTCCTTGTTGGTGATGTGGGGCTGATTTGCTCGTTTGGAGCTGGTTATTCTGTTGGCTCAGTGTTGGTCGAACGAGCGTGATCCGGGAATAGGGGAGCGAGGCAGGCTCAGTCGACGGGCAAGGAGGGATAGACTTCCGGGGATGGAGACCTTGGTATCTTCGACTGCCAAAACAGGAAAACCGGACAAATTTACACCACTTGGTTCCTGCCTCGCGCTATGGCCAAAAGGCCAACACTCATTACGTCCCTTAACATCGGGATTGTTTTAGCAATGACATTTCCCGATAAAGAGTTTAATGGGAAAAAAAATCATATGTTCCCCACATGTAAGGGGGAAGTAGTGGAAGTAACGAGATGTCAACTGTCGGAAGTTATCTGAAAAAGCACACCGAAGCGCTGGTCAAGGATGTGGGGATTGAACCCGCATGTGAGTTGACTGGCAAATCCAAGGCTACCCTTGGTCGGTATTATTCTGATCACGACGAGCATTCTGATCGCTTCATGCCGATAGATGCTGTCGCGGCGTTGGAGGAAGCCTCGTCTTATCCGCATGTCACGAGTGCGTTAGCTGAATTGAAGGGAATTACCCTGCAATTTGATGAGCGTCGGAAAAACAATGACGACAAAGGTGGGGTAAACACCGATGTTATCGCGTTGAGCCAGCGATTTGCAATGTTGATGGCGGAATATCAGACGTCCATCGAAGATGGGATCATAACGGTCAACGAAGCAAAACGCTTGTTGAAAGAAACAACGATGCTTCAGCAAGTATTGATCGACATGAAGCTGCATTTGGAAGAAGAATCAGTTTAAGCATCAAAGTCGCGGTTCAAAAATTCTTCTGCCATCCATGACATAAAGGCCCGAGTCGCGGGGGTGTCGGCATGGCTAGCTGGCGGGATGATGTGGTAGGCTTCGAGCAGCTCTGGCCGGTGATCGAAAGGGCGGATTAATTGGCCGCTTTGAAGAAGGTCAACAACCAACGTATCGTGTGCCATTGCCAAGCCTGCTCCGGCCAAGGCGGCGCTGATTGAGACCGAGTAGGTCGAGCTGAGGTGAACCTCATTTGCTCGATTGAAGGGTTTTCCCTGCGATTTATACCAAGTTTCCCAATTTCCCATAATTCCGGAGCAGTCCATTAAGGTTGCAGTTTCAAGGTCAATTTGGCCTTGTTGATAGTCGGGGTGGCAGATGGGATAAAATCTGTCTCGGGGCAGGGGGATGGCGTTTTCTGACATCTCGGCCGGGCGGCCGAAGCGGATTTCAACGTTGGCATGTTCCGCATGGCGTTCAGGATCCCAGATCGGGGTCACAATATTGAGCCTGAGCCATGGGAAGGCCGCGTGAAGATTGTGGAGACGCGGGGCCAGGCAGAAAACGGAAAATGCCATGTTGCACTGGAGAATGATCGATTTTCCGCGATCCCCCCGCGTCATTGCCTGTGTGCCATGTGCCAAGAGGTCAAAAGCCTCGCGAACTGTGGGCAGATAGTTGGCACCGGCTTCACTGAGCATCAAAGCTCGGGTGCGGCGAATGAAAAGTTCACGACCCAAGAATCCTTCGAGACTGCGGACGTGTTGAGAGATCGCTGACTGCGTAAGATTCAGCTCGGCCGCAGCCTGCGTGAACGAAAGATGCCGAGCCGCAGATTCAAACGCACGAAGCCAGTTCAGGGGGGGGAGGTTGGAGTTGTTCATTCTATACACAATTTATACATTAGTAATACTAATGTCATGACGTTGAATCCATTGTTTGTAAAGTTTAGCGGGCTTGGGCAACATGTGCGACAGCAACTGAGGAGGCCGCAAAATGAACGTTCAGACAGCCACGCATAACCCAAATATCGCTTTTTGGAAGGAACGCACTGAACTGGCAGCCGCCTTTCGTTGGACCGAACGCCTGAATATGCACGAGGCGGTGGCGAACCATTTCAGCCTTGCGGTTAATGATGATGGCACTCAATTCCTGATCAACCCCAACCAACGTCATTTCAGCCGGATCAAGGCCTCAGACCTGTTGTTATTGGATGCGAATGATCCGGATGTGCTGGATCGTCCCGGTGCGCCAGATCCGACAGCCTGGGGGTTGCATGGTGGCATCCATCGCCTATGCCCACATGCGCGCTGCGCGATGCATGTACATTCTATTCATGCGACGGTTTTGGCCTGCTTGGCCGACAGTAATATGCCGCCGATCGATCAGAATACCGCGACCTTTTACAATCGTTACGTGATTGATGAAGAGTTTGGCGGACTGGCGTTTGAAAGCGAGGGAGAGCGCTGCGCCTCGATGCTCAAAGACCCCAAAGTCAAAGTGATGATCATGGGCAACCACGGCGTGCTGATCCTTGGTGAAAATGTCGCCGATACCTTCAACCGCCTGTACTATTTCGAGCGCGCGGCCGAAACATATATCCGTGCCCTGCAAACCGGACAGCCGCTGAGGGTTCTCAGCGATGAGATCGCAGAGAAAACCGCAAAAGAATTGGAAGATTACCCGGATCAGGCCGAGGCGCATATGTCAGAGATGATGGCCATCTTAGACGCAGAAAACTCGGACTACGCAAGCTGATCTGCGGATGCAGCGCCGGGTTTTATCAAGCCCTACCTTTTTTCTTGAAGCGTCTGATCAGTAGAGCAGGTCAGACGTCAAACCATTCATGCCTTTGGGCTTGATATCGGAGTACTGAAATGCCCGATTATGTTCCTACAAATGCTGCCTCTTCCGGGGTGAAGTTGGACAAGAAAACACTCAAGTCCATTGCGGGGCGATCAGATCGCCCCGGTTTGAAATATCTGGCGAAGTGGGGCGGATCCTTGGCTTTGACCGGCGTTTTGATCTGGATAAGTTTGGGGACTATATGGATGTGGCCTGCGATGTTCCTGCACGGAATCTTCCTAACGGTACCGGCCTATTCCTTCAGCCATGAAACCGCACATGGCACAGCTTTTCGTACCCGTTCGTTGAACGAGGCTGTTCTATGGGTGACATCGCTGATTTACATGGAAGAGCCTCTGCATCGGCGGTACACACACACCAACCACCACACATTCACCTGGCATGTTGGTAAAGACAGCCAAATGCCGTTTGACACACCAATGGGGTTTGGCGGCTGGATTGCCGAAATCACTGGCTTTGCCTTGCTGCGGTTCCACATGCATGTCTTCGTGCAATTGGCGACCAAGCAATATTCTGACACCATGAAGATGGTTACGCCCGAGGGTGAGTTTGGCAAGATGACCCGCAATGCGCGGATCATGCTGGCAATTTACACCCTGATTGCGGTAGCGCCGCTCTTTGGCATCTGGTGGCCGATCTGGTTTATCGCGGTGCCCCGCGTGCTGGGCGCGCCGGTGATGCTGTTGTTCACCTTGATTCAGCATGTTGAGTTGCAGGAAAATTCGCCTTCGATCTTGGAAAGCACACGGTCATTCAAAGGCAGTTGGCTGGCGAACTTCCTCTATATGAACATGAACAATCACGTGGAGCATCACCTGTATCCTCAAGTGCCATTTCATGCGCTGCCGCAACTGGCTGATGCGATTGAAGATCAAACTCCGGACCCCGATCCGGGGTTTTGGAAAACAAACCTTGAGGTACTAAGCGTGGTGATCCGCCGGAGTTTTGGCCACCAGACCAAAGCCGCAACCATCCGACAAGCTCCGCATATGATCACCGAAGGTGGTCCTGTTGAACGGGTTGCGCAGCGTACGATGTAAGGCTCGCGGATTTTGATAAATGTGGTCGGTCAGAGGTTTTGCCAGACTACAAAGAGATAGGACCGTTAGAAAATTGAATCACACAAAACAGGAACTTTAGAATGAAGCGCATCTACGATTTCAGCCGCAATCCCGCCATGCGGAATTTTACTGTAGCAGATTTGAAGGCGCTGAAAGGGTCAGGACGACAATTGTCGATGGCCAACCCGGCAGACCGCAATGAGATTAAGGCCTGTGTCGATGCGGAGATTGATCTGTTTGTTGTAGGGACTGATCAGATGGAGGATGTGCGCGAACTGGCACCGGCGATCTTCACCGGGGCAGGGTCTTCTTGGGCGCAGTTTGGATCGGATGATGAGATCGTGGCTCATGCATATGAGGCGATGCGCCGGGGCGCGGATATGTACTACACATTGCGGTCTTTTGACGTGATGGAGTGGATGGCGAGTGAGGGCATTCCGGTGCAAAGCCATATCGGTTTGATCCCAACCTTCAGCCACCATTGTGGCGGTCTGCGGGCGTTCGGGCGAAAGGCTGAAGAAGCGATGCAGATCTGGGAGACGATCAAACGTATGGAAGATGTTGGCGTTTTCGCGGTAGAGGCTGAATGTATCGCCGAAGAAGTGCTGACAGCTGTAAACGGCAAGACAAGCATCGTGACATTTTCGTTGGGCTCCGGTCCGGGCGGAGATGCGGTTTTCTCTTTCGTGGCAGATATTTGCGGCGAAGTGAGCGAGGAAGGCAAGCCGCCAAAACACGCCCATGCCTTTGGCCAAGTGGGGCGTTTGCACAAGCAGATTCATGATGAGCGCGTGGCGGCCCTTGGAGAGTTTCATCGCGAAGTAGCGGCAGGAAATTTCCCCTATGCCGAGACCAATATTGGCATGTTTGCGGGCGAAAAGGAAAAGTTCCTAGAGGCGCTCGATCATTGGACGCCAACACATCAATGAACTGTTAAATCAGCCAAACTTGGAGCCAGCAAAATGACGACCTGGATTGACGCATGTGCCACCGATGACATCGACGAAGAAGATCTGATTCCGTGGGAGCACAACGGTCGAAGCTACGCGATTTACAACACCGAAAAGGGGTTTTTCGCCTCGGATCTGATGTGCACGCATGAAAAACAAAGCCTCGAAGATGGGTTGGTGATCGATTGTGTGATCGAATGCCCGTTGCACGGTGGTCGTTTTGATATCTGCACAGGAAAGGCTTTGTCCGCACCTTGTACCGTTGATCTTGTGACCCACCCTGTCAAAGTTGAGGGTGGTCGCGTGTTTGTCGAGCTTTCATAAGCACATTTGGGGCTTGAGGACCGTCACGGTTCACTGAGCCCCCATTAACCTCGCATTGATACTTCCCTTTGCCACCGGGCGCGCCCGGGTCAGGTGAAACATATATCATCCCATTCCCGCTGTGTCGGGCCGAGAACAAAGGGATGCGGAAAGGGAATTTCATGAATAAGGCAGTTACCGATGGCATTACTTTCATGCCGCCCAAGTTTGCAGATGGGCTGGACGTGTGGTCGAGCGAAGATGGCACTGTGGGCTCGGCCACTTATGAGGGTGCGCTGAATGCTATCTATACGCCATCGGATCAGGATTTCGCTGGTGCGTTAGAAATGCAGAAAACCGAGGCCGTGCAAAGGCTGAGGTATATGGGGCAAACACAAATTTTGCCAGGCTGTTATCTTAGGGTCAAAACCAGGATCAAAGCCATCACAGGGAATTTGCCGACTGTCCGTATTGCCGCTTGGGCCGGGGCAAGTGATGACACTCATGTCCCCAATCTGACGGAGGTTGGGCCTGAAATTAGCCTAACGACCTATGGAGAGGTTGTTGAGGTCAGCGCGATCATCGGAACAGGGCTACGTAACGGAGTTGACATGCCATGGGGTGTTGGGCCCGCATACGGCCACTTCGGATTGGACCTGACGGGCCCCAATGGCGGTATCATTCGCATAGATGACTTTCAAATCGAAGATGTGACCAATGTGTTCCTGCGGGACATGTTAAGCATGGTGGATGTGCGCGATTTTGGAGCGATTGGGGATGGTGTTGTTGATGATTTCGCTGCGTTTGAAGCGGCGGATGCGGCCGCAAATGGACGTGAAGTGTTAATATCAGCAGGTTCATATTACTTGGGCGATAGTGTAACGCTTCAATCCCCGGTTAAAATCGAAGGCACTGTGACGTTGCCGGCTGATAAAACCTTTGCGATGGTGCAAAACTTCGACATGCCCCATTACATCCGCGTGTTTGGCAGTGAAGACGAGGCGCTGCGTAAGGCGTTTCAGGCGCTGATCAATGGTGTCGGGCACGAAACACTGGATTTGGGTGGCCTGCGGTTTGACATCACAAAGCCAATTGATATGCAGTCGGCGGTTGCTACTCGTGATGTTTTTTCGCAGCGACGGGTTATTCGGAATGGCCAGATCAGTGCCAGAAACTCCTCGGCCTGGGATACCGAGGTTTTCACGTCACAAGCGAGCTACAGCGTCAATGATGCGCGAACTCTGAAGAATGTGACAAACGTAGCTAATATTCCGATCGGGTCCCTGGTTGAGGGCAACGGTGTGGGCAGAGAAGTCTATGTCCGAGAGAAGAACATTGCTGCCAAGGAATTGACACTTAGTCTGCCCCTGTATGACGCGGAGGGCAGTCAAACTTTCTCCTTCCGCAGATTCAAGTACATCCTTGATTTCAGCGGTTTTGAAAAGCTCGACAAATTCATCATCTCGGATGTGGAATTCCAGTGTTCTGGACGTTGCAGCGCTGTTTTGTTGCCGAAAACAGCCAAAGCCTTCACCTTTAAGGACTGCTTTTTCACTGCGCCCAAAGATCGGGGCATCACCAGTTTTGCGAAAGGTGACCAGGGGATGCTTGTGGATCAATGCCAGTTCATTTCGGACGAGGCGCCACTGGCTGCGGCGGACAGAACATCCATCGGCCTAAATACGAATGCTAATGACGTGAAATTACGCGACAACCGCGCCACTTACTTTCGCCACTTTGCAGTGCTGGCAGGTGGTAACACGATTTTCACCGGAAACCACTACTTTCAGGGGGACGCGCAGCAGGGGTCTCCTCGCACAGCGGGGCTGGTTTTGACCGAGCAAAATAATCGGGCAACAATTGTCGGAAACTATATCGATAACAATTTCCTTGAGTGGACCAATGAGCATGATGCGGAGCCGGACTTCTTGAACGAATTTTCGTTTAGTGCGCTGAATATCAGCGATAACACTTTTGTCGTAGGCCATGTCGCACCTTGGTTCAGTTTTATAGTCATCAAACCCTATGGACCTGGGCACTTCATTAAAGGGTTGAATGTGAACGGGAACTCCTTCCGTGTGATTGGTGATGAAATTGATCGCATTGAACGATTGGACACTAGTTTTGCCTCGCTCGACTTCGATCGGGTGATAAATGTGAACTTCGCCAATAATGCATTCAGCAATGTAACAACACACACGGTTTGTCCGGTTAAGGTCTCACATACAGAAGCAAGCCCATCGCAAACCTGGGCAATTGACGCAGAAGGGAAGTTGCCCTTTGGCGCGCAGGCACAAGCCGTGGATTCTGTTGTTTTAACAGCGCCGCTTTCGGATAACACGGGGAGTGCATATCACGGCGTCCCTTACGTTCAGTTTAAACAAGGGCCCAATCAGGACCAGATTTATCTGCAATGGGAAAAACCGGTCAGTGGTTCGGCGACAGTTCACGTTCGGATTGACGATGCGCTCTGATTTTCAGAAATGATGCCAGGCACCGAATTTGAGTTTTAGCTCATCGGTGCCCATCACGCCTGTTATGATTCCCGCCTCTAAATGCCGCCCTGAGCGTTGTTCGAATATGTAGGATGGGGCCAATTTGATATAGGCTGGTTCAATCGGGGGGATGCGGCCCTGAAGCTGAAAGATCAGTTTACTCTGTTTTGTCACTGAGAGGCCCAACGTGGCATCAGCTTCGAAATCTCCGGCAAGCCCATTCGAGAAAATGATGCTTCGCGTTTCCAGGCCAAGCCAGCCGTCTATTTCCACCCATTTTATTCCACGTCCAATCGAAACCCCGGGGCGAAAGGCGAGTTCGTTCTCAGCCATCCCAATGGCTATTTCCCAAGCAGACAATATACCAACCGCTGCAGGTTTGCCGGGGTATCGTGCAAATACAAAGGCTTTGTCACTGACGGTGTCGTCTCCCCCGAGGTCTAGGCCGAGCGTGAGTTTGTCTGTTACACCGTATTCGCCGTAAATTGTTCCATACGTCTGGTAGGGAGCTTCGGTTTCTATTTCGAGGGAATAGGATAGGAATACACTTCCCTTTTCGCGTGGCCAGGCTCCTGCCTGAACCTGCGCCGTTGACAAGGCAAGTATTGCGATGATGACGCGAAGCATGGGGTCCTCCGCGTTGACTTTGCTCAATATTGGTAAATCATCTGTTAAGACTGAATATTTTGCGCTTCCTGTGCAACCTGCTAGGCTTGGGTCAACAAACAGGAGAGTAGCCATGCCGACAATCAAGCAGTCCAATAGTTTTCAAACTGTCATAACAACCTTCGAAATGACACCGGGTACTTGTCAGGACCTACTTGATGAACTGACGGCGGCTTATGATGAGTTTATTTCCAAGCAGCCTGGATTTATTGGCGCTGGCCTGCATGTCAACGATGCGCAGACGCGGATTGCAAACTATTCACAATGGCAGCGGCGCGAAGATTTTCAAGCCATGTTGCGCAGTAATGAGATGCGGGTGCGCAATCGCCGGTTCAATGAACTTTGCAAAAGCTTTGAACCTGTGATGTATGATGTCGCAGCGACATTTAGCTGACTCAACCCAGATCTTCCGGAGAATTAGATGAGTGACGAAGACCTGCGTCAAGACTTGCAATTAATAGGACGAGAACTGGAGCGTTTCAATCGCCACAGATTTCTGCGCATTCAGAACTCATTCGTTCGGTTGATGCTGTTCAATCTGGCGCGTGGCATGGCTTTTGGTCTGGGAACGGTATTGGGGGCCTCGGTGATCCTGTCGATCTTTGTCTGGTCGCTGAGCCAAGTTGAATTCGTGCCCATCATTGGTGATCTGGCTGCGCAAATCCTGGAGCAAATGAAGGGACAATTGCCTCAGTGACCCACTGAAATCGTGGGTCACAACTCATTCTCGTTATTATTCCGCCGCCCGTAAGGGCTTGCCCGATGATGGTTTTTCATCGGTTTTTCCGGCTTTTTCCGTGGGAGTTCTTTCTGGCCCATTCCCTGTGGGATCTTGGGCAGGGTCGAACATCTTTTCGTCCCAAAGGATTTCGGGCAATGCAACCCGCTTGGACGCTTGCGCCAATGCCCAATCCTGTGCCGCGCGGCTGGCACTGCCTTGCGACAGTTTTGCGGCCATACGGGCCAGCCATGTCAGGTAAGTGCCGATCCAGATCCGCAATGCCAACATGGCGGGGGTGAAGATCAATGTCAGAACCGTCGCAATGCCAAGTCCAAAGACCACAGCGGTGGCCAGTTGCTTCCACCACAGAGCAGTGGGGCTGTTGAAGCTATAACCACCATCGGCAAAGTTCAGGCTGAGGCCAAACATCATTGGTGCCAGACCCGCCATTGTTGTGATCGTAGTCAACAGAACTGGGCGAATACGGGCCTCGGCGGTGCGAGTGATCGCCTCGATCCGGGGCATGTAGCGGGAATATTCCTGATAGGTGTCGATCAATACGATGTTGTTGTTCACAACGATCCCGGCCAAGGCGACGATGCCGGTGCCGGTCATGATGATTGAAAACGGCTGGTTCATCACCAGCATGCCAATCAGAACTCCGGTGGTTGACAAGACCACCGCCAGCAAAACCAGCACGGCGTTGTAAACACTGTTGAATTGGGCCAACAGAATGATGAACATCAGACCCAATGCACCAAGGAATGCCTTTTGCAGAAACTCTCCAGATTCTTCCTGATCCTCGGCATCGCCGGTCCACTCAAAACTGATACCAGCAGGAACAACACCACTTTCGAGCCATTCAGTCAGTACTGCAATCCGCTCATTGGGATTGATGGGAACTTCGCTGACTGTGCCATCTTCGGCGGTGATGGATTTAGTCAATCCAGTTTCTACCGCGGCCTTCACATCAAAGAACCGCGTCTGATCAATCCGGTCAATCTGGGCAAGACCCGGAACCGGCTGGCGCGAGACAAAATTGCTAAGTGGGACAAGCCCATCAGCCGTCCGCAGCTTAAGCGTGTCGAGGGTTGACAGAACGCGGAATTCCTCGGGTAGACGCACGCGGATGTCGATTTCTTCATCGCTGCTGTCGACGCGCATGTTGCCCAAAAGAATACCACGAGTGATCAGCTGAACCATGGCTCCAACTGTGGCGACATCCGTGCCATACCGACCGGCCTGTTCCACATCGACATCAATCTGCCAGTCGATCCGGGGCAGGGGGAGAGTATCTTCGATCAAGGTCAGACCATAAGTTTCTTCGAACTTGGCACGGGCAGCGTTGGTAAAGGTTTGCAGTTCTTCCCAATCGTCGCCCTTGATCCGAAGGTGCACGGGTTTGGCGGAGGCTGGACCTTGCTCAAGCGTCAGAATTTCAACTTTGATCCCGTGGATCTTTTCCAGCTCGGTGGTCAGCTCTGCCACCGTGCGTGTGCCATTGGCCGTTGCGTCCGTCACTTGGCGTTTAATTTCCCATCCAAGTAGCGGAATGGAAAACCAAGTCTCTCGCACCGTCGGGCGCTCGTCCCATGGGATCAATTCAAACTGAACTTGACCGATTGTGTCTCGTGGTGGTTGGGCGCCACCGGTGTTGTTGTTGAGACCTCCGTCACCGGCAAAGGCAAAGGCGCTTTGGACATGCGGGTGGTTAAGAACAATCTCTTCGGCTTGTTGTAACAGGTCGTCTTGCTGATCCAAAGAAAGGTTGCCGCGCGCGCGGACGTAGACCAACGCGTTTTCCGGCTCGGTTTCGACAAAGAACTCGGTGCCACGGTTGTTTCCCATATAAAAAATGAGAACGCTGCCGACGAGCACGAAGATGGCGCAGAAGGCTAGCAAAGGTGCCACGGGGTTACCCGCAATCATGTGGATGAACCGTCCGAAAGGCGTGCGATGATAGCCGGCCTCAATTTTGTGCTCTTCACGGGGGAAGATCCGAGCATAAGTCCGCCGAATGTAGCGGCTGAACCTGCGGAATACGGCCATCAGCCCCAGCATGATGCCGACTATGCTCATCAGGCCAATCGCGACAAAGACCATCGCAACAACAAGAAGCATGAAGGCACTTGCAAGCGTCGGGATGACCGACAGAATTATACGACCCATATCCATGTTGGAAAACTGCTGCCCGACCAGTTCGAATAGCCAAGGCACCATTGAACTAGCAAGCCAGAAGCTCGCGACAGCAGTCGGGAACAGAATCAGATGCCATTTCCACGACATATCGGCGATCTGCCGAATGTTGACATCAAACCAGCGTTCGATCCGGCCGGTGACACCGCCCATAACTGGTAGATAGACCAGAGCGACCAGCAGCGACGCGGATAGAACAAAAATCAACGTGACAGGCAGCATGCCCATGAACTGCCCAGGGATGCCGGGCCAAAACAGCATTGGCAGGAAGGCGCAGAGGGTTGTGGCGGTTGAACTGACCACAGGCCAGAACATGCGCTTGGCGGCTTCGACATAGGCGTGCATCGGGCCAGAGCCTTCGTCGATGCGTTTGTCGGCGTATTCCACTACAACAATTGCGCCGTCTACCAACATACCCACGGCTAGGATTAATCCGAACATCACCATATTTGAAACGGTCACGCCCATGATCGCCAGCAGCGCAAAGCACAATAGGAACGATGTAGGAATCGCAAAACCCACCAACAGAGCAGGGCGGATACCAAGCGCTGCCAGCGTGACAATCATCACAAGTGCGATCGCGGTAAGAACCGACCCCTCGAGCTGTTTGACCATCGAAGCCACGATACGGGATTGATCATTGGACACGCCTACGTTTATTGCAGCTTGCAACTCGGTTGGCCATTCATCCTGGGCCTCTGCGACGGTTTGGCGGACGAGGGCTGAGGTGTCGATGATGTTGAAGCCTTTGCGTTTTACCACCTGCAGTGCAACCGAGTTTTCACCATTAAAACGTGCTGTTCCTTGTCGGTCTTCGAATGTCAGGCTGATGGTGGCCAGATCACCTAATGTGACAATTCGGTCTCCATTGGTCTTGATAGGCAATTCATAGACGTCTTGGGGGTCACTAAATGAAGAAGGAATTTTGACTGAAAATGCCCCTTGTTCACTATCGACCTCACCGGCGGCGATCAGTTGGTTGTTGTTTTGAACAACGGTGATCAACTCATTTGCAGTTACATTATAGGCTTCTAGCCGCAGCGGATCGATCACCACTTCAACCATTTCATCCCGGTTTCCTGCGATGCCTGCCTCGAGCACGGGTTCTAACGCTTCCAGCCGGTCCTGTAGATCTTTGGCCAGCCTTGCCATGGTGCGTTCGGGAACAGCGCCGGACAGGTTGACAATGATGATTGGGAATTCGCTGAAATTTATCTCGTTGATGGTGTATTTTTCAGCCCCATCGGGGAATTCAGCCTCGGCCGCGTTCATAGCATCGCGCACATCGGCCAGGATCTTGGTTTTATCCCAGCCAAATTCAAACTCAAGTGCAACACCAGCGTAATTCTCGGCAGCGGTCCCGGTCATTTTCTTGAGGCCGTCAAGATCACTCAATTCAGTTTCCATGACCCTGACCAGTAGTTTCTCGCTGTCTTCAGCGGAAATGCCCGGGAAAATGACTGATACAAACAGAGCCGGGATTTCAATGTCCGGTTCGCCCTCTTTGGGCAGACTCACATAGGCCAAGGTGCCTGCCATCAAGGAGAGCACAATAAAGGCGATCACCATCCGTGCGCGGCTGGCGGCCCAATCGACCAATCCGGTCATTGTCCCAGCTCCTGATAGGTCGGTAGAACGGGTACGCCATCGATGACATACTCCTGCCCAATCACTATGACCTCTGCCATGTCCGGCAAGCCTGCCAGCCAGATGCCATCACTGGTATCTTTGAGGAGTGCAACTGGGACAAATTTGGCGGTATTTTCCGTATCAACCAACCTAACTCCCAACACACCTGCGTCATTCAATGTCAAAGAGGATTGTGGCAACAAATGCGCCCGATTGCCTTCGGCAGAGATCCGAATCTCGGTTGTTTGACCATCGCGCAGGGTCAGATCCGGGTTGGGAACCTGAATTTCCACACGGAATGTGCGCGTGATCGGGTCTGCACTGCGCGACAAGAAAGATACCTTTCCAGCAACATCTTCGCCGGCTGCCATCCGTGCCCGAGCATCTGCGCCAAGAGCGATGCGACTGATTTCGGTTTCAGGTACAAAGCCCACCAGTTTGATTGGGTCCAGCTGAATCACCGTGGCGCAAGGACCACCCGGCAAAAGCAGGCTTCCCAATTCTGCAGTGTCCGATTCCAACAATCCGTCAAACGGAGCACTGATCTGCAGGCGCTCAATCTCTTTTTTTGCTGCGGCGACAGAGGCCTCGGCCGATTGGATGCCGGATTGTGCGGCTTCGACGCCAGACCGTGCCGCCTCAACCAGAGCTTCGGCTGAACTAACGGCAGCACGCGTTTGCGCCAAGCGCACATCAGAGGCATATCCGCCCTCAGATAGCTTTTCAGACGCATTGTTGTTGATCTGCGCTTCAGAGAGTTGTGCCTGCGCTTCTTTCAGACGTGCTTCGGCCTCGGGGATCCGTGTACGTGCTTCGGCCAGGCGCGCCTCAGATTCGGCTAGATTGGCCTGTCGAGTTGCCGGATCAAGTTCGCATAGAACATCGCCCGCTTTTACAAAGGCCCCTTTGCGCAAGGGGTCAGAGATGACAAGTCCAGAAGTTTCAGATTGCAGCTCGACCTCGCGATCTGCTTCGGTCTGACCACGCAGTACTAAGGCGCTGTCAATTTCGCGGGCGGTTGATTTGACCGCTACAACACGTACTGCGTTCGGATCAATGTTCGACTCCGGTGCAGTTGCTCCGTTTTCAGCCAAATCTTCCGTTTCAGACACGGCTTCATCACCACCCGTCAGGCTGTTGCGGTCGAATATAAACAAATACACAAGAAGTGACGCAATAGCGGCGGCCACGATAGGAAAAATCCGCATTCCAATACCTTTAGCAAGAGTTCAGAGCCGGTCGCACATATGTAAGCTGCGATCTGCTTATTTCAAATATAGAATCCCCTGAACCGTATAGTTCAGATAAAGGGGCGACGCAATAATGCAGACCATCGGAACGCGCATAAGCCGCAGCCTCTTGGCAGGCGGAGGGCTTCGGGTTAAGAGGGAGCGGAATGCAGCGAGGATAGATGTTTGAGCGACACCGATAGTTTCATTGACGAAGTCACCGAAGAAGTCCGCCGAGACCGCTTTTATGGAGTCTTACGCCGTTATGGCTGGATCGCGGGTGTGGTTGCTATTGCTTTGGTGGCCGGAACTGCTTGGAATGAATGGAAAAAATCCAACGAACAGCAAGCTGCACAAGAGTTTGGCGATTCCATCATTACCGCACTTGAGCAGCCAGACAGGGCTGTTCGTGCGGATGCGCTGGCAGGGATCACCGCTCCAAATGCAGACGGGCAGGCCATTTTGGAACTGCTGACCGCTGGTGAAGAAGGCAGTGAAGCGCCAGCAGATGCAGCTGCGCGTCTTTTGTCGGTTGCAGATACAGATGGCGTTCAGACCGTGTATCGCCAAATTGCGACCCTCAAAGCGATGTCGTTGCCGAATTCGGGGATTAGCGTTGAAGATAAACAGACGCGTCTCGAAGGCCTTGCGCTTTCAGGTGGTGTAACCGGCCTATTGGCCGAAGAACAATTGGCCCTAATCGATATCGAGCAGGGAGACAGCGATGCCGCGTTGACACGGCTGGCTGGTATTGATGAAAATGCGCAAACCACGCCAAGCTTACGCAATCGTGTCACACAGTTGATTGTCGCGCTTGGTGGTGAGCCGCAAATTGCGGTAACAAGCGAGTAACGAATGACCGCTTGCACGGCACGCCTTGCAAGCCGGAGAGTTGAAACGGGGATGAGAGCATTGAAACCGACCAAGTTAGTTTACGGGGCTGCGCTTCTCGTCGCTTTGACGGCCTGCAGCAAGGATGATCCCATTCTGCAAGGTAAACGCGAGAATATCAGGTCGGTGCTCAGCGAAGAAGACGCCGCAACCCTCGCCAGCTCTCAAACGCCTGCTCAAGCAACGCCGCTGAAGCTTCCGCCAGTTAAAAACAATGCGAATTGGTCGCAATCACCCAATTCGCCTGCGTTCCGAACGGATCACCCAGCTTTACGCAGCACACCACAATTGGCGTGGTCTGTGCCAATCGGAGTCGGGGACGGCAACCGCGCACGTATTACTGCTGATCCGGTCGTGTCCTCCGGGCGGGTATTCACATTAGATGCCCATGCGACAGTGACTGCAGTCTCAACGGCGGGGCAGGTGATCTGGTCACAAAATCTTGTCCCAGCCAATGAATCGGCTGGTGATGCAAGCGGCGGCGGATTGGCCGTGGAAGGCAATACGCTATACGTCTCGTTGGGTTTCGGCTTGTTGACCGCTTTGGATGTTACGACGGGCAATGTGAAATGGCAGCAAAATATGCGCTCGACGGGGACAGGTACACCAACAGTTGTCGGCGATCTGGTCTATGTTGTTGCTGGTGACGAAATCGCATGGGCACTCAATAAGAACACCGGCCGTATTGAGTGGCAGCTGGTTGCCTCGCCTGACATCAACAATGTCTCTGGCGCGCCTGCGCCTGCGGTGTCCAACAAATATGTTGTTTTTGCGTTTGGTTCGGGAGAGGTGCAAGGTGCATTTCTACGCGGTGGCCTTCGAGCCTGGGATGCGCAAGTGGCGGGTCAACGTCCAGGGTATTCCAGCGCGAGTATTGGCGACATTACCGGCGGCCCAATGATTGCCGGGGACAAGGTTTATATCGGCAATCATTCGGGTCGGTTGGTGGCGGTGAACTTGGCCAGCGGCAAACGGATCTGGACGGCATTGGATGGTCCGCTCAATCAGATTTGGCCTGCGGGCGATTCGATTTTTATCGTCTCGGATCGAAATGAGTTGATCCGCATGTCTGCCAATGACGGTAGCCGAATCTGGGCGCGAACCTTGCCCTTCTTCACCAAGACGAAGCCCCGCAAGCAAAGCGAGATTTATGCCCACCACGGCCCGATTTTGGCTGGTGGACGTTTGATCGTAGCCTCAAACGACGGAAAAATGCGCTTTTTCAACCCTCAAAATGGTGCACCACTTGGGGAAGTCGAATTACCGGGAGGAGCCACGACCAATCCGGTTGTAGCAGGTGGGACGCTTTATGTCGTCTCGTCCAAAGGGCAATTGCTGGCTTTCCGTTAAGCGCGTTATCCTGTAACAGAGCGGTCTGATCAGAACCGGAGTTCAGGATTATGAGCTTTACCCTTGCTATTGTGGGCCGCCCCAACGTGGGCAAATCCACGCTTTTCAATCGCCTTGTCGGGCGGCGTTTGGCCTTGGTCGATGACCAGCCCGGGGTGACGCGTGACCTGCGCGAAGGCGAGGGCAAGCTGGGCGATATTCGCTTTACCGTGGTGGATACCGCGGGTCTGGAAGACGCCAATGACGACTCCCTGCAAGGACGCATGCGCCGCCTGACAGAGCGTGCGGTTGATATGGCCGACATCTGCCTCTTTATGATCGATGCCCGCGCTGGTGTGACGCCGACGGATGAAATGTTCGCCGAAATCCTGCGTAAGCGCTCGGACCACGTCATTCTGGCGGCGAATAAATCCGAAGGCAGCGCTGCCGATGCTGGCGTGATCGAGGCTTATAGTCTTGGACTGGGCGAGCCGGTACGCCTGTCTGCTGAGCACGGCGAGGGGATGAATGATCTCTATTCGCAGCTCATGCCAATCGCTGATGAATACGCCAAACGCGCAGAAGCAAATGCACCAGAAACCGATGTTACAATTGACGAAGACGATGACGATGCGCCGCGAGTTCCCACAGCGGAGAAACCATTGCAAATCGCGGTTGTTGGGCGGCCGAATGCTGGTAAATCGACTCTGATCAATAAGATCCTTGGCGAAGACCGGCTTCTGACGGGGCCAGAGGCGGGGATCACCCGCGATGCGATTTCGCTGCGGATCAATTGGAACGACACGCCAACCCGAATTTTTGACACCGCCGGGATGCGTAAAAAGGCCAAGGTGCAGGAAAAATTGGAAAAACTGTCTGTTTCAGACGGTTTGCGCGCGGTGAAGTTTGCTGAAGTTGTCGTTGTGCTTCTGGATGCTGCCATCCCGTTTGAACAACAAGATCTACGCATTGCCGATCTGGCCGAACGGGAAGGGCGGGCTGTTGTTGTGGCCGTCAACAAATGGGACATCGAGGACGATAAGCAGGAAAAGCTCAAAGAACTCAAAGAAGAGTTTGCACGCCTGCTGCCACAACTCCGTGGAGCCCCTTTGATCACGGTTTCCGCCAAAACCGGCCGTGGACTGGAGCGTCTCTATGCGGCGATCATGAAGGCGCATGAAGTGTGGAACCGGCGTGTGCCTACCGCCGCCTTGAACCGCTGGCTGACTGGCATGCTGGAACAGCACCCGCCGCCGGCCCCGCAAGGCAAACGGATCAAGCTGCGCTATATGACCCAGGCCAAAACCCGCCCGCCGGGGTTTGTGGTGATGTGTTCGCACCCCGATAAGATGCCGGCGAGCTATTCACGCTATCTTGTCAATGGGTTACGCGAAGACTTTGATATGCCGGGCACACCTATTCGCTTGATGTTGCGTGGTCAAAGCGACAAAAATCCCTACAAGGGCAAAAAGAAAAGTGGTCCTTCTAAACTGCGCAAGCATCTCAAACCGCGCGCAGAGTCGTAATATCTGGCGGCTTGCGGTGCGCGAAATGACGCGCCTCATTGGCTATGTCCTTGTTCTGGTTGTCTTAGTCACAAATAACATTATCCTTGAGTGAAGATTCGGACAGAGCCGACGGGGGATGGCATGGATCTGCGGGCCTATACGCGCCAGTACACGAAAAAAGATAACCGCATTGCGGCATTAAGTTATTTTGGAACATTTGCGGTTTATTTCTCCGCGTTCTATCTGGCTGTTGCTTATGTGGATCGTTGGTATGTGATGATACCGGCAGGGGTGATTTTCGCCTTTGCAGCTGTGCGTCTTTACGTCTTGCAACACGACTGTGGACACCACTCCCTGTTTGAAACGCGCGAACAGAATGAATGGGCCGGGCACGGGTTGTCACCCTTCACCTTTGCCCCGTTCGAAGTGATGAAACAAAATCACAATCTGCACCACGCCGGTGTGGGCAATCTGGAGCATCGCGAAACTGGCGAAGTGCATACCATGACTCTGCGCGAGTGGAATACCGCCGGGTTCTGGGCACGCCTTCAATACCGGCTCTACCGCAATCCGTTCATTCTCATCCCGGTAGGGGCGCTCTTTACCTATTTCGTCCGCTATCGTTGGCCTAAGAATACGCTACGGTTTGGCATTGGTGGCGTGGTTTTACACAACCTGTCCATCTTGGTGTTTTTGGGATTGATTTATAAACTCTCGGGATGGAGCGGGTTGGCGGTGTTTTTCGGCTTTAGCTACCTTGGTGGAATGATCGGAGTTTTTCTGGTCTACCTTCAGCACAATTTCGAAGACACCTATTGGGATCGACGCCCGGATCTGGACCCGCAGCTTGCGGCCCTTCAGGGGGCTTCAGCATTGGACTTTGGTTGGTTCTTTGATCTGACAGTTGCCTGCATCACCCTGCACGACATTCATCACTTCAACGCGCGTATTCCGTCTTATCGCCTGCGCGCTTGCCATTATAATCTGCCCGAAGAATACGCTCCGCGCCGGATCAAGTTCCCCGAGGCAGTGGCGGCGCTGACCCTTAAGCTGTGGGACGAGGAAAACAACCGTCTGGTTCCGTTTCCAAAAGTGCGACAGACCAGTACTGTTCCGGCGGAATAAAGAAAGCCGCCCAGCGGAACTGGGCGGCTAAATCTCTTGCTAATCGATTAGGCCAGCGTCCCGTCGGCCCGCAGTGTGGTTTTACCACGCAGATATGGATGCAGAGCTTCTGGCAGCTTAACTGAACCATCCGCTTGTTGGCAATTCTCCAGCACCGCGATCAAACAGCGCCCCACGGCGAGGCCAGACCCATTGAGCGTATGCAGGAACTGTGGTTTGCCGCCATCTGCAGGCTTGAACCGTGCGTTCATGCGCCGGGCCTGAAAATCACCACAGACCGAGACCGAGCTGATCTCGCGGTATGTGTTTTGACCGGGCAACCAGACCTCAATATCATGGGTTTGACGGGCACCAAAACCGATATCGCCAGTGCACAGCACAACGGTGCGGTAGGCCAGACCTAGCCGCTCCAAAATGCCCTCTGCGCAGCCGGTCATTCGGTCCAGCTCTTCTCGGGATTTGTCGGGATGCGTGATTGACACCATTTCGACTTTTTCAAACTGGTGCTGGCGCAACATGCCTGCGGTGTCACGGCCTGCGCTGCCTGCCTCAGAGCGGAAACATTGCGTGTGCGCGACATAGCGGCGGGGGAGATAGCTTTCATCTACGACCGAACTGTTGACAATGTTGGTCAACGTTACCTCGGCTGTGGGCACCAGCCACCAGCCGTTGGTGGTCTCATAGCTGTCTTCGCCAAACTTGGGCAGTTGTCCGGTGCCATACATCATCTCGGGGCGCACCAATACGGGCGTCCAGGTTTCCGTTAGGCCGTTTTCTTCAATATGTGTATCCAGCATGAACTGCGCCAGCGCGCGGTGAATGCGGACAACCCCACCGGACAAAACGACAAAGCGCGAGCCGCTGAGTTTTGCTGCCGTTTCAAAATCCATGCCCGGCTTGACCCCTTCGATGTCGAAGTGCTCTTTCGGGGTGAAATCAAACGTGCTGGGGGTGCCCCAGCGACGGATCTCGACATTATCTTCTTCATCCACGCCATCTGGTACATCATCAAACGGCAGGTTGGGCAGGCCCATCAGCAGATTTGTCAGTTGTTGATCCAGTTCCTTGGCCTCGGCTTGCATCTGCGCCACTTCAGCTTTCTTCTCACCCACCAGCGCGCGCAGGCGCTCGAATTCAGCCTCGTCACCTTTGGCTTTGGCCGCCCCAACTTCTTTGCTGGCTTTGTTCTGATCGGCTTGCGCCGTCTCGGCGGCATGAATGCGGGCGCGACGGGCCTCGTCAATTTTCAGGACCTCAGATGACACGCCACTCAACCCGCGACGGGCCATGATGGCGTCAAAGGCGTCAGGGTTTTCACGGATTGCGCGAATGTCGTGCATTTTTCTTGGTCCTATGATTGATCGACTCGTTTGTTTGTGTATGCACCAGAAATCGCGAAGGGTGTAGGGTGGTTGGGTATCTTGCCGGTGAATAAGCAACGCTTTTTGCTGGTGGTGCCAAAATGTTCAGTTTCATCGGTCTAAGGTGCCGGCTCGCTGCTTTCCCGCCTTGCAAACCGGGCGGTTGGGGCCTAGGTTCCGTGCAACTTCGCAGGGACCTTTCTTGCGATTCAAGAATAAATTGCAAGGGCTATCCTTGCGCCTCAAGATAAGGAAGTTGCCCAATGGAAGCTTTTGGCCAGTTTGTCCCGCTAATTCTGATCTTCGCCATCATGTGGTTCCTGCTGATCCGTCCGCAGCAAAAGAAGATGAAAGAGCATCAAGCGATGGTTGCAGCCCTGCGTAAGGGCGACAAAGTTGTCACTCAAGGCGGTATCCTGGGCAAGGTGACCAAGGTGAAAGACGACAACGAAATCGAAGTTGAAATCGCCAGTGGTGTTCAGGTGTCTGTTGTTCGCAGCACGATCACGCAAGTGTTGTCGAAAACTGAACCAGCCGCAAGCTGAGTTAAACAACAATAATCAAACCGTTGAAAAGGCGGCATAATGCTTCAAATCGACTTGTGGAAACGCATCGTGATCTGGGGCCTTGTCGCCCTCGGACTTCTTCTGGCGCTGCCAAACGGTTTCTATTCCCGTGTGGAAACCCGCAATGACGCCGTTGCGGCGTTGGAAATGGGCCAAACCGGGGCTGAGCTAGAGGCGCAAGCTGCGCAATGGCCCAGCTTTTTGCCGTCATCCTTGGTCAACCTTGGGCTTGATCTGCGCGGTGGGGCACATTTGCTGGCCGAGGTGCGCGTGGAAGAGGTCTATCAGGCCCGCCTTGAAGGCATGTGGCCCGATGTCCGTGATTTGCTGCGTCAGGAGCGTGACCGCATTGGCCCGATCCGTTTGCAGCCCTCAGATGCGAATGAGCTTCGTGTCCGTCTGGTCGAAAAACCCGAAGAGATTGCCTATGCCGCCTCGCAGGTGCGGGGATTAGCCCGCCCGGTGACGAGCCTGACCGGTGTGGCCAGCAACGATATTGAAGTGACTACCGATGGCGCGGATATTATCATCCGGCTGAGTGAAGCCGAACGTCTGGCCATGGATGAACGCACCGTACGTCAGGCGCTGGAAATCATCCGCCGCCGGATTGACGAGGTTGGCACACGCGAACCCACCATTCAGCGCCAAGGCGCCAGCCGGATCCTGATCCAGGTGCCGGGCATTGGAAGTGCGGCAGAGCTAAAAGAGATCATTGGCACCACTGCGCAACTGACCTTCCAACCGGTAGTTGGCCGGACATCTGACCTGGACGAACGCCCCGGGGCAGGTAATGAAATATTGCCGTCCATCGATGAAGAAGGTGTCTATTACATTCTTGAAAAAGCGCCGGTTGTGACTGGTGAAGAACTGGTCGACGCGCAACCTGATTTTGACCAGAATGGTCGTCCGGCCGTGTCCTTCCGGTTCAATCCCACAGGCGCGCGTAAATTTGGCGACTATACCGCCGAAAACATCGGGAACCCCTTTGCCATCGTGCTGGATGGTGAGGTGATCAGCGCTCCGGTGATCCAAAGTCATATCCCGGGTGGTTCGGGTATCATTACGGGCCGTTTCACCGTCGAAGAAAGCACCAACTTAGCCGTGCTCTTGCGCGCGGGTGCCTTGCCAGCAGGTTTGGACTTCCTCGAAGAACGGACGATCGGGCCTGAGCTTGGCGCGGACAGCATTGAGGCGGGTAAGATTGCCTGTATCGTCGCTTTTGCCATGGTGCTGGTTTTTATGGCTCTCAGCTATGGCACCTTTGGGATTTTCGCCAATATCGCACTGATCATCAACGTTGGTTTGATCTTTGGCTTGCTCAGCATGCTTGGGGCGACGCTAACCTTACCGGGGGTTGCGGGGATCGTCTTAACCATCGGTATGGCGGTGGATGCCAACGTATTGGTGTTTGAACGGATCAAGGAAGAAATAAAATCATCCAAAGGTCCGGCACGGGCGATTGAATTGGGATACGAGAAGGCGCTGAGTGCGATCACTGACGCCAACATCACCACCTTTATCACTGCCGTGATCTTGTTTGCTATGGGCAGCGGCCCGGTGCGGGGTTTTGCCATTACGTTAGGGATCGGGATCATCACCTCGGTTTTTACCGCGATCTTTGTGACACGCCTGATGGCTGTGATCTGGTTTGAACGCCGCCGGCCTAAGACCGTATTGCAAGGGAAATACCTGAGGCTGGTGCCTAAAAATACCAAATGGGATTTCTTCCGCCGCTGGCGGGTGTCCCTAGGCGTTTCGGCTGTTCTGATAGTCGTTGCTATGGCCTCCTTTGCCATTCAAGGCTTGAATTTTGGTATCGATTTCAAAGGCGGCACAACGATCCGTACAGAAAGCGCGCAACCAATTGATATTGGGGAATATCGCTCTGCCATTCAGCCACTTGAATTGGGTGACGTCAGCATTACCGAAGTGTTTGATCCAACCTTTGACGAAGATCAGAACGTTGCAATGATCCGTATTCAAGCACAAGACGGCGAAGAGGCGGTATCGGCAGATGTGACGCAAAATACTTTGAAAGCTTTGCAAACTGTTGACCCAGAATTGAAGTTCACATCCGTCGAAAGCGTCGGCCCCAAGGTGTCAGGAGAGTTGATCACAGCTGCTGTGATTGCTGTTGTTTTGGCGATTGGTGCGGTTCTGTTCTATATCTGGTTGAGGTTTGAATGGCAGTTTGCGGTCGGAGCCGTTGCGGCCCTGATTCACGACGTTGTGTTGACCATCGGGGTGTTCTCAGAACTGCAAATCCAGTTCGATCTGGCTATTATCGCCGCGCTGCTTACCATCGTAGGGTATTCTCTCAACGATACTGTAGTTGTGTTTGATCGGGTTCGCGAGAACCTGCGTAAATACAAACAAAAACCTCTGTCCGAAGTTCTGAACCTGTCGATCAACGAGACGCTGAGCCGAACGGTTATGACCTCGGTCACCACTTTGCTGGCCTTGCTGTCACTTTATGTGCTGGGTGGCGATGTGATCCGCGGATTTGTCTTCGCAATGATCTGGGGCGTGATCGTCGGGACATATAGTTCGATCTTTGTCGCCAGCTCGATCCTTCTGTGGTTGGGGGTAAAGCGCGATTGGTCAAAACCATCCAACAATGCGGGCAATCAGTACGCCAACATCGATGCTTGAGCTGATTACAGATGTCCTGGCATTGCCAGGACTAATTTGGTTAATCGTCGCGATTGGTTTTGCCGGGATTGTGCGGGGCTTTACAGGCTTTGGTACTGCCCTGATTTTTGTCCCGGTCGCAGGGATATTCCTGCCGCCCGAGCAAGTGGTTGCGGTCATAACTCTGACCGGCATTGTCAGCATGTCAGCGCTGGTGCCGCGGGCTTGGGGGCAGGCGGATCGCAAGGAAGTGGGCGTTTTGGCCTTTGCGGCGTTGCTGACCGTTCCGGTTGGGATCATGCTGCTTAGGCAATTGGATCAAGTGACCGTGCGCTGGATGGTGACAGTGATAGCCTCGGTCACATTGGCGGCTTTGATCACAGGGTGGCGGTATTCAAGAAAGATCGACGCCAAGGGCCTTTTGGGTGTTGGCGGCGTTGCAGGTGTTGTTGGCGGGCTGACCGGCTTGACTGGGCCAATTGTGATCATGTTCTATCTGGCCGGGCAGGGCGCAGTGAAAACCATTCGGGCCAATACCATTTTGTTTCTTGCCGCACTTGATATTGTGATTGTTGCCAACCTTCTGCTTTCTGGAACGATTGAGTTGGGCACGCTTGTTTTGGCGATTGTTCTTGCTGTGCCGTATTTCACAACAACACTGATCGGACAGGCGGCTTTTGACCCTAGCCAAGAGAAGTTCTATCGTTGGGCTGCCTATGCGGTGATCGGGGTGGCTGTACTGACGGGCCTGCCGCTTTGGGGAGTGTGACATGCGACTGAACGAGATCAACTACACAGAAGCATTGCCGATTGACGGCTATGGTCCAGGGTTCTTTCGGATCGGTGGGCAGGCGATTGAAGGGCCTATCTTTATCTCTGACGATGGAGTGCACACCTGGGACGGTTATGAAGATCGTGCGCTGCTACTGGATTTGGCTGAGCAAGTGGATGTCCTGTTCATTGGTACGGGCGCTGAAACGGAACATGTGCCAGAAGATCTGCGGGCGACGCTGGAAGGCTTGGGCATCGGAGTGGAGGCAATGAACTCCCCTGCGGCCTGTCGAACCTATAACGTGTTGCTGTCCGAAGGACGCCGGATCGCGTTGGCCCTGCTGCCGGTCTAATCGGTCGCAGTGTTCTACGCCGTATCTGGCTTTTTCAAACATTCAGAATGGGATAAAGACGGATCATGATGCTAGAGGTCTCAGATCTGTCTGTCACCCGTGGAGGTGTGAAGCTGCTTGAAGGTGTATCCTTTAAGCTGGCGGCGGGTCAGGCTTTGGTGCTGCGTGGGCCCAACGGTGTGGGCAAAACCTCTTTGCTGCGTACGGTGGCTGGTTTACAGCCTGCGCTTGGCGGCGCCATTCAATTTGAGCCAGACGGTTTTGCCTATGCCAGCCACGCAGATGGTATCAAGGCGACGTTGAGTGTCGAGGAAAACTTGACGTTCTGGGCACAGATCTTTGGATCAAATGGTGTTGAGGCTGCGATGATGGCCTATGATTTGCGAACCTTGCGAGAGCGCCCCGCTGGCGCGTTATCCGCCGGACAGGGGCGTCGGTTAGGATTGGCCCGGTTGTTGGTGACCGGGCGGCCGCTTTGGCTGCTGGATGAGCCCACGGTGTCTCTGGATGCCGAAGCCGTTGGGATGTTTGCGCGGGCGATTAAAGCACATTTGCAAGCAGGTGGAGCGGCCCTGTTGGCGACACATATAGATCTGGGGTTGGAGGATCCGACGGTTTTGGAATTGTCACCCTATAAAGCCAAAACCCCAGTCACCGACGATTTCGACGAGGCCTTCTTGTGATCGCGCTTCTGATCCGTGATCTTAAACTGGCCCTGCGCGCCGGTGGGGGCTTTGGTCTGGCGCTGGCGTTTTTCCTGATCGTTGTCACATTGGTGCCATTTGGCGTTGGGCCCGATCCGGAACTGTTGTCCAAGATAGCGCCTGGGATTCTTTGGTTGGGGGCATTGTTGGCTTGCCTGCTATCACTGGATCGCATCTTTGCGTTGGATTGGGAAGATGGCAGTCTGGATCTGCTGGCGACGTCGCCTTTACCATTGGAAGGTGTCGCGGCGATCAAGAGCTTTGGGCATTGGCTCACAACGGGGTTGCCGCTCATCCTTGCAGCCCCTTTGTTCGGCGTATTGATGAACCTTCCAGCAACGGGCTTCATACCGCTGATCCTGTCACTTACCCTTGGCACCCCGGCACTTAGCGTGATCGGGACCTTTGGGGCGGCTTTGACGGTGGGATTGAAGCGAGGGGGTCTGCTGCTCAGCCTGTTGGTTTTGCCGCTTTATGTGCCAACGTTGATCTTTGGTGCGCAGGTGGCTCAGCGTGGCGCGGAAGGGCTCTCGATAACCTCGCCCCTGTTGATGCTTGCAGGAATCACCTGCGGCACCATAGCGCTTTTGCCTTTTGCGGCGGCTGCGGTATTGAAGGCGAACCTGAGATGAATCAGAGACCCGAGCAAAAGAGGCCAGCGGTGAATTCAGTCTGGGAATACGCCAATCCGCGCAGGTTTATCGCCACCAGCGATCGGCTGATGCCATGGATCTGGGGTGGTGCAATTGCCTGCCTTGTTATCGGGTTAATCTGGGGCTTTTTCTTCACGCCGGATGACTACCGTCAGGGATCAACCGTCAAGATCATCTATCTGCATGTGCCGTCGGCGTTAATGGCCATTAACGCGTGGTTCATGATGCTGGTCACCTCGTTGATCTGGATCATTCGTCGCCACCATGTCAGCGCCTTGGCAGCACGTGCTGCTGCCCCAGTGGGGTTGGTGATGACGCTAATTGCCCTACTGACCGGCGCGATCTGGGGGCAACCGATGTGGGGAACCTGGTGGGCCTGGGACCCGCGGCTGACATCGTTTCTGATCCTGTTTCTGTTTTACCTTGGCTATATCGCGCTTTGGAGTGCGATTGAGAATGACGATACGGCGGCGGATCTGACCTCGATCTTGTGTCTGGTAGGATCGGTCTTTGCAATTCTCAGCCGCTATGCGGTGAATTTCTGGAACCAAGGCCTGCATCAGGGAGCGTCGCTGAGCCTGGACAAAGAGGAAAACGTGGCCGACGTGTTTTACCACCCACTACTGTTTTCCATTGCGGGGTTTGTCTTGCTGTTTCTGGGGCTTGTGCTGTTGCGCACCCAAACCGAAATCCGCGCCCGCCGAATGCGGGCTCTGTTGGCACGGGAGCGTCTGCAATGATGCCGGAGCTTGGGAAATACGCCGCAACGGTTTTGTCGGCCTACGGGGTTTCAGTGGTGCTTTTGCTGCTGTTGGTCGGGGCCAGTATTTGGCGCGCCAAACAAGTCCGGGGGCAGCTTGAACAGATTGAGCAAAGGATGAAGCAGGATGGCTAAGGTTTCACCTTTGATGTTGGCTCCACCGCTGATCTTTCTGGCACTAGCAGGCACATTCTATGTTGCGATGCAGAGAGAAAATCCAGATGAATTGCCGTCTGCGCTTGAAGGTAAAAAAGCCCCGGCGGTGCAGGTTGGAACTTTTGCAGACGCGCAGCCGTTCTCCGATGAAGATCTACGCAATGGTGAGGTGAAACTGGTGAACTACTGGGCCAGTTGGTGTGCTCCGTGCCGGGCAGAGCATCCTCAATTGGAGATTCTGGCGGATGAAGGCGTGCCGATCTATGGGATCAACTACAAAGACAAACCCTCACAGGCCGTTAGTTTCTTGGAAGAGCTGGGCAACCCCTATGCCAAACTTGGTACCGATGACGGGCGTATGGCGCTGAATTGGGGGGTTTACGGCGTGCCGGAGACTTATGTGATCGATGGTGACGGGACAATACTGCTGCGCTTTGCCGGCCCGATCACCAAAAGCATTCTGGAAAGCACCATTCGCCCGGCATTGCAGGCAGAGTAATCTAACTTACTCTGGGTGAATGTTCGCCCGCAATTCTGTCGGCTTTTCGTGCTGATTGGCATCAACACCAGCGCCATAGACGGCGATAATCGCTAAAATGGCCACTTGTACTGCAATCAATGTTCCGCGCATGTTCGTCATCCTTGTTTCACTCCAGCAGAAATGGGGATGCGTGTGAATATTTAAAGGGACGGGTCTGCGGGTGAGCGCATTTTTGCTGTGCGCATGCACACAGGGCACGTGCGCCCTGATGCTGGCGGTCAATCCAGCACTGCGATCTTGGTTGAATGTTTGCGGTTCTGAAACTGACGCCAGATAAAGGCGATGATGAACATTGCTGTCAGGATCAGAATGATGGTTGGCGCAGGAGCGCTGTCGATGAAAAAGCTGGCATAAGTACCTATCATCATTGCGAACATGCAGATCAGAACGGACAGCCAGAGCATGGTCGAGAATTTGCGCACCAACAGAAAGGCAATGGCGCCCGGGGCAATCAGCAATCCGATGGCAAGGATCAGACCCACAGCTGACAGAGTGGCCACGATAGTGAGCGAAAGGGCCGTCAGAAGGCCGTAATGCAACAGATTGACCGGCAGGCCTGCCGCGCGCGCCTGTGCCGGATCAAAGCTGTGCAACAGCAGATCATTCCATTTCAGGAGTAGGGCGGCAGCGACGACCAGTGAAATAAGACCTGCTGAGATCAGTTCAGACTGATCAACACCCAGCATATTGCCATAGAGGATATGCATCAGGTCCACATCAGTTTTCGCTGCGACATAAAGCACGATGCCCAGCCCAAACATACCTGAGAAGACCACCCCCATCACGGTGTCTTGCTTCACGCGGCTATTGCCCGAGAGATAGCCAGTGGTGATGGCACAGGTCATGCCAGCGGCAAAGGCGCCGATAAGTAAAGGCAGGCCAAACATATAGGCCAGAACGATACCGGGCAGAACCGCGTGGCTGACCGCGTCGCCCATCAACGCCCAACCTTTGAGTACTAGAAAGCAAGATAGGAGTGCCGCTGGAACCGAGACGATCAGTCCAATCAAAAAGGCGTTTTGCATAAAGCCGAACTGAAACGGCATGAGAAGTGTCTCAGCCATCATGCCACCTCCTGCAAGGCCGCACGCGCCTTGGCCTTGGCTGCCAGAAGGCCATGTTTGGGGGCCAAGATAAACACCAGCAGGAAAATCAGCGTTTGTAAGCTCACGATAATGCCGCCGGTGGCGCCATCAAGGAAATAGCTGGCATAAGCGCCGACAAAGCTGGTGCTGCTGCCGATGATGATCGACGTCACGATCAGGCGTGGAAAGCGATCGCAAAGCAGATAGGCGGTGGCCCCGGGGGTGACCACCATGGCAATCACCAGAAACGCCCCCACTGTCTGCATCGCCGCCACGACCGAGGCAGAGAGTAACGTGAAAAAGATCGCCTTGAGCACCCCTGTACGCAGACCGATGGTCCGGGCGTGACTTTCATCGAAAAAGGTGACCATGAGATCTTTCCATAGCACAAACAGCACAGCGAGCGAGACAAAGCCGATGATGGCAAGTTGCAGAGTGTCGCTCGGTGTGATGGCCAAAATATTGCCCATGGTTATCGTCTGTACCGAGATCGAGATTGGATTGATCGAAACCATGAATAACCCAAGCCCAAAGAAGGATGTGAAGATCAGGCCAATAATGACATCGACCTTCAGACCGGAACGTTCGGACAGAAACAACATCGATCCGGCGGCTAGACCGCCCGCCAGAAATGCACCTAGTGCAAAGGGTAGGCCCAGCAGGTAAGCTGCGGCCACACCAGGCACCACCGAATGCGCCAGTGCATCACCGATCAAGGACCAGCCTTTGAGCATCAGATAGGCGGACAGAAAGGCACAGACGCTGCCCACAAGCGCGGACACCCACATTGCATTGGTCATATAATTGTAGCTAAACGGTTCGAGCAGGACGTCGATCATGGAGTGCTCTCTGCCGTCTGTGTTTTCTCGCCGTACTGAACGAAAGGACGTTCATCATCTGTCAGGATGGTGACCGTGCGGGCATCAGCGTCGTCATGTAGGGCTTCGCCGCCAAGGGTGAAGTGGCGCAGAACGCCGCCAAAGGCGGCTTCGAGGTTGGCACGGGTAAATGTCGTCTCAGTAGGGCCATGGGCCAGAACCGTGCCTTTGACCAGAATCGTACGGTCGCAAAATTCTGGGACGGAACCAAGGTTATGAGTCGAGACCAACATCACCCGACCTTCGTCGCGCATCTCTTTCAGCAGCGCGATAATCTGCTCTTCGGTTTTGACGTCGACACCGGTAAAGGGCTCATCGAGAAGGATCACTTGACCGTCTTGTGCCAAAGCGCGTGCCAGAAACACCCGTTTGCGTTGGCCACCGGACAGCTCACCGATCTGGCGGTGGCGCAAGTCTGCCATATTGACGCGTTGAAGCGCATTCTCGACAGCGGCATGATCTACTGCCTTTGGGCGGCGTAGTATACCCATATGGCCGTAGCGGCCCATCATCACGACATCCTCGACCAGCACCGGAAAGGTCCAGTCGACCTCTTCCGCCTGTGGGACATAGGCCACCAGATTTTGTTTCAGTGCGTCCTTGACCGACCGGCCAAGGATCTGCATCTGGCCTTTGGCCGCCGGGACAAACCCCATGACCGCTTTGAAGAGGGTGGATTTTCCAGCGCCGTTCACGCCCACAAGGGCCGTAACCGTGCCCTGTGGAATGGCAAAGCTCGCATCACGCAGGGCTGTGTGCCCATTGCGGTAGGTGACAGTAACATCTTTGACATCAATGCCGCCCGCCGGCTCAGAAACAGGTGTTGCCGTTTCTTTCACTGCAAGTCGCACACTCATCTTAGTCCCTTTCTTTGCGGCTACTCGGTGGCTGCGGTCAACCCTGTGGCTACGGTTTCAGAAGTCACTTTCAGAAGGTCGAGATAGGTTGGAACCGGGCCATCCGGTCCGCTCAGAGAATCGACGTAAAGTTCGCCGCCATAGTTTGCGCCGGTTTCACGGGCGACTTGCTTGGCGGGGGCAGTGTTGACGGTGCTTTCGCAGAACACCACGGGGATATCGTTTTCGCGCACGCCGTCAATAACACCACGCACCTGCTGTGGCGTGCCGACCTGATCGGCATTCATCGGCCATAGGTATAGCTCTTTCATGGCAAAATCGCGGGCAAGGTAGCTGAACGCTCCTTCACAGGTAACCAGCCAACGTTGATCTTCGGGTATAGTTGCAATCTGCTGGCGCAGCGGTTCGATCACCGCGCGCAGCTCATCTTTGTAAGTTTCCGCATTTGCAGTATAAACCTCTGCATTCTTTGGGTCTTTCTGGGCGAAGGCGTCGCGAATGTTGTCGATGTAGATGAGCGCGTTTTCCAACCCCATCCATGCATGGGGGTTAGGTTTTCCCTCGTAGGCGCCATTCGCGATCGGGATAGGGTTGATGCCTTCGGTCAATGTGGCAGAGGGCACATCCCCAAGATTGGTCAGAAATTGTTCAAACCACAATTCAAGGTTCATTCCGTTCCACAGAATCAAATCAGCATTAGACGCGCGGACGATATCCTGCGGGGTGGGCTCGTAGCCGTGAATCTCCGCGCCCGGTTTGGTGACAGATACCACTTCGGCGGCATCCCCGGCAACATTACTGGCCATATCCGCCAAAACGGTAAAGGTGGTGACGACCTTCATCTTGTCTTCGGCAGAGGCCGCATTGGTCATTGCGACGAGGACGGCAGCGATGGAAGTGGCATGGCGCAATTTCTGAGGCATTAAGGAATCCTAGCGAAAGTGAATATGTCCGATCTCTAATTGCAAATCATTCGCATTGTCAATGCTTGTGAGAATTATTCTCATTTAACTTGCAACTTGAGAATCTATCCGCCATGTTGTTGGCATGAGTACGAAGTTTTTTATCAATAACGAGGACCAGATTCTGCGTGATACTGGTCTGCGAGTGACCAAACAGCGTTTGGCGATTGTCCGTGTCCTGTTCGAGGCGGAGGATCATCCGGATGCCGAGCAGGTCTTGGCGCGTGCCCGCGAGCGCGACGCCAGCGTCAGCCAGGCAACGACCTATCGCACCTTGGCTGCTTTGGCCGAGAAGGGGGTTTTACAGACGCATACCTTTGATGGCGGGGTTACCCGATATGAGGTCTCAAATCGCCCACATCACGACCATCTGATCGACATCGAAACTGGCGATGTGATGGAATTCGTCTCGGAAGAAATCGAACGCTTGCAAAGAAGAGTCGCGGCCGAACATGGCTATGAGATCGTCGCCCATCGGTTGGAGCTTTATTGCCGCAAGGCAAGTTGACGGTTGCGTGACAAGATCTCTCGGTGGAATTCGAATAGGCGAATCACGTCGGAGGTATTAACTTAAGACACTGGATTTTGACGGAGTCCACAAGGTGAAATGGCAGCCCGTAGGGGAATCGAACCCCTCTTTCCAGGTTGAAAACCTGGCGTCCTAACCGATAGACGAACGGGCCAGCGCCTTGTGTGAGGCGCTAATTAGGCAAAAGCGGTGAGGGGCGCAAGAGGGTATTTGCAAAAAATGTCACTTCGATGAAGATTTATTTTTTGCTCATGATTGGGGGCGTATCAATTGGCGCGTGCCGCGTCTTCCAGCATCAGTTGAACGCTCTGCCTGCCGCCCCAGGTGTTGATGCTCAGGCGTCCAGCCAAGTGGAATCGTGCGCCGCCGTGCTGTTCGAGCGCCGCCCCCAAAGGGCCATCGAAAGCGCCGAAAGCAATCGCATCTAGGCTTGCTCCCAATCCGTCGCCGAAACGTATTTTCAGGTGGTTGTCACCTACGCGCTTGGCAAAACTGATGGCCATATCGGCAAAGACATATCGCGGGCCGGGAGCGCTGGCGCCAAAAGGGCCAGCAGCCTCGATCTGGTGTAAAAGGTCGATACTCGCCGCGCCGGGCATCAGCATGCCGTCCAGTTTCAGATCGGAAGGGCCAGCCTGACCCGCGCCTTGCTTGGCCAGTAGTTCTGACAGGCGTGCCATCGCGGGTTCCAATTGATCGCGTGCAACTGTCAGACCTGCAGCCATTTTGTGACCGCCACCTTTAATCAAGAGGCCTTCGCTGGCGAGCCGTTGAATGGAAGCACCTAAATCGACCCCGCTGATTGAGCGGCCTGACCCTTTGCCCTCATCCCCATCAAAACCGATGACGATAGCAGGGCGGTTGGTTTTTTCTTTCAGGCGGCTGGCGACGATGCCTACAACGCCTGGGTGCCAACCATCTGCTGCCGCCCAGACCAGCGGGGCATCAAGGCCGCGTTCCTCAGCCTGTTCAAGTGCTGCGGTATGCACATTGGCTTCGACCTCACGGCGCTCTGCGTTCAGCTCTTCAAGACGTTCCGCAAGGGCCTTAGCTTCGTGCATATCGGTGCAGGCTAGCAGACGAGCGCCAAGGTCAGCACGGCCCACACGACCACCGGCATTGATTCGAGGGCCGAGAACAAAGCCGAGGTGGTAGGAGGTCGGAGCCGTGTCCAGCCGTGCCACATCGCTGAGCGCAACCAGTCCAACGCGCTGACGCCGGGCCATGACCTTCAAACCCTGCTGCACAAAGGCGCGGTTCACGCCGCGCAGTGGGGCGACATCTGCGACCGTGGCAAGGGCCACAAGATCCAGCATCGCCATCAGGTCCGGGCCTTTCTGACCCGCTTCGCGCAGTTGGCGCCCAACCTCGACGAGCATCAAGAACACCACGGCGGCGGCACATAGATGTGCCAGATCACCAGATTCGTCTTGCCGATTGGGGTTCACTACGACCAGAGCCGGGGGCAGGGTTTCGCCGCCAAGGTGGTGGTCGAGCACAATCACGTCTGCGCCCTCAGCAGCAGCAAGCGCCTCATGGCTGAGCGTGCCGCAATCGACGCAAATAATCAGGTCATGATCATGCGCCAACTGCTGCATGGCGGGGACATTGGGGCCGTAACCTTCGTCGATCCGGTCGGGGACATAGAGCGTGGCGTTTTGATTGCTCTGCCGTAGCCAGTCCAGCAACAGTGCGGCCGAGGTGCCTCCATCGACGTCATAATCGGCAAAGATCGCAATCCGTTCGTGCTGACGTACGGCTTGCAAAAAACGGGCAGCCGCCTTCTTCATATCCAGAATACTGCGTGGGTCTGGCAGCAGATCGCGTAGCTTTGGTTCCAGATAAGAGGCAGCGTCTTCAGGAAGAACGTCTAACCTAGCCAAAGTATGACAGAGCGGGCGGGGCAGGGCTGTTTGTTGCGCGATCGCCTCGGCCATACGGTTAATGTCCGGGGTTGGGCCGATCCATCGCCGACCTGTCAGCGAGGTTTCAATGCCAAGGAACACAGCCATCATTCGCAAAGAGCCCGCCAGCACATTGGCGAGACACTTTCTTGTAGAAATTTTACTGATAGGTTGCGCTCTCCCGTGGATGAGACAACGAAGCCCCGAGATCTCTCAACCGGAAAAAGCGCTGTTGTCATCAGTCGGCGTTGGGGTGAAAGCAGCTCAGGCGGCGGCGCTCACCGGTTTTGGAGCGCAGCAACAGTGTTTCTGTCTCAATGCCTCCATCGCGATGCTTGAGGCCGGATACGATTGAACCTTGGGTCACGCCAGTCGCTGCAAAGATCACATCATCTGTGACCAGTTCATCGCGGCTGTAGACACGGTTCAGATCGGTGATGCCTGCCTTGGCCGCGCGGCCTTTTTCGTCGTCGTTGCGGAACAACAGACGGCCCCAGATCTGACCTCCCAGACATTTCAGGGCGCCAGCGGCCAGAACACCTTCGGGTGCGCCGCCAGAGCCCATGTACATGTCGATGCCGGTCAGTTCGGCCTCGGCGCAGTGCATGACCCCGGCAACATCGCCGTCACCGATCAGGTAGATTGCAGCACCCGTTTCGCGAATTTCCTTGATCACGGTTTCATGGCGCGGACGCTCCAGAACGCAGACCGTGATGTCTGATGCGGCACAGCCTTTGGCCGCTGCCAGAGCTTCAACGCGTTCACGTGGGCTCATGTCCAGTGACACGACATCTTTCGGGTAGCCGGGGCCGATGGCGAGCTTGTCCATATACACGTCGGGGGCGTGCAGCATGGTGCCGCGAGGAGCCATGGAAATCACGGTCAGGGCGTTTGGCATCGCCTTGGCGGTGATGGTTGTACCTTCAAGCGGGTCGAGTGCGATGTCGACGCCGGGGCCATTGCCGGTACCAACCTCTTCGCCGATGAATAGCATGGGCGCTTCGTCGCGTTCACCTTCGCCGATGACAACGACGCCGTTGATGTCGAGCAGGTTCAGCTGTTCACGCATAGCGTTCACGGCCATCTGGTCGGCGGCTTTTTCGTCGCCGCGTCCGATCATGCCGGCACAGGCAATTGCGGCTTGCTCGGACACTCGGGCAAGCGCCAGTGACAGCATGTGGTCGTTAAATTCGGCTTTGGCAGACATCGTTTATCCTCAAATATTACTTCGTCCAGCTTTAGCGGGCTGGGCGGAACGGCACAAGGCCGGGGTCAGACGGTTTCGATACGCAGGGCGACGGGCGCAGCAGACAGGACATCCAACCCATCCATGGCGGTCAGGGCGGCCACAAGCGCGCTGCGTGATGTTTTGTGTGTCACGATTAGCACTGGGGCAGTATCTGTTTCATGTTGGTACTGGCGCATGCGATCGATGGAGACGCCGGCATCTCCCATGGCACTGGTCACTTTGGCCAGAGCGCCAGGCTTGTCCAGCAGCGACATGCGCAGGTAGTATGGCGCAGGGGTGTCAGCTCGTGCAGCTTTGGCCTTGGATAGTGTATTGGCAGGCTGGCCAAAGGTCGTGATCGACAGGCCGCGCGCGATATCCATGACATCCCCCATGACGGCGCTGGCGGTCGGGCCTTCTCCGGCACCAGGGCCACGTAGAACGATCTGTTCAACCTGATCGCCTTCGATCACGACCATATTGGTTCCGCCTTCGAGTTGACCGAGAGGGCTTTGTTCAGGAACAAGGCAGGGGGACATGCGCTGTTCAAGGCCGCGGCCGGTCATTTGTGCGACGCCCAGAAGTTTGATGCGGAATCCCATGTCGGCGGCTTGTTCAATGTCCTCAATGGTAATGCGCTGAATGCCTTCTAGGTGGACATTGTCAAAATCAACCTTGGTCCCAAAGGCGATGGAGGACAGTAGGGACAGTTTGTGTCCGGCATCAATGCCGCCAACGTCCAGATTTGGATCGGCTTCAAGATAGCCAAGCTGGTTGGCTTCTTCGAATACCTCATCATAGGGCAGGCCGGCCGACTGCATCCGGGTCAGGATATAATTGCAGGTGCCATTCATCACGCCCATCACGCGTGTGATGTCATTACCAGCCAGACCTTCGGTCAAGGCTTTGATTACCGGAATACCACCGGCAACTGCGGCCTCAAAACGCAGGATGCTGCCAGCTTCCTCTGCGGCTTCCGCTAGCGCCTGACCGTGGTGCGCCAGCAGGGCCTTGTTTGCGGTGACAACGTGTTTTCCTGTGGCAATTGCCGCCTCGGTCGCGGCCTTGGCCGGTCCGTCGCTTCCCCCCATCAGTTCAACAAAAACGTCAACGTCATCGCGCTTGGCTAATGCAACGGGATCATCTTCCCACGCATAGTCAGAAAGGTTCACGCCCCGATCCTTGTTACGGCTGCGGGCGGAAACCGCAACAATCTCAATCGGACGGCCAGAACGGACCGCCAAAAGATTGGCCTTTTGACGAACGATTTTGACAACTCCGGCGCCGACCGTTCCGAGGCCAGCAATTCCAAGGCGCAGGGGGGCTGTCATACACGTCTCCAGTTCAGAATAGGGTTACATCTTTGACGCGCGATTTAACGGGTCTGTGCGGTGCGTGCAACGCGGGTTTTGCATGAACTGTTCGCAAAGGTGTTATTCTTGCTCTCTCAGACGTTCTGCGCGTTCCTGTAGGCTCTCGATCCTAGTTTCCAGGGCCTCATTTACACCTGAGGGTGACTGGTTTAGCCCACCGGCACTTTGTTGCAGACCATCGCTTTGACCTTGCACTGATTCCGACGTTTCGAGCGTGATCTGATTTACGGTCGCTTGAGAGGTAATGCGCGCTGTGGGGACCAGTTCGGGATAGGGGGCTTTTTTTGCCTGATCGCTGGCTGCAGCGTCCAGTTCGGGAAATTCGTCGCAGGCACTGAGGGCCAGCAAAAGGCCGATGACAGAAATGCTGCGGTGAAACGTCATAAACGGGTCCTGATCCGGTGTGTTGTCTCCGTCATGCCACTATTTTGGCAGGAGGGGCAAGCGGGGCTTTGATTTGAACGTTCGTTCAGATAAATCTTGCTCATGGCACGTACACAAGGTTCACATTCCGATATCACCGGCCCCAAGGTCCGCGAGGCAGCGCTGCGCCTGTTCGCGCAACAGGGCTATGCGGCCGTGTCGATGCGCAAAATCGCGGCTGAAGTCGGGGTGCAGGCCGGGGCGCTTTATAATTATACGCCAGACAAGCAGTCACTACTGTTTGACCTGTTGCGGGGCCATATGGATGAATTGTTGGCTGTGCGAGCAGCGCAGCCGGTTATCAACGATCCCGTGGCCGCATTAGAAGAATTCACCCGATTTCACATCAGGTTTCACGCGAAGCGCCCTGATGCGGTGTTCATCTCATATATGGAATTGCGCAACCTTGAACCCGAAAATTTCATTAATATTGAGGGTTTGCGGCGTGACTATGAAGCGCAACTTGAAGCTATCTTGCAACGCGGAATGGCCGAAGGCCTGTTCCAAATCCCGGACCCCAGGATTGCCACGATGGCGATCATTGCGATGCTGACCGGAGTCAACACCTGGTATAGCGCCGAAGGACGTTTGAAGCTGTCCGAAATCGAAGAAATTTACTGTGACATGGTGCGTATGGCTGTTGAGATGAAGTGAGGAGAGAAAGTGCAGCACTTTGAGGCGACTAGCTAGAACAAAGTATCGCATTGAGCCCGTTTTGACATTTTTTGCTTGCCGCAAAGTTCTGCAATTTCAGGATGGAAGTTATTACCCAAATTAGTTGGTTTGTCTTCGGCGGCCTTCGCTATCCCAAATAAAGGATTCAAGGCCAAGTCTCCCTCTGCTATTTCTTGAGAACTTGTTTTGTAATTAACAAAATCGCGTTGAAGTGGTATCATTTGCGAATTAGCAAAAGAGTATTTCAATGCCGAACCATCAGGTCATTCAAGTTAGCTATGGCGAGGTTCGCCTGGTAACTGACACAAAAGAGCTGCGAGAACAGAAATTTAGCTTGAAACGGCTTTCGGAAGTCACTGTGGCGTTATGGACAATTATTTTGCGCACTGTACTCATTAGCTCGGTGTTGGCTGTGTTGACGGTCACGATAAGTGAGGTGATGCGAGACACCGTCGTGGTCGAGGAGATAGGTTTACCAAATTCGTTGATGGAAATGGGGTATTCAGGGACTGTTGCCACGCATCGCCTTTGGGATTCTACGCAATGGATCAATGATAACGCGGGCACTACTAAGGACCGAGCGTCTCTAATTGCAGATTCGCGACAACTCGAGATAACCGAACCCGGAACAGGACTGTCTCTCAGCGGATTGGCGCAGGTTATCCGTCGGCTTATCGGTCGGGAACAACCAAGAATCGCTGGTGAGTTCGTCTGCCGTGATGCAGACTGCACGATTGAGCATCTGGAACTTCGGTTGCGTATATTTCTCAACGGTTCTATGAAAGTTACCCGCGTCGGACAACTTGGTGAATTGGAAACCGAGGCGGCGATCAGTGCTTATTTTGATCAAGCGGCGCTGGCGCTACTCAAGGTAATCGACCCATACGTGCGGGCCAGCTTTCTCTATGCAGTTGAAACCGATGAATTACCTGCAAATATGATGGATCGTGCAGAGGCGTTGGTTGGAAGGTTAGGCCCATTTCCGCCGGGTGCCGATAACCCTAGGTCGATATTCGAAGCACGCGCGATAATAAGGCAAAAACATCCACAGCGGGCTTGGGCTGCAGTGTTGCTTGCCGACCATGAATACAGGGAGGGCAATCTGGAAGCAGGATTGGATTGGATTGCACAGTCTATTACTCTTGCGAACGCTGATCGTGTTCCACCGTTTCCGAACGCACATTCCATTTGGGGCAACGTACTCAGAGATCTGGAGCGTTACGAGGAGGCTATCGAAAAGTATGATGCCGCGCTGCAAATTGATCGCGAATACACCAGTGCCTACAATGGTTGGGGCAACGCACTCAGCGATCTTGGGCGTTACGAGGAGGCTATAGAAAAGTTTAGTGAGGCGTTGGAAATTGACCCCGAATACGTCTTTTCGCATGTTAATTGGGGCCGCGCACTCAGCGCTCTTGGGCGTTACGAGGAGGCTATAGCAAAGTATAGTGCGGCGTTGGAGATCGATCCCGAATTTGACTATGCCTACAACAATTGGGGCAACGCACTCAGCGCTCTTGGGCGTTATGAGGAGGCTATAGCTAAGTATAGTGCGGCGCTGGAGATCGATCCTGCACAGGAACATGCCTACTACAATTGGGTGGACATAATGACTCAACTTTTGGAGGGTGCGAGTCTAAATCTATGTGCTCGTTTCGAGCCCTTGTTCCCGCCTATCGAACAGTTTACGAACACTGTTCAGCGGGAGACCTTGTTTATTGACCTTTTCGGTGAAACGCGAGAGGCTTGCACACGGCCTAGTGCGATAGAAATCTCTGAACTGGAAGAAATAAAATTAGACGCTTTGGTAACTTTGCCAATCGAGAAACCTACATTGATATCCCCCGATGGGAAATGGATAAAAATTGTCAGTGATGTGCCGCAAGATACCACAGTGACGATAAAGCTCATATCACAAGATGGGGATCCATTTATGCAGGTTTTTGATGCCACACATTTGCTGGTGGCGGAAAATGACGATGACCCAAACAGCGTCGAATCGCTAAACTCGAAAGTAACATTAAATGTAAGGCAAGGTGCCTATCTACTACGCGTTAGAACCCTAGAATCATTTGAAAGCTCTGCCTCGGTCAATATAGAGTTTGTGGGTGTCCCGATAACACGGGACGAGTGATCGAGTTTAGATACCTCACAACACAGTGACAGGTCAAAAAAGTTACATGCAGTAGCCCCCAGTATCTTTTAACTGCTCGTAAGATTTGCCCACATGGTGGTCAATTTCCCGAACCAATAGCCCATTCCCGGTGGACAACCAAAGCGGGCTGGTAAATGATGCTTGCAAAACAAAAGCATGCATCTGGGAGGACAATCATGCGTAAACTTTTGGGCCGGACGGCCGTTGCTGCGCTTACTATGGCTTTTGCGGGCGAGGCGATGGCGACAGAATGGAATGTTTCGCTGTGGGGCAAACGCCGCGCATTTACCGAGCATGTTGAAAAACTGGCGGAACTGGTTAGCGAAAAGACAGGTGGCGAATTTACTCTGAACATCAGCTATGGTGGCCTATCGAAAAACAAGGAAAACTTGGACGGGATCGAGATAGGCGCGTTCGAGATGGCTCAATTCTGTGCCGGATATCACCGCGACAAGAACCCTTCGATTACGGTGCTTGAGCTACCGTTTCTGGGCGTGACCTCGCTTGAGCAAGAGGTGGAGTTGTCGATGGCTGTCTATCAGCATCCCGCCGCGCAAGAGGATCTGGCACGTTGGAACGCGACGCTGCTGATGCCGTCACCTTTGCCGCAGTACAATCTGGTCGGCGTAGGCGAGGCGCCTGAGTCACTGGCCGATTTCGAAGGGCTGAGCGTGCGCGCAACCGGCGGTATTGGCAACGCAATGGAAACCGTTGGAGCGGTGCCGACCTCGATGTCCGCGACCGAAGTCCGGCAAGCCATGGACAGTGGTGTGGTCAAAGCTGTTGCCTTTGCCCCTCATGCGCATATGTCCTTTGGCACGGTTGAGAATGGCACGTGGTGGACCACCAACCTGAACCCCGGCACGGTGAACTGTCCGGTGGTGGTGAACACCGATGCGCTGAACGATCTGCCTGAGGATCAACGCGCCGCGCTGCTGGGCTCGGTGGATGAAGCGCTGGCTCATTATGTTGAGAACTACAACAGCAACACCATGGCCGCTTGGGGCCCCGCTTTGGAAGAGAAGGGGATCGCACAAGTGACCTTCTCGGATGAAGAGCTTGCCGCCTTCAAAGATGCCGCAGCAGCGCCAGCAGCTGCTGCCTGGATCGAAGATAACACTGCGCGTGGTCTGCCTGCGCAAGAACTCTATGATCTTGTCACGGGCATGATTGCTAATAACTAAGTCAGCTTCATCCCTGCATTGGAGGCATCTGGTGCAGGGATAATTGTATTCAAAACAGCCTTGGAGACCAGTCATGGCAGGTTCGGCGCTTGTGCTGACAGATAATAGTGGTCTGAGCAGGATCGACCAGAAACTCTATCGCGTGGAGACCCTATTGGCCCTTCTCAGTGGTCTGGCCGTGTTTTCCCTGATGGTTCTGGCTGTCGTTTCTGTTTCTGGGCGCAACTTGTTTGGGCAGCCCTTGCCGGGTTATGTCGATTGGATTGAACAAGCGATGCCGTTGATTGCCTTTATGGGCATTGCCTATGCGCAGCGAGATGGCGGACACATCCGTATGGACATGCTTGTCGGCGCGCTACGGGGCCGGGCGCTGTATCTGGTAGAACTGATCACGACACTGGCCATTCTCGCTTTGATGCTGCTTCTGGTCTGGGGTAGTTGGTCGCATTTTCAGCGCAGCTTTGATTTTGGCGCACCACTGTGGAGTCGGGACAGTTCCATGGATATTGCTTTGCCGCTCTGGCCAGCAAAACTATTGGTGCCGGTTGCGTTTTCGGTGCTGTGCTTGCGTCTTGTCATCCAGGTTATCGCCTATGTCCGCGCCTTTTTACGCAATGATCCGATGCCTGTCGCGGTTCCCTTGGTCGTTGATGCTGCGACACAGGCCGCCATGGAGGCCGAGCATGTCTCCGGCCATGATGATGCGGAGGCGCAGTAATGGAGCCGATTGATATTGGTCTGATCGTCTCGGGCGCGATGCTTGTGCTGGTTGTGTTGGGCATGCGCGTGGCCTTTGCCGCTGCTTTGGCGGGCATGGTGGGGCTGATCTGGATTTTCTGGGCCAAATTTGGCTATGAACCTGATCGCTTTGGCAAAGCCCTGACCGTCGCGGTGAAAACCGCAGGGCAAGTGCCGCATTCCAAGATCTCCAGTCAGGCACTTAGCCTGATCCCAACTTTTATCCTGATCGGCTATCTCGCCTATTACGCCGGGCTGACCAAGGCCCTGTTTGAGGCCGCCAAGCGCTGGCTGGCTTGGGTGCCGGGCGGGTTGGCGGTGTCAACTGTGTTTGCGACTGCTGGCTTCGCTGCGGTGTCGGGCGCGTCTGTGGCGACCTCTGCCGTGTTCGCCCGCATCGCCATCCCGGAAATGCTTGCCATTGGCTATGATAAACGCTTCGCCGCCGGGGTTGTTGCCGCTGGGGGCACCTTGGCGTCTTTGATTCCACCCTCGGCCATCTTGGTGATCTACGCCATTATCGTGGAGCAGGACGTGGGCAAACTGCTGCTGGCCGGGTTTATCCCTGGGGCGTTTTCGGCGGTGGTTTACGGCCTGTTGATTATCGGCATGGCGGTGACGATCAAGGGGTTTGGCCCGCCGGTGACAGGTTTTACTTGGAAAGAGCGGTTTACCGCTTTGCCACCGGCGTTGCCCATCGTCTTTGTCGTCGTGACGATCATCTTCTTTGTCTACAATCCGTTTGGCGGCGACGCCTGGGGCACACCAACCGAGGGCGGAGCCATCGGGGCTTTTGTCGTCTTCCTGATGGCTCTTTATCGCGGGATGCGCTGGGCCGAGCTGAAAGATGCCCTGCTGGAAACCGCAAAGCTGAGCGTGATGATCTTTACCATCATCTGGGGCGTTTTGATTTATGTGCGGTTTCTGGGCTTTGCCGAATTGCCAAGCGCGTTTTCCGATTGGATCACCTCGCTCACACTGTCGCCAATGTTGATCTTGGTTTGCATCCTGCTGGCCTATGCGGTGCTGGGCATGTTCATGGATGCCATTGGCATGCTGCTGCTAACCCTGCCGGTGGTCTATCCCGCGGTGATGGCGCTGAACGGGGGAGAGGCGGTTTCGGCGGCCGACAGCACCTTTGGCATGTCCGGCCCGATGTGTGCCATCTGGTTCGGGATTCTGGTGGTGAAAATGGCCGAGTTCTGCCTGATCACCCCGCCCATCGGCCTCAACTGCTTTGTCGTTGCAGGCGTGCGTGATGACCTGTCTGTGCAGGATGTGTTCAAGGGCGTCACGCCGTTTTTCATTGCAGACGCCATTACTATTGCTCTGCTGGTGGCCTTTCCAATGATTGTGCTGTGGTTGCCGGGGCAGGTTTAGGAACTTACGATGAAATGTTATCTGTTAGACCGCGATTTCGGTTGTAAAACTGCTAGTGGCGTAAATTGGTCATTGGAACGGGATGGACCGTTTTATTCTTCTCAAGACGGACATTGGCAGCCAAGCGAGGATACCTACTACGAGCATGGCGACAACACTTGGTTTGCTTCAGGAAAAGTTTCAGAAGATAGCAAGGGGAAAATGTCCCAACTCTGGGTGCAGGTGGTTAACGCCAAAGAGTCATTCAATAATACGCATGTCATTGGCGATTACACCACTGCCGTAAAAGAGGAGGTTATTGTCGATCAGGCATTCGTTGATGTCATGACAGCACTGGAACCGGGCCTGTTTGATTTCTGGCCACATAAAAAGGTCTGGGATATCAATCACAACTGCCAGCCTTGGAACGGTCCGTTTTATTTCGCGACACTGTTGCCCACGATTGAAAGCTTTAGCCCAAATGTGACGGAAATGTTCTATCGTGAAACGGTGCAAGAAAAATACCAAGGTTCCTATTCTTTGGGCAAACATCCACCAACTATAAAAGCAAGTAGCATCGCGGGCAATCTGATCTGGCGAGACCGGTTGACCCGCAAAGTTCTCTGCACTCAACCCTTCTTAGATGTTTTGTCTCAACTCGGCGTTCATGAATGGAAGGCGTATGAGGTCAAAGTGTTGGATGATCGACACTAAATTAGCAACTTAATGAAAAAACCCCGGCGCGATGGCCGGGGTTTTGTGTTTTATACTGCGCGCTCGGCGGCGACGGCGTCATCTGTCAGGGGCACGCGTTCCCCAGAACGAATGACCGCCGGGTCATAGGGCGTGCGGGCGAAGATCTCTTCGACCATCGGCGCGAAGAATTCCAAAGGCAAGTCTTCGTATTCAGGGTCAAAGCTGGCCTGATCCCAGCGTTCGCAGAAGGTGGCGTTGTCGTCAAAATAGGCGTGACCTTGATGGCGATCACGCTTGTTTTTATCAAAGCCCTCAAGATGATGACCATAGTACAGCATCTGGAAATCACCATGCGTTTGCACCACCCATGCACATTGTTCGCGCACAAAGGGGCGCAGGATAGTGGCAGCGTATTCGTCGTGGTTATACGGCGCATAGATGTCGCCGATGTCGTGCAGCAGGGCCGAAACAATCCAGTCGATATCCGCACCATCGCGATAGGCGCGGGTGGCGGACTGCACCGAATGACCCAAGCGGGTGATCTGATAACCTGACAGGCTTTCGTCCAGATCCACCAAGGCCTTCAGCAACCTTTGCGCTGTGTGCTTGGTGTGATCGATTTCATGCGACATCAGGAATTCATACTCTTCCTTGGTGCCGTCTTTCATCTGGGTAAAGTTAACCTTGTCCATCATGCGTAGATATCCGATTTCTGGGTTGCGTTGTTCATGTAAACTTTGGCTTGTACCTGGCGTATGTGATCGTAGAGCGCCACAGCCTCTGGCGCAAAATTTTTCTTTGGGGCCTCGATATGGGTGAAGTTGCCATAACGGTCTTCCCCGCGCACCAGCATAGCGAAATCTTCCTCGGCCAGTTCCTGCGCCATATCGGGGCGCAGATAGCGCACAACACAGGCAATCCGACGGTCGTCTGAGATATTCGGGCCTGATCCGTGAATGGTCAGCCCGTGATGCAGGCTCATCTGACCAGGGTGGATCTCAATCGAGACTTTGTCGGCGGGATCGACCTCAACCTTCACCTCTTGCCCGCGGCTGAGCAGGTTGTTGTCATCAAAGGTATCTGCGTGGGGCAGGATCGGGTTCTTGTGGCTGCCACGCACGAAGTCCATGCAGCCCGACTCTGGCGTGGCTGCAGAAAGCGGGATCCAGGCTGTGACCAGCCCGTCTATGGCCCCCATGCCCCAATAAGTCAGATCCTGATGCATCGACACAATGTGGTCGGTGTGCGGTTCCTTGGCGAAGAACTCGACCGAATAGATCATGATATCGGGGCCTATGATGCCCTCGATCACGTCCAGCACCGCCGGGTTGCTGGCGATCTCGGCAGCGAAGGGCATGACGACATGGGCATTCACGCGTTTGTAATTGTTCAACGCCAGCGGCAGATCGGCATCCAGCCAGTCGCGTTCAATCGCCTCGAATTCCGCACGCGCCTGCAACGCATGTTCGCGGGATATCGCGGGCAGGGGAAACAGATAGCCGTCGCTCCAATATTGATCTTTCAGGCCTTGGCTCAGTTTGCCGCTCTCTAGTTCAAGTGTGTCGAGCATGATGTTCCTCATACGCTTTGAAACGGACACAGGCGGGTAGCTTAGACCCGCCTGCGAAATTGTGAAGTGCTTACTGTGTCGACCAGATTTTGCGCCGCCGTTCTTTGACCAGTTCGTTGCCTTCGTCGGTGCCGTCGTGGAAGGTATTGAACCACTCGTCCCAAGGTGTTTCGTAGGTGCCGTAGTTGCAGTCAAAAAACTTGTGATGGAGTTGGTGATAGAAATCTCCGATCTCGAGCTTGGCTGTCTTACCTAATTTGATGTTTTCAAATCCGGCATGTGAAGTCGGCGCGCCGATCACGTGGTGGAAGATCAGGAACAGCACGTGCACGGGGTTGGCGGCCAGCAGGAAGAAGATCATCGTGTCAAAGAACAGAAAGAAGCTTTCGATAGGGTGCATCGCCAGACCAGACCAAGGGCCTGTATTGATGTTTTTGTGATGCCAGGCGTGCACCCAGGTATAGAGTTTACCAACGTGCAGCAGGCGGTGCAGGAAATAGAAATGCAAGCCTGCCCAGATTGGGATCAAAACGATCAACGTGATAAACCAGACCGGGTTGCTGTCAAAGGTGATCATCGTGGCCCAGCCATTGGCATAGGCATACCACATCAGTGATTCCCAAAGGGTCGCGAACAAGAGCGCTGGGCCAAGCGTCCAGAACATGTTGTCCCAGACCTGATTTTTGAAATAGAAAACCTTGGCCCCTTTGGCCATTGGGCGCATGTCGTAGCGATATTCATCTTGCTGGGTGCGAAACTTCCACAATGCAAGGTGCAGGCCGCCTGCGATGACCAGCAAGATCACCAGATCGCGCAGCCAAATTTCAAAGATCCAGTCAAAGCTCAGCGTTTTTGTGCGCTCCAGATCTGGACTGAACCATGTGACAACAACGAACGCCATGATCAGAATGAAGAAACGCTGCGCCACAGGATTCCAGCTTTTCAGCAGATACTTGGCCGAGGCGAGCGGTTTCAGGGGCCAATCCCAGTATGGAGAGGTTTTGAGCGGCAGTTCTGGCGTGTAGTTCCAGATTTTGCGGCGGGGTGGGCGAGTGTTGGTGTCGGCCATCGTGGCGGTCTCCGCAGTCTAAATGTTCAAACCGGATTAAAAGGAAGGCATGAATTTGCACAGCAATAGGTCTGGACGCCCAGGGTAAGTTTTGCTTACCCTGCCTCGCATGACTGTTGCGATCCCCTCATTGAATTGGCTGCGCGTGTTTGAAGCCGCTGCGCGATATGAAAGCTTTGCCCGTGCGGCAACGCAGCTCAACATGTCTTCTGCGGCAGTCAGCCAGCAGGTGCGTGCGTTGGAAGATCGCTTGGGCCAGCAGCTGTTTGAACGCCACGCGCATGCGGTGACCCTCACAGATGCAGGGCGCGCATATCTACCCTCAGTCCAGCAGGCGTTGCTGACATTGGAAAGCGCAACAGAAGGACTTTTTGGAACCAAGCCGGATCAGCAACTCTTTCTAAGTGTAATATATATATTCGCCCAAGGGGTGTTGGGGCCTGGCTATCAGGAATTTTTGAATCAACACCCCGAGGTGCAACTGCACTTAAGTACCGGGATTCATAGCTCCGAGGTCATGCAAAGCTATGCAGATATGCAGATCGTCTTCGGTGCGCCACAAGCGCATGGCGCTGAAGGAGATTTCTTACTAGGGGAGAAGCTCTATCCGGTCGCTACGCCTGAAATTGCTGCAAAGATAAAGCACCCATCGGATCTGCTGAATCACAAGCTTATCGATGTCGCAACGCATCGTGCTGGGTGGGCGAGCGTGTTTGACCACCTGGATATCGTGCCGACCTCCGCACGATATTGCTATGTGGATAGTACCAATGTGGGCATAGTCTTAGCGGCTCAAGGAGTAGGGGTCGCTCTCATGCGTGCGCCAGCAACAGATTGGTCGATGAAAGAAGCCGGATTGGTGCCCTGTCTCGATATGGAACCAGTCGAGGGGCGGGAGGCCTATCACCTGATTTACCCGTCTCGCGCGGCGCTCAGACCTGCGGCAAGGGTGTTTCGCGAGTGGTTATTGGAGTGGTGTGCCGAGTTTGCTGTGCGCAAGGCCTTGTAAGGTTAGAAGTCGGGCGCTATACGCGCGGCTTGAACCCCGAAACAGGAGCCTCAGCCATGGTTGGCAGTGCTAATCTGAACATCATGATCAAAGCCGCGCGCAAAGCGGGCCGATCATTGATCAAGGACTTCCGCGAAGTGGAAAATCTGCAAACCTCGATGAAAGGTCCGGGCGATTTTGTCAGCCGCGCAGATCTGGCGGCCGAAGCAATCCTGAAAGAGGAATTGATGGGCGCCCGCCCTACCTATGGATGGTTGGCCGAAGAGGGTGGTGAAGAGGCCGGACAAGATCCGACCCGTCGCTGGATCGTTGATCCGCTGGATGGCACGACAAACTTTTTGCATGGGCTTCCACATTGGGCGGTTTCGATTGCGTTGGAGCACAAAGGTCAGGTTGTGGCTGGCGTTGTGTTTGATGCTGCCAAGGACGAGATGTATTTGGCCGAAAAAGGCGAAGGCGCTTTTATGAACGAAACCCGTCTTCGGGTTTCGGGCCGCAATAAGATGATTGAATCAATCTTTGCCACTGGTTTGCCCTACGGCGGGCGCAGTGATTTGCCAGAAACACTGCAGGATCTGGCACGTTTGATGCCGGCTTGCGCTGGGGTGCGTCGTTGGGGTTCTGCCGCGCTCGACATGGCTTATGTGGCCGCAGGCCGGTACGACGGATTTTGGGAGCGCCGCCTGAAACCTTGGGATTTGGCTGCAGGCATTATCATCGTCCGCGAAGCAGGTGGTTTTGTTCAGCCAATGGACCCAACCGGCGACATTCTGGCCGACGGCGAAGTAATCTGCGCCAACGAGCCTATTTTTGATAAATTTGCTGGCGTGATCCGCAAAGCCTAAGCGTTACTCTGTCGGCAGCAGTGACCAGAGATTGTCGCCAACGTAGAGCATGTTACTGCGTTCGTGCGGGCGTTTACCTTCATTTAGAAGTTGGTTCAAATCGTCCCCAACCTCTTGATTGTAAACATGATAGAGATGCCCTGTGGGGCTGCGGACAGGCAATTCACTCAGGTCAATCACCTCGACACCTTCCAAACTGGCAACATCATTGCCCGTCTCACCCAGCCGTGCATAACCGTGTACCGTGGCCGACAGAGCGAGGGGGCGATCCGCTTTGGCCACATAGACAGTGATATCGCTGACGATGGGGCGGATGCGGGGCAGAAGTCGCGCGAAAATCTCAAAATCCATATCCGGTGCGAGCAACACCAATTCGCCTAATCGAATGTCTGGTTTTCGTAGTGCGACCTCATTAAGTGCCAGAGCCATACCACGCCCGCCGAGGCTGTGCCCTGCCAGATTTACACCTTGAGGGCCGAATGTTTCTTCCATTTCGAATATGGCATCCGCCAAGTCCGGCACGCTCCAATAAAGATCGGATTCGTCATGTGTGTAATTCAATAGGTCCCCGTCGGACGGCCAACTGAACCAAAGGAAACGTCCCTGTAGTTTGGCGTTTTCTTGCATGATAGTGGCGCGGCGACAGCCCTTTTCAAAATCAATATAGAAGCCATGCGTATAGAGCAGGGGAGCGTTGTCGGGCGAAGTTTCTTGTAGAGTTTCCATGACCGAATCTGGTGTTCCGCTGCGGACATCATCAACCCGCAAGATCTCCTCGGGGATATGAAATGGGGCAGCTTCCGTGACTGTTTCGGGAAGCCCGAGCCAACGCTCACCAATATCGCACCATCCGGCCTTGAGCGGACCGCGTTCTTTGCCGAAATATGGGTCCCGATCATTTGCACTCGTTTCGTTTCGCACGGTCAGGAATGGAATGCCTCGTTGCTGCTCTGCCTGTTGTGCGGATGCGGGTGCGGAAATGGACATACAGCCAATCTGCACTGTGAGAGCAGCGATGAAGGTGAGTGATTTTTGAGAAATTTTTTTAGTATCTAGGAACATGAAGCTCTCTTTGTAGAGATATGATATTATTTGTTTTAAGTGTCTTGAGTATTTACTCATTGAGTGGGCAAATTTTACCGGGTGTTCCATGGACCTCTCCTTGTCGGGCGTTTGACCGTGGGGACACGCGTGCGGCTTAGCTTGTAGGTGGCTTCGGGATGTGGTGGGTGCCCATGTGTTGTTTGCCAGAACTTTGGGCCGCCCAGTCGGAGAAAGAAGGGCAAACACAAGATCGCGCCGATTACGAACCCGCCAGAATGCGCCCAGTAGGCCACGCCGCCGCCTGTAGGGTCAGAGTTAAAGCTGCCGAAGATTTGCATCGCGAACCAAACGGCTAATACTCCCCAGGCGGGGATGCTGAGAATGCGGAAAAATACGATCAGAATGACCAGAACATCGACCCGTGCCTTGGGAAAGAGCAAGAGATACCCGCCCATCACACCGGCAATGGCGCCTGACGCCCCAACCGTGGGAACTGGAGACATAGGGGCTGAGAGGTAATGCGCAAAGCCAGCCCCGACGCCGCAGGCTAGATAAAACAGAAGATAAGGAATGTGTCCCATTTTATCTTCGAGATTATCGCCGAAGATCCACAAAAACAGCATGTTACCACCTAAGTGCATCCAGCCACCATGCAGGAACATTGAACTGATGAAGGTATGGTAGTCGCCGCCTTGCTGCACGAAGGCCGGAATCATTGCCCAGTCGAAAAAGAACTGATTGAGCGCACGCGGGTCGTTGAACAAGGGCCAATAGCTGATGAAGATCAGAATATTTAGCGCAATCAACGCATAGGTAACATAGGGGGTTCGACCTGATGGATTGTGATCGCGCAAAGGAAACATGGGGCCACGTTGGCCCCATGTCTGATTAAGGTCAAGACATACCGCCCAGAAGCGCGGCGTTGCCGCCCGCGGCGGTGGTATCGACACAAACATGGCGTTCATGCCGGGCATGTCCAAGATCCGGTTTACCGGTGATCACCGGTAGAATCGGACCCTCGCGGCGAGACAATGCTTGGGCATAGCTGCGGCCAGTGTCTACGTCGCCCCACCATAGAACGCCGGAGATATCAGACAGCGTCGTCAACGCTTCGGCCTCAATCTGGCCGTCGGTTACAACAGGTACGCCCCCCAGATCAGAAACCGCTTTCGCTTGCGCCTTCGATAACTCAGTCCCCGGACCCGCACAAATCAGGGCGGGGCGGGCATGGGTGGTTAGGCGGTTTGATTCACCTGTTGGGCCGGGCAGCAATCGATCGTTGCGGGCAGGAGCCTGTTGCGCATTGGCCTGCGCAACCAATTTACCAAGGGAATCTGTGGCCATGGTTTGTGTCCACGGGTCTTCCGATTGCGTGGCTGGGCGTGCGGTGTAGCGCGTTAGATAGTTTGGACCGCCTGCCTTTGGCCCCGTTCCGGAAAGTCCCTCACCACCAAAGGGTTGCGAGCCGACAATCGCGCCGATCTGGTTGCGGTTTACGTAGATGTTGCCCGCGCCAACAGCTTCGGTCACGTGCTGAACCCGGTCGTCGATCCGGGTCATCAAGCCAAAAGTTAGGCCGTAACCGGTCGCGTTGATATCACCAATGATTTTGTCCAGTTCTTGAGATTTAAAGGTCGCAACATGCAACACAGGGCCAAAGATCTCGCGCTTCATATCGCCGATGCCATTCACCCGGATCAGAGTAGGCGCAATGAACCGGCCACTATTGGGCGTGGCTATCTCATGCATCAGTCGGCCTTCGCTGCGTGCGGTTTGAATATGGACCGCAATGCCTGACCAAGCCAATTCGTCAATCACCGGACCGCAATCGGTTGAAAGCTGCCAAGGTTGTCCTACACTCAGAGCGTCCATCGCACCGGTCAGCATTTGGATGAACGGCTTGGCAATGTCCTCTTGTACATAGAGGCAACGCAGTGCTGAACAGCGCTGACCGGCAGATTGGAAGGCCGATTCAACGATGGCCTGTACCGCCTGTTCGGGCAGGGCGGTGGAATCAACGATCATTGCGTTAAGGCCACCGGTTTCAGCGATGAGCGGCGCGCCGGGAGCTAAGTTCTCGGCCATGGCTGCGCGGATTTTCATCGCCGTAGCCGTCGAGCCAGTAAAGGCCACGCCGTCCACGCGCGGATCGGAGGTGAGAGCCGCACCAACTGATCCCGCACCGGGGAGCAATTGCAGTGCTGCTTTTGGAACACCCGCCTGATGCATCAAGGAAATGGCAAAATGTGAAATCAGCGGTGTTTGTTCCGCTGGTTTTGACAAAACGGCATTGCCGGCTGCCAGGGCCGCGCTGATCTGGCCGGTAAAAATAGCCAATGGGAAGTTCCAGGGGCTGATGCAGGTAAAGGTGCCAACAGGTGCGGCATCGGGGATATTGGCGCCGTAGTAGCGCAGAAAATCAACCGCTTCGCGCAGTTCAGCCACGGCATCGGGCATGGATTTTCCAGCCTCACGCGCCAAAAGAGCGAACAGTTGCCCGAAGTTTTCCTCATAAAGATCGGCCACTTTGTTTAGGATGGCTTTGCGTTCTTCAGCAGGCGCATTCCACGGAGCAGCATAGGTCAATGCGGTCTCAATATCCTCCTCCGAAGCACTGGCGACTGTACCGGGCGAGTCGCCCGAATCTGCGGGGTTTTCCACCGCTTCGGGCGCATTCGGATTTGCCGCGCGTGCCAACAGTGGTTCCGACGTCCATTTGTGCGATTTAAACGGTGCGCGCGCTGCTTCGATCCCGTCAAGCGTTGGCAGGTGGGCCAGATCAAATCCTATCGAGTTGATCCGCTCAGGTTGGTAAAGCTCGGGTCCGGTTGGCAGCTTTACGGCGTGATCCTTATAGGTTTCAAACGGATCACGTGCCACCTCCTCGGCTGGAACATCTTCGTCTACGATCTGGTTTACAAAGCTGGAGTTCGCACCGTTTTCTAGCAGGCGGCGAACCAGATAGGCGAGCAGATCGCGGTGTGCTCCGACCGGAGCATAGATACGACAGCGCGTGCCGTGCCCATCCAGAACGAGGCCGTGCAATGCCTCGCCCATGCCGTGCAAGCGTTGGAATTCAAAGGTGGATTTATCTATTGCCATGTCCAGAATCGCAGCCACAGTGTGGGCGTTATGCGTCGCAAACTGTGGATAGATCCGATCAGTCATATCCAGCAATTTGCGCGCATTGGCGATATAGGAAATGTCGGTTGCCGCCTTCGAGGTGAAGACCGGAAAGCCATCAATGCCTTCGACCTGTGCGCGCTTCACTTCGGTATCCCAGTAAGCGCCCTTGACCAGACGCACCATGATTTTGCGATCCAGGCGATCTGCCAAATCATAAAGGAAATCGAGCGCAAGCCCCGCGCGTTGCCCGTAGGCCTGAACGACAACACCAAAGCCGTCCCAACCAGCGAGCGCAGGCTCGGACAGGGTGGCTTCGATTACTTCAAGCGACAAGGACAGGCGGTCTGCCTCTTCGGCGTCGATGTTCAAACCCATGCCAGCTGACTTTGCCAACAAGGCGAGGCTGCGCAGACGTGGCATCAGCACATTCATCACCTGATCACGTTGGGCAACTTCATACCGTGGATGCAGGGCCGACAGCTTGACCGAGATACCCGGGTTGGCGCGGATGTCATCATTGGTACAGGCCTGCGCAATTGCGGTGATCGCGCGGGAATAGGCAAGGTGATAGCGGGTTGCGTCAGTATCAGTGCGGGCGGCTTCCCCCAGCATATCATAGGAATAGGTGTAGCCCTTTTTCTCCATCCCTTCGGCGCGGTCCATGGCCGAAGTGATGGTTTCACCCAAAACGAACTGGCGCCCCATTTCTTTCATCGCACGGCCAACTGCGGTGCGGATCACCGGCTCGCCCAAACGTTTGATGGCACTGCGCAAATGTCCGACAGGGCCGGGTTGATCTTCTTTTAGGACCTTGCCGGTCAACATCAGCGCCCAAGTTGAGGCGTTCACCAATGATGATGTTGAATGCCCCATATGCTTGCCCCAATCAGAGGGCGCAATTTTGTCTTCGATCAAGGCATCAATGGTATCCGCATCCGGTACCCGCAACAGGGCCTCTGCCAGACACATCAGGGCGATGCCTTCATCCGTCGAAAGGCCATATTCCGCCAGAAAGACCTCCATCATGCCGGGGTTGGTCTGATTGCGAATGTCGCGCACAAGGCCAGCAGCACTGGAGCAAATGCGGGCACGGTCCTCTGCACTAAGGCCGGCCTCTTCGATTAACCTAGCAACGGTCGAGGACTCATCGGCATAGGTGGCGTGGTCGATGTTGATTTGTGGATCGGAGGCAGAAGACATTGGAAACCCCATCATGAAAGTGAATTGACCCATGATAGCAGCGTAAAGTAAGTGAAACTTCCTGAATTATGAGGTATTGAAGTCGAAGTGATTGTTAATTTTAGGAAATGATGTGCAAAGTGACCATATTGAGATTGATCGGTTTGATCGCGCGATTCTACGCGTTCTGTCGTCAGATGGGCGGATCAGCATTACAGACCTCGCACGGGAAATCGGCTTGTCGAAATCACCGACGCAAGCCAGGTTACGTCGATTGGAAAAGGAAGGGGTCATCACCGGTTATCGCGCGCTGATTGATCCCATCCGCCTTGGTATGGATCACGTGAGCTTTGTCGAGGTGCGTCTAAGCGATACACGCGAAAAGGCGTTGTCGGAATTTAACGCCGCTGTGAGCAAGATCCCTGAGATCGAGCAGGTCCACATGATTGCGGGAAACTTTGACTATCTCATGAAAATACGCACCCAAGACATGAATGATTATCGGCAAGTTCTGGCAGTGAAACTGTCGACACTGCCACATGTGGCCAGCACCTCTACCTATGTAGCGATGCAGGCGGTCAAGGAAAACGCACTCACAGATGTGATTTGACGGACGTTTTCTACGCCCCATACTAAAGGCATGAATTATATTTTTCCTTTCCTGATCGCAGCTGCTCCGGCATGGGCACAGTCCTGCCCTGATGCACCTGATCATAGTGCAGCGCTTGGTCAGTTGATCCACGATGTGCAAAATGCACCAGATGAAATGTCGGCCCGGCTGATTTCGAGTGAGATGTGGTTCTATTGGGCGGATGCGCCTGACGACCATGCCCAAGAGCTTCTGGATGAGGGTATGGGGCGGCGCAAGTCCTATGACTTCGACGGTGCAATGATCGCGTTCAATGCGCTCGTGGACTATTGTCCCGACTATGCCGAGGGCTACAATCAACGGGCATATGTAAATTTCCTGCGTGAGAATTACCGAGAAGCGCTGCCTGATCTCGAGCGGACAATTCAGTTATCTCCCAAACATGTCGCTGCTCTAGCGGGGCAGGCGCTTACGTTTTCCGCGCTTGAACGCAATGGTGAGGCAGCGGTGGCATTGCGCAAAGCACTGGTTTTGAACCCGTGGCTGTCCGAGCGCCACTTGTTACCGGCTTTAGAGGCAACAGAGCAAGAATTATGACTGTTTTCCACCTCAGATAATTGAATAGCAATTTGGCATAAAAAAATCACTAATCGATCACCCTAAGGCGTTGTTTTCCTTTTCGCGCCGCGCTACGGAAGGGATGCGCCGGATGCGGGCGTGATGGAATGGTAGACATATCAGACTTAAAATCTGAAGGCCGAATGGCCGTGTGGGTTCGAGTCCCACCGCCCGCACCAATTATCATTGAAAACAAAGAATAAATTAAGATTCTGTCTAGTTGGTCCCCCAAGTGAAATCGTTAGCAGAGCTCAATTTTGCTCGGATTCGAGACAAGTACGTATGAAGTGGGGACAAAATCGAGGAATATCTACTGCGCGGACGAAACGGACGTAGGTAAGACCGCATACATTGAACCAGGCTCGCCTTGAGAGAACGGATATTGCGAAAGCTTCAACGGCAGCATGAGGGATGAATTACGAAACGGAGAAATCCTTTACTCGCTCAGAGAAGTGCAGATTCTCACCGAAGAATGGAGGAAACACTACAACACCAAACGCCCGCACAGTGCATTGGGCTACCTCCCTCTGGCACCAGAAACCATTATCACGATGGAACCGAGGCCGATCATGCACGAACAATAACATTGGACCCGACAGATAGGGCTACTCAGTGCTCTAGTTGAGTTCTTACTCAAAGGTGAGCCCCTTGTAGCCAGGTACTTTCACAACCGGAAACCCGAGCACCTTGGGTGGATCAATCTTATGCTCCGGATCTTCCATGATGAACCGGCCATTTTCATCACAGATAAGCCATAAATCCTTGAACACCATCGGGCTACAAATGAAAGCCCCTTGTTGCCGCCTTTCCGCGTCAGCGGAATTTATCAGATTACGAATGTTATCGTGTGTGTAAAGATTCATAATTGCCCCCAATGAAAATTTCCATAATCGCGTAGTCGATACGCGCGATAGGTCTGTAGTATCGGTCAATAAAAATTGTGCATCTGGGTATTAAATATGTCTGTGTCTCAGAGCACTATTGATGAGCAATTATAAACGGATTGTTTCCGAAATCGCAATGAAGGTAATTGTGCCTCAACCTATTGTGACCGAGGGGCGAAGGCACGCGAGCCAACGCTTATTCTAATAATTGCGGAATTGCCTTACTTTTTATGGCGTTCGAAAAGTCAGGATCACGCGAATATCTTTTGAAGCACAGGTTTTGACAGGTTTTAGGAAGCTCGCAATACGCTTCGAGACGGCGGTAATGGCAAAGCGTAACTGTGTAATATTGCCGTTTTCTCGAAGCGCAAGTAAACCATAATTCAACAACATCAAATACTCAGCAGGGAAGCGTGAATGCCGCGTCAAAAAGGCGATAAAAGTCTGTTGTAGACCTATATTGATAGGTGAAACGCTAGTTCCATTGACTGCCAGTGAAAAAGCGCCGGTGAGTTTTTGTTGATAGCTGAAATTGCTAGCGGTACCATTGCTGACTGTAAGTTGTGCAATTGAGGTCGAAAATATGCAGATTGGACGCAGGGGATTGTTGTTAGCAACGGCGGCGGCTCTTTCAGCACATACAACACCGTCGGCTGCATTTAGCCAGAAGGTCGTTACAAGGTCAGCTGATACGCTTACCGATGAAGAACGGCAGCACCACGAACGATACATGCAGATGGCTATCGACTTGATCGATGGCGGCCCACCCTTTGGCGCGGTTATTGTAGACCACGAAAGCGGTGAAGTCATGTGCAAGGGACGGAATCGCGGCAGTTCGAACCGAATATACCACGGGGAAATGGATGCCATGATAAATTGTGGTGACGAACATCCGCAATTGGATTGGAGCAGACTGACCCTCTATACAACAGGAGAGCCCTGCCCAATGTGCATGAGCGCGATTATTTGGAACCGCATTCCAAGAGTGGTTTATGCCACGTCAATTAGAAAGCTAACGAACATTGGCCTCAACCAGATCAATCTCGATACATCAACTGTTGCTGGCGCCGCTTCGTTCTACAGTGGTGAAATTATCAGCGGTATCTTAAAGGACAGTACGGACAAAATGTTTGAAGATTGGATGGCGTCGCGTTAAATCCATCCCTCACACTTAGACCCCACTTGGCAGTCATTATCAGAACGACCACAGGTCTCAAATGTACTTCCTCGCTGCGCTTCTATTTTCCGTCACAAGCTGTGGCATTACAGACAGGGACAACACTGCGCTCAGGCCAGCTAAAAGTGCGTCGGTTGGGCATAGATTGCGCCAGAGAGACACACCCACGAGGGTAGGGGGCTATTCGGCCAGTTCCCCAGAGATATAGCAGGGGCCATTGCCTGACAGTAGGTGCGGACGATGAATGACGTTTGCCTGATCCACCGCTGTTTCTTCAAGTGCCTGGTTCAACGTGCCCTGGACATCAGATGACCGCGACGATCTCCAGACAGTACTAAACGCCCATGTCGCACCCTCGTTCAGGGTCTTAGGCTGGCAGTTTTAAAGGCGCATGGTGGTTCTCTGGGAAATGGCGGCCTATAGCCTGTGTGTTTTTTCTCAGAGGCCAACTTGTAAGAGGTTACAAACGGCTATTTGGCGAATTGCTCTTGAAAACAATTAGTTGCTAAGGAATGCGCATTTCGAAAGGCTCACATTGAATGTTGTAGTGGGTTACCTTCTTAGACATGATTGAAAATGTTCATAAGAAAACCCAAGTGTTGAACGCCAATTAGAGAGCTGCAACTTGTACATTCATTGCGGAATTTGATCTGGAAATTACACAGTAAAGCTGCGCCGCTTTGCTGAATACCCCTCAGGGGTGAAAACTGTGTTGAAAATATGAGCCTTTGGTTAAAATTCAGGCGCTTACGCAACAAAACTTTGCCTGAATGGGACTTTCCGGGTAAGACGTCAGGAACGGGCAAATAAAACTTGTACTGAGTAATAAACCCTTCAATTGAAAAGTGGGGACTGGGCAGTTGGGGAATTCATTGGACCTGATCAAGGTCGGAGGCGAATGCCTAGGGGCGCTTGCCGAAGAAGGAGTCGAAGTCGAGATGATCACCGACTTCGTTCAGGCGGAGCAATTGACCGAAGAGATGGGAAAACCCGGTCTGACGCCTAAACTTTCTTCACGCTATAATGACTTCACCGAGGAAAGCGGTATCTGGCTGTTTATGCGAGAAGAGGGCGAATATGTTGTTTCCCTTGCAGCGCGTTATGACAATATCGGCCGAGAATCCATGCGCGAATATATGATGCGCACGATGGACCGGCATTACCCTCATGAAGATGGTCAAACCTTGCTGGATTTTACCCATGCTCTGCCACCTGGCTTTTATGGACGTATGGCATACATCGGAGAGTTGTTCGTGCGGCCCGACCGACGCGGTTCAAGGCAGCGGCTTCGTTATTTGATGATGCTGATGCACAGTTGTATTGCTGCAAAATGGCCTGTTGATTGGATCTATGCGATGATGCGTGATCGCGACGTGCGTGCGGGTTTTGCAACCAACTATGGCTTCACCATCCAATTGCCAGGCGTGGCCCGCTGGGCGCAGCCAACACCTGAAGGGCGTGGAGATGCGGAATGGTTGGTAGCGCTGCCAGAGGGGCACCTGTCACATATGATGCACCACTATGCGCGATCACTCGAGAGCTTGTGAATAGTTCAGAACATATTCGGTACCATTTCCGTCATGAACCGGCAGCAGTAGGCGTTTATAGCTAAAGCGCAGAGGGAAGCTGTAACCCGGTAAGTTGACGTCAATCTCTTGAACCGACAATTGCGGGTCACCTTTGGACGTTTCAACATGCGCCATGCTGACACTTTCGCACAGGTTTTCGTCAAATGTCGTGAACAAGTATTTAAGATGCTCTACAGATTTGATGCCGAAACAAACTGTCGCAAGACTCTTTTCCCCGATCGAGTATGGTAGTGGGAGTTTGGAATTCGGCTCTGGTGGTAAATAAAGGTCAACGTGATCGGCAAGGCCATCAAAATTTGCGAGCAGGCCATTTTGTTGATGCCACCAAGTTAGGACGTCATCGATCAAAGGGCCTACACCACGACGAGTCAGCTTACGCTGCGCTTCGCGGGTCACAGCAGTCAGGATTTTTTCTGCATGTGCACTGACCACACGATTGTCCAGATCGTTACTTGAGATGGTGATCTGGTTGTCGAGGCCTGCCAGCTGATTAGGCGTCAATCCCAGGGCTGAACAAATTTTCACAACACTTGTGTATCCCGGATCGCTCTTGGAAGAGAGCAAATTGGATATGTAGCGTTCGCCCTGTCCGATTTCCAAGGACAAGCTTTTGTAGTCGTAATCTGAATCCCTAATATAGGATTTCAGTCTATCGTGAAAATCGAGCACTTCTCTCACCGATCCCAAATTTCGGACATTGAGTCATTTATATTGACGTTTTGCCAGATTCGTCAAATACTGATTACGCTTTAAGTGGTAACAGAGTGGTTATATGGCGAGTGTAAAAGCTTCGAATGACGGAATAGAGGAGTGTTCCCTATCCGTCATTCGCCGAAAATTCAAAATTGAAAAACCTACATCCGTGACGGCAGAAGAGGCTGAACTGATCCTTGATTGGGCCGCGGAGTGCCGGTCTGAAGAGGGGCTGGCCTCAGCGTTACGGATCTTTGAATACTGCAACGGTTCGACCGTGCTGAAGAAGCGTGCCAATGCATTGCACTAATCGCCGCCGCTGCGTTCAGAATAGAATTTGGGTGGTCGTCAAAAAAGAAAATCGAAATTCATCTCATGGGCGCTTGACGGGGCCGGAGCGCCGTCATAATAAGCGCCACACGTCCAAGGCTTTGGGCGCGCAGCGAGCGGTTGTAGCTCAGTTGGTTAGAGTACCGGCCTGTCACGCCGGGGGTCGCGGGTTCGAGCCCCGTCAACCGCGCCACCGCTGCACGATCAAAGCCTAAGCGTAGTGCGCGGTTGTAGCTCAGTTGGTTAGAGTACCGGCCTGTCACGCCGGGGGTCGCGGGTTCGAGCCCCGTCAACCGCGCCATTTTATTCCTCACATTCTGTAAAAAACACGTCCGGTTCGGGCGCAGAGTGTTTGTGGTAAAAAAGCCATGAAAATATGGTTATTCTCATGGCTTGAGTGCTTCAATAATTTGTAAGTTTATCCATTACACGCGCCCAACTGCGAATGCCTTTGTGAAAGCTCTCGACATTGTATTTTTCGTTCGGGCTGTGAATCGCATCGTCATCCTGGGCGAACCCGATGAGCATGGAATCGAGCCCGAGAATATCTGTGAAGAAACGTGTGACCGGAATAGATCCACCCATGCCGGCAAAAACGGCTTCGCGGTTCCATTCATCTGACAGGGCTTGCCGGGCACGCTCGAACTCAGGGCGGTCGATATTCATGACCGATGCCGGTGAACCATCAAGATCACTGTCCCATGTGACGCGTGCATCTGGTGACAACCGATCTTCAACATGTTTGCGTAGCGCCGCGCGGACGTTGTCCGGGTCCATGTCCCCGACCAGACGACAGGTCAGCTTACAATGCGCTTCGGCCGGGATGACGGTTTTTGAACCGATTCCTTGATACCCACCCCACAATCCGTTGATCTCGAGCGTCGGGCGCGCCCATTGTTGTACCAAGGCGGAATAACCCTCTTCTCCATGAGGTTGCGTAAAACCAACAGAGTTCAGGTATGTTTCCTCATCGAAGCCACAGTTTTCCCATTGGCGCAACAATTCGGCGGGGACTTCGTGCACCCCATCATAGAAGTTCTCAACTGCAACGCGCCCTTTTTCATCGTGAAACGTCGCGATGATTCGTGAAATTTCTTTCAGTGGGTTGAGGCCTGGGCCGCCATAATGGCCCGAATGCAGGTCAATCCGTGGGCCATGAATGGTGAACTCATCTTTCAACATGCCACGCAGTTGCGACGAGATCGACGGCACGCCGGGGGAGACCATCGAGGTGTCACAAACCAACGCGATATCAGCTTTCAACTCGTCGGCATTTTCTTCGAGGAAAGGAATGAGGGACGGAGAGCCGGATTCTTCTTCACCCTCGAAGAAGAATGTAATGCGGCAGGGCAGTGTGCCTGTGACCGACTTATAGGCGCGACAGGCTTCGACAAAGGTCATCAACTGGCCTTTATCATCTGATGACCCGCGTCCGCGAATGACTGGGCCGTTCGGGGTCCCCTCGATCTGCGGATCAAACGGATCGCTGTTCCATAATTCCAGCGGATCTACTGGCTGCACGTCATAATGGCCATAAAATAGAACGTGCGGGCCGCTATCGCCAAAGTGGCCCACGACCATCGGATGCCCCGGAGTTTCACGTTTGCTGGCTTCAACGCCAATACTGCGTAAATCGTTGACCAGCCAATCCGCCGCCTGCTGACAGTGCTGGCTATAAGCTGGATCGGTTGAAATTGACGGAATGCGCAGCAATTCCTTGAGGCGATCAATCGCATTTGGGATTTCGTCGTCAATGTGGGATAATATAGCGTCGATGGACATATTCAGCTCCGGCTCGATGGTAATTTGACGGCGAAGGTATCAGGCCGCACTTTGCTGTCCAGAGCTTGATTAAGATCAAAGCGGGACCAGCGGCATTTTGTACTCTTTTGTGAAAGAGTTGCACGGCTTAAAGACTGGAAAAACTGTCCGACTCTGTCTACAAGTTTAATACAGCTAAGCCTGAGAGCGGCGCGCAACACGATTAGGGGATGCCCTTTGGACTATACAGCAAAGCTAGATGAGGCGATTGCCCGATTGCATGACGAAGGCCGGTACCGGACCTTTATCGATATTGAGCGCAAAAAGGGCCAGTTTCCGCACGCCGTATGGCAACACCCTGATGGGGAAGAGCGCGAGATCACTGTTTGGTGCGGCAACGACTATCTGGGAATGGGCCAACATCCCGTCGTTTTGAGCGCGATGCATGAGGCGTTGGATGCCACTGGAGCGGGCTCAGGTGGCACGCGTAACATTTCCGGCACAACAGTTTACCACAAACAGCTTGAGGCAGAGCTTTCCGATTTGCATGGGAAAGAAGCTGCGCTTTTGTTCACAAGCGCCTATATCGCCAACGACGCGACTCTGAGCACTTTGCCAAAGCTGTTTCCTGGCCTGATCATCTATAGCGATGAATTGAATCATGCCTCGATGATCGAAGGTGTACGCCGTAATGGCGGTGCCAAGCGGATCTTCCGGCATAATGATCTGGACCATTTGCGCGAGCTGATTGAAGCGGATGATTCTGATGCCCCCAAGCTAATCGCCTTTGAATCGATCTATTCGATGGATGGCGACTTTGCCCCGATTGAGGCGATCTGTGATTTGGCGGACGAGTTTGGCGCGCTGACTTATATTGATGAAGTTCATGCTGTAGGCATGTACGGCCCTCGAGGCGGTGGTGTCGCAGAACGTGATCGCTTGATGCACCGTCTTGATATCATCAATGGCACTTTGGCGAAGGCGTATGGTGTGATGGGGGGCTATATCGCCGCGAGCGCCAAAATGTGTGATGCCATCCGCTCTTACGCGCCGGGCTTTATCTTTACGACGTCCTTGCCGCCTGCTGTTGCGGCGGGTGCTGCTGCTAGCGTTGCGCACCTAAAGCGTGATCACGACTTGCGTGAGCAACATCAAACTCAGGCGAAAATTCTGAAACTGCGCTTGAAGGGGCTTGGTTTGCCTCTGATTGACCACGGTTCGCATATCGTTCCAGTGATGGTTGGCAACCCCGTGCACACCAAGATTCTGAGTGACATGTTGCTGGAGCGCTACGGCATCTATGCTCAGCCAATCAATTTCCCGACCGTTCCCCGTGGAACAGAACGCCTGCGTTTCACCCCGTCGCCCGTGCATGGACCGGATGAGGTGAACCGTTTGGTGCAGGCGATGGACGAATTATGGAGCCATTGCGCGCTGAATCGCGCCGAAATGACAGGTTAATGCCATCAAAAGTGCATATTAGCTTGAAATATGTTAGTCTGATCTAAAGAAAACGGGTGGCGGTCGAATCGGGACTTTGGATCGCTGCTTAGTAAAAAAAGGGGCAGGCTGCATGATCGGGCGTCGATCTACGCGCAATGACGATGTTCAAAACGTTGAACCAAAGGGGTTTGACGATTTTCAACTGCGGCTTGGCGACATGATGCGCGGTGAACGCGCAACCATGGGCAAGTCGCTCTTGGATGTTGAACGTGAATTGCGAATCAAAGCGGCCTATATTTCTGCCATCGAAGACTCTAATCCTGATGCCTTTGATACGCCTGGCTTTATTCCGGGCTATGTCCGGTCTTATGCGCGCTATCTCGGGATGGATCCCGACCAATCGTTCAAAGACTTTTGCGAGGAAAGTGGGTTTTCGATTGCGCATGGAATGTCGGCTGAGGCCTCGACAATTCGGAAATCGACGGGTGTTCTGGCCAAGTCTGCCCGGGTTGATGACCCGCTGTTCGGGCAAGCACCTGCGTATATGCAAGGCAATGACGGGTTCTTTTCCCGCATTGAACCCGGCGCCATCGGGTCCATCCTGGTCCTTGCGGCACTGATCGGCGGGATCGGCTATGGCGGGTGGGCGGTGCTCAACGAAGTGCAGCGCGTCCAGTTCGCACCGGTTGAAAACGCACCGGACGTTTTGGCCGACCTCGATCCTCTTGCAGGCAATGGGCAGGTTTTCGAAGAAGATCCTCAACTCGCTGAAAATGGTGCGATATTTAGAGCTCCGAATGCGGATAAATTGGATCGTCTCTACCGCCCTGAGGCGCTGGATGTTCCAGTTTTGGTGGCACGTGATGCGCCTATTTCCACCCTTGACCCCAGACAGGTCGGGACGTTGCGCCCCGAGTTGCCAAAGGCAGACACCGCGTCGGTTGCTAAAAATGTAACAGCAAACCCGCATGAAGCGCCTGCCATTCCAAGCCCGCAAGTTGTGGGAAAACCGCTGCCCGGCTTGCAAATGGTTGCCGTGAGGCCCTCATGGGTTCGGGTTCGGGCCGCCGATGGCAGTATTGTCTATGAAACTGTTATGAAGGCGGGTGAATCTTACGTTGTGCCCGCAACGGAAGAAGCGCAGATTGCCCGCATCGGTGAGTCTGGTGCGGTCTATTTTCAGGTAGATGGCAAACTCTATGGTCCTGCAGGGAATAGTGGTTCGGTGACGTCGAATCTTAAGCTGGACGCGGATTCCATCACAGGGGCATACCAATACGCTGCTCCCGAACAAGATGACGATCTGTTCAAATATGTGGCGGAGTTGAACACTGCACCTGCTGTAGAAGAGACACCCGAAGAATAACTCTGAATTGCTGATTGCCTGCGACGGATAGTACGCCTATCTAAAGCGTAACCGTCTACAATCGGTCTGGGTCCAGTCATGTCGCTTAATCATATCCGTCCTTGGCGTAACATCTATCGCCGCGAAAGCCGCCAAATTCATGTTGGTAATGTTCCGGTGGGCGGCGGGGCACCAATCAGCGTGCAAACAATGACCAACACGGACACACGGGATGTGGCGGCGACAGTTGCGCAAGTTCAGGCGGCAGCAGAAGCTGGCGCGGACATAGTGAGGGTCTCCACTCCTGATGAGGACAGCGCCAAGGCGTTGAAAGAGATCGTGGCAGAAAGCCCGGTTCCCATCGTTGCCGACATCCACTTTCACTACAAACGCGGGATCGAAGCTGCCGAAGCGGGGGCGGCTTGCTTACGGATCAATCCGGGCAACATCGGCAACGCAGATCGGGTTAAAGAAGTGATTTCCGCAGCCCGAGATCATGGCTGCTCGATTCGGATTGGTGTAAATGCGGGATCTTTGGAAAAGCATCTGTTGGATAAATACGGTGAGCCGTGCCCCGATGCGATGGTTGAATCTGGGCTCGATCATATCAGAATCTTGCAAGATCATGATTTCCATGAATTCAAGATCAGCGTGAAGGCCAGCGACGTCTTTATGGCCGCCGCTGCCTATCAACAATTGGCTGAAGCCACGGATGCTCCGATTCACCTTGGCATCACCGAGGCAGGTGGCCTCACCAGCGGAACGATCAAATCGGCAATAGGGATGGGAAACCTACTGTGGATGGGCATTGGCGATACCATACGCGTGTCACTGTCGGCGGACCCGGTTGAAGAGGTCAAGGTTGGTTATGAAATCCTCAAATCGCTTGGCCTACGTCACCGCGGCGTGAACATTATCTCTTGCCCCAGTTGTGCGCGGCAGGGCTTTGATGTGATCAAGACAGTGGAAACGTTAGAAAAACGTCTGGAACACATCAAAACACCGATGAGCCTGAGTATTATCGGCTGCGTCGTGAATGGCCCAGGCGAGGCGTTGATGACGGATGTTGGATTTACCGGCGGCGGTGCTGGCAACGGTATGGTCTATCTGGCGGGCAAAGCCAGCCACAAGATGAGCAACGACCAGATGGTCGAACACATTGTGGAAGAGGTGGAAAAACGCGCCGCTGAAATCGACAAAGAAGAAGCCGCGCGCCCCGCAGCGGAGTAACTACGAGGCGCTTGTGTTTTATTGTGTTCTGATTTGCGTCGCGATTTGTTGCATCGCATCTACGGGCAGATATCCACGCATCATCTGATCTTCCATCACGAAAGATGGTGTGCCAGAGATTTGGAGCTTTTGTGCCAGTTGATGGTTCTCAGCGATCACTTGATCCACCTCCGGGCTGTTCATATGCGCGATGATGGCGTTGGTATCTAGATCCAGTGCTTCACCCAGTCGGCCAAGTGAAGACTCGCTAATATCACCTTTGAATGCGATTAATGCGTCATGGATGGCCTTATAACTGTCTTCGCCTGCCACCTGCTGTGTCGCAATGGCGAAGCGTGATGCCAGAACAGAGGCCTCTCCCAATATCGGGAACTCTTTGATCACCAGCTTAATATTGCCGTCTGAGGCCAGCAGGCCCTCGACTTCTGGCGCGGCACGTTTGCAGTATCCACAGCGATAATCCATGAATTCCACAAGTGTAATATCACCTTCGGGGTTGCCGCCGACCCAAGAGTGGCCATCATTGAACAGCGCTTCACGGTTTTGCTCGACCAGTTCCACATCGCTTTGCTGCTGCGCCGCTGCTTCGCGTTGTTCAAGAACCGAAACGGCCTCCATGATCACCTCAGGGTTTTCCAAAAGGTAGGCCCGGATTTCAGCACGGAAAGCCTCGCGCTCATCGACTGACATGCTGTCTAGATCTATTGCCTGCGCAGGAAGGGCAAGGCAGGCTGTGGCAAGCGTCAACGCACTCAATGTTGATTTCAGCATTATTTTTTCTTTCTCCGTTTTTTCGAGGCAGCCTCTGATGCGGCCAAAACATCCTGAGCACGCCGCCAACCGGTGGATCCGCGTGGCAACAAGTCTGAGGCGCGTTTGGCATGAACACCGGCATCCCGCAAGCGACCAGATAGCGCGTAACGTTCCGCAGTCACTAGTGACGCCATGCCATTGTTGCCTTGTGAGGCGTAGGCCGAGGCCAGATTGCGCATGACACGAATATCGCGAGCATCTAACGCACGGGATTTTTCCAGATACTGCGTGGCTTGCTTGACTTTTCCTAAGGCCATCAGCGAACGACCGTAAGAGCCTAGGATTAAAGCATTATTAGTTGCGAGCTTGGCCGCTGTTCCATAAGCCGAGGATGCCGCAGAAAACTGACGGCTTTCCATCAAAATCTGTCCTTTAAGCTCATAATAATACGGATCTTTAGGCCGAATCTGAATGGCCTTGTCAATGGCGTTTAAGGCTTTTTTGGTGTTTGACCTTTGATGATGGGCCGCCGCTTGCCGCATGTACTTCACGTCTTCAAATCCAGACTCTCCGGCGCGGGTCAAGGTCCATTTGGGGGATCGTTTGAAGGCTGAGAGCTTTCCTTTGGCACGCGCAAACCAGTAGTCTGAAGTGGGCTGCGGTTTGGCCTTTCCAGCATAGGCAGATGCCAGTTGGTTCACTGTGCGAAAGCGATCTGCCGAAAGCGGGTGGGTGCTGGCATATGGATCGCGACGCCCGACCGACAATGCCTCTTGTCCGCGAAATATATCAATGACTTGGACCGCGCCCTGTGTGTCAATGCCTGCGGCTGCCATGTATCGCAGGCCGCTTTGGTCTGCAGCATTTTCTTCGGCGCGTGTATGGGAAAAAAATGAGCGCAGAGCGGAGCCTTGAACCCCCGCTGCTGCCCCCGCAGCCAGTGCACCGTTCCCAGCTGCTGCACCCCCGATCGCGGCCAGAACTGTACCGATGCCAGCAGCCGTGCGTGCATTTCGGAGGTTGATTGGACGGCGCATCAAGTGGCCATTGGCGATGTGCCCGGCTTCATGCGCAATGACCGATTGCAACATGGCGGGCGACTTCATTTTGAGAATGAGCCCAGAGTTCAAAAAGATATGGTTTTGGTCGACGACAAAAGCGTTGAGTGATCGATCATCCACCACTAATAGGTTGATGCGGGAAGGGCTAAGCCCCGCTGCCTTGAGAATAGGTGCGGCCAGTTGTTTGAGGGCATACTCTATGTCGGGGTCCCGCAACAGGGATATCGCGCGTGCAGGGGTGGCCAAGGTGAATGCCAAAACCAGACTCACAATCAAAAGACGCAGAACATGCATTGACGGCACGGCCCTTTCCCTGTGAGTTGGCCTGATCGTGGGCAGTGTGGGAAAAAAACATGCGAAACTCAAGCCGATCTCAGGTTGATCCCTTTATCGTGATGGATGTGATGGAGGCGGCGCGTCGTGCCGAAGCGAAGGGGCGCAGCATCATCCACATGGAGGTGGGACAACCGGGTACGCCAGCTCCCGCAGGTGCGCGGGGTGCATTGGCGCAGGCGATGAATCATGATGCGATGGGATACACGGTGGCCTTGGGGCTTCCAGCGCTCCGTGCGCGGATCGCAGATCTCTATAAAGACTGGTACGGGCTCGCCTTGGACCCTGAACGTGTTGTGGTTACTTCAGGTTCGTCAGCTGCGTTTATCTTGGCCTTCACGGCGCTGTTCGACGCGGGTGATCGGGTGGGGATCGGACGCCCGGGATATCCAAGCTATCGGCAAATTCTGAAAGCGCTGAATTTGGTGCCCGTCGAGGTGGAGACAGCAGCGGAAAATCGCCTGCAGCCCACGCCCGCAGACTTCTTAGGGCAAAATCTAGCTGGTGTCTTGGTTGCATCACCTGCGAATCCCTCTGGGACAATGCTTTGCCGGACGGAATTGGAAGGGCTGATCACCGCAGCGCATGACCAGAACATAGCCTTTATCAGTGACGAAATTTATCATGGCATCGAATATGAGGCCAAAGCCGTGACCGCGCTTGAAATCAGTGACCAGACCTATGTGATCAATTCGTTTTCGAAATACTTTTCAATGACTGGTTGGCGCATTGGCTGGATGGTCGTGCCCGAAGATCATGTGCGTGTCATCGAGCGTTTGGCGCAGAATATGTTCATCTGCCCCCCACATGCCAGCCAGATTGCGGCGCTGGCGGCCATGGATTGCGACGTGGAGCTGGAAGCCAATATGGCCGTTTACCGCGAAAATCGTCAATTGATGCTGGAAGGGCTGCCAAAAGCAGGTTTTGACCGGATCGCACCGCCGGATGGGGCGTTCTATGTCTATGCGGATGTCAGTCATCTAACCAATGACAGTCGCGCCTTTGCTGCCGAAATTCTGGATCGGGCGGGGGTTGCTGTCACGCCGGGATTGGATTTCGACCCCGAACGTGGCCATGGCACGCTCAGGTTTTCCTACGCGCGATCCACAGCGGATATCGCTGAAGGTCTGCGCCGATTGAAAACCTTCATGGACAAACGCAGCGAAGCATAAAATTCGGTTGCCGAGAGACGCAGCCTTAGCAGTGTTCATTGAGCCGTGCATGATGTAGTTTGCGCCCAAGACCGAAAAGAACGGCGGAAGAGCAGAATGATCAGGATAATTCTGGCATGTATATTGTGGTGCAGCGCCTTTGTTGCCAACGCGCAAGACTTCAGCGGCCTTGCCCGTCTGCAGGGTGAAAATAATGCATTTACAGATAAGCGCGGTGGGGTGCAGTTGGATCTGACGTTGACGCAGGGCGTGCCGTGGCGCGTGTTTACGTTGGACAATCCGCCGCGCTTGGTCGTTGATTTCCGCGAGATCGATTGGCAGGGGGTTGAACCTGAGGCGCTTGATCAAAGTGATCGAGTGACATCCGTGCGCGTCGGTGGCTTCAAACCCGGGTGGTCACGTATGATCGCCAACCTAGCTGGGCCGTATGGTCTTGAAACGGCTTCCTTGTCGATTGATGATCTGGACCAGACGGCGCAGCTTGAAGTTATTCTGGCGGAAACCTCGGCTGAGGACTTCAGGGCAAACAGTGGATCGCCCAAAACCCCGGGGTGGGAACAAGAGAACGCGTCTAATGTGACCGCGACCAAACAAAAGCCACGCGACAATGATCCTATGCGGATTGTCATTGACCCTGGGCATGGTGGCCTCGATCCCGGCGCGGAAAAGAACGGATCTTTTGAAAAAGATCTGATGCTGGCCTTTGCCAAAGACCTGAAAGAAGCACTGGTCCGCACTGGTGAGTTCGAAGTGTATCTAACACGCGATGACGACAGATTTGTATCGTTGGAGCGACGCGTTGCGATTGCCCATCAGGTGAACGCCGAGGTGTTTTTGTCAGTGCATGCGGATGCCTTGCGTGAAGGCCAAGCGCGCGGTGCGACGGTTTACACCTTGTCCAAAAGTGCCTCTGACAAGGCCAGCGCCGCCTTGGTCGAGCGTCATAATCGGGCTGATATGTTGGCAGGTGTGGACCTGACCGATGCAGATGACGTTGTCGCCGACGTGTTGATTGATCTGGCGCGGTTGGAAACGCAGCCACGTACGCAGAGTCTTGCGGGTATTTTACACGCACAGCTGCGGAAAAAATCTTTGCCATTGCATCCCCGACCTGTTCGTCAAGCTGGGTTCTCGGTTCTGAAGTCCCCCGACATCCCGTCGATTTTGCTGGAGTTGGGTTTTTTGTCGAACCAGCGGGATTTTGAAAACATTTCAAACCCGGAATGGCGGGCGACGATGGTTGATGCGGTGCGCGATGCTTTGGTGCAGTGGCGTGCAGTCGATGCTGTTGCCGTAGATCTGTTGCGTCAGTGATCTACTGCGCTATCGCAAGTTCGTTTCGGGCAAAAAGTGGCCTGTGTATCTTTGACGTGGGACCAATTGGTGCCTATATCAGAAGCTTAATGTAACTGGGGTTTACTGTGCTCAGACCTATCCTGTCTTTTTTCGGAACATTCTTCACCCTGATCACCCTTGGGGTGATGGTTGTGGCGTTGAGTATTGGTGCGATTTTTCACATTTATGGCAAGGATCTTCCAAGCCATGAGTCACTGGCGAACTATACACCACCCACTATCAGCCGGATCTATTCAGGCGAGGGGAAGATCATCGATGAATTCGCCCAGGAACGTCGACTGTTCACCCCGGCTGAAGATATTCCGGACATGGTCAAGCAGGCGTTCATTTCGGCTGAAGACAAGAACTTCTATCGCCATTCGGGCTATGACGCGCGGGGTATCGCAGCAGCGATCGTCGAAGCAGCAAAAAGCCGGGGCAAAGATGTACGCGGGGCATCAACCATCACTCAGCAGGTGATGAAAAACTTCCTGCTGAGCGGTGATCGAAGGATTGAGCGTAAAATTAAAGAGATCATTCTGGCGACCCGGATCGAAGAGACGTTGAATAAGGAAGATATTCTCGAGCTTTATATGAACGAGATTTTCCTCGGGCAAAACAGCTACGGCGTCACTGCCGCTGCCCAGACCTATTTCAACAAGACATTGACGGAGCTCGCGCCGCATGAGGCAGCGTTCCTAGCCTCGATGCCGAAGGCGCCCAGCAACTATCATCCTGTTCGTGAAAAAGAGCGCCTGCTTGACCGGCGCAACTTTGTCCTGCGCGAGATGAAGGAAAATGGCTACATCACCGCAGACGAATATGAAACCGAAGTGGCCTTACCTTTGCGCTCGGTGCAGAATGGTGACTTTATCGCGTACCGGGCGACCCTGCCGCCACGGGATTACTTTACCGATGAAATTCGCCGCCAGCTTAGCGAAGACTTCGGTGAAGGAGAATTCTTCAGCGGTGGCCTGAATGTTCGCGCGACAATTGATCCGCAGATGCAGGTGATCGGCTCGGCAGCTTTGCGCCGCCAATTGGAGAAATACGACCGTGGCCGTGGTGGCTGGCGCGGGACCGGGAAAACCCTTCCCGCAGAAGTTCTGGCTGATGAATCTAGTTGGCGCGAGGCGCTGGCGAATGTCGAAGTCGCGCGCGATGTCGATCTTGATGGCAAATGGTATCCGGCTGTCGTGCTTGAGATACAAGATCAGCAGATGAAGCTTGGGATAGAAGATGTCGAGAGCACTGAGGCTGAGCCATCCGTAATACCACGTGACGACATCGGTTGGTTGCCCAAGGATTTCCAAAACACGTTCAAAGTTGGCGATGTCGTGCATGTGCGCCGCATGACTTCAGACGAAGATGGATCATTCGTTCGCTGGACTTTACGGCAGGTGCCACAGGTGCAGGGTGGATTCGTTGCGATGGACGTCAACTCTGGCCGTGTCATCACCATGCAGGGCGGTTTTAGCTACCAGAACTCAGTGTTTAACCGCGCGACGCAAGCCAAGCGTCAACCAGGCTCCAGTTTTAAACCGTTTGTATATGCGTCGGCGCTGGATAGCGGCTATTCTCCTGCGACCATCGTGGTTGATGCTCCGATTGAGATCAACACGCCTCAGGGGCTGTGGCGGCCGAAAAACTCGTCCAACAAATTCTATGGCCCAACGCCGTTGCGCACAGGGATTGAACGCTCAAGAAACCTTATGACCATTCGTCTCGCGCAAGAGGTCGGCATGGATGTGGTTGCAGGCTATGCAGAACGCTTTGGGGTTTATGACCATATGGGGTCATATCTGGCCAACTCATTGGGGTCCGAAGAAACGACACTCTACAAGATGGTTGCAGCTTACGCGATGTTTGCCAACGGTGGGGAACGCGTGGAACCGACGCTGGTGGACCGGGTGCAAGACCGCTATGGCAAGACAGTTTACGCGCACGACCCGCGTGAATGTGTCGACTGTAGCGACCCCAATATCCCAAGCCACCGCAGCCCGAAAATCGTCTCTGATCGTGAGCGGGTGATGGATGCGATCACCGCGTATCAGCTGACATCGATGATGAAAGGGGTCGTTGATCGCGGCACAGCCTCGCGTGCAATCGACCTGCCGGTCCCAGTTGCGGGTAAAACCGGAACCACCAACGAGGCTCGCGATGTCTGGTTCATTGGCTTTACCAGCAACATCGTTGCCGGTTGTTATATTGGTTATGACCAGCCACGGCCGATGGGGCGGAGCGCATATGGCTCCTCGATGTGTGGCCCGGTGTTCCAGGAGTTCATGACCGAAGCTGTCGCCAAATTTGGCGGAACCGACTTTGCCATCCCGCCCGGTGGACATTTCATCAACATTGACCGGTTCTCTGGCGCACGCCTGCCGGATGACGCTACGGGAGATTACGTTGTGGCGGAGTATTTCCGCGATGGTGAAGATACAATCTTTGGCTATATCTTTGATGGTGGCTTTGCCATGGGCGATGACCTAGATCTCTATCAGGCGGGCGAAACGGTACAGGAAGTCACCACATCAACCGGGCAAAAGGCCAAGGTTGGCAGGAAGGCCACCTTTGGTTCAATAAGCTCCGGCGGGCTCTACTAAGATTTTTCGACGCGTTTTCACGGATATCATCCCGCTTGTCTTGTCGGGGCCGCGATGCTGGGTTATCACCCGCATCTGAGATGAGCAGGGAGCAGCGGGATGCGCGCGGAAATCCAATCAGACGTGGCTGAGATCGAAAATTCACTGGAGCTTTTGCGTCAGCGGATGGATTGGGAAACAGCCCAGCACCGGATGGAAGAATTCAACGCGCGTGTCGAAGACCCGAACCTTTGGGATGATCCCGCCAAGGCGCAAAAACTGATGCGCGACCGTCAGGCGTTGGTTGATGCGCTGGCGACGCACGACGGAATCAAGCAGGATCTTTCGGACAATATTGAGTTGATTGAGCTGGGTGAGATGGAGGACGACGCAGAGGTCGTTTCTGACGCGGAATCTGCCCTTAAGGTGCTGAAAGAAAAAGCCGCCTCCAAGGAGCTCGAAGCGCTCTTGAACGGTGAGGCGGACGCCAACGATACCTTCCTAGAGATCAACGCCGGGGCAGGGGGCACAGAGTCCTGCGACTGGGCCTCGATGCTGGCGCGGATGTATGTGCGTTGGGCAGAAAAGCGCGGCTACAGTGTTGAATTGCAATCGGAAAGCGCGGGCGACGAAGCAGGGATCAAATCTGCCGCCTACAAAATCTCTGGGCACAACGCCTATGGTTGGCTGAAATCAGAAAGCGGCGTACACCGTCTGGTGCGGATCTCACCGTTCGATTCAGCCGCCAAGCGTCATACGTCGTTCTGCTCTGTCTGGGTCTATCCCGTGGTAGATGATGATATCGAGGTCGAAGTAAACCCAGCTGACATCCGCATTGATACCTATCGCAGCTCAGGCGCGGGTGGTCAGCACGTTAATACCACCGACTCGGCCGTGCGGATCACGCACCACCCGACTGGGATTGTTGTGACCAGTTCAGAAAAGTCCCAGCACCAGAACCGCGATATCGCGATGAAAGCGCTGAAATCGCGCCTTTATCAGATGGAGTTGGATCGCCGCAATGAGGCCATAAACGAAGCGCATGAAGCCAAGGGTGATGCGGGATGGGGCAACCAGATCAGGTCTTATGTTCTGCAACCCTACCAAATGGTTAAGGATTTGCGAACCAACGTCGAAACCTCGGATACCAAAGGGGTTCTTGACGGCGATCTGGATCAATTCATGGCCGCCACTTTGGCGATGAATGTCAGCGGCAAATCCCGCGCAGAAGCGCAGGGCGAGTAAATTCTCTCTAAACGCTTGATAAGATTGACATTGACGGTAAGCTGCTGCCAAAGGAGAGCGGCATGCCGGATCAAAAACCTCTTGGCCTTCCTGAATTCAGGCCAGTAACCGTTTCTATGCTGGGGCATGCCTTGCAAAAAGGCTGGTCTGATTTGCGCTATGCGCCGGGCTACGCCATAGTGTTTTCTGCGTTCTATGTGGTTTTTGGCTGGATCCTGGCGTGGATTACAATTTGGACCGGTCAAAGCTATTGGCTGGTATTCGCTGCAGTCGGATTTCCATTGATCGGACCCTTTGCCGCGGTAGGGCTATATGAGGTCAGCCACAGATTGGAAATGGGACAGCCGCTAATATCATCTGAAATTTTCGGAGTGATCGCGCAACAAAGGCGACGCCAGCTGCCATCGATCTGTGTCATCATTTTAATGGTATTCCTGTTCTGGTTCTTCTTGGCCCATATGATTTTTGCACTGTTCTTGGGTCTGTCAACAATGACAAATGTGTCCTCCTCTTTTGAAATCTACTCGACTGCGGAGGGGATGAGCATGCTTGGGGTCGGAACCTTGGTGGGCGGTGTCTTTGCGCTGTTGATCTATATGATTACAGTTGTTTCCTTACCACTCTTGTTGGACAGGGAGGTGGATTTTGTCACAGCGATGATTGCCAGTTTCCAAGTCGTCCTGAAGAATCCGGTGCCAATGCTTATGTGGGCAGCAATAATTGCTGCTCTGACATTTCTTGCGATGCTGCCAGCCTTCTTAGGTCTGTTTATCGTACTCCCATTAATGGGGCACGCGACATGGCATTTGTACCGCTTAATTGCAGTTGCGAAAACAGATCGCAACCAAATTTGAGACGACTTTAACCATCGATCATAAATGAGAAGAACATATTCGTGGCGCACACGAGCGAATCTGTTTCGTAAATTTTCGCTTGGCACGGAATGTTGTCAGTTGAATTATTTGTTAACTCAACCCGATAGGGTTGATTGTGGTTCCTTAGGGTAAACAATCGTGAGCCAATGTATGAAATTGTATATGATTTTAAGCAATTGTGACGCAAATAAGGCAAAAATGTTTATTTTGTGTCATTTTGTGGATAGGCTTTTACATGCTGAGTGGGATGTAACGAGTGCCTTTGGGGGGAGTAAATGTTGAGAGAGAGTGTCAGTTATACCAAGCCATCCGGTCGATCGCTTGTTGTGTACGGTTCTGGTAAAAATATGTTGAAGGCCGCAAAGCGGAACAGAGAGAAAGCTCTTTTGTACATCTCTCGGTACTGCGTGAGGGTTTCAGACCGTCGTCGCAATATCCGCGAGATCTGGTCCGAGCGGCCTCCCTCCCTTGGGGATCTGGTGAAAATGGTTGGTGAAGAAAACCGCCTGATCGCAATTTCGCGTGAACATCGGTCCCTGCGTGAATTGGCGAAAGCGATCCCGTTTTATGCGGATGAGGAAGAACAGCCTTTGATGTCACATACGGGACGCGCCATCTAACGCGAAGGTGCAGAAAATTTTAGTGAGTATGACCCCGTCAGGCAGATTGTGCCTGCGGGGTTTTTTCTTCGGCCTTTGCCTGATCCCAAAGAGCATCCATTTCTTCGAGATCTGAGTCATGTGGCGCTTTCCCGGATTGCGCCAGCAAAGCTTCGATCCTTTCAAACCGTCTGGTAAACTTGGCGTTGGCCCGGCGTAGGGCAGATTCTGGATCGATGTTCATATGCCGTGCTAAATTGGCCATGACAAAAAGCAAGTCGCCGAATTCTTCTTCAACATGATCAGGCGTACTATTCGCTGAGGCGTCTTTCAACTCGGCAACTTCCTCGGCAATCTTATCCAGAACCTGAGTGGTTTCTGGCCAGTCAAATCCCACACGCGCAGCGCGCTTTTGCAACTTTACCGCGCGCAGTAGTGCCGGCAGGCCAACAGCCACCCCATCTAATACGCCGTTCTGTGCTTGGGCAGCGCGTTCGGCTGCCTTGATGGCCTCCCAGTCCTTGGTTTGTTGCTCGGCGGACTTGTTTCTGTTCTCATCTCCAAACACATGCGGGTGGCGGGCAACCATTTTGTCGGAGATACCATTTACGATCTCGTCAAAGGCAAACAAGCCTTTGTCCTGAGCGATCTGAGCATGAAAAACAGTTTGCAGCAGCAGATCTCCAAGTTCGGATTTCAATTCGCTCCATTCTTGGCGTTCGATGGCATCCGCGACTTCATAGGCCTCTTCAATGGTGTAGGGCGCGATGGTCGCAAAATCCTGTTCAATATCCCATGGGCAGCCAGATTCGGGGTCACGCAACTTGCGCATGATTTCCAGTAAGCGCGGCATTCCGCCGATAGGATCATGAATCAAAGGGTTGTCAGCCATCGCAATTTATCCTTCTGTACCTATCTGTGAAAGGTGACGGTCAATTGAGTAGGAGTCCAGTGATATGGCGGTGTTAAACAGAATTGCGGGGTTTGCTGATGAAATGGCGACTTGGCGGAGACATCTGCATCAAAACCCGGAGCTAGGGTTTGATTGCTATGAAACTGCGGCCTTCGTTGTGGAGCAACTCCGTTCCTTTGGTGTGGATCACATCGAGGAAGGCATCGCCCAAACGGGCGTGGTCGCCGTGATTAATGGACAGGGTGACGGCCCCGTCATTGGGCTGCGCGCAGACATGGATGCGTTGCCGATTGAGGAGAGCAGCGGTGTTGACTGGTCATCAACGGTGCAGGGCAAGATGCACGCCTGTGGCCACGATGGGCATACAACCATGCTTTTGGGGGCTGCAAAATACTTGGCTGAGACACGAAACTTCTCAGGTAAGGTTGCATTGGTTTTTCAACCTGCGGAAGAGGGGCCCGGGGGCGGAAAGGTGATGGTCGAAGAGGGGATACTAGAGCGATATAACGTCGATCAGGTTTATGCTTTGCATACCATGCCGGGCATTGAACCGGGCGGATTCCATACCGTTGCCGGCCCAGTGATGGCGGCGGTTGACACGTTCCATATCGATATACAAGGCACAGGTGGACACGGTGCATATCCGCATGAAACTTGCGACCCGGTTATCGCTGCGGCGAGTATGGTGCAGGCCATTCAGAGTATTGTCAGTCGTAACCATTATGCCCGCGATGAATTGGTGGTGTCTGTCACACAAATTCACACAGGCAGCGCAGAAAACATCATCCCGGACAAAGCCTATATCAATGGAACGATCCGCACATTTGACAAAAAGGTGCAGGACATGGTCTGGCGCCGCCTTGAGGGTCTCGTGGCGGGACAGGCGGCCTCTTATGACGTGGAAGCTGAATTGACCATCGAGCGCGGCTATCCTGCGACCGTGAATGATGCCGAAAAAATGGAGTTTGCGGCTGAGATTGCCCGCGAAATATCGGGTGTGGATCAGGTCAAAACGGATCGCGCACCCGAAATGGGGGCCGAGGACTTCTCTTTCATGCTTGAGCAACGCCCCGGAGCCTATCTCTTTTTGGGCCAAGGGGAAGGACCAGCGCTGCACCATCCGGGATTTGACTTTAACGATGACGTAGCGCCAGTGGGGGCGTCTTTTTTTGCAAGACTAGTAGAACGAGCGCAGCCTTTAGGGTATGAGATAATTTGATCAAATTTCGAATCTGAGGGTAGCATGGGACTGGAAGACGCGAAAAATCAGGTGGACCACGCCTTTACTCGCAAGGATAAACGTGGGTTAAGTTTTGAAAATACCTTTAGCGGTGCCACTTCATTTCTACGCAGGCGATATACGAAGGATCTAACCGGCGTTGACTTGGCGGTGACGGGGGTACCATTCGACCAGTCTGTGACAAATCGGACCGGCACACGATTGGGACCGCGCGCAATACGCGAAGCAAGTGCCTTACAGAGCCCGGATGCGCCCTATGGCTGGGGCTACGATCCGTTGGGAAAATTCAGTATCGTCGACTACGGTGATGTAGCATTCGATTACGCCATGGTGAGCGATTTTCCAGATGTTCTAACCGATCATATTAGTGGAATTTTGGATGCGGGAGCCGGCAGTATTTGCTTGGGTGGTGACCACTCTATCACCTTACCGATTCTGAGGGCCTATGCCGAAAAATTCGGGGCTCCGTTGTCAGTTTTGCAGTTCGATGCCCATACGGATACTTGGCAAGATGATAATATGGCTCGTATCGACCACGGTACTTTCATGTACAAAGCCGTGAAACTTGGTCTGGTTGACCCAACCCGCTCAGTTCAGGTGGGGATTCGTACTGACAATCCGGATACAATGGGCTTCAACATTATTGACGCGCGCGAAGTCCATGAGCGCGGACCAATTGAAGCGGTTAAAAAAATCAAAGAGATTCTCGGAGATCACCAGACCTATGTCACCTTTGACATTGATGGTCTCGATCCCGCCTATGCGCCCGGCACCGGCACACCTGTCTGGGGTGGTCTGACCAGTGCACAGGCCGCGATCATGCTTCGTGATCTAGCGGGCATCAACATGGTGGGCGGTGATATTGTCGAAGTTTCACCTCCGTTTGACACAACAGGCGCCACAGCAATTGCCGGGGCCCATGTCGCAACCGAGTTGATCTGTCTCTGGGGCTGGAACCAGCGTAATCGTAAAGCGTGATCATGAATTTTCTGCTTTGGGTCATAATAGGGGGCGTGCTGGCGTTCGGCCTGTACGTACGCCTTGCGCCCTCAGATCTGCAGAAGTGGCACAACCTGCCTGACAATATCGCCCATGTCGACATGCAAGGCGGTGCGATGCGGGTGGTAGAGGGGGGTGATAAAACTCAGTTGCAGCACTTCGATGAGATCGCCTTACAAGACCCAAGCACGCAAAGATTGGCAGGAAGTGTCGACGATGGCATGGTCACTTATGTTAGTCGGTCCAAGTTATGGGGATTTCCAGATTACACCACAGCGCGGCTCCGTGGTGGGAGACTTGAAATCTATGGCCGTTCGCGGTTTGGGCGCTCAGATTTTGCTGTCAACGCTACTCGCATCGATAATTGGCTGCGATTGCTGATCGAGCGAGGATGACAGGCACCCCTCCGAGATCTCACGCCACATCGGCACATTGAGCGACATCTGGCATTGCGCCATGAACATCCGGCCATCGACCTGCAGGCAGGTCATCTCACCCAATTCCAAGCGGCTGCCGTTCTTGTCGGTACAATAGCAATCGATGGTTTTGCCGTTGATGGAGACATCAGCTATCGCCGGGGTCGCGGCCAAGAGAAAGATCAAAAGCTGTTTCATAGGGTCAGTATACCACGCTAGGCGCCCTTGACCAAACCCTACGAATGAGAGACACGAACCATATGGTACCTCTAGACAGATTGATGGAAATTAACCGGCGCTTCGAGTTTCTCGAGGCGCAGATGGCCGAAGGCAGTGGCGATATCGCGCAGTTGGGCCGAGAGTACGCCGAATTGCGCCCGGTGGTGGACCAAATTCGCGCCTATCAAGAGGTCCTGGATGGGATCGAGGGGGCCAAGGCCCTGCTGGCCGACCCCGAGATGCAGGAATTGGCTGAGGAAGAACTCTCTGAGTTACAAAACAGCCTGCCGCAAATGGAGCAAGCACTGCAATTGGCGCTTCTGCCCAAGGACAAGGCAGATGCACGCCCTGCGATTGTTGAAATTCGTCCGGGAACGGGTGGGGAAGAGGCCGCTCTTTTTGCCGGCGATCTGCTGCGCATGTACCAGCGCTATGCCGAAGCACGGGGCTGGAATTTTGAAATTCTGGAAGAGAGCCAGACCGAACTGGGTGGTATCAAAGAGGTCGTCGCCCACGTAAAAGGCACAAATGTTTTTGCGCGACTAAAATATGAATCCGGTGTGCACCGTGTGCAGCGGGTTCCTGAAACGGAATCGGGTGGTCGTATTCACACGTCGGCTGCGACAGTTGCGGTGCTCCCTGAGGCCGAAGATGTCGATATTCATATTGATGCCAACGACTTGCGCATCGATACCATGCGCAGTTCCGGCGCGGGGGGGCAGCACGTAAATACCACGGATTCGGCTGTGAGGATCACCCACTTGCCGTCTGGCATCGTCGTGACCAGCTCTGAAAAATCACAGCATCGCAATCGCGAGATTGCGATGCAGGTTCTCAAAACCCGGCTGTATGATCTGGAGCGCCAGCGGATTGACAGCGAACGCTCGGCAGATCGCGCCAGTCAGGTGGGGTCTGGGGATCGGTCTGAACGCATTCGGACCTACAATTTCCCCCAAGGCCGGGTGAGCGATCACCGGATCAACCTAACACTTTATAAGTTGGATCAGGTGATGAACGGCGATCTGGATGAAACCATTGATGCGCTGACGGCAGACGCACAGGCTGCCTTGTTGGCAGATATGGAATGACTGTTCAAAACGCGCTTTTGCGCGGAATTGCGACGTTGAGAGAAGCTGGAATCGACGGCGCAAACCGGGATGCTCGGCGTTTGATGGCGGCTGCATTGGACGTGGCACCGGGGCGGCTCACCTTGCATTTGCATGGCGATCTTAGCACTGAGGCTGAGGCCCGTTTCATGGGGTACATCGACCGCCGGTCGAAATGTGTTCCTGTCTCTCATCTGGTGGGCGGGCGCGCGTTTTATGGGCGTTGGTTCACGGTTACTGGGGATGTGCTCGACCCACGTCCGGAAACCGAGACCTTGATCGAAACAGCTTTGGAATTCCCATTCGCCAGTGTTTTAGATTTGGGGACAGGAAGTGGAGCAATTGCCCTAACTTTGATGGCCGAACGACCAAATGCGCAAGCCGTTGCCACAGACATGTCGAGAGAGGCGTTAACGATCGCGCGTCAAAATGCCGAAAGCTTGGGCCTATCCGACCGCGTAAAATTCAAACACAGCGATTGGTATGCGGCCTTACATGAGACATATGATTTAATCGTTTCAAATCCGCCGTATATCGCACTTGACGAAATGGCAGAACTGTCACCGGAACTGTCCTATGAACCGCGAATGGCTCTTACAGATGAGGGCGATGGTTTAGTTGCGTATCGGGCCATCACAGAGCAGGCGGGTCGGCATCTTGTATCAGGCGGGCGATTGCTTGTCGAAATCGGATGGCAACAAGGTGCAGCGGTGGTCGAGCTCTTTATTCATGCGGGATTCGCAGAGGTCAATATTGTTCCAGATCTCGATGGAAGGGACCGCGTCGTGAGCGGATTTTGGCCATGAAATTCGTTAAATTACGCGATTTTTACCAATAAAAACATGTAAACTTTGAGAAAGTGACACTTTGCCCTTGTAAGCAAATGAGAGGCATGGTTATTGATTAGGTGTCTGGGTTGCGGACGATCTGATCGTTTTGTCCCACCAGATGTTAACTCAAGACATGTCAGTTTAGGGTTCTTATTCAACGCAGAGCGTTGCGAGCCCAAACTTAAACGACACAGATTTAAACAGAGCTGAACAGCCAGAGCACATGAGATCTTCCAAACCACGTTCGCGGAACAAACAAAACCGCAACCGTTCCATGGGTAATGTCACCAACCGGGTTTTTGATAGCTCGGGGCCTGAAGGCAAGGTGCGTGGCACGCCGCAGCAAATCATTGACAAGTATAACCAACTCGCTCGCGATGCGCAGTTGTCTGGCGACCGCGTTGCCACAGAAAACTTCCAGCAGCACGCGGAACATTATTTGCGTCTCTTGGGTTCGGCTCAGAAAGAACAGGAAGCCCGCCGAGAAGAGCAGGAGCGCCAGAATCGCGAACGTCAGGCCGAGCGGGATCGCGAACGCGCCAAGCGCCAGGAACGCGAGTCAGAAGAGGGTGCCACCGATGAGCAGCCTGATGTTATTCAGGATGCCTCGCCTGACCTGATGGATACACCACAGCCTGATGTTGTGGATATGCCTGTTGTAGATGGTGACAGCGGTCTGGTCGAAACGCCTGAGATGGCACCAGCGCCCAAGCCGAAGCGCCCGCGCAAACCGCGCAAAAAGCCCGAAGAAACGGCGCCTGCAGCGGGAGATAATTCAGAGCCACCGGAAGCGGCGGAGTAAGCTTAAGTCTGCGAGAACAATAAAGCCGCTCTTTAGAGCGGCTTTTTCATGCCGTGCGACTTGTGCTGCTTTTCAAGTGTTTAGGATTCTGGAGAGTGTACAAAACTGCTCAAGGTCTACCGTCTCGGCGCGATCTGTGGGCTTAATACCTGCAGCGATCAAACGGTCCTCGATATCAGGAGCCATGCCTTTGAGCGCTGCGCGCAACATCTTGCGGCGTTGATTGAACGCACGGGCGACCACAGTTTCCAATTGCTTTAGCTCAGCCGGGTAACGCGGTTCTGGCAAGGCATCCAAATGCACCACAGCGCTGGATACTTTGGGGGGAGGTGTAAAGGCGTCTGGCGGCAAGTGCATGGCGATCTTTGCGTCTGAGCGCCATGCAGCCAGAACAGCAAGCCTTCCGTAGGCTTTGGATCCGGGTTTGGCCACGATCCGTTCTGCCACTTCGCGCTGAAACATTAATGTCAGGCTTTGCCAGAAAGGCGGCCAGCTGGGCGGTGTGAGCCAGCGGATTAACAGCTCGGTCCCTACATTGTAGGGCAGGTTCGAGGCGACTCGGATTGGGGGCACCAACTGGTCACTGGGATCCAACTTAAGCGCATCCGCATTGATGACCATCAGTCGGTCGGGATAGGCTTCTGCGATTTCGTTGAGTGCTGGCAGGCAACGCGTATCTTTTTCCACGGCCAACACACGGCGCGCACCTTCGGCCAGCAAACCACGGGTCAGACCACCGGGGCCGGGTCCGATTTCAAGCACATCGCATTCTGAGAGGTCGCCCGCTTGGCGTGCGATTTTCGAGGTCAGGTTCAGATCAAGCAGAAAATTTTGTCCCAATGATTTCCGCGCACTCAGTTCGTGATCTGCAATCACTTGCCTGAGAGGGGGCAGGGTATCAATCTGGCTCATGCGTTGCGCCTTTTTGCTAGATCGGTTGCCATTTTCAGTGCCTCGATTGTGGAGGTCGGATTGGCGAGACCTTTGCCCGCGATGTCAAACGCAGTGCCGTGATCCGGGGAGGTCCGGATGAACGGCAGGCCCAATGTCACATTAACGCCGCGATCAAAATCGAGCGTCTTGATCGGGATCAAAGCCTGATCGTGATACATACATAAGGCGACATCATACCCAGCCCGAGCGCGGACATGAAACATGGTATCGGCAGAGGACGGCCCGACAATTTGCAGGCCTTCAGCCCGAAGGCGGTCTAGCACCGGGGTAATCAGGGTGATTTCTTCCTGCCCCATCTTTCCACCTTCTCCGGCATGCGGGTTCAGCCCGGCAACGGCAATACGTGGGTTCTCTAGGCCGAAATCGCGTTGCAAGGAGGCATGAGTGATGCGCAACGTTTCTTCCAGCAAAGATGCTGTCAGTCGCGAAGGGACGTCCTTGATTGCAATATGGATGGTCACTGGCACAACGCGGAGCTGGTCGCTGGCCAGCATCATGACGCTGCGCTCAACACCCGCCAGCGAGGCAAGGTATTCGGTGTGCCCGGGATAGGCAAAGCCAGCCCCATCCTGTAGCGCCTGCTTGTGTATCGGCGCTGTACAGAGCGCAGAGGCTTGCCCAGATTGCACCAGGTCAACACAACGGGCAATCACATCAATCACATGCTGAGCGTGATCTGGATTCGGGACACCAGCGGTCAGCGGGCCGTTAAAGCGATGCGCGAGTACAGGTAGCGCCTCACTCATAACCGCATGTGCCTGATCGGGCGTTTCAATTTCGCGAAATAGGGTTCCCTGAGGCAGGTGAGACGGATCACCTACCCAGAAGAAGGGCACGCGACTGTCGAGCTCTTCCCAAGCCTTCACTGCCAGTTCCGGGCCTATTCCAGCCGGTTCGCCGCAGCTGAGTGCGACCGGTGCCGTCATTTGAGATCAACGATCCGCGCTTCGGCGCGCAGTTGTTCCAGATATCCATCTGCAAAGGATTCCAGACGGGAACTGCGGATGAAACCGGTCAATTGTTCGGGCGAGGGGCCTTCGCCGTCGATTTTGAAGGTGCGCCCGCACATCATCAATAACACCAGTGTTTGCCCATTGGCACGTGTCAGGTTGGTCGAAACTTCGCCTTGGTCCAATTTGGCCAGTTCAACGGCAATGTCCTGTGGAATCTCTGCCGGAGCCTTGGTGCCACGTTCCAGAACCTCTGGAGGTTCATCCTTGGCAATGCCGTATAGGTCGTCGCAGACATCGATTTTGTTTTTGACCTGCTGCGCGCGTGCCAGAGCCTGCTCGCTCCGGCCGCCTGCGATGTAATAGGCGGCATACTCAATCGATTCCACTTCGCGCTTTGGCGTGCCGGTTTCCTCAATGTCCCGCAGTTGGAACAAAGCAATCGCACCATCGATGGGCAGAGGCTGTGTCACTTCACCGGGGGCAAGGCCAATAATTTCGGATCTGACAGCTGGGGGCAGATCTCCAATCGACATCCATTCCAACCGACCACCGCGGTCCCGGCTACCAGCCGCAGAAATCTCGCTGGCTTGTTGAGAAAAGGAAGAGGTGGATTCGAGTTCTGATATGTTCGCGGCCACTTGTTGCGCTTGTTCGGCGTTTTCGGGGGTCACTGGAATGATGATTTCTGACAGCAATACCCTCACGCTCGATCGGCCAGACAGGGACGCACGGGCACGGTCTAAATCTGTTTCGCTCACCGATACCCGGGGACCAAAGCGCGCCCTGACCAACTCGCGCCAAGTCACACCTACGCGTACAAATTCGCGGAGGCTGGACTCGTATACCCCCGCTTGCCCAAGCGTGTCGACAAATTGGGCCAGATCCATATTTGCGCGACCCGCAAATTCTTCCATTGCGACGGTAATATCAGCGTCTTCCAGTATTAAGCCACTCGACCGGGCTGCATCGAGTTTCAATCGATCCTCGATCAGCTGTTCACGCGCCAACTTGTTTGGATCGCCCGGCGCACGAAACAATGTCAGCAAACGCGCCCGTTGCTCCAGTTCATGACCTGTGATTGCTTGGTCATTGACCTTGATGACCGCAGAATACTGCCCTTGGGCGGCTGCGAAATTAGCAGGTGCAACTAAAGCAGTTGTTGCCAGAAGCATCGGCAGGCTGGCCGCCGCCAGAACGTTACGCAATTTTGCTTTCATGGTGTTTATTTCCTGCATGTCCGAGTGTAACTGTCGTCACCTGAATTAACTGAAAAACCGCGAATACCAACGGTTAGATCGATGTCAGTTGAAGGCTCGAGGGTGGACGTCGATGTAAAGCGACGTGACGCAGATAATTTGATATCGACGCACTCATTCGTATACTTCACACCCACACCTGCCCGAATACTTTCATCGTCAATGGCGTTATAGCGCCATTCTGCACTGCCGGTCCAGTGACGCGCTATCCGATAAGTGCCATCGATGGCCCATTCTGAAATATTCTCATCTCGATCTTCAGCCGGGTCTTCTTCAAGCCAAACATAGGTCAGGCCAACATTGACCAAATTGTTCTGCCAACTTAGCCGACCTTCAGCTTTTGGAACGAAATAGTTATCATCAATTAAGCCTCGAGCAGTGAGGGTCACGCCTCTGTTGTTGCGATACTGGCCAGATACAAGTATGTCTGAAAAACGATTTTGTAGGCCAGAGGTTTTGCTGAAACTGGTTTCGCCGTTTGGCTCGTAAAGCTGCGTTTCGCGTATGACCTGCCCCAAAGCAAAAGACGTTTGCCATCCTTTCGGATCGATCCTCGTCCAAGTTGCACCGTAACTTGCCGCAAACCCTCTCTCACGGCGATCTGGGGCCGCAAATCGCGAGAATGCAAATAGATTTCCCTCGTCAAATTCAGTAATGGTACTCTCGTCGTTGGGAACATCCGGATTGCTTCCACCAACCCACGCCAGTTGAACCAAAGGTTCCAAAATCTGCGTCGCACCGCCTTTCTCAGATTTAAGTAGGGGCCAGCTGAGTTTGACAGCCGCTTCAGGTGTGAGTTCGACTGCGTCTGACTGGCTGGTATCGCCGGCGTGTTCGATCAGAAAGGCGTCAAAGGCAAGCGCCACGCGGGTTTCTGCAAGGACACCGTTGCCAACAGTCAAATTATTGAGCCATTCTAGGTTGGTGGTTAGGCGGCTAACGTCACGTCCATCGGCGAAACTGTCGAAGTCCGCGCCATCCTCGGTGGAATCAGATGGACGGGTATGGCTGTGCGCCTGCGCGCTAAACCGAAGCTCGCCAGGCAGGGAAACCGGGAAAAATCTACGCTGATAGTCGGTGTCTAAGACAAAGTTAGGGACGAATGTATCGGCTTCATCCGCCCGAAGAGAGGTATAGTAGTTGATCCCCCCTCGGATATATTCGTCCCGACGCGCGCGCTCGATTCCGATCCCGCTGCGCAGGCGATCCTTGTCGGAATAGCCGTAGTCCAGCAGATAGTTGTCATCGGTCACGGCTTCGATATTGAATGTTAGCTTAAAATCATTCTTGAGGTTGAAGCGGCCCTGTCCAAAAATATAGGCTCGGTTTTGATCCAATTGACTAATGTCATCGTTGGAGTAAGCACCTTCGAACTCAATCCGCCCGTTTCGAAATGCCTGTCGATACCGCCACTCAAGCGTTCTGGTTTTATCGGTCAAGAATGGAGTCAGCGTCAGATCTTTGTCGTCGCCAAAGGGAATGAAATAGGGGGTGCGCACACCAGTCCCTAAAGTGGTGGAACTTGTGGCAGAGGGAAACAGAAAGCCTCGTGCGCGGTCAAGCGTTGGATCCGGCATCCGAAGACGCGGGAAGTAGAATACCGGCACATCCAGCACGCGAAATTGCGCGTCATGGAAATAGAGTTGGCGTTCTTCCTGATCGTGGATCAAGCGTTTCGCTCGGATTTGCCACAGGGGTGCTTTGCCATCTTCGCAAATCTTGCAAGACGTTGCTGACACCTTGTAGAGTTGTGCATAGCGCCCATTGATCCGGCGCATTTCGTTGGCCGCCAGTTGTAGCTGATCGTTCATGATAACGCGTGCGCCGGTCAGAAGACCACGGGTGAAGTCTCGGTCAAGCTCACCCGCATCTGCCAAAATAATTGTGCCACCGTCTTCCTGAAGCGTGATCGGTCCTTCCAGATGCAGACGCTCGGTTCTTTGATCGTAGGTGATGGATCGCGCCTTGAGCCGACGGCCCCCGTGAAAAGCTTCGACATTCCCGCTGGCGACAAGTGTGTCCTTATCGGTCAGAAATATTTCATCGGCCACCAAAACTGCAGCCTGCACTTGCGGGACGACTGCTTGGGCATCGTTACTTTGTGGGACGGTGTTCTCTTGAGCCAACGATGCGGATGTGCAGGCCAAAATGGCGGAAAACAGATAAGCGGCCTTTTTCATCCATCCTCCTTATGCAGCAATATGCCAAGTGCAAGGAGCAATGATGCAACGGGAGGAGCCCAAGCCGCTAGCATCACCGGAATCTGACCATTTTCGCCTAATATCTGCGCAAAATTCCGAATGTAGTGCAAAGTGAAGCCCAACATGATTGCGGACAATACCGAAACGCCTGTGTTGGCGAGACGCGTATGGCGCATCGTGTAAGCCGCCGCAATCATGACCAAGGCCATGAAGAACAACGGACGGGCGAGTTCCATTTGAAACCAAACAGCATAGCGGCGTGCAGTGAACCCGGCTTGCTCCAACTGATCGATAAAGGCTGGGAGCTCCCAGATTGGGATGTACTCGGGTTTGCCAAAACTATCCAAGATGCGTTCTTGCGTTAGCGGAGACGCCAATGTCATCCGTTCGACTAATTCGGAGCTTGCCTCAGGATTTGTGTCACGCTCAAGGTGCCAGATTTTAGCGTCATGCAAAATCCATTCACCGCGCCCTAATTGGGCAGATTTCGCATAAATGCGCTGAATTGGCTCGCCGGCTGGCGTGAAGGTCATGAATGTCGTATCATTCAAGGTGCCCAAGTCCGAGCTGGCGCTGACCGCGTGAATCACGGTTTGCTGGGATTCTGTACCCTGTCTGAGCCACAGCCCGTCGGCGGTGATGGCCAAGGCGCTGGACCCTGCGCCGTTGTATTTATTGACCAGATCATTGTAGCGCTTGGAAGAGGCTGCCACTAAGGGGTTGAAGACCAAAACTGAGACCACCCCAATGAGGGCAGCGGCTGTCACTGGTGCAGACAGCGCGCGCATTGCGGAGCGACCTGAGGCGCGCACCACGACCAATTCGGAGGAACGGGCCAGGCGCAAAAACAAAGCGACCGATGCAAGAATCAACACAAGCGGAAGAATTTCGTAATTGGCATGGGGTAAGTTCAGCAAGACAACTTCAAACACATCCCAAAATGGAAGGTCCGGGTAGTCCTGTAGCTCATCCACCAAGTCGACCAAGGCAAGAATGACAACGAAAACACCCATGATTCCAAGGAACGTCCACAGGAATTTGCGTGCAAAATAGAGGTGCAAAATCATGCGGGACCCCGAATGTTTTTACGTTTTAACAACCGCCTGAACAAGCCAGGATTAGAGGCGCAATATAGCAGCACGATTGTAATGCCCACACCAAAGAGGACCGGAAGATATATCAACCAAGTCATTGTCGGGCTTGAAAGTGCTGCGCCAGATACAGCGCCTTCGACCAATTTCACAGCGACAAGTAACAAGAACGCAGTTACGACCTGCCACCAGACACCAAAGCGGCTATAGGTTCCCAGCAATAAGGTAGCGAACCCAATCATCGCGGCAATGATGCAAAGTAGCGCCTGTTGAATACGGCTGTGCCCTTCGTAAAGCACGTGTTCAATGGGTGCGTGCGTGCGTTCTGCGACGTCGCTGGAAGACATGAAAATGTCACCCGTCGAAACGAATTCAAGGCGTTCATGGTTTTGTGGATTGCGCGAAACAAGGGTGCTGATGTCATAGGAGAAGTCATCGAAATGTGTGGCGAACAATCGATTGGCTTCACGATCATAGGTTTGTGATAACCCGGTGAGCATAACCAGCTTTGTGCCCTCTCCTTCAGGTACCAAATATGCCTTGGTCGAAGAATAGGTGACGGGTTCTTCTCTGTTACGTTGATCAGAAAGGAAGACATTTCGCAATTCCCCTTCAGGTGTTATCTCGCGGATGTAGAAGGTGATACCTTTCGCAGGGTGCAGAAATTCCCCTTCGGTCAGGAACTTAGCGGAAATACTTTGCGCGACTTCCGCCTGGCGCATGCGCAGCGTTTTCAAGCTGTTGGGGATCAGGAAGTGCGTGAGAATGGACATCATCACCGCCAAGATAAGACCATAGATCACAACTGGCCGCATCATTCGCCACGGAGAGTAACCCGTGGCCTGCATAACCGTTAGCTCGCTTTCCGTGCTCAGGCGGTTGGTTACGTAAACCGCGCCGGCAAAACCGGCGATGGGCAGTACAACTCCAATCACAGCAGGCAAAGTTAGTGCGGTGAATTCAAGGAAAACCCATGCAGGTTGACCATCACCGATCAACCGGTCGAACATTCTAACGGCTTTGTTGATCCAGAAAATTGACACCAGCACAAGGGCGAAAAATCCGAACAAAACCATGAATTGCGACAGCATGTATCTGTCGAATCTGGTCACGCGTTTCTCCCTTTGGTCTTGGTCTTGCGCTGCAACCTAGCGGAATTGATCGGGCAGGAAAACTGCTAACTGGTCAACTCGGCAAAGCCGCGCTAGGACTATGTGAATTCATATTTTCGGAGTCGCATATGACACAGCCAGCCGCCGCCTCTTTTATTGCTACTGATCTTGACCAAATTGCCGAATCCAAGGGCCGCGTTGCGGTGATCATCACGCCGGACGGCAAGATGGATACGGCGGCCCGCAGGGTGAACCGTCTGACCAAGGGCGCGTTAAAGCGGCTGGTCGAAAGTGAGCGATGGTCCGACATGAAAACCGCGCAAGTGAAAACACTGGCTTGGCCTGTCGGACTGGAGGCTGAGGCGTTGGATGTTGTGTGCCTGCCACGAAACGCGTCCGTTGAAGAAACCCGCAAGGCCGGTGTGGCCTTGGGCAAGCTCAAGGGAGAAGCCGCGGCGCTGTTGTTGGCCGGGCAGGTGCGGCACGAAATGGACATGGTCTTGGGGTTGCGCTTGCGGAGCTACGCTTTCACGGCTCATAAGACAGCTGATCAGAAAAACAATTCCCCGATCATTGCGATGGTCGCGAAGCCGGAAGAAGCGCAGAGCGCAGCTGTGGCGCAGGATGCAATTTGCGAAGGGGTCTTTATGACCCGTGATCTGGTGTCCGAGCCAGCCAACCACCTGACCACAACTGAATTTGCCAATCGTATTGCCGCTATGGAAAGCCTTGGCCTTGAAATCACGATTCTGGAAGAAGATGAGCTTGAGAAGTTGGGCATGAACCTGTTGCTATCGGTCGGACATGGCAGTGCCAGCCCTTCCAAAGTTGCCATCATGGAATGGAAGGGTGGTAAAAAAGACGACGCCCCTCTGGCATTGGTGGGCAAAGGTGTCGTGTTCGATACTGGTGGTATCAGCCTCAAACCGGCCGCTGGCATGGAAGAGATGACCATGGATATGGGCGGTGCCGGTGTTGTCACTGGCGTGATGCACACGCTGGCGCGTCGCAAAGCCAAGGCCAACGTTGTTGGGCTGGTTGGCTTGGTGGAAAACATGCCGTCAGATCGAGCAACCCGCCCCGGAGATGTTGTGACCTCGATGAAAGGCGATACCGTCGAGATCATAAATACAGACGCCGAAGGGCGTTTGGTATTGGCGGATGTCCTCTGGTACGCTCAGCAAACCTATAAACCATCCGGCATTATAAATCTGGCCACGCTGACTGGTGCCATCATCATCGGCCTTGGTCATGAAATGGCGGGTGTTTTTTCCAACAATGACAAACTAAGCAACACGTTCCTGCGTGCAGCTGAGAGCGAAGGCGAGGGCGCGTGGCGTATGCCGTTGGCGCAAGCTTACGACGATATGCTTAAAAGCAATATCGCCGACATGAAAAACATCGGTGGACGTCCCGCTGGTTCGATCACCGCGGGTCAGTTTCTTCAGCGCTACATTGAAGATGAGATGCCTTGGATCCACCTCGATATTGCAGGGGTGGCCAGCGTGAGTTCTGATACAAAATATGCGCCCAAGGGGGCATCTGGTTGGGGGGTGATGGCGCTCAATCGACTTGTCGCGGATCAATACGAGGCGGGATGATATGGGGGCGGCCTATTTCTATCATCTGACGCGCAAGCCGCTTGAGGCGACCTTGCCGGTGTTGCTGGAAAAGGCCCTTGGTGCCGGTTTGCGTGTGGCCGTGCGAGGCACGGATCAGGCGCGCCTGAACTGGCTCGATGAAAAACTGTGGTTGGGACCTGAGGAAGGGTTCTTGCCGCACGGCTTGTCGGGAGGCTCACATGACACAGACCAACCGATCTTGTTGACGACGGAACAACAGGCCTCAAATTTGGCGCAATGTGTGATGATCATTGACGGTGCGGAAGTGAGTGCGGATGAAGTATCAGCACTCGAACGCGTGTGCATCTTGTTTGATGGAAATGACCCTGAGGCACTGAATGTCGCGCGCGGCCAATGGAAGGCGCTGACTGTGGCAGGGTGCTCGGCACAGTATTGGTCGGAAGAGAGCGGGAACTGGCAGAAAAAAGCGGAAAGCGGATAGATTAACGCCGCAAAATCATTTTGCCGTTGCTGATCTCAACACTATTCCAGCGTTGTAGATAATCCATCCCGAGGAGCGATTGATCCAAATCACCTTCGTTCACAACGGCACCGATATTTCGATCCTCGAATGGGCCGATCTTGAAGTTATCTAATTTAACCGGTGCGGTGCGGACTTCGCCATTCGCGGTGAATGCGCGGCCATAGTACTGTAGTTCATCCGGGTCCAGACCCGCCCGGATCGCATCTTTTTGCGCCAAGACGATCTGGCTGGCCCCGGTATCTATGACAAACTGAATCGGTTCGCCGTTAACGTCGGCTTCTAAATAGTAATGCCCATCTTGCGCGCGGGGCAGGGTAACGCTCTCGCTGCTCACGATGCTCGCACGCTGACCATTTACAGTATATTGAATATCTTCCCACAGGCCATACACGGCGATGATTCCAACAAAAATCAGCCCCCAAATTAGCGCTTGTTGTGTGATTTTCCCCAGAGAGTTCCGGTTCTGTACAAGAAACCAAAACACAACGGCGGACCCAAGGATGGCTAGATAAATTAGGCTGGCGGTATCATCTGCTGTCATATCAAAGATATAGGAACTCTAGACGCCCGCTGCTAGGCCAAAACCCCGTAATCCATCCAAAACGAACTGCACGGCCAAAGCAGCCAGCAACATGCCCAACAATCGGGTGATTACATTTGTGCCTGTGCGCCCCAAGGCGCGTTCCAGCATTCCTGCGCTCAGGAAAAGCATCAACACAATTGCGATCACACCCAACATGACCGCTATTACAGTGGCCAAACCCTGCGCGCCTGGATTCTCACCTGCCAACAAAATGACGGTTGCGATTGAACCAGGGCCGCTAATCAGCGGAATTGCCAGTGGAAAAATTGAGGGATCATCCGTTTCGTCCTCGTCGTCTTCTTCAATACGGTCTTCGCGCCGCTTTGTTCGACGTTCAAACAGCATGTCCAAGGCTGTCAAAAACAGTAGAATCCCACCAGCGATGCGAAAGGCAGGCATGGAAATGCCGATAAACCCCAACACAGCCTCACCAAAGGCAGCAAAGACGATCAGCAACACCGCTCCGGTGAAACAGGCACGGAAGGCGATGGCGCGACGTTTTTGCGGGCTCATACCCTGCGTGAGAGCAACGAACAGCGGGGGCCAACCCAATCGGATCGATGATCACAAACAGGGTGGCAAAGGCCGTGATCAGAAAGTTTGGATCGATTGCCGTCATTGCGGATTCTCCGCTTCTTCTAAACGCTCCAGTGCGGCCATCCACAGTGTTTCAGCACGGTCAAGGCCGTCCATCACTTCGGAGTATTTCTTTTGCAATTGCGCCGCATCGTTTGCCTTGGCGTCATCATACATTGCAGGATCAGCAAGTCGACTGGCGATCTTGTTCCGCATTTCATTAAGCTTTTCAACGCGCTCTTCGCACTTCCTGACGTCCTTGCGCAGCAATAGGATGGCGTCACGTGAGGCGCGCTTGGGCTTTTCAGGTTTCGCCTTGGGCTCGGACTTGGCGGGCTTGGCGTTTTCCAGCAGCATCGCGCGATAACTTTCCAGATCGCCTTCATAGGGCGCGACGCGGCCGTCTTTGACAAGCCACAGCCGATCCGCGACGAGTGACAGCAGGTGCATGTCGTGACTAACCAAAACCACCGCACCGGAATAAGCGGTCAACGCCTCGACCAGTGCCTCACGGCTTTCGATATCAAGGTGATTGGTCGGTTCATCGAGGATCAACATATGTGGCGCATCGATTGTGGCCAGCATCAGTGATAGGCGCGCTTTTTGCCCACCAGATAGACCTTTGACCAACGTCTCGGCCTGTTCCGATCCGATGCCAAAGCCGCCAAGACGGGCGCGTAGCTTGGAAGGGGGCTCTTCCGGGCGCAAACGACGCACGTGATCTATTGGCGTCTCGTCCAGATGAAGTTCTTCAACTTGATGCTGCGCGAAGTATCCGATCCGAAGGTTGGAAGAGCGATGCAACGTGCCGCCCAATGCTTCAAGTTTTCCGCATAATAGTTTGGAAAGAGTAGATTTCCCCTCTCCGTTTCTCCCTAAAAGAGCGATCCGGTCGTCCTGATCGATACGCAGATCCAACCGGTTCAAAATGGCTTTGCCATCATATCCAACACCAGCGTTCTCTAGCCGAACGATTGGTGGCGATAGTTCCTCGGGTGTCGGAAAACTGAATTTGCGCAGAGCTGCCTCTTGCGGACGGCTGATGGGCTGCATCTTGGCCAGCGCCTTGATCCGGGCTTGCGCCTGCTTCGCCTTATCTGCCTTGTAACGGAAACGGTCGACGTAAGATTGAAGATGCGCGCGACGGGCATCTTGCTTTTTCGCCTCAGACTCAGCAGCAGCCAACCTTGCCGAGCGGGTCTGGGCAAAGTTATCATAGCCGCCCTGATAGAGAGTCAGTTTGCGATCTTCGAGATGGAGGATCGATCCGACAGCGCGATTGAGCAAGCCACGATCGTGGCTGACGATCAAAACCGTGTGGGGATAGCGCGTCAGATAGTTTTCCAGCCACAATGCGCCTTCGAGGTCGAGATAGTTGGTTGGCTCGTCGAGCAGCAGTAAATCCGGTTGGGAAAACAGAACCGCCGCCAGCGCCACCCGCATACGCCATCCGCCTGAAAAGGCCGAGCAGGGCATCTGTTGTTCTTCGTCAGTAAAACCCAGGCCTTTTAGGATCGAAGCGGCGCGCCCCTCGGCAGACCAGGCATCAATGTCGGCCAGACGGGTCTGGATCTCGGCGATGCGGGTTCCATCGGTGGCGGTGTCTGCCTCTTCCAAAAGCGCCGCGCGTTCGGTGTCTGCGGCCAACACCGTGTTCAGCAAAGACACTTCATTGCTGGGCACTTCTTGCGCCACGCCGCCGATGCGGGCGCGAGAGGGCAGGTTGATTTCACCGGTTTCTAGCACCAGCTCTCCGCGCAGCAAGCGGAATAGGGTGGTTTTACCCGTGCCGTTGCGACCAACAACGCCAACCTTGTGACCCTCGGGAATGGTGGCGCTGGCGTGTTCGATTAGCGGGCGTCCGGCAACGGAGTAAGAGATATCATCAAAACGAAGCATGCCCTCCCATGCCGGAATGATCCGGGCGCGTCAATCGCAGCTTTTCAAATCCAGAACTGCGTGGTATCGGGGCCGCAAATATGAAGGCGGGGCGGGGTGCCCGGCCGTTTGAGTGAACTGAAAAAGAGGCTGACATGGCTATTCAACGCACCTTCTCCATCATCAAACCAGATGCCACCAAGCGTAACCTGACCGGCGAAATCGCAGCAAAATTCGAAGCAGCTGGCCTGCGTATCGTTGCCTCCAAGCGCATCCAGCTGTCATTGGCACAAGCGCAGACATTCTATGGCGTTCACAAAGAGCGTCCATTCTTTGACGAACTGTGCGAATTCATGATCTCTGAGCCAATTGTTGTTCAGGTTCTGGAAGGTGAAGATGCCATCGCGAAAAATCGCGAAGTTATGGGCGCAACCAACCCAGCAGAAGCTGCCGAAGGCACCATCCGCAAAGAATACGCTTTGTCTATCGGTGAAAACTCGGTTCACGGCTCGGACGCGCCTGAAACTGCTGCAGAAGAGATTGCATTCTTCTTCTCAGGTCTGGAGCTGGTGGGTTAAGCCCATTTGGCATCCAGATTGCAAAAGAAAAGGGCCGTCTCCGGCAGGGAGGCGGCCTTTTTTATGTCCGCATCAAATAGCGGCGAAGTCGTTAAAAACCTGAGCTGAAATGACCTTGGTCTGCTTTTGCAGCGACGGTTTGGTCTTCTTGTCCGAAGGTTTCGGTTCAGGCGGTTTTTGTGCCGTAATAAACATTGGCTTTACTCCTTAAAAAACTCCCGCGTCAGGCTTGGCGAAGAACTCTTAACAATAATATCGAGCTCCGGAAGTGTGAATATTTTGCGTCACAAATGTGGCAAAAATAAGGCGTGACTTTTGAATCACACTCCGATTCCGCGTGGAAAAATTAATTAACACACTGTAATTAAATGATAATTGTTATTGATGACCTGTGGATAACTTGCGAGTAACATTATTAACGTTTCCACCTATTGTTTAGCAATATAATGTTAATCGGGGTATTCTTGTTTGAAATGGTCATAATTTGGAAACGGTGAATCTTAGCGTTTTCTCACTGTAAATTATGGGAGTTGCCGAGACGTGAACCACATCTCAGCAAATATTTTTGCCGCTCATGTACCGCAACACGTTGTTACTATGAGCTTAAACTGTTCTGCGCTACAGTGTTTTCCGCGATCATTGAGATCATTTCGAACATCACCGCCGCTGCTGTCAGGGCGGTTATGTTATTGGGACTGTCTTTGGTAGGCATCATGCAGACGACATCCCCCCCGATGATGTTCAGGCCGCGCGCGGCACGGATGATGCCGACGGCTTCGTCAATGTCGAAGCCTTTTTCTCCGGGCTCAAGGTTGGAAACCGCCGGGGCGACAGTTGGGTCAAGGCAATCGAGATCAAAGGTAATATAGACAGGGCGATCCCCCAAAACCTCTTTTGTTTGAGCCACGACCTCCTCTAGGCCGCGTTTGCGAAATTCTTTCATGGTAACAACGTTGTAGCCATAGTCATACGAGGGTTGCAGCCAATCAAGGCTGCGGGGATGGCCACGAAGCCCGATTTGCATAGAGCGGCTTGGATCAACCTTGCCTTGGTCTGCAAGGTAGGCGCCCCAGTGTGCAGCGGATTTTTTGGCGCCGAGGAAATGGTCAACCTTGGTGAAGACATCGGTGTGCGCGTCCAGATGAAGGAAGCTAACAGGTTGATTTTGGGCAAGTTTACCGCAACCCAAAGCCTGAACGATGCCACCAGTGATCGAATGATCTCCGCCGATAGATACAGGGCGAGCGCCGGCTGCATCAATGTCTTTGTAAAACTCAGTGATGCGTTCGATACAATCTTCGTTATCGTTGGCACGGGGGAAGGGCACGTCACCCACATCGGCGATTTTTGCGCTATTCCATGGATCAATTTGGAAATCCATATGCGCGCGACGCTGTACAGCAGAGACATGACGCAGGGCGCGAGGGCCAAGATGTTGATCGCGCTCAGTAGTGCCGTTGCCGGTGGAATGGGGGACGCCGACAAGGGCGATGTCCTGGCCTTCAGGGCCCTCGTGTGGGGTGCGGAACATTGTCGGGATGCCCCACCAGTAAAGGTTCTCCATCATGGATTTTTGATACGGATCAGTCATTTTCTTCCCCTCATGTCATCAACGAATTCATGTACATGTTGTAGAAGTTGTACGCGGGTGTCGTACAAAAATCGCCCAAAAGACGTAGAAACGCGCCCAAAGAGAAATAAAACTATAATTGAGGATTTGTTATTCGGACTGAAGATCGTGAACGAGTGGTAAAAACCAGTCCCAGTTCTGTGCCGCGGTGTCGTTTACAACAAGATATTTCTTGCGTTCATAGATTGGCGCTTTTGCCAGGGGGAACAATCGACCATCTTTCACATGGGGATCGGCCAGGGCGCGAGGCAAGTAGGCAGAGCCTCCGGCTGAAAGAAGATATTCGAGCGCCCAGCGGGAACTGTCAAAACTTGTGCGAGCTACGCCAGTGTAATGATAGGTTTCGGCGTGCTGCTGGCGGTATTCCTCTCCGTGATCAACAAAAATGTAATTCGGCCCCTCGCTGATCGATGACTCCGGGTCGTCTGAATGAAGTACCAATTTCTCTGGCGGCAGGGCATAGACGGTCTGGGCGGTGCGGGCGATGCTTTCATAGGTGATGATGACGTCGACGATGCCAGATGTGATCCAATCCTCAAGTTCCTTGGCGCTGCCTTGATGAACGGAAACGGCCATTTCCGGATGACGGGAAACGACACCGTGAAAAAAATTCTGCCCGGGGCCGTGCCACAACTCGCGATCACAGCCAAAGGTGCAGACCGCTTCCAGACCCACAGGTAAGTTGGTTTCATACCGGGCCTGCCGCCAGAGCCCCACCATTATCCGGGCATAACGCAATAGCTTTGTGCCAGCCGGGGTCAATGTGGTGCCGGATTTTTGGCGGTTCAGCAGTTGCTGGCCGACCTCTTCCTCTAGCGTTTTCAGGCGGGCGGTGACGGTGGATTGCGTCACGTTCATTTTTTGCGAGGCGCGGATCAGGTTTCCAGTCTCGACGATGGCAAGGAAGGTCTGGAGCGAGGTGATATTCATGGGGAAATTTATAATTCGGAATTTTCGAACTTATCAAGCAAAACAATTCGTTTTTCAAAACTAAGAATCTGTGGCAAATCTAGTGACATCTTCTCTGGTGCGAACAGGTGAGACGCAAATGTCAAATACAGAACAAAACCTTGTGGCGCGGGACGCCTTCATTTCAGCCATGCGCGGTGTGGCCTCCTCTGTCACGGTTGTGGCCACAGATGGCCCTGCAGGCAAACTGGGTGCAACCGTCAGCGCGTTTTCCTCGGTTTCCGCTGACCCACCGACCGTGCTGGTCTGTTTGTTTGCGGAAAGCCGTATCGCCAAGGCAGTGACCGAAAATGGTGAGTTCACCGTGAACGTGTTGGCAGAAGGGGCGTCGCATGTTGCTGACCGATTTGCCGGACGTCACGATCGCGACGTGTCAGACAGGTTTGAGGGTATCGCGCATGGCGACACTACTCACGGAATGCCGGGCCTGTCTGATGCGACGGTGTTTTGCTGCGATCTGGATCAGGCGGTGCGCTCGGGCAGTCACCTGATCGTGCTGGGTCATGTGCGCAGCGTCAGCGACGGGCAAAGCCGCCCACTGACCTATCGCGATGGCTGCTATCACAGCGTTATCCCGCAAGATCAGATTATGGCCGTTGCGGCCGAGTGAAAGACCTCAGAATGACAATAAACTATCAAATGCTGATTGACGGCGAATGGGTGGGTGCCTCGGACGGAGGCACCTTTGACACGTTTAACCCCGCCAATGGCGAAGTTTGGGCCACGGCGCCTGAAGCCACTGCGGAAGATGTTGACCGCGCCGTGAAGGCGGCGCATGTGGCCTGCTATGACGGCCCATGGGCCAATATGACGCCAACGCAGCGCGGACAATGTTTGCGCCGTTTGGCGGATCTGTTGGCGGAAAAGTCAGAAGAGCTGGGTGCGGTGGAAACCCGTGACAGTGGCAAGATGTTCAAGGAAACCCGCTGGCAGGCGAAATATATCAGTGAATTCCTGCAGTTCTATGCAGGGGCGGCGGATAAAATTAACGGCGACACGCTGCCGATTGATAAGCCAGATATGTTTGTCTTTACCGACCGCGAGCCTTTGGGCGTGATTGCGGCTGTAGTGCCGTGGAATAGCCAGCTATTTCTGACCGCTGTGAAGGTTGGTCCGGCGCTGGCGGCGGGTAACACCGTGGTGCTGAAGACCAGCGAACATGCCCCAGCTGTGATCCTTGAATTTGGTAAGTTGATTGCCGAATCGGGTATTCCCGATGGCGTGGTTAATATCGTAACCGGGCACGGTGATCCATGTGGCAAAACACTGACCAGCCATCCGCTGGTGGCGCGGATCTCGTTCACCGGTGGGCCGATGGCGGCCAAGCATGTATTGATGAATTCCACCAATAATTTTGCCGAAGTGTCGCTGGAACTGGGCGGAAAATCCCCCTTCATCGTGTTTGATGATGCGGATCTGGACAGTGCGGTGAACGGATCAGTTGCCGGGATCTTTGGCGCCTCTGGCCAAAGCTGTGTGGCGGGGTCGCGTTTGATTGTGCATGAAGATGTGGCTGACGCTTTCATCGAAAAAATGGCCAAGATCGCGGCGGGCATCAAAATCGGTGATCCGATGGCGGAAGAGACCGAGATGGGGCCGTTGTGTACCCGCGGACAGATCGAGAATATCGAGTCAGAAGTGGCCTTTGCTGTCGAGCAGGGGGCCAAGCTGGTGTGTGGTGGCAAACGCGCGGATGCGGGCAGTGACCTGTTTTTTGAGCCAACCATTCTGGACTGCCCCAGTTCCGATCTGAAGATCGCCGATACAGAACTGTTTGGCCCGGTGCTGTCGGTGCTGCGGTTCAAAACCGAGGCCGAGGCGCTGGCATTGGCCAATGATACCGAACATGGGCTGGCCGCCGGGATCTTTACCCGTGACAGCGCGCGGGCCTTGCGGATGTCGCGCGCGGTGCGGGCCGGAATTGTCTGGATCAACACCTACCGTGTGATTTCGCCGGTGGCAGAATTTGGCGGCATGAAAGGCTCGGGCTATGGCCGCGAAAGTGGATTCCAGGCGGTCTATGACTACACCCGTCCCAAAACGGTTTGGATGAATATCTCAAACGAGCCGATTTCAAACCCCTTCCAGATGCGCTGATTTAAGGAGTAAAAACATGAAGTTCCAACTGGCAATTAACCTTGAGCGTATGACTCCGGCGACCGACATGAAGGCGGTGCGCGATCACACGCTGGAGATGGTCAAGATGGCCGATGAAGCCGGCTTCGAGATCGCTTGGGCGGCGGAGCACCATGCGATGGAGATGACCATTGCACCTAACCCGTTCCAGATTTTGACCTGGTGGGGCGAGCATACCAAAAATATTCGCTTGGGTGTGGGCGTGGTGAACGCGGCCTATTGGCATCCGATTGATCTAGCTGGCGAAGCTGCGTTTCTGGATCTGATCAGCGATGGGCGTCTGGAGTTCGGCATCGGGTCGGGCGCTTACCAAAGAGAGTTTGACCGGATGAAGCCGGGCCTCGATCAGCGTGACAGCTGGCGCTACATGCAGGAAATGCTGCCGGTGGTGCAAAAGCTGTGGCAGGGCGATTACGAGCACAACGGCGAGTTCTGGCAGTTCCCACGCGCGACATCTTGCCCAAAACCGGTGCAGAAAGAGGTGCCGGTCTGGGTGGCCGCCCGCGCGCCGATCACCTTTGATTACGCGGTTGAAAATGGCTGCAACATCATGAGCTGGCCGCTGACCATGCCGTTTTCCGAAGCTGAGACCTATCGCCAGCGACTGGACGAGTCGATTGCCAAGAACGGCGGCAAGTACGACGGTCGTTGGTCGATGATGCGCCACACTGCGGTTTATGACAACGAGACCGACCGTCAGGCGGCGATTGATTCCATCCGCGTGCAGTTGAGCCAGTTTGGCAACCTGCTGATGAAATCTGGCGATGTTGTGAACGGCTTCCCTGAGCAGGTGCCGCTGGACAGCCTTGAGGGCAATGCGCGGGTTGACCCGCAGATGCTGGAAGAGAACCTGATGTTCGGCTCGCCCGAGCAGGTGATTGAAAAACTTAAGCCTTATGAGGCACTTGGGGTGGATGGGTTCATCTACTATGCCTCGATGGGAATGGATATGGATCAGCAGAAGCGCTCGCTCAAGCTGTTTATCGATCAGGTTTTGCCGGAATTTAGATAATTCGGCTGCAGGTTTAAAAGGATAAGACAATGGCAGTAGAAATTCGCCGCACGCTGGTCACGGTGCAAACCACGTACAAGGAAGGCTGGAAAGAGGTCGCAGAGCCGACCAAGATGGTTGCCGCTATGGCGATTATCAAAAACCCGTGGTTTGGCCGTGGGCATGTCGAAGATATGGGCCCTGAAATTCGTGAGCACGGCCCGGTTCTGGGCAAGTTGCTGACCGATATGATCATGAAGGAAACCGATGGTGCGGTTGAGGGCTATGGCAAGGCCTCGGTCGTCGGCATGGGGGGGGAGCAGGAGCACGGGCAGGGCATGACCCACACACTGTGGTTTGGTAACCAGTACCGCGATGCGGTCAAGGCCAAGAGCTATATGGTCTTTGCCAATACGCGCGGGGCAGCAGGTACGGCGCTGATCATCCCGTGTATGGACAAGGACGATGGCGGCAAACGTTCGCATTATCAAACCATTCAGATCTGTGTGCCGGATGCCCCGGCCGAAGACGAGATTATCGTTGCGTTGGGGGCCACTGTTGGCGGGCATCCGAACCACCGGATCGGCGACCGTTACAAGGACCTCGAAGAGATGGGGCATGATCTTGATAACCCGGCGGGGGTGTAAATGGCGGTCAGTCAAGCGGGAACATCTTATGAGCTGACCGGCCCGGAAGGAGCGCCCGTTGTGGCGCTCATTCATGGGTTGGGGATGGATCGGTATAGCACTTGGGGGCCGATTGCGCCGGTGCTGGCGGAAAAATACCGGGTGTTGAGTTATGACTTATGTGGGCATGGCGCGACGGCTTTGCCGGAGCAGGACCCCAGCCTGACAGTGCTGAGCGAGCAGCTGATTACGCTGATGGATGAGCTGGGCATTGCGCAGGCCGCTTTGGTTGGGTTTTCGCTGGGTGGGATGATCAACCGGCGCTGTGCGATTGATCATCCGGATCGCGTGTCGGCGCTGGCAATCCTGAATTCACCGCATGAACGCGGCGAACAAGCGCAGAAACGGTTTGAGGAATACGCCCGCCAAAGCGGCGAGGGCGGGCCTGGGGCCACGATTGACGCGGCATTGGAGCGCTGGTTCACCGAAGGCTTTCACCGCGACCACCCCGATCAGGTGGCGGCGGTGCGGGATGTGATCCTGGCCAATGACCACAAAAACTATGCCCAGCACCGGCAAGTGCTGGCCGAGGGCGTGGTGGAGTTGATCCGGCCTGAACCGCCGATTACGCATCCGGCATTAGTGATGACCTGCGAGTTCGACAGCGGATCGACTCCGGCGATGAGCTGGGCCATCGCCAAAGAGATCGGCGAGGCTGATGTGGTGATTGTGCCGGAGTTGAAACACCTTGGGTTGGTCGAGCAGCCGAAGCTGTTTTCAGATCCGGTGATGGCGTTTTTGAGCAAAAATTTCGTTTAGAACGCAAGACTGCAGTGCGCCTTCAAAGTTGCAATACTTAAACTGATTGCAGCACAGGGTTACAGGTGATACTTCTGCTGACGCGAGAGAGTATGAGTTGAGGGCAAGTGCATCACATGCGTTTTGATAGATCCAGAAGTACATCTATTTTGGCTGCAGCTTTGATTTTTATCAGTGCGCAGGCAGACGTTTCATTTGCAGGAACACCGCTAAACATCAAGAAGGAAGCGGGGGTCGCCGCTTTGGCATGTCTTAGGCTTGTAGAGAATCATACGACAAATCCATCGGAACTCCAGAAACATGGATATGAAAAGCGAAACAAGAAATACGTTAAGTCGGAGCTGAATTTCCCACTTATAAAAATTAAACCAGAAGTGAAGGTTGAGGCGCGTACCAATCGAAAATTCACAAGCTGCTCTATCAGATTTTCGCCACTTCGTAGGGGGCAGGAAAATGGCCTTTATGGTAGTGTCAAGCAAGTACTCGAAAAGCATGGATACAGACAGGCGGTCGCCAAAGATCGTAGAGGCCGCGAGAAACCGGTATACGTAAAAGGCGACATCGTCCTCAAGACAGGCGGAAGTCTTAATACGGATTACTCAACTTATTCGGTGCATATCTACATGGAAAGAGACAAGTAATCGCGATCCGTACTCAAGTACTATAGCGTAATGGCGCGATATAGAAAGCGCGCCTTTCGGCTGAGATCAGCATTTGTGCCGTAGAGTATCAAGAGCAGAGCCAGGTAATAAAACGTTCTGTTTGTGCTGATAAGTTTCTGGTTGGAAATTGTACGCGCAAGCCGCCGGGAGAGGACATTTCCCATGGGCCAACTGGCTGTAGGGAACCGTCTTGCAGGTGTTGATCCAGCACCAACTGCCATCCAAGCAGGATGCCTTGACCCAAGCGCGCGGCCTCAATGGCGATGGCATAGCTGTCGAAGGTGAGTTTTGGGTTTGGGGGATTGTCGATGCCGTGGGTCTTGAGAAAATCTGCCCAATGCAGCCAATCCCTGCGTTTCTGGGCAAAATCGATCAGCGGAAAGTCCTGTAGTGTTAGCAGGCTCGGATTTTTAGGAAGTTGCGCGATCACGGTGGGGGCGGCCACCGGAAATACGCGATCAGGTGCGATCAGCTTGCTGTCGTAGGCTGTTCCCTCGGGGCGCCCATAGAGGACGGCGATATCGAATTGCCCGACAAAGGTTTCCGGGCTTCGATTGGACGATAAGACTTGAATGTTGATCTCTGGGTATTCCCGCTCAAAATCCAGAACTTTGCGATTGAGCCAGCTTGTCGTCAGGCTGTGATCGCAAAACACTGTAACATTTGGGGTTTTGCCGATCTCAATGGTCTCGGCAACGGCGCTGCAGATCTGATCAAGTGCTGCGGGTAAGTCGGCGATTAATCTTTGCCCGGCACGGGTGAGCACCACGCCTTTGGGTGTGCGGGTGGCCAGAGGCTGACCGATGAAGTCTTCCAATTCGCGCAACTGACGACTGATCGCGGCCTGCGTGAGGTTCAGAGCCTCGGCTGCCGCGGTGATGCTGCCGGTTTCGGCAACAGCGGCAAAGGCGACGAGCCGGGAGGTGGAGGGCAGGAGGCGGCGGTAATTCTTCATAACCTTTGGTAATGCCGTTTTGTGGAATTCATCAATATGAATTTGAATGTTTGTAGGTGATATTGATGAAAAGCCGCACTGCATCATTCAATGAATAACGGATCGTTAGGGTAGCAGAGCGTGGCATTCACTTGGGAGGTTGAGAACATGGATATCGCAAAGGTCACCCCAGCGATAGGGGCAGAGATCACAGGCGTGGATCTGACAGCGCGGCTGACAGACATGGTGAGCGAGGGGCTATATCAGGCCTTGCTGGAACATCAGGTGATTTTTCTGCGCGACACAGATATCACGCCTGAGACGCATATGGCCTTGGCGGCCAGTTTTGGTGAGATTGACGAACCGCATCCGCTTTATCCCCATGTCGATGGCTTTGATCGCATCGTGAAACTGGAAAACGACAGCGGTGCGCCGCCGGACACGAACAGTTGGCACACTGACCTGACCTTTAAGGCGCAGCAGCCTTTTGCCTCGATCCTGGTGGCGCGGGTGGTGCCCGAGGTGGGGGGCGATACGATGTGGTCGAGCTGTTACGCGGCCTATGATCGCTTGCCCGCAGGGATGAAAGCCGATCTGGACGGGTTGAGCGCGGTGCATGATATGGGGGATTTCCGCAATTCTTTTGATGCCAGTCCGGAGGCATTAAATGGTGGCATGACCCGGTTTGGCCACAACTTCCGGCCTCTGATTGTGGAGCATCCAGTCACAGGGCGTAAGTTTCTGAACTACAACGAGGCCTTTGTCACCCATATCATCGGGCTTACCACGAATGAAAGCAATGGGTTGCGGGTGTGGCTGGCCAACCATATGAACAAGCCCGAGGATCAGATCCGCTGGCGCTGGCGGGCCGGGGATCTGGCCATTTGGGACAATCGTTGCACCATGCATTACGCGGTGGCCGATTACTTGCCGGCCTATCGCTGCATGAACCGGATTACAGTGGTAAGGGATCGACGTGAGGCTATTCAGATGAAGTAAGAATCATCGGTTAACTCATATGTGTTCTCGTTGAGGGTATAGTTTTGGCCTTGATCGGCGTTTGTTTCGTTGCTGGAAACGTGGCGAAAATAAGTTTCAAATACGTTGAATTTGTGCTGGAAATTGCGTTAGTGGTCTTATAGGCTAATCCAGAAGTTAGTAACTTGTTAAAATTGTAACGAGGGAGCAATTGAAATGAAGATGTTTAGTACCGCGGTTCTCGCGGCTGTGTTTGGGTTAGGGGTAGCGACTTCATCCTCTGCAGTAACATTCAGCGCAAGTTTTTGGGATACCATTCCGGGCACCGATTGCTGCCCTGGTACAGCAGATCCGACACCAGGTAGCCCTGAGAACAATATCGTAAACAACTTGGCCGACGCCTTGGCCGTGATTGATTTCCGCGAAGCAGATGCGACGTTTGAATCAAGCGGGATTGATTACCCCAACGGTGCAGATGGGTCGGTCGACACACTTGGAACAACATTGGGTGAGTTTCTGGGTGTGGATGCCCCTTCAATCATTGGGGACGCAGCGCAGACCCTGTCTGGTTCGATTTTCGAATTCACAGGCTTGATTAACCTTGTCGAAGGCATCAACCAATTCGTAATTGCCTCGGACGATGGCTTCCAGCTTGAAGTTGGCGGTGTGGTCATCGGTAGCTTCTTTGGAACACGTGCGATCAACTCCTCTTCAACCATCGATTTCGATGCGGGAGAAGGCGGTGAAGAATCAATTCGTCTCGTGTTCTTCGACGACAATCGCGCTAAAATCGGTGTCGAGGCGACGTTGAACGGTGATGTCATCACGGCAGTGCCGCTACCGGCTGGTGGTTTGCTGTTACTGAGCGGTTTGGGTGCTTTGGGATTGGCCACACGCCGGCGCAAGAAAGCGGCGTAAGACTGAGCAATAGATCCAGTTGCAAGTTGAAGGGGATGGTTTTGAACCATCCCTTTTTCTTTGCGAAGAGCGTTGAAAGCGTTTTCGGTGTCTAGCTGACCGTAGGCTGCCCTGAAGTGACCAGTTTCTCAGCCAGCAAATCATCAAGGAAAACGCTCAGAAGCTGCAAGCGTCCTGCAACATCTGCTTTGCGATAAACCGATGCACATTGCGCTTTGACGGTGCCTTGTTTGGTGCGCCGCAGCTCGGCCATTTCGGCGATTGAAAAACCTTTGATGGCGAGGATGGCAACCTCGCGTTCGGCGCTGGTGAGGGACCAGTCATTGAAACGCTGCTCAAGAACTTCGCAGAACGCACCTGAGGCGATTTTGATCTGGTCTTCGAGGCGGTTTTGACGGTGGAGTACCTGACGCAGCTCATTGGCTGAGAACGCCATGCTGAGGAACAGGGCGAGGGTGACCAAGGCTTCGATTCCATCGCTTTCTGCCAGCCAATTCACAGCGCCGGGCCAAAGCATATCCCAAGTGATGTCCATGAGGAAATAGGCACAGCACAAGGCCTGAAGGGCGAATAATGGCCAGAGAATGGTCGAGCGCGTCATATCATGTTCCTGATCGGTGGAATGGTGCGTTCAACTTAATGAACGCACCACCGAATTGTTAGCTGTCATCCGACTCGTCGTCATCTTCGAGCTCAACTTCAAGAACCGCGCCGGTCTTGGGGTTGATCTCAATCTCATAGGCTTGACCGTCCAGTGTGGCCTCGACTTCGATTTCATCATCTTCATATTCGATTTCAGAGATGACGTAACCCTGCGATTCAAGCTCGGTGCGGATGGCATCCTCAGTGGTGCCCAAAGTGTCGCCAGCATTGATCTGTGCCATTGCGATGCCGGGGATCAGAAGGCCGGACAGGAGAAGCAGTTTACCGTGTTTGATCATTGTGAAGTCCTTTCAGATGTTGGTTGCCGCGATGTTGCGGTTGCCCTGATCTGTGCAGGAAGGTGCTGTCTTTGAATGAGACTTTCAGCGGATTTTGGATGGCTTAGGCCGAAGGTTTATTCATTTTGCGGGTGAAAATATCGTTTTAGTGAATTCGGTTTCAACAAATAAAGTGAGCGAAGGATTCGATGCTAAGTTCACAATCGTTTATTGCGCGCACGGTTTTGGCTGCAAAGATGGTTGGTTCCAATCCTTAAGTGACGAACATTTAATTGCCCCGTCGTAAGGGCTTGATGACTGCAGATGTTTCTTGTTTCCCGTATCCGGCAGCTTGTGCGCGTTTGATCCATTCTCTCATCAATGACGGAAGTTCGTTGTTGATGCCCGCCGAAACTGCGTGGTCGTACAGGCCAGTAACCGCCTCGGCGGCGACGTCGACAGATGCCCCGCCTTTGGATATCTGGTCAAACGATCCTGCATGTATGGTTTCAGTCAAGGGAATGGCCCTGTCCCCCGGCGGGAGAATAGAGGTGAACTCCGATACCGGCACGCCTTCGGCTTCACAAGCGAGGGCGCCGTGTATCGAGCCGAAAATTATGCCAAGGAGACGTGAGAGGAACGCCAATTCAAGAGTGGCGGCTGCACGGATGTTCGAGCCGACATAGCGCATGTCTCCGGCCAAGATGCGAAGGTCTTGCTCACAATCTGCAAAAGCGGTTTCTGAACCTGCGACGACAATTCGGCCGGTGGGGGTGCCGATATTTCCCGGCCAGCACATGATGGTTCCGTCAATGTAACCTGCGCCCCAGCTGTTGAATTGTTTTTGGCTGTCTTCGGATTCATTTGGAGTGGATGTACCAAGTTGAATGATATTGCGACCAGAGACAGCTTTTTGGACTTGGGTATCAGTGCACAGATTGTTGGTAATCGAATAGTTCATCAGACAGACAACCGTGCGTGGGCTGGCGGCAATGGCTTCGGGCAGGGTGGCAGCTGGTGTCGCGCCTTGCGATATCAAAGGTTGCGCTTTTTCCATCGTGCGGTTCCAGACCGTCACCTTGCGTCCGGCTGTTAAGAGCGCACTTGCCAGGGCAGAACCCATCGCACCCAATCCGACAGCTGTGATATCGCTGGTCATTATAAAAGCCTCCGTAATTACGTTTGTTCGAAATATACGGGGCGATCATAGCACAGAAAGTGTTCCGGAGCGTGACGGCCCCTTCAATGCGCGTTAGCTGATCATCTGGGCTGTCACCAAGCTGGCAGAGGTTTATATTCTCTTCGCGATATTATTGTTGAAGTAATAGGGGTCTGTACTGACTTCCTTGCGAAACCAGTCGGGTTTTTGAAAGTCGGTGTCTTTAGTAGGAAGTTCAACTTCAGCCAACCAAAGATCAATTTGGGGAAATACATCCACTTCTGCAAAATGTCCGTTTTCAAGCGGGTATGCATATCGCTGTTTTTCTATGATTTTGGAACACATTGTTGCTAGCAAGTGCTCGGCATGCTCAACTGGAATCTGGTACTCAAACTCGTCGCGTGTAATGCCTGTGTTGGGGCCTTTTATGGTTAAATATGCTTTGTCATCCATGCGCCTAACCCGGACCACGCCTTTCGGATCGGACATTATGTAGCCTTGCTTTATATGGCTACCTTTCGTTTGCATGAGGGCTGTCACTTCTGGGTGTGTTTGGTCGATTAGAAATTTTCTTTCAATTTCTTGTGCCATAAATTCTGCCTAGTAGGTGCGGTGCCTTAAAACTTTGCCCCAGTGCCTTGCAGCACGCCGTGTTCCATGGCGTAGCGGGTGAGGCCGGCGGTGGAGCTGATACCGAGTTTGCGTTTGATGTTTTTGCGGTGGGTTTCGACCGTGCGGATCGAGATATCGAGATCTTGTGCCACATCTTTGTTGGATTTGCCTTGGGCCAGTTGCAGCAGGATCGTCTGTTCGCGGTTGGTTAGCTGTTCGCGGTCCGGTTGGTTGGCGGGGTTGATGGAGCCTTTGGCACCGGTGCACAGATACTGTTGCCCGTCCATGACAGCCTGAATGGCTTGTTTGATTTTTTCTGTGGGCACGTCCTTGAGCACATATCCTGCTGCGCCGTGTGTCAAGGCTGAAGAGATGTATTCGGGGCTGTCGTGCATCGACAGGATCAGGATGCGGGTTTCGGGGCGGCGCTCCAAGATGATTTCAGTCGCAGACAATCCGCCAATGCCGGGCATGTTGAGATCCATTAGGATCACGTCGGGATTTAGGTCCTCGACCTGGTCAATGACTTCCTGACCATTGGAGAGCGTTCCGATCACGTCAATCTGTGGTTCATTTTCCAGCAAAAACCGGATGCCTTCGGCGACCATAGGATGGTCATCAACGATCAGAACACGAATGGGTGCGTTGGTCATGCGGCGGTCCTTTTCTGATCCGAGCTGCTTTTCTCTGGGGGCAACATATGGCTGAGCGGAACGGTCGCTTCGATCTCTGTGCCCTTGGGACCAGAGCGAATGGTCAGCGTGCCGTTCAATTGCTCCAGTCGTTCCTGCATATTGCGCAGGCCAAGTCCGCTGGAGGGCGCAGTGGGGGCTTCATTGTCGAAGCCGATGCCGTTGTCGTGGATTTTCAATGTAGCACCTTTGCTGTGGCCGCGCACGTCTATGGAAACGCGCGTTGCGCCTGCGTGGCGTTCAACGTTGGTCATCGCTTCTTGGGCGACGCGGTAGAGGGCGATCTTGGCTTCGTCATCCAGGCGATTACGGAAGACGACCGTTTCAAACTCGGTTTCAATCCCTGTGCGCTTGCCGAAATCATCAGTCAGCGCCTTGAGGGCGGGGCCAAGACCGAGGTCATCGAGGACACCCGGGCGCAAGTCACGGCTGATACGGCGCACTTCTTGTATAGCCCCGCCGAGGTGATCAAGGCCGCGATTAAGCATGTCTCCGGCGGCGGGGTCTCCGCTTCCGAAGCGGCGCTTGGCTGCCTCAAGGGCATAACGGACACCGACGAGGATCTGGCTGATGCCGTCATGCAGTTCACGGGCGACACGCCCGCGTTCTTCCTCTTGCGCGTCAAACACACGCTGAGTGAGTTTTTTCAGCTTGGCGTCGGCGAGGCGACGCTCGCGAATGTTGATGAACATGCCCGAAGTGAAAACCAGAGCCAGAGCGGCGAGGGTGATCCCTCCGATATAGAGGAAGGTGCGGCGCACACGTTCCTCGACCCCCGCGCGGGCGGCATTCACGGTCGCTGAGACATCATCGATGAACACCCCTGTACCAACCACCCAACGCCAATCCTGTAGGCCAATGACATAGCTGACCATGCGTGCGGTCTCGCCGGTGCTGGGCTTTTTCCAGTCATAACTGTGATAACCGCCGCCAAAGCGCGCGATGCGGATCAGTTCCTTGGTGATGGGTGTGCCGTTGGCGTCGGTTAGATCCATCCAGTTGCTGCCGATGAGATCGGTCTGGCGCGGACTGACAAGATTGTTGCCGTCATAGTCGTAGACAAAGAAATAGCCATCCTGGCCGTAGAGCATGGCCGAGAGAATTTGAGTAACCTCAAGCATGGCCTGTTCGTCATCCGGCGCGGCGCGCCCGTAAATGTTGATGAAGGAGGTGCGGGCGATGGAGAGGTAGTTCTTCAATTCGGCCCGTTTGGCGGCGATCAGCTGTTCTTCGAGCGCGCTGATCTCCCGTTCGGCCAGTTGGCGCGACTGCAGTGTGACCAGCACCGAGATGACCACCGCTGCCAACAAAAACGGCAGGGTGGCGACCAAAAACAGTTTCTGGCCGTAGTTCAGCCAAGGGCGGTCCGGAAGCAAACGCATGCGGAATCGATACGCGCAACCGCGAGAAATGCCCAGAAAAATAAGCCAGTATGGTGAGAAATCCCGACAAAAACCGGGTTTTCTACGCAGTAGTCGGTATTTTCAAATCATCGTGAGCGGGATACGCTTTGCCCACGATAAAGATCCGCGTGCGGGGGAACTGACCGCGCGCATAATACGACTTGGGAGGAGACCTAAATGGATCGTCGTTCATTTTTGACAAAAACGGCATTGGGTGGCACGGCAGCAGCCGCATCGACATTGGCGGCACCAGCCTATGCTGAAGGCAAGCGCACGCTGACCATGGTGACATCCTGGCCGCGCGGTTTTGCCGGTCTGGCAGATGCGGCTGACAAGACGGCAGAGAACATCAACGCCATTTCGGACGGGAAGCTGACCGTCGACGTGAAACACGCAGGCGAACTGGTGGGTGCGTTTGAAGTGTTTGACGCGGTGACAGCCGGGCAGGCCGATATGTATCACGCCGCTGATTATTATTTCGTCAACCAACATCCAGCTTTTGCTTTCTTCACCGGCGTACCTTTTGGAATGACGGCGACAGAGCAGAACAACTGGTACTATCATGGCGGCGGCATGGAGCGGCACCATGAGCTGGGCGAGATCTTTGGCATCAAATCCTTCCTCGCCGGGAACACCGGGGCGCAAGCGGGCGGTTGGTTCAGCAAGGAAATCAACGGTCCAGAAGACCTGCAGGGCCTGAAGTTCCGTATGCCTGGACTAGGTGGCAAGGCGCTTGGCCATCTGGGCGTGTCGGTGCAGAACCTTCCGGGCGGCGAGATCTATCAGGCGCTGGCCTCGGGCGCGATTGACGGCACCGAGTGGGTCGGCCCATGGTCGGATGAAAAGGTTGGCTTCCAAGAAATCGCCAAATTCTATTACACCGCTGGTTTCCACGAGCCATCGGCCGGTCTGTCGGCTGCCGTGAATCTGGACGTGTTCAACGATCTGACGCCGACGCAGCAGTCTGCGATAGAAATCTCGGCGGGTCATGCCAATGTCTGGAATCTCAGCCAGTACCTGATGAATAACGCTGATGCGCTGTCGCGCCTAGCCAGCGGCGGCGTCAAGGTTCTGGAATTTCCTGATAGCGTTTGGGACGCGTTCGGCGGTGCCAGCCAGCAGGTCTATGATGAATTCATGGGCGATGAGCTCTTCAAGTCAATCTATGACGACTATGTTGCGTCGATGCGGTCGTCTTCCGGCTGGATCTCGCAATCTTCCGAGGCCTATCGTGCACAGCGCGACCGGGTCATGGGCGGCTGACTGACCCTTCGGGAAATGACATATTCGAGCGGGCCTTGGAAAGGGCCCGCCTGAGATAACTAAGCCGGGCAAAAAATGCCCGCACTTAAGGGATTAGGGGTGTCATGCTGGATGCAATTCTCTGGTTTTTCCAGAACATCGGCCTTGCCTTCTACAATTTCGGATACGCGATCACCCACCCGCAGCTGTGGCTGAATTGGTCCGACAAGGAAGCGCTGATGCGCTTTGTCTATTACGGCGGTTCGGTCGAATTCTTCTACGTGGTGTTAACGGCCTTCCTCGTGCTGACAGCTTTTGGCATTTGGAAGAACCAGTTTATGTGGGGTTGTGTCAGGGTGCTGGAAGGGTTCGCCAATGCGGTTGGCCGTTTCTTTGCCTGGGCTGGGCTGTTGATGGTGATCCAGCAGATCATCATCGTATTCATTCAGCGAATTTTTGCTCGACCGGATATCGTGCTGGGCTTCGGCATTCCGCTGGAGCTTGATATCAGCTGGTGGAGCGAAGAGCTGAAATTCTACAACGCGCTGGTTGTCGCCCTTTGCTGTACATACACCTTTGTGCAGGGCGGGCATGTGCGTGTCGATCTGATCTATTCAGCGGTCAAGTTCCGCACCAAAAAGGTGATCGACATGGTCGGCTGCCTGATTTTCATGATGCCGATGGCGGTGCTGACGTGGATGTACGGCTGGTATTTCCTGTGGCGGCATCTGATCGTGCCAAAGCCCTCGGCCAGTGACACGCTGGAGCGGTTGTTGCTCAAGTCCCGCGCGGTGCGCTGGAATGTTGAGACCATCGGCTTCAGCCCTAACGGTTTCAATGGCTATTTCCTGTTTAAGATTCTGCTGGTGGCCTTTGCCGCGATGGTCTTTATCCATGCAATCGCGTTTTTCTACCGATCCTATCTGGAATGGAAAGAAGGGCCCGAAAGCGAAAACAAATACCTCGACAAGGACAGTCTTGGCGAAGGTGAAGAAGCCTACGAAGGCACGCATTGAAGGGACTTTGAAACATGCTATTGGGACTTGATGGCGTCGAAGTCGGCCTAATCATCGTCTTTCTCTGCCTTTTTGGCGGTATTTTGTCAGGCTTTCCGGTGGCTTTTGCCATTGGTGGGGCTGGGATCATTTCATTTGGGATCATTGCGGCGCTGGATTCGGCTGGGTTACTTATCCACCAGGCGATTGATACCAGTAGCCAGGCGTATGATGCGCTGATCGCTTCGGGGGTGAAATCTGAAACGGTGTCGGTGTTCCGATATCCAGACCTTCCCAGGATCGCGGAGCCAGTCTTTGTGCGGGGTTGGGAGGTCGCTCTGGACCGCAATATCAGCTTTATCGTCAACCGGATGAACGAGCGTGTGCTGGCTGGACAGTCGATCGAGACGCTGTTGGCGGTGCTGATGTTTGTCATGATGGGCATCACGCTGGAGCGCTCGAAAATCGCCAATGATCTGTTGACCACGATGGCGCGTGTCTTTGGCCCGCTGCCGGGTGGTCTTGCCGTATCAGTTGTGGTCGTGGGGGCATTCCTGGCAGCTTCGACCGGGATCGTGGGCGCGACCGTAGTTACTATGGGCCTGTTGAGCCTGCCGACCATGTTGCGGAACAATTATAGCCCCGAGATTGCAACCGGCGTCATCGCTGCGAGCGGCACATTGGGGCAGATCATTCCACCCTCGATCGTGATCGTTCTTCTGGGGACCCTTGCCGGTGATCTCTACTCTGCTGCGCAGGAGTCGCGAGCGATTGAGGCGGGATGTACGGATGCGCTCACATATCTGGGGTCTCCGGCGGTTGTTTCTGTTGGCACGCTGTTTCAGGCGGCACTTCTGCCGGGCATCCTGCTGGCGCTGCTCTATGCAGGGTATGCGTTCTGTTACGCGCTTATGAATCCGTCCAAGGCGCCGTCGGTGCAAATTGAGGGGAGCACTTCCGAGGTAGTGACCCGAGGAGAAGCTTTCACCTGGTTTGCCGGCGTGCCGGTTCTGCTGATCGGTGGTTTGATCTTGCTGAGTTCTCTCAACATCATTGGCTCGCAGAGCCTGACCGTAGACAGCTTCACCGATGCAGGACAAACCGCCTCTCTGCGTACCAATGTCGGGGAAGAGTGCAAGCAATCAATGATCGATCTGCATGGGCAGGAAGCCTGGGACGCGGCAATTGCTGAAGGGGAAGCAATCGATGTCGCAGGTGGCGTGCAGAAAAGTGTAGCGCTGTCTGAAGAAGAGATTGCGGCCGCCGTGGCTCAGAAAGAGGCTGCAGCCGCACCGATTGGCACAGGTGTTGCAATCCTGTTTGTCATGTTATCGCTGATCTTGGTTGTCGCGCGTGGCGCCAAACCATCGGCCACACCTGCGCCGTTGTTGATTGGCGGGATCGGGGTGGTCCTTGGGGTGGTGGCAGATATTTTACTGATTGCGCCCTCGACTAGCTCGGGAGTGACCGTCATCATTCTCGCCATTCCTTTGGGGTTGGCGCTTTATGGATGCAGCCATGCTGCCGCGCGTCTGGCCGAGAATGAGCTGATCCGTGTCGTCTTCCCACCTCTGGTTCTGATCGTGGCTGTTCTTGGCTCGATCCTTGGCGGCATCACCAACCCGACGCCTGCTGCGGCGCTTGGGGCGGGTGGAGCGATCATGCTGGCAGCCTATCGCAAGCTGAGAGATCAGGATCGCTCGGGTAAAGTGATTATATGGTCGACCTTTGCGATCATCCTGTCGGTGCTGGTAGGGATCAACTTTGACCTGCGGATCAACAGAAGCGAAGTTAGTTTTGAGAGCTGGGTTGCCTTCTTTGTCGCCTACGCGGCTTACCTCTATGCTGCCTTTGGGTTGTTCTATTCCTGCTGGGTGTTGTTCACTGGCGGGGTAATGACACCGGTGGTGCGTGAGACGGCCAAGGTGACCTCGATGGTCTTCACCATTCTGATTGGCTCGCAGCTGTTGAACCTTGTGGTGATCAGTTTCGGAGGCGAGCATTACATCCAGCAGTTCCTGAGAAGCTTTGATAGTGAGCTTCAGGTCTTCCTGATCGTGATGCTGGTGTTGTTCATTCTGGGATTTGTTCTGGACTTCCTCGAGATCATCTACATCGTGATCCCCATCGTCGGGCCGGTGATCTATGGTGGCACGTTTGATCCAAAATGGGTGACGATCATGATTGCGGTAAACCTGCAGACGTCGTTTCTCACACCTCCGTTTGGTTTTGCGCTGTTCTATCTGCGGGGGGTTGCGCCGAAAGAGGTTACCACAGGGCACATCTATCGTGGGGTCTTCCCCTTCGTGCTAATCCAGGTGGTTGGGTTGGCGATCTTGTGGTTCTTCCCGTCGATCGTGACCATCGTCCCGGCATTGATTGGCAACTGATCTGCGGAAACATTTTTCGGGGGCTGAGTTAACCCTTGGGCCCCGTCTTGGACACTGCGTTTGGCCCCGGACGCAGAGGTGTGCCGTCGGGCAAAGTGATATTGGCAACCTGCTCAATGATGGAATCGTTTGAGATCGGATGGCTGCGCGAGTCGTGATCGGCCGGGTCAATCATTTCCTGCCATACACCGTCAGCAAAAATCTCAAGCCCCGAGAACCCGGCTTTGTAACCCATTTTAGGGCTGCCGGGCACCCAATAGCCCAGATAGACGTAAGGCAGGCCGGCCTCTTGCGCGATGGCGATGTGATCAAGGATCACATAGGTACCAAGTGATTGGCGCGGCTGATCGGGTTGATAAAAGGAATAAACCATGCTCACACCGTCTTCGATGACATCGGTCAGGCAAACGGCGATTAGATCGTCGTTTTCGCGGTCAGTGTATTCGACAACGCGTGTGCGAATCGGGGTTTCTTCAACCATGGCTGCAAATTCAAAAGCGTCCATGTCGGCCATGCCACCAGCGGCGTGGCGATCCTCTAGGTAGCGGCGAAAAAGCTCATACTGATCTTCGGTCGCCCAAGGAGAGGTTGCCTTGCGTTTAAGGTGCGTGTTGCGATTGATCGTTTTTTTCTGACCACGGGTCGCGGTGAACTTGCTGACATTGATGCGCGCGGACAAGCAAGCGGCGCAGTCGGCACAGGACGGGCGATACAGCACGTTTTGAGAGCGCCTGAATCCCTGCTTGGATAACGTGTCGTTCAACTTTTGCGCCCCTTCGCCCTGCAGGGCAGTGAACAACTTCCGTTCCATCCGTCCCTCAAGATAGGGGCAGGGTTGCGGGGCCGTCACGTAAAACTGGGGCGCAATTGGAAGCGTGTGGCGCATCTTATCTTTCGAAACAAACTGTTGTTACGATAGCAACGAAGTTCAAATGCGCCAAGGGTGCAGTTTTAGGGTGGTTATTACGACCTTGCATGACGGTTGAGAGCGACCGTGCCAAGGAAATGGTCGGTTAGTCCCTGTGCACGCGAAGTGGTCAGCATCAGGACAATCGACACTACTTGTATGGGGATTATCGCGATTGAGATTGAATAGCCAAGCGTATGCAAGAAAGCCATTTGCAGGTTGAAAGGCTGTCCATCAGAGGTGCGCAGCTCTATTGCAGTTAGGCGCATGCCCCATGTGGCCGACTGATTGGCCAATGTGATGACCCGGTAGGCAAAGCCCACAACCAACATCAGGAACGGGAAAAAGAACAGGCCGGTAAAAGCCGTAAAGGGCACGATCAGCAGGCTGATTAGGACGATGACAATGGTATCGGCAATCCAGGCAATCAGGCGCTTAGTTGGGACATCCTGATAGAATTCAGCTTGGTAGTCCGGATCTGGAAGGGCGGTGTAGGGGTGCATCATGTCTCTTTAGATAAGATCGAGGGACGTGGCCCGCAAGAAGCGGGCCAGTTTCAGTGATATGTAAGGTTCAGGCTTCATCTGACAGATTTTTAGCGATTTTCTCTCGCTCATCCATAAATTGGTCAAACTCGGCCTTGTCGCGCGCATCGCGCAGGCGCTGCAGGAAGTTTTCAAAATTCTTCTGCTCGTCTTCCAGGCGACGCAGTGTGTCTTCGCGGTAGGCGTCAAAGGCAGAGTTGCCGCTACTTTGATTGATGGACCGGCGATTACTGAATGAGCAGCCGTGCGAGCGTGTTGATGAACAGAACATTTTCTTTCCCCATATCATGTAAGCGAGAAGTGCAAGGCCTAAAGGCCAGAACAAGATAAAGGCCAAAACCGTGGCGATGATCCATGCAGGTTTGCCTTTGTTGTCCAGCCAATGTTCGGCCTTGGCGAGCCATCCGACCGGGTTGGGGGCGATGGAACTGTGGCTGGCGGTGGTCATTGGTGATCCTTTCTTGGGTTGGTTATGAATGTAAATAGTGTTTACATTATTCCAGATGGGGGCGCAGGCAGGCTTTGCAAGGGTCAATGTAAACTATTTTTACATTGACCGCCCGGATCATGCAGGTATCACGGAAATTATGGACTTTTTTTCACGTATGACCCGCCGCCCAGAGGCTTACGATCCCGAGCAGGGACAGGAACTGCAGGATCTTTTCCCTGATCTGGTGCCCGAAGGGCGTGACTTGCTGCGCGGGGCCGGGGGGTGCAGCCCATATCTTAAGACCCTCGCTACGCAGGAGGCGGCGTGGCTGCCGGAGGCTCTGGATACGCCGGAAGCGGCAGTGACACAGATTTACGCCCATCTGCGTGAAGTGGCCCCGGATCAATTGGGGACCGAGCTACGGGTGGCCAAGCGCCGCATTGCGCTGTTAACCGGATTGGCGGATCTCGCCGGGGTTTGGTCGCTGGAAATGGTGACGCAGACGCTCACCGATTTTGCGGGTCTGGCGGCACATCTGGCGATCTGTACGGAAATCGGCAAGGAGTTCAAACGGGGCAAAATGCCGGAAATTGCCGAGGATGATCTGCCGCAGGCGGGTGGCATGGTCGTGTTGGCCATGGGTAAGATGGGGGCGGGGGAGCTGAATTATAGCTCTGACATCGACTTGATCTGTTTGTTTGATGAAAGCCGGTTTTCCGAAGATGCCTACCATGATGCGCGCGCGTCTTTTGTGAAGGCTACGCGTCGCATGGCTGCGTTGCTGAATGATCGCACGGCAGAGGGGTACGTCTTTCGCACCGACTTGCGCCTGAGACCCGACCCAGCGGTGACACCGGTTTGCATGGCGATGGCGGGAGCTGAGGCTTACTATGAGAGCCTTGGCCGGACGTGGGAACGTGCTGCCTATATCAAGGCACGGCCCTGCGCCGGGGATATCGACGCGGGGGAGGCGTTTCTGGCGCGATTGAAACCCTTTGTCTGGCGTAAGCATCTGGACTTTGCTGCGATCGAGGACGCCCACAACATGCGTCTGCGTATTCGCGAACACAAAGGCCTCGGCGGTCGGCTTGAGTTGATGGGCCACAATATGAAACTGGGACGCGGAGGCATTCGCGAGATCGAGTTTTTCACCCAAACCCGGCAGTTGATTTCTGGTGGGCGGGATCCGGATTTGCGGGTCAGGGGTACGGTTGAAGGCTTGCAGGTCTTGGCGGATAAGGATTGGATTCCGCAAGGCGCTGCCGACATCCTGACACGCCACTATCGCACGCATCGTGAAGTGGAACACCGGTTGCAGATGCTGCGCGATGCGCAGACGCACAGCCTGCCGACATCGGACCAAGAGTTTGATCGGCTGGCGGCCTTCATGGGGCGAGACCGAGCCGAGTTGGAACAAGAGTTGCGGGACAATCTGACCGAAGTGCATGATCTGATCGAGGGCTTTTTTGCCCCGGAAGAAACGGACAGCGTTCCTGACAATTATCACGAAGCGCTTGATAGCGAGATCATTGGACGCTGGCCTAGCTATCCGGCACTGCGCTCGACACGTGCCGTACAGATTTTCCGCAGGCTGCGACCGGATATTCTAGCAAACCTTGCCCGGAGTAGCCACCCGCACGAGGCCTTGCTGGCATTTGATGGATTTCTGGCGGGCCTGCCTGCAGGTGTGCAGGTGTTTTCAATGTTCGAAGCCAATCCGCATCTTGTGGATCTGTTGGTAGACATCGCGGGCACTGCGCCGTCGCTGGCAGCACACTTATCGCGCAATGCCAGCGTGTTCGAGGCAGTGATTGCGGGCGCGTTCTTCGCGCCTTGGCCGGGGTGCGAGGTGTTGGAGCAGGAACTCACGCAGGTGATGGCGCAACAGGGGGATTACGAGCGTAAGCTGGATGCCGCGCGACGGTGGACTAAGGAATGGCATTTCCGGGTTGGGGTTCACTTTTTACGCGGGGTGAGCGACGCTGATGCCGCCGGGCAGCAATATGCCGATTTGGCCGGGGCCGTGATTGAGGCGCTTTGGCCCGTCGTGGTGGCGCAGTTCGCGCAAAAACACGGGATGCCGCCGGGGCGCGGCGCGGCCATTCTGGGGATGGGTTCACTGGGGGCAGAGCGGTTGAATGCGCGCTCGGATCTGGATCTGATTGTGGTCTATGACGCCGATGGCGTGGATTTTTCCGAAGGGCGGAGACCGCTGGCCGCGCGACAATATTATGCCAGATTGACGCAGGCGATGATCACCGCGCTGAGCGTGCCCATGGCTGAAGGGCGGCTCTACGAGGTGGATATGCGCTTGCGCCCCTCAGGCAATCAAGGACCTGTGGCAACGGCTTGGGGGGCCTATCAGACTTATCAACGCGAAGAGGCCTGGGTCTGGGAGCATCTGGCGCTGACACGCGCCCGTGCCGTGGCTGGCGACCCGGAGATGAAGCGGGCGTTCGAGGACTTTCGCATGGCTTTTCTGGGAGAAAAACATCGAGATCCGGCACTGGTTATGAAAGAACTGGCGGAGATGCGTTTGCGCATTTCCGAAGCAAAGGAACCATCGGGGTTGTGGGATGCCAAGTTGGGGCCCGGGCGGTTGCAGGATCTCGAACTCATTGCACAAGCCGCGACATTGATTTCTGATGGCGTTGGGCGTGACAATATCGCGGGGCTGCAAAACGGTGTCGCTTGTGGCTGGTTGAGTGACGCGGATAGCGTTGCGTTGGGGCATGCACATCGGCTTTTCTGGCAGGTGCATCAGGCGGCACGTTTGCTTGGGGATAGACCGTTGGATGCAGAGACAATCGGCGTGGGTGGGGCGGCCTTTGTGTTGCGTGATACCGGGTTTGAAACCATGGTAGATCTAGCGGATGCGATGAGAAATATTTCGGCGAAGGCCGCAAGGGTGATAGACCGGTTGTTGCCGGAGTCGGGCAAGGAGAGTGGCGCATGAAGACGGACGACCCGCTGGACCGCAAGGGATTGATGGTCGAGGCCTACCGTATTGAAGGCATTGATGCAGGCGAATGCCGGTCGATCTTTCTGGATTGGGCGCTGTCTCTGCCTGATGGGGCGGATATGGCGACCTCGATCAATGCCATGTTGGAGCAGTATCAAGGCCATAACCCGGATCATCCGATGACGGTTGTTCTCAATGACGGAATGAAAAAGGCGGAAAAGCCGCGTCGTCGCGGTGGTTGGCGCTCGCGCGAACGGGATTGAAACTGAGTTTAATCTGATCTTTCGCGTGCCGCTTAAAGGGGATATGGGGAGGGTATGATGTCTGTATCCCAACCTGTGATCCGTCTGAAACCAAAAGTCCGCCCGCAGACGTTTCTGCACGGCGTGCCGTGGGTTTATGACAATGAAATTGTGACCGACCGGCGCGCGAAGAAGATTGCGCCCGGATCTTTGGCCATTCTGGAGGATGCTGAGCGTCGCCCGATTGCGCAAGTGGCGGTCAATCCCGGCTCGCGCCTGTTTGCGCGGATTTTGGATCTGGATCTGAAGGCAGAGATTGACCAGAGCTGGTTGGAGCGGAAATTGGCGCGTGCGTTGGCTTTGCGTGAAGCGCTATATGACCTGCCATACTATCGCCTGATCCATGCCGAGGCAGATGGCTTGCCCGGTGTGGTGATAGACCGCTTCAATGATGTGGTGGTGGTACAGGCGAATGCGGCTTGGATCGAAAACATGTTGTCGGAGTTGACCGTGGCCTTAACCGCGTTGCCGGGGATCAAGACCGTTTACAAGAACGCTTCAGGGCGCGCTCGTGGGCTGGAAGGGTTGGATGATGTCAGCGAGGTTCTTACAGGGGCCCTGCCTGATGTACCGGTGCCGGTGCCGATGAACGGTGCGACTTACATGGCGGATCTGTCCGGCGGGCAAAAAACCGGGTTGTTTTTTGATCAGCGCCCCAATCATGCCTTTGCAGCGCGCTTTTCAAAAGGCGCGCGGGTTCTGGATGTGTTCTCGCATGTTGGCGGTTTCTCCCTGGCTGCGCTTGCAGGTGGCGCAAAGAGCGCTCTGGCCGTGGATGGGTCAGAGGCGGCTTTGTCACTGGCAGCCGAAGGCGCGCGTCGAATGGGCAAGACGGATCAATTCGAGACCCGCAAGGGAGATGCCTTTGACGTGCTGGCCAAGTTAGCAGAAGAGGGGCAGACCTTTGATGTGGTGATCTGCGATCCGCCCGCCTTTGCGCCGTCAAAAAAGGCGCTGGAGGCTGGCTTGCGCGCTTATGAACGGGTGGCGCGGTTGGCCGCGCCCTTGGTGGCTGAGGGTGGTTATCTGGGGCTGTGTTCCTGTTCTCATGCGGCGGATTTGAGTAAGTTTCGGGCGGCATCGACTCGGGGCATTGGTCGGGCTGGACGCTCGGGTCAGTTGATCCACACCGGATATGCTGGGCCGGATCACCCGTTGCATCCGCAACTGGCCGAGTCAGGTTACCTCAAGGCTTTGTTTTATCGGCTATGAAGCTGTTGCTGGATACCTGCGTGATCTATCCGACCGTGATGCGGGAGATGCTGCTGGGGGTCGCAGCAGAAGGTGTGTTTGAGCCGTTCTGGTCTGCGCGGATCATTGAAGAATGGCAGCGTGCGGCAATCAAGCTGGGGCCAGACGGTGTTGCGCAGGCCAGTGCCGAGGCAGCATTGCTGAAAGCGCGTTGGCCTAAGGCCGAGATTTCCGCGTCACCAGGGTTGGAGGCGCGGTTGTGGTTGCCGGATCCGGCGGATGTGCATGTGTTGGCAGTGGCGATCTCTGGCTCGACAGATGGCATCATCACCTTGAATAAAAAGGATTTTCCGCAAAACATTTTGAGCGAAGAAGGTCTATCACGATTTGAACCAGACGGGTTTTTGCATGGGGTGTGGTCGGCGCAACCTGAATTGGTTCAAGGGGTTGCTGAAACCGTATTGAACACAGCAAACCGATTGTCAGGGGAAGCGTGGGTGATACGTAACCTGATGAAAAAGGCGCGCCTGCCGCGGCTGGGCAAGGCGCTGAGTGGCAATCCATAAAATTGAGCGCCTGCGGCGCGCTCGATGTCTCGTTGTCGGCCTATGGCCTCCGGCTCGGATTTTGCCTCCGGTGGCGATATTTATGGCCAAACGGGGCGCTCTGCGGTTAACGGTTTTTGCTCCATTTGACTTCCAATTTGCGGATGGTCTTTATACGCTCGGCGGTTTTCGGGTGGCTCATTAACCATGCGGGCGCAACACCTGCGCGAGATTTGGTCATCTCATCGAGCTTTTCAAAAAGTGAAATCTGTGGCGCGGTGCCAATGCCCGCTTTGGTCAGCAGGGCGGCGGCATATTCATCGGCCTCGTATTCGTCGCCACGTGATAGGCGTGCTGCTAGGAGCGTAGTGATGCCATTCGCGATCCAGACGCCGATGCCGGGAAGTATGCGGGCAAAGACCATGGCCAGCGCGGTGCGCAGAGCGTTTTGGCCGGAAAAGTCAATCATCCGGCGGCGGGCATGGCCTAGGGCGACATGGCCCAGTTCATGCGCGATGACGCTGGCCAGTTCTTCGGCGGTGACCTCGCCATTCAGGAACTTGCGGTAAAACCCGCGGGTGATGAAGATGCGCCCGTCCGGGGCAGCGAGGCCGTTTACTGGGTCAATCTCATAAATGTTAACCCGAATGCGCGGAAGATTCAGCGCCTTGGCCAGACGGTCCGTCATGTCCTTGAGATTTGGATCTGCCAGTTCGGTCGATTGAGCATCCAACTCGCGCTTAGTGCGCCAGACCGAAAACCGGTACATAGCAAAAGCATAAAGAATGGCCAGCAGGATGGGCGTAAAGCGGATCATGAAGTTGATATGGTGCAAGCTTTAACAAGTGACAAGGCGCAAAACTCTTTAATCCGTTGACTTGTTCGTTGGTTCACATTCAGCTGGCGATTGGTTCACTTCTATGGATCTATCCAAAAATACATCCGGGCTCTCTTGCATGAACGCGCGGATCATAAACATCAAATCCTGAGCAAAGAAGACACGTTCGGAAGGGTTCCAGACAGTGTCATATGGAACGCCCGTAGTCGCAACAACAACGACATAATCCTGTCCGTCGACTTCTCGCGATAGGAAGCTCTTGTTGAAGGCATAAGAGATAACGGTACCATCACTAGTGCTGGCGTGTTTGGCGCCTTCAGATTGAAGTGCCTCAATCGCAAGCGAGTGCTGAAATTTGTTTCGCAAGAAATCCTCGAGATTTCCGGAAATCCCTTCGAGTTGCATGAGATCGTCAAGGTCAGTTCGCAAGAAAGCGACATTTATGTTCACACGTTTGATGTTCATTTCAACGCGAAGATTCAGTTTGAGTGTGCCAGCCGGGCTTGGAACGCGGATTACATAATCAGCATAACAACGCCCCGTTGAATGAAACAAAGAAATGTTCGCAAGCTCGGTCGACTTCGTTTTTGCAGAGCGCGTGTAGTTTCGGAATTCAACGAAATTACGCGTTTCTTCAGGTATGAACTGAAGATGGTAAGGAATTGTTCGAACGAGCATTTTTTCTGTTCGCCTTAAAATCGAAAGCTCACCAAAGGACGCACCAGCGATCACTATAACAATAATTAAAATTGGGAAAACGATACCAAGGAGGTAGGTTCCAGCGGCGAGCCAATTGGCTTTTTCACCATCAACTAGAGCCCAATAGAAAAGATAACCACAAATCGAGATTGATGAGAGCATTATCACGGCGATCGCTACGCGGATCCACCAAGGGATGTAAATGATCTGAATTTGATTGGAAATGTTCATCTAATAGCCTTCGCAATCGGAATTGTGGGATAGAAATGAGATGGCATGATAATGAGTACGTAATAGATATCTCAACAGCTATTCTAAATTTGTAGAAAGAATGTGTGCAACCAATCTGTTGGACATGACGCACAGGAGCATAGGGGAAGAGTGATGCAAAGATCTATGACCCTCCCGCTCTGCGCAGGATCTGCATCGCAAACCACCCATGGCTTGTTCCATGCCCACGTCACTCAGCATAAGCTGGAAAATATCGTTGACCAACTGCGCGACAGGGCCATTGGGCTGCCGGACGTGGATGAACATCACAGTTTGGTCTTTGTCCCTAGGGCACGTGCGATGCTGATCCATGATTATGTCGACTGTAACCACGCCGCTTTTGGCAGGGTGCGAGTTCGCCCACATCCATCCGCACCCCGACAACAGCAGCATGCATGTGCAACTGCCACAGGAGGCCGCGCTTGAAGGGATAGAGGCAGGCTGAGGGAACATCACACCTTGGTTTTGAAGGGCCATCGGCCGGTCGGGCTGGTTATGGATATTTCGACGCGTTACGAGGCAGAGCTCAATATGATCAAGACCATTCTTGCTTGCGCCAAAAAATATGCGACCGGCACGGTGTTGACGGCGTAGGCATTATTACTCTGAACTGGAGAAAAATTATAAAATCATAGTCGTAAGCACTAAAGGCACTATTGCGAAGGCCGTAGTCGCGGCAATGTATGATGCGGCCGGCATCTGTGGATGCGGTGATCACCACCGCGGGGCTTGCTGGGTTTGACTCCTTTGCCGAGATGGATGATGTCGCCTATGAATTGGCTCTGATCAACAATCAGATGGGCCAGTTCAATCTGGCCCTTATTGGTCAAAAAAACCTGAAGGATGGTGGGTCTGTTACGTTGGCCGCCGGGATCTTGTCACGCCAGCCAATGCCTATATCGTAGCGGTCGAGGCGCAATGAGTGGTGAAACACTAGATGTATCGGACTACGTGTAAGTTTGGTTCGGTGAAACCTCGCTCTCAGATTACTGTATGAGCATATCCAAGGGCTGGCGTGACAGACGCTCGACACCTGTTTCGGTCACCAGCACGGAATGGCCCAGACACATGGCCAGACCGGCCTCGCTGTCCATCAAGATCATGTGGTAGAAGAACACCTGACCAGCCTGCATCAAGAGCGGGTTGCCTTCGTAAAACATTGGAAAGTCGACCCAAACCGGATTGTAGACGGCGCCCATCCCATAGCCGCAGGCCTGCAGCTTGGCATGGCTGAGGCCGTGGGCGTCAAACACGCGCGCGTGCGCGTCATAGACATTGCCCATCGGATCGCCGGGGCGGGTTGCGGCCTCGCAGGCCTCAATCGCTTCTTGTGCCGCGGCATGCATGCGGTTCTGGGCGTCATTGGCTTGACCGATGACCACCGTGCGCATCATCGCGGCGTGGTAGCGGGCGTAGGCGCCAGACCATTCCCATGTCATCTGATCTTGCGCATCCAGATGGCGTCGGCCTGAGTAGTAGCGGCAGAGTAGGGCACCGGGGCCGGAGCCAAGGATGAATTCGTTCCCGGCGTAATCACCACCACCTTTGAATACAGCGCCTTGCATGGCGGCAAGGACATCGCCCTCGAATGCACCAGCGTGGGTTGCAGCAAGGCCAGCATCCATGGCGTCGTCAGAAAGGGCGGCGGCCTTGCGGTGCATCTCGATCTCGGCCGGGGATTTAACCCGGCGCAGGGCGCGGATCAGGTCGGAATGGTCTTGGAGGTTGGGCAGGGCAGCGCGCAGCATCTGGCCGTTGAAGTCGGTGAGGCCGGCGGTTTGGCTTTCAAAGCCTAGCCGACTGTTTGCGACATTTAGTTTTTGCAGGAGCTTCACTAGATCCTGTGCCGGGGTTGCACGTTCAACCTCAGTCCAGATGTGGATCTGATCCTCGCTGAGCGTGGAGGTCAGCCGCGCCTGCCGCAGGTCGGGTAGGCGGGTGAGCAGGTGCAGATCGCCGTTGGCTGTCAGCACCAGCGCCTGGAACATGGCAAATCCGAAAGTGTCATAACCGCAGAGCCAGAAATGACTTTCAGGGGCGAACATGATCAGGGCATCCAGTTCAGCATCTTGAACAGCTTGCGTCGCGCGGGCGTGGCGTGCCGAGTATTCGGCGGCGTCAAAATGCAATGTCATACGGGGTCCTTTCGCGTTAACTCGCGGTGAGTGTGCGAAGCGAAGGCGAATGCGTCTTGTTGCGTGCCGACATAGTGTGTCGTTTTATAACTGTTTAAATGTGCACCTGCGGCGCGCTTGATGTCTTGTTGTAGACCTTCCGTCCCCGCCTCGGGATCGCCTTTGGCGAAGGTCGTGATGGTCAGATGAAACAGGCGGGTATTTCAAGTGCCGCAAAAGGTTTGGCGCACAACCTGATCGGCTGTAGGTGGGTGTGTCAGTGTATTTTGGGAAGGCTGTTCAATGAAAGGTATTGCGAGCGCGGATTGTAGCGTTTCAAAGGGGATGAAATCGCCAGTGACAGCGGCTTGGATCATTTCCTCAATGCGATGATTGCGGGGGATTACCCAGGGGTTGTTGGCTTGCATAAGCTCTGTCGAGTCTCTCTCACCCGACAGGCGTTGTTTCCAGTTGATTTCCCAAGTGTCGTAATCTTTGGGATTGAGGAACTGATCTCGTGCCTTTTCTGTGCCAAGGGCACGGAAGGTGTTGGTGAAATCGGCGCGGTTGTTGGCCATCGCCTGCAGCAGGTCGATGATCAAGGTTTCATCTTCGGGGGTGGCTTTTGCTATACCCAGCTTGCGGCCAAAGACCTGCAACCAGTGGCGGTGAATGACGTCCGGCATGGCGTGAACGGCTTCGGTGAAATCTTTCACCGCCTGATCACGGTCGGGCATGAGTTGCACCAGGCAGGTGGCGAATTGCGCCATGTTCCAGACGATGATGTTGGGCTGGTTTGAATACGCATAACGCCCCTGAGCATCGATGGAACTGAAGACCATATCGGGATGGAACAAATCCATGAAAGCGCAGGGGCCGTAATCGATGGTTTCGCCGGAAATGGTGGTGTTGTCGGTGTTCATCACGCCATGGATGAAACCCACACCCATCCATTTGGCAATCAACTGTGCCTGCCGGTCGATTACAGCGTTCAGGAGGTCGGTTGGCGTATCGATCTCGGGGTAATGGCGGGCGACGGTATAGTCATAAAGGGTTTGGAGGCCTTCGACATCGCGGCGTGCGGCGAAGAACTGGAAGGTGCCAACACGGATATGGCTGGAAGCCACACGGGTCAGGATCGCGCCGGGCAGGGCACCTTGTTCGCGGTAGATCTGCTCGCCCGTAGTGACGGCGGCCAAGGCGCGGCTGGTAGGAATGCCAAGGGCATGCATCGCCTCAGACACGACATACTCGCGCAAAACCGGCCCGAGCCAAGCGCGACCGTCACCATTGCGGGAATAGGGCGTGGGACCGGAGCCTTTGAGTTGGATGTCACGGCGTTTGCCTTTTTTGTCTATCACCTCTCCCAGAAGGTTGGCGCGACCATCCCCCAAAAGCGGAGAAAAGCCGCCAAACTGGTGGCCAGAGTAGGCTTGAGCCAGAGGTTCTGACCCTTCGGTAATGGCATTGCCAGCGAAGGTTTCTGCTAGATCTCTCTTTTCACCGGGGCTGATTCCCAGTTCGGTCGCCAAATCGGCATTGAAGGCGATCAACTGCGGGTCTATCACTGGCGTCGGATTGCGACGGGTGAAGAACCGGTCAGGCAGGCGGGCGTAACTGTTGTCGAATGGGATTCTCATGCTCATGCTGCCAATATAGGTCCGCATTTGGAAAGCTAAAGCTTGCGCGACATCAGCATGTAATTTTCTCTTGGGGCGAACTTGAGCTTTTCGTAGAGCTTGCGGGCACGGGGATTATCGCGATTGACCTCCAGATGCAGCGCCTTAAGGCCTGCGCCTGCCAGCGCCTTGGGCAGTGCATTGAGTACTTCAGATCCTATGCCACGGCCCCGGACACTGGGGCGGATGTAGATTTCGTCAATCATGCCATCAAGGCCGGCAAATTCCACTGACCAGCCAAAACTGATGATGATATAGCCAATGGGCGCACGTGCAGGCCCAAGCAAATAGACAGCGCCATGAGGGGAGCCCTCGAGCAAAGGCATAAGAGCGTCGCGACGGGTATCGTTGGTTTGCTCAATGTCTTCTTCGGCGTGAAAGTCTGCGACGAGTTTAAGTAAGCGTTCGATATTGTCCGGACGGGCAAGGGTAAGTGCGGTCACGTGATTTGTGGCCTTTCTGATTTACGGTTTTTCTGGCTGACCGCCAGTTTGTTCTGCTCAGGGCTACAATGCCAGAGGATGGTGCAGATTGCCACTGACTTACGTCAAGTCAGCGGGGGCTTGCCGGGGTGTCCTGAGTTACATCGTGGTTATAGATCCAATCGAATTGATGCAGCAGCTTGTCGGGGGCAAATCGCCCACCGAGCCGCATGGCACTATGAGCGGCCCAACGCAGCGGAGGGAAGGAGAGGTGGTACTTCCAAGCATTGCCGCTCGCTGTGTCGACGATCTTGCGGGTGCGGTGTTCCCTCAATGACTGGTAGTTTGACAAACGATCTTTGAGGGTGCCCACGCGTTCAAGGCAATCCGCTAGAACCCAGGCGTCTTCCAACGCCATGGAGGCCCCTTGGGCCATAAATGGTAGCGTTGGATGAGCGGCATCACCAAGGAGCGTGACGTTGTCGGCGTACCAGAGCGGGGCGACAGCGTGACGAAAGAGACCCCAGAGGTTTACGTCTTTGACTTGCGATAACATCTGCTGGGCCTCGGGGCAAAAATCGGAAAAGGCCGCTTGCAAGGTGGTAGGGTCGTCCTTTTGGCTCCAGCTTTCCTCGGCCCATGCGGCGCGTTCTTGCACGGCTACGATATTGAGGTACTCACCACTACGGATCGGGTAGCTGACCAGGTGGCGGTGTGGTCCCATGTGAAGTTGCACCTCGGGGCCACGGTCAAAGGTATTGGGAACAATCGTTCGCCAGGCCACTTGGTTGGTGAAGAAGGGCCAAGAGGTTCCGTTAATTGCGGTGCGGACCACGGAATGCAGGCCGTCAGCACCAATGACAAGATCAGCTTTGAATTCAGCACCATTAGCCAGATGGACGACTGGTTTTTCACCCGTGCTGATCCTCTCGACGTGTTGTAGAAGCCGGAGCTTGGCCCCCGCTTGTCGAGCGCCATCAGCAAGAATTGCGATCAAGTCTGAACGATGAAGGAAGAAATAGGACTGGTTTTGTAGTCGGCTCAGATCCAAGCGGGTGACCTGCTTGCCGCGATAGTCGATCAGGTTCACAGCTTGAGCCTGTACGGATTGCGCACTCAGATTGTCCCCCAGACCAAGCGCATTGAGTACAGCAAAGCCATTCGGACTGATTTGAATGCCGGCGCCAACCTCTTTGATTGCTTCCGTCTGTTCCAAAACGGTGACCTTAGCGCCGCGCAACGCCAAGGCACGCGCCGCGGCCAGCCCGCCGATACCTGCGCCGATGATGGCGATTTTCATACCGTTTAGTGTCATGGGGCCTAGTTGATACGAAAAACGCCGGAACAAAAGCCCCGGCGCCTAATTCATTGTTCTTTTTGGTGCGATCAGTCGTCGCGGTGAACCTTTTCGCGGCGCTCGTGGCGTTCTTGTGCCTCAAGGCTCATGGTTGCGATTGGACGCGCATCCAGTCGTTTCAGGCTGATCGGCTCGCCAGTCACTTCGCAATAGCCGTATTCACCTTCGTCAATGCGGCGCAGGGCGGCATCGATCTTGGCCACAAGCTTACGCTGACGGTCACGGGTGCGCAGTTCCAGTGCCCGGTCAGTTTCTTCACTGGCACGGTCAGCGACATCGGGAATGGCACGTGTGCCGTCCTGTAGCCCTTCGATGGTGTCGCGGCTGCCTTCCAGCAGTTCTTCTCTCCACGCAATCAGTTTGCGGCTAAAATATTCAAGTTGCCGGTCGTTCATAAATGGTTCGTCTTCGGCCGGGCGGTAATCGTCAGTCACAAAAGCTTCGGCTTTCATTATGGTCCCCTTAATAAAGGCCAGTAACCGCCATGGATCATGCGCGGATACCGTGCTCTCCTCGACGCAGCACTTACACCCACAACGGGGGATTGTCACTAGCCAATCACATCGCATTGATGTGTTTTACGCAACGCTCTAAGGTGCGCCTGAATTGCGGGTCTGTTTGACTGGAAAAGGTTAAGAAATATGAAGTTCCAAGGTACCGACGCTTATATCGCTACGGATGACCTAAAAGTGGCTGTAAATGCTGCCGTCACGTTAGAGCGCCCCTTGCTGGTCAAAGGGGAACCCGGCACTGGTAAGACCGAGCTGGCCCGTCAGGTGGCGCAGGCGCTGGGTCTGGAGATGATCGAATGGAACATCAAATCAACCACCAAGGCGCAGCAGGGGCTTTATGAATATGATGCGGTTAGCCGTCTGCGCGATAGCCAACTTGGGGATGAGCGCGTTCATGACGTGGCCAATTACATCAAGAAAGGCAAGCTTTGGCAGGCCTTTGAGGCTGATCAGAAGCTGGTCCTGTTGATCGATGAGATTGACAAGGCCGACATCGAGTTTCCGAACGATCTGTTGCAAGAAATCGACAAGATGGAGTTCCATGTTTACGAGACGGGGAAAACTATCCGTGCACGGCATCGCCCTATTGTGATCATCACATCGAACAATGAAAAAGAACTGCCGGATGCGTTCTTGCGTCGCTGTTTCTTTCACTACATTCGCTTCCCGGATGTGGAGACGATGAAGAAGATCGTCGAGGTACATCACCCGGGCATCAAGGACGCTCTGCTCACCACCGCGCTCACTCAGTTTTACGAGATTCGCGAGCAGGCGGGTTTGAAGAAAAAGCCTTCAACATCAGAGGTTCTGGACTGGCTCAAGCTGATTCTGGCCGAGGATCTGACGGCAGAAGACCTCAAACGTGATGGGGCGGATGCTTTGCCAAAGCTGCATGGTGCGCTATTAAAGAACGAACAAGATGTGCATTTGTTCGAGCGGTTGGCCTTTATGGCGCGGCGGCAACGCTAAACAGAGTAAGCAAGGATAGCCATTGTCGTTGATAGATCAGACCGGGTCGAAGACTGATAGATGGAGTGTTTCGTCCGTAGGACAGGCGCTAAGAAACACTGTGCGTAAAGTTTGGATGATCCCGGTCTGTGTGGCGTTGGTGGCCTGTGACACCGGAGCACCGCAAGAGCCCGCCACACGCGCGGCGGTGCCTGATACCAAATCCTTACGCGCGATGAAAACCTTTGGCCCCACGCGGCCTTCTCCACCGATGCGATCGAACCGCGATATGACGCGGGATTTTCTGGATCTGGCTTTTAGCTTGGAATCAGGGCGTGACTTGAACGTTTTCACCCGGTTTGAAGGGCCAATCACCGTGCGGGTGACGGGGACACCTGTACCGACGTTGGTCTCGGATCTTGATCGTCTTTTGGCCCGGTTGCGTAATGAGGCTGGGATAAACGTGCGCCGCACTAATAGTTCGCAAGCCAATATTACAATTGAGGCTGTGACACGAGCACAGATCCAGCGGCAATTGCCCAAAGCGGCCTGCTTTGTGGTGCCCAATATAGATAAGCTATCCGATTACCGCCGTGCTAAGCACAACAAGGCAACCAATTGGGGACTGCTTGAGAAGCGCGAAAAGCTTGCGATCTTCTTACCTAGTGACTCCAGCCCGCAGGAAGTGCGCGATTGCCTACATGAAGAGTTGGCGCAGGCGCTGGGGCCGTTGAATGATCTCTATCGGTTGCCGGACAGTGTGTTCAACGATGACAATGTGCACACCATCTTGACCGGGTTCGATATGCTGATGCTACGGGCCTATTATGCACCGGAGCTGCGTAATGGCATGAGCCGCGGGGAAGTGGCCGCGCGGATACCCGGCATTCTGGCACGATACAATCCGCGTGGTCAAAACATCGCGGCACGCTATCCATCGGCGACACCACGCAGTTGGGTGAAAGATATTCAAACTGCGCTGGGCCCGGGAACACGCCCGGCACAGCGCGAGAAAGCCGCGCAAAACGCGTTGCGCACTGCAGAGAAAGCCGGGTGGACTGATCACCGTCGGGCGTTCAGCCATTTTGCGCTGGGCCGGATCACCCAATCCAGCAACACCGCTTTCGCTAAGCAGCAGTTCCAGATTGCCAATCGCTTCTATAGCCAGACACCGGGAGCCGAGTTACACCGGGCCTATTCCGCCTCGCAATTGGCTGCCCACGCGATCAACGAAGGCAATGCCAAGGCTGCGTTGTCTTTGGTCAACCCCCAGATCCCCGTGGCCAAACGTTATGAGAATGCCTCTTTGCTGGCGACGTTGCTACTATTGCAAGCCGAGGCCATGGACATGCAGGGCCGCGCCACAGAGGCGCATGCCGCACGTCTGGACAGTATCGGCTGGGCACGATACGGGTTCGGCGCGGATTGGGTTATTCGGGCGAAGCTGCGCGAAATATCGGCCCTAAGCCCGCGGCAATAAAAGACAGGTAGACAGCAGATGTTCGTGATTTTCGGGGCAGTCATTGGCGCACTTCTGGGCGCATTTAGGGCGAAAGCACGTAAGGGAAAGCTTGCTGACATTTTGCAATATGCCTTTGTTTACAGCTTGATATTCGCGCTTGCAGGGCTTTTCGTGACCCTGATTATTCATCGCAGCGCGGTGTGACCGAAGATGTTCCTGCCGTTTTTTGAAAACTTAAGACAGGCAGGCATCCCGGTCTCTTTGCGGGAGTACCTCACGTTTCTCGAGGCGATGAATCGCAACATCGTGCTTTATGATATCGAGGGGTTTTACTATCTGGCCCGTAGCGCCATGGTCAAAGACGAGCGGTTGATTGACCGGTTTGACCGCGCCTTTGCCACCAGCTTTGAAGGGCTTGAGAAGATCTCAATCGACGAAGTGGTCAACGCTGTTGATCTGCCACAAGAGTGGCTGGAGAAAATGGCGGAGAAATTCCTCAGTCCAGAAGAAAAGGCCGAGATCGAAGCGCTTGGTGGTTTTGACAAGCTGATAGAAACGCTGAAAGAGCGCCTGAAGGAACAGCAGGGGCGGCATCAGGGGGGCAACAAGTGGATAGGCACTGCCGGGACCTCGCCTTTTGGGGCCTATGGTTACAACCCTGAAGGCGTGCGTATTGGCCAGAGTGAAAGCAGACACCAACGCGCCGTGAAGGTCTGGGATAAACGCGAATTTCGCAATCTTGATGACACGGTCGAGCTGGGGACACGCAACATCAAAGTCGCGCTGAAACGCTTGCGCCAATGGGCGCGGGACGGGGCGGATGAGGAATTGGATCTCGAAGGTACCATTCGCGCGACGGCCGAGCAAGGCTATCTGGATGTGAAAACCCGGCCAGAGCGGCGCAATGCGGTTAAGGTGGTGCTGTTTCTAGATGTGGGCGGATCGATGGACCCGCATATCAAACTGGTAGAAGAGCTGTTTTCAGCCGCGCGCGCCGAATTCAAACATCTGGAGTATTATTATTTTCACAATTGCCTGTATGAGGGCGTGTGGCGTGATAATAACCGGCGTTGGAATGAGCAGATACCCACAGACGAAGTGCTGCGTACCTACGGGTCTGATTACAAATGTATTTTCGTCGGGGATGCGTCGATGTCACCTTATGAAATTGCCTATCCCGGCGGCGCGAACGAGCACTGGAATGCCGAGGCCGGGCAAGTTTGGTTGGAACGTGCACGTACGCAATGGCCTGATCATTTGTGGATCAACCCAGTGATGGAGCGCAGCTGGCCCTATACGCAATCGATCCAGATGATCCGCGATATCTTCGAGGACCGCATGGTGCCGATGACGCTTGAGGGCTTGGATCGGGGCATGCGTGAATTGGCACGTTAACCTTCAGGTGCGAAACAGGTATTGTAGCCTTCGCCATTAAGAGATCGACCGTTTGCGATCTTCGCGCCAAGCCGTCCAAGTTCATCCGCGCATTTGGCCCCGGCACCGTTGCCGCCGGTCAGGGCGATGATGCGATCTGTTTGGGGATAGATCAGAGGCCGATCTGTCGGGGACATAGAGGTGACGCAGCTGTCTGTTGAAACGCTGCGGAATCTGAGGTCTGGCATGATACTCAGGAGCTCTTGGGACAGATGCTCGCCTACTGCTGCGCTACCATCAGAGCGCAACCACTCTTTAATGTCTCGTTCCGTCTCCAACGCTATATCAGTCGGGTCGCCGCCGATTTTGATATAGGTCTTGCCATCTGGATAGACCACTGGCGGTAGAACATACACGCGCTCGGTAAAGTTTTCGCCGCCGTAGATCAAAGAAGGCATGGCCTTCAATCTCTCGCACTCGGCTTGATCAAGTTCGAAAAACGCGATGGTGCGCGCGTAAATGGTTAGCGGAACTGTGTTGGGCAATAGACCAGGTTGCTTGGAAAACCCTCCGGTCGCCACAATGACCTTCTGAGCCTGATAAGTTTCGCCTTGTGTGGTGGTGAGAGTGACCCCGTTAGAGGATTCATCAATCTTTGAAACTTCTGCCTGCACATGTTTTGCACCGGCTTTTTTTGCTGCGATGAGTTCGGCCAGAACGTGTTGCCGCGGGTTGATGTAGCCGGCTTTATTGGGCTCAAAGTACGCGACGGTACCGAGTGGGAATTCAAAATATGGGAAATCTTCCCGAAGCGTACGTTCTTCATATCGAAGTGCTTGTATGTTGTGGCTGGCGTTTACCGCCTCAACGCTACTGATGTATCTCGCCATGGAGCCCGAACCCGGGCCAGCCATCATTGCTCCGACCTCGTGATAGAATTGCAGCCCGCTCTCTCGCTCAATCTCTGCATAGCGGTTGATGGCATTGGTCGACAGGCGTGACCAGTCGGCGCTGGTGGCGAGTTGTCGGGTGATGCGGGCCTGATCGTAGTGGCTGGCGAAAACGCCATTGTGGTTTGCTTTATCAGCGGGTTCGCCCGGGCCGATGATAGCGACCGATGCCCCGGATTTGGCAAGATGACGCGCTGCGGCACTGCCCATCAGGCCCGCACCGACAACGATAACGTCAAACCCTGGCATCAGGCGTCCAATTCAACCCAGATGGGTACGTGGTCCGAGGGTTTTTCACGGCCGCGGATTTCTTTGTCGATCTGACAATCGATCATCATATCGGCGGCTTGTGGGCTGAGCAGGAAATGGTCAATCCGAATGCCATTGTCACGTTGCCAGGCTCCAGCCTGATAATCCCAGAACGAATAGTGCCCGGGTCCATGGGTGCGGGCACGGAAGGCCTCGGTAAAGCCAAGGTTCAGAATCCGGCGGAAGGCCGCGCGGCTTTCGGGACGGGCGAGGGCGTCTTCCTGCCAGCTTTCAGGTTTCTTAGCGTCTTCATCCTGCGGGATGATGTTATAGTCGCCAGCCATCAGGAAGGGTTCTTCGGCAGCCAGCAATTCCTGTGCGCGGGCATGCAGGCGTTCCATCCACTTCAATTTGTAGTCATACTTACCTCCGCGCACAGGCTGGCCATTGTCTAGCTCGACCGGGTTGCCGTTGGGTAAGTACAGGCCGCACACGCGTACGGCGGTTTTGTCGCCTATAACGGTGGCCTCGATCCAGCGGGCCTGTTCGTCGCTGTCGTCACCAGGTAGGCCGCGAGAGACATCTTCGAGCGGTAGTTTTGACAGGATAGCCACGCCGTTGAAACTTTTCTGCCCATGGGTTTCGACCCGGTAACCGCGCTCCTCGAAAAGCTCGCGGGGAAAGGCCTCGTCCACCGATTTGATTTCCTGCAACAGAGCGACATCAGGCTGTGCTTCGTCCAGCCAATCCGGCAGCGCTTTGATCCGAGCCTTGATGCCGTTGATGTTGAAACTGGCGATTTTCATGTTGCACCTCTCAAAGCCCTTTACGCATCTATCGCCCAGCCAGATGAAACTGGCAAGGGACTGTTCGCGCGGAGAAACAGGTCTCCATCACCCTATGGTTGATTCGCTCGATAAAGCGCAAGCGAAGAGCGGTATCACGATATATTGGGGGTGTGGATAAGTTTTTTGCCACATTCTGTATCCGCCTTTTCGGACGGAAAACCAAGGCGATACCATCTTAGTATTTGTTACACGCCGTGTGGATAAGTGGATTGGCGAGAAAATGGCATTGCAAAACAATTTAAACGTGTGATCGTTTTAGCGTAGCAACTTAATCCTGGGAGAAAATAAATGCTCGCACAACGTAAAGCAGAATATGTTATTTCAGAGGTTTGCGCTCTCAGCCTGCATAGCGGGGAGGAAACCGGTCTGTTCACATCGTCACTGGGTCCGGTTCTGTCTGATTGCATGGATGTTGGTGAGGCGGTGGAAATGTTCACATCCAGCCTGAACCCATCTGCGGCAGCCGTCATTACCACCGGAGAAGGTGTTGAGATGTTCACGTCGTCCTTGGGCCCAAATATTGTTGCCTTTGCTGGTGCAGGTGAGAGTGTCGAGATGTTTACATCTTCGCTGGCTCCAACTGTGACGCAGGGCGAAGCAGTTGGTGCATTCACTTCGTCGCTGGTGGCAGAAGTCGCAGAAGAGGGCGACGGCTGCGAGATGTTTACTTCAAGCCTGTAAGCCGGACTGAAACGGGGCATTCAGCCTGTTATTGACACAATGGAGATCGAACCCATGGGCATGATAATAAAATTGGATGTCCCGTTTCGCCAAAACGATAAAGCTGCGCGGCAATCCGCTTTGCTACGCTGCTTTGCCCAAGACCGCAGGAACGGGGAAGATGTATTCTGGCTCAAGGAAAATGCAGAAGCCCTGAATGTATTGGAAAGCAGCGACGCTATATTGCCGATCGAAGCATTGGATGTTTACGCCGAATTTTACGAAAGCCTTGAACGTCGCATCGGGTTTTTCCCACAGTATTACAGGTTTTTGCTGTCGATCTGTATGGACCTAGAAGATCTTGGTATAGAGGGAGGTAAAGGCGCAACACTGGCGCAATGGGTCGCCGAACAGGGGCTGGCACAGTCAGAGCTGTCAGATTTGCAAAGAGCCGAGGCCCGACGGTTATGTTTGCGCCGAGGTGTTGATCCACTGGCCGGGGACGAAGGGCTTGAAGAGCGCCTGCGGAGCTTTGCGGGCCGCCGCACCACATTTTCGATACCGAATAAGAAAGCTGCCTACGAGCTGACGCACATCGTGTTTTACCTGTCCGAGTACGGCCGGGTGGATCCGCAGTTGGATGCGGAATTCATCGATAGTTTACGGTTTTCCGGCACTTTAGCTTATCTGGATTTAAACGTCGATCTGCTCGCCGAAATCTGTATCGCCCTGCGCTTTGCCGGCCAGGAATCGCCGCAGATATGGAAATCATGGCTGTCAGAACAGGCGAGGAATTTCGTTCTGCAAGATGTTCCACATGCGGCGCAAAATGATGATTATCATCAGTTCCTAATGGTAAATTGGTTCATGCGGGTCAATGGCTTAGGAGGGTTCGCTCATCAAATTCCAGACGGGTTGGTGCGGTTCATTCAGGCAGATCCGGGACGTGGGCCGCTGCGGGACATGTCGGAACAGATGTACGGCATGGATGGGGCAAGGTCGTCGGATTGGGAGAAGATGCGCAGTGCACTATCCGAGGCGCTCTCTGACGATGCGCGGGCGGTGTTGAACGCTGCAGAGGCCTCAATCGACAAGTTTGACGAATTTTTCTCCGGATTTTCGCGTACGGACCTGCAGGAGAGGAAATGATGACGCGCGGCACGACCATTTGGACAACGCTCAGCGGCGTAGGGTTGGCTATCCTGTATTCGGTTCTGATTTCGGGTGCAGATGGGATTACGAAATTTATTGCCACATCCTACGCGGCGCCACAACTCTTTGCCCTGTCGGGGGGGATCGTTGCTGGGTTGAGCCTGATTGGGATGATGCGGAGAGATGGGGTAAGGGGACTCAGAACCTCTTGCCCCGATGCCATGCTAATCCGGAGCGCCACCACGGTTATGGGTACGATTTCATTTTTCTATGCGTTCAAACTGCTGCCATTTGCGGATGTGTTCTTGTTCACGGCGATGATTCCATTGATGGCTGCCTTGATTTCTGGCCCTGTCCTGAAGGAATCAGTGCGCCCGCAGGTTTGGGGGGCATTGGCGATGGGGCTGATAGGGGTTTTCTTTCTTTTCCCTGAAGGCATATATGCATTAAGTACTGGGCATTTAGCGGCCACTGTCGCAGTGATTTGTGGAACAGTATCAATGGTTTTGTCGCGCTATATTGGCTTGCGGGAAGACAACATTCTGGCACAGGTGTTTTACCCCAATTTTGCGCTGATGATGGTGATGGCACTGGCTTTGCCGTTCGTCTACAGCCCAATGTCGTGGCATGATTTTAGCTGGGCTGTTCTTTACGGGATATGCCTGTTTGCGGCCCGCTGGGTTCTGGTTTCGGCCCTGCAAAAAATCCCGGCCTATGTGGTGACGCCCCTATTGAATGTACAATTCGCTTGGATGGTGGGTATTGGGTTTTTCATCTTTGGCGAACATCCAGCCATTGGAGTCTACACTGGGGCGGCGATTGTTGTGGGAGCTGGTTTGTGGTTGATATACCTTCAGTTACAGCTAACTGAAGAAACCGCAATCATCGCAGCGGAGTAAGTTAACATTTAATCGTAACCAATTGTTACATTGAGAAAGATGTGCCGCACCCGCAAGAACTTGTCGCATTCGGATTCTCGATTGTGAACCTTGCTCCGATCAGTTCTTCGGTGAAATCAATCACAGCACCGGTCAGGAATGGCAACGAGATGGAATCGACCACGACCTTTTCGCCTTGCCCTTCTAGGACCAAATCATCCTGCGCAGGTTCGTCAAGCTTGATCTCATACTGAAAGCCGGAACAGCCACCGCCCTCTACGGCGATCCGCAGGGCCTGACCCTGTTCGTTAGCGCCGATCTCTGACAGGCGTTCAAATGCGCGGTCTGTGACTTTTGGGGGCAATTGCATCGCGCCGTCCTGATCTTTCCATTGTTGTGCAAACTGCAATATATGGGTCTTGGGCAGACACGACAAGGACAGTTGAGATGTATCAACCCTATGCGGCCAATCCGGCACAGGCGCGGGGGCGGCTGGTGAGTGAGGATGAGAGCGCGTTTCGCTCGTGTTTTCAACGGGATCGCGACCGAATTATCCATTCCAGCGCGTTTCGAAGGCTCAAACACAAGACACAAGTTTTTGTTGAGCACGAAGGCGACTATTTTCGCACCCGTCTGACACATTCCATTGAGGTCGGGCAGGTGGCCCGGACGATTGCCGGGGCTTTAGGGTTGAACCAGGAGCTGACCGAAGCCATCGCGCTAGCGCACGATCTGGGGCATACGCCCTTTGGCCATACCGGAGAGGATGCACTGGATGCATTGATGGCCCCCTATGGCGGATTTGACCACAACGCGCAGGCTGTGCGGATTGTGACGTCGCTGGAACGGCATTATGCCGGATTTGATGGGTTGAACCTGACGTGGGAGACGCTGGAAGGCATCGCTAAGCACAATGGCCCGGTGCAGGGGGATTTACCCTGGGCGTTGACGGAGTATAACGCGCGACACGATCTGGAATTGCACACTCATGCCAGCGCAGAGGCGCAGGTGGCGGCCCTTGCAGATGATATTGCGTATAACAATCACGATTTGCACGACGGGTTGCGCGCCGAACTTTTCACCGAAGAAGATATTCGGGGGCTACCGGTTGTAGGTGATTGCTATGCAGAAGTCGATACACTGCACCCTGGACTGGATTATTATCGCAGGCGACACGAAGCGCTGCGGCGCGTCTTTGGCGTTATGGTGGGGGATGTGATCGATACCTCAAAGGCGATCTTGATCGACGCTGGACCAAAGGATGTAATTGACATTCGCCATCTGGGGCGGCCCGTAATCCGGTTTTCGGATGCTTTGTTTGCCCAACTCAAGGAAATCCGCGAATTCTTGTTCACGCGGATGTACCGCGCTCCATCAGTCATGCGGATGCGGCAAGATGTGACCCGAGTTGTCGAGGAATTGTTCCCTTTTTATATGGCGCATTCCGATCTGCTGCCTGTCCGCTGGCAAGAGGACGTGGCACAGGCGCAGGGTGATACCGCGCTGGCGCGCCTGGTCAGTGATTACTTATCCGGCATGACCGACCGCTTTGCCTTGGAACAACATGCGCGGCTGTTGGGCGGTATCGAGAGCACCCGAGAGCGCCACGGCGTATAAAACATGGGCTGTTTGCATTGACGCGCGGGCTGTCAGTGATAAACCGGCCTGCGAAGTACAAGGACGTCGAAATGAACCTCTTTACCGAAATCCGGGAACTGGTGCTGGATGCGCTGGCAAAAATGCAGACGGCAGGCGATTTGCCTGAAGGGCTGGACCTGAAAAACGTGGCTGTTGAACCGCCACGTGACGCTGCCCATGGGGATATGGCGACCAACGCTGCGATGGTTCTGGCCAAGCCAGCCAAGATGAAACCCCGTGACATTGCGGACAAGCTGGCAGTATTGCTGTCCGAAGATGCGCGCATCACCTCGGCCGAGGTGGCCGGGCCGGGGTTTCTTAACCTGCGTTTGGCGGATAGCCTGTGGCACGGCGTTGTGCGCGCGGCTCTAGCCGCAGGCAATGATTTTGGCCGGTCTGACATGGGTGCGGGTCAAAAGGTCAACGTCGAATATGTCAGCGCCAATCCAACCGGACCGTTGCACGTGGGGCACACCCGCGGTGCGGTCTTTGGCGATGCCTTGGCCAGCTTGTTGGATTTTGTCGGCTTTGATGTCACCCGCGAATATTACATCAACGACGGCGGTGCGCAGGTCGATGTTTTGGCACGGTCGGTCTATCTGCGGTATCTAGAAGCCCATGGCCAAGAGGTGGCGTTTGAGGATGGCACATATCCCGGCGATTACCTGATCGCTGTGGGCGAGGCGCTCAAGGACAAGGTCGGCGATGCCTACGTTGATCAACCTGAAGGCGTCTGGCTGGAAGAGATCCGTAACTACGCCACCGAACAGATGATGGATTTGATCCGGGCCGACCTGAAGGCGCTTGGCGTTGAGATGGACCATTTCTACAGTGAAAAGTCGCTTTATGGCACAGGCCGGATCGAGGCGGCACTGAAAGCGCTGGAAGACAAAGGCCTGATCTACGAGGGGGTTTTGGAGCCGCCGAAAGGTAAGAAGCCAGAGGATTGGGAGCCTCGCGAGCAGACCCTGTTCAAATCGACCGAACACGGTGATGATGTAGACCGCCCAGTGAAAAAATCCGATGGCGCCTGGACCTATTTTGCGCCTGACATTGCCTATCACTATGACAAGGTTGAACGCGGCTTTGACGCGCTGATTGATGTGTTTGGTGCGGATCACGGTGGGTATGTGAAGCGGATGAAAGCTGCTGTTTCGGCCTTGTCTGATGGCAAGGTGTCATTGGACATTAAGCTGACGCAGCTGGTGAAGCTCTACAAAAATGGTGAGCCGTTCAAGATGTCCAAGCGGGCAGGGACCTTTGTGACCCTGCGCGACGTTGTGGATCAGGTGGGCGCGGATGTGACCCGCTTTGTAATGCTGACCCGCAAGAACGATGCGCCGCTGGATTTTGATTTTGACAAGGTGTTGGAACAATCCAAAGACAACCCGGTGTTTTACGTTCAATACGCCAATGCACGGATCAATTCAGTGATGCGCAAGGCGCGTGAGGCTGGGGTTGATCTGGATGATGCCACGATTGCCAATGCAGACCTGTCTGGCCTTTCGGATATTGCGCAGCTCAATACTATGAAAAAACTGGCCGAGTGGCCGCGTTTGGTTGAGATTGCGGGTCGCACAAATGAGCCGCATCGCGTTGCCTTCTACCTTTATGATCTGGCAAGCGAGCTGCATACGCTGTGGAATCGGGGCAATGATAAACCCGAATTGCGCTTCCTTGATGAGGCAGATGTTGCGGGTACACAGGCAAAAATCGCCCTAGCTTGTGCCGTAGCCGTTGTTATTTCTGCTGGTCTTGGTATTCTAGGCGTAACACCGGCAGAAGAGATGCGCTAAGACATCCGATAATCGCCGGGGTGAGGCAGTTCAGTGATCCCCGGCTAGACATTTTACCGCCGGTGGCAGCGAGGCAGTAAAATGGCGAGTTATCAGGAAATTCAGTCCGAGGTCCATGACGGCCGGGGCGGCGCAGTTGGCAAAGCAACCAATTTTTTAGGTGCGGGGATGTCTTTGGCATTGATCGCGGGCCTTGGTATGTGGGGTTATGACCTGCTGGTGCGGGATGTGAGCGGCGTTCCAGTTGTGCGTGCAGCCGAAGGGCCGATGCGCGAAGCGCCAGAGGATCCGGGCGGAAAACCCGCGTTGAACCAAGGTTTGGCCGTGAATAATGTGGCAGCCCAAGGCATTGCTGAAGGCCCAGCTGAACAGCTAATTCTAGCACCCGAACCGTTGGAACTGGACCTTGATGATTTGCAGGGGGAAACGGTGGCGGGGGCCTCATCGGAGCCTGAAGAAATCGCCAAGCCTGCGGCCAACCAAATTGAACTGGCGGTTCTGCAGGTGACTCAAGACGAAAAGCCCGAGGCCAAGGTGATCAAAGCCGGCTTGGCCAAATCCCTGCGCCCACAATTGCGCCCTGCAAGCTTGAACACAGCTAAGCCGGTTGCAACAGAGGCACCAAAGTTAGCACTGGATCTTGATCCGGCCAATATTCCGGCTGGTACACGTCTGGCGCAGCTAGGAGCCTATGAAAGCGATGCGGTTGCCCGGTCCGAGTGGGAACGTTTGTCTGGCAAGTTCGGCGATTACCTCGAAGGCAAGCAACGTGTGGTGCAAAAGGCGACCAGCGGCGGGCGTGTGTTCTATCGTCTACGCGCGCATGGGTTCTCGGATCTGAGCGATGCACGCCGATTCTGTTCTGCGTTAGTGTCGGAAGGGGCGGACTGTATCCCGGTTGTCAGCCGATGAGCCGTTACGGGGCCTGCATTCTGGATGCAGAGGGATTGCGGTTAACATCTGAAGAAAAGGCGCTATTTTCCAAATCTAGGCCATTTGGTTTTATTCTCTTTGCACGCAATATCGACACGCCGGATCAGATTCGCGCGCTTTGTGCTGAAATGCGCGAGGCCGCGGGGCATAATGCGCCAATCCTTATCGATCAAGAGGGCGGGCGCGTGCAGCGCCTGCGGGCGCCTTTGTGGCGTGAATGGCTGCCACCGTTGGATCATGTGGTTGCAGCAGGGGATGCCGCTGTTGAGGCGATGTACATCCGTTCACGGATCATGGCGCATGAGCTACTTGATCTGGGTATCGACAGCAATTGTGCGCCGCTCATTGATGTGGCTTGCGATAAAACCCACCCGTTTTTGAAAAACCGCTGTTATGGCACGGATCCGGCTCAAGTTGCGGCGATTGGCCGAGCTGTGGCGGATGGTCATTTGGATGGTGGTGTTCTGCCCGTTGCGAAGCACATTCCGGGCCATGGTCGAGCCGCTGCGGACAGCCACTTTGATCTTCCCGTAGTCAATGCACCTCGCTCAGAGTTAGACACCGTGGATTTTGCACCGTTCAAGGCGCTGAATGACCTGCCGATGGGGATGACCGCGCATCTAGTCTATGAGGCGGTTGATCAGCGCCCGGCAACCACGTCACCGATAATGATGGACATCATTCGTAATCAGATTGGTTTCGATGGGTTGATTATGACCGATGATATATCGATGAAAGCGCTAAAAGGGTCTCTTGCGGACTTATCGAGTGCCTCGTTGGACGCCGGATGCGACGTGATCCTGCACTGCAATGGAACTTTGACCGAACGCGCCGAAGTGGCTGAAGCGTCCGGCGAGATGACTGAGATCGCGGAAGTGCGTGCAGAACGGGCGCTGAGCGCGCGGAAAGCCTCGCAAGAGGTTGACATTGCGGCCATAGAGGCGAAGCTGGAGGCGCTGAGTAACAGGCGCGCGGATGGCTGACGAAACATTTGATGAGATGAGCACAACGGAATCGGTGGCGGAGCGCATCGCCTCCGAAGCGTTGATCGTGGATGTTGATGGGTTTGAAGGTCCGTTGGACCTGTTGCTGACCCTCAGCCGGACGCAAAAGGTTGATTTGCGCAAAATCTCAGTTTTGGAACTTGCGCGGCAATATTTGGCCTTTGTTGAAAAGGCTAAACGTTTGCGATTGGAATTGGCCGCGGACTATCTGGTGATGGCGGCGTGGTTGGCGTTTCTCAAGTCTCGCCTGCTGCTGCCTCCTGATCCAACCGAAGAGGGGCCTTCGGGCGAGGAACTCGCAGCGCACTTGGCGTTCCAGTTGGAGCGCTTACAGGCCATGCGCGATGCCGCCGCCAAGCTGATGGCGCGGGATCAACTGGGCAAGGATTTCTTTGCACGGGGTATTCCTGAAAACGTTGAACGCGTGAAGAAAGTGACCTACACGGCCACGCTGCTGGATCTGATGCAAGGCTATGCCCGGATCAGAACCAAAGATGAGTTTCGCCCCTATGTCATGGATCGCGATGCAATTTTTACCATGGAGCAGGCCCTGGAACGCATGCGGGGGCTGATCGGTTTTGCTGGGACGTGGACTGATATCATCAGCTATTTACCGGATGATTTCACATCCGAGCCCGGCCGGCGGCGCAGTGCAACTGCCTCGACATTTGCGGCCTCATTAGAATTGGCCAAACAGGGCATGGTCGACATCCGCCAATCCGAAACATTTGCGCCGATTGAGCTGCGCCGCAAGAAAGACAATTGATGTCCGAAGAGAGTGTTACACAAGAAGAAAGCCTGTTTGAGGCGCCACCAATTGCCGAACAAGAACGCATGTGTGAGGCGATCCTTTTTGCTACGGCTGAGCCGGTCACGGTGAAGGAAATCGAAGCCCGCATGCCACACGGCTGTGACGCGGCCGAAGCCTTGGTGCATTTGCGCAAGCGGTATGAGGGGCGGGGTGTGAGTGTTGAGAAGGTCGGGGATGCCTGGGCCATGCGCACTGCACCAGATCTTGGATTTCTTATGCAAAAGGAAACGGTTGAGATCCGCAAGCTCAGCCGTGCTGCGATCGAGACCTTGGCGATTATTGCGTATCATCAGCCGGTCACGCGGGCAGAGATAGAAGAGATCCGCGGAGTCTCAGTCTCGCGCGGGACTGTGGATCAACTGCTGGAAATGGAGTGGATCCGTTTTGGACGCCGTAAGATGACTCCGGGTCGTCCGGTGACGTTTGTTGTCACGCAGGGCTTCCTCGATCATTTTGGTCTAGAAAACGCGCGCGATCTGCCAGGGTTGAAGGAACTGCGCTCTGCCGGACTGCTGGACAACCGCCCACCGCCGGGGGCCATGCCGCAGTTGGGCGAAGGCGACGAAGACGCAGCAGAAGCAACGGAAGAGGGGCAAAGCGAGTTGTTCGAAGACTGATCGGGTTTCGACCGTTTGCTCCTATCACCACAGATCAGCCGCGCCCTTGATCAAATGCAAAGTCAGCTTTTGAAGTGCTTAGAGAGTTTCAGGCCCTGACCCTGATAATTCGAAGCTATATCCGTGCCATAAAGTTGCTGCGGGATTTCATCCATTTTTTCATAAACCAAGCGGCCTACGATCTGACCATGTTCCAATACAAATGGTGCTTCATGGCAACGCACTTCGAGGACGCCGCGAGAGCCTGATCCTCCAGCAGCATCGAATCCAAAGCCCGGATCAAAAAAGCCCGCATAGTGTACGCGGAATTCACCGACCATCGCCAGATAAGGGGCCATTTCAGCAGCGCAGTCTGGCGGGATGGCGATCGCCTCGCGGCTGACGAGAATGTAGAACGCGCCGGGATCAAGGATGATACGGCCGTCTGTGGTGTGAACTTCTTCCCAATACTCAGAAGGGTTGTAATGGGCGAGTTTTGACAGATCCACGACGCCGGTGTGGCGTTTGGCACGATATCCGACGAGGTTGCCGGATTTCGGTTTCAGATCGACTGAAAACCCCAACCCATCTGAAATCACAGGTTCGCCCGAAACGATGGGCGTTCGATGATGAACCTCGAGCAATTCTTCGTCTGACAGGATGGTCTTGCCTTGCCGGAATATAATCTGGTTCAGCAGCTGCCCAGGCTGCGCCACGACGGAAAAACTCTGTGGGCAAAGCTCGGCATACAGCGGTCCATCATAGCTTTCGGGTACGCGATCAAATTCGATGCCCTGATCAGTGATGACTCGGGTCATCAAGTCAAGGCGTCCGATTGAGCTTTTGGCACTGGCGGCGGCCGTCATGCCCACGGGCAACCGCAGCTGTTCCATCAATGGCACGACATAGACACAGCCTTTTTCGAGTACGGCACCGCCTGCCAGAGGGATCTGGTGCATCGTCAGTTCTTCCAGCCGCTCAGATACCGTTGAGGACTTACCGGGCAGGAACGAGGCGCGCACGCGATAGGCAATGTCGCCTAGGCGCAAATCGAGAGATGCAGGCTGAATTTGCTCGTCCAGGATGGGGGAGGAAGCCGAGATACCACCTTCGGCAATCATCTGGTTGATTTGCCGATCTGACAAAACGCCGGTTTTCATGTGCGTTCTCCCTCGACGCCAAGATGCAGATACAAAAACACCCGCCCAAGAAACGGGCGGGCGGTTTTGAAAATGGTCGGGCTAGCAGGACTCGAACCTGCGACCTTCCGTCCCCCAGACGGACGCGCTACCAGGCTGCGCCATAGCCCGACGATTGGCGTTACATACCGCATTTCGCACCGGGAACAAGAGGGAATTCCCAAAATTTCCACGTTAGCTTGCTGCCTTGCTCTTCTGGCGGTTTGCTACGGCTTGTAGCCGTTCAGCAATCGGGGCAAGGGCGATGATTTCTTTATCAGAAAGAGCGCGATTAAGCTGTGCAAGAGCGCTAAGCGCACCGGACGTTGTAGTAATATCGTCACTGGGATCATTTGGGACCGTGACCTTGGCAGGGCGGAACGCTGGGGCTTCCGCTTTCACCGCTTCTTTGGAAGGTGTCATCACCGGCATTTGTTCAGGAGATGGTTCCTGTAGCGTACTTGCGATTACAGGCTCGGCGGCGGTCTCCGTTTCAGGGCTTTTCTGCACAGTGCTCGCCTGAGCTTCAGGAGGTGCTACAGTCTCAGGAGCACTCGGTTGCTCCACAACTTTTGACACTGAAGCGGGTTCAGCAGGACCATACAACGTGGCGGCATCACCGTCATCTAGGGGTTGGGAAAGGGCAGTCACATGTTTGATGCCCTCAGAACGCAGAATCTTTTGCACGCCTTTGATGGTCATTCCATCGTCATGCAGCAGCTTCTTGATACCACCGATCAACCGCATGTCATTGGGGCGATAGTACCGTCGCCCGCCTGCGCGTTTCACCGGTTTGATTTGGCTGAACTTGCTTTCCCAGAATCGGAGCACATGGGCAGGTGTATCAAGCCAGTCGGCGACTTCGCTGATTGTTCGAAAGGCATCGGCGGATTTGGCCATAACCGTTTCCCGATGTTATTTCTTGTTCCCTGCGGCAACGCGGTCCTTCATCAGGTGTGAAGGGCGGAAGGTCAGAACGCGGCGCGGATTGATCGGGACTTCTTCGCCGGTTTTGGGGTTACGACCTACGCGGGCCGTTTTTTGGCGGACAGAGAACGTCCCAAAGGAAGAGATTTTGACCTGCTCCCCTTTCACAAGGGAATCAGAGATGTGATCGAGAACACTTTCGACCAACTGGGCAGAATCATTTCGCGACAGGCCCACTTCGCGAAAGACGGCCTCGCTCAAATCCATTCGGGTTAATGTTTTATCACTCATGAAATCCCCTCCGACTGTTGTACGACTTTAGGGCGGAAGGAATTTACGAGTCAATGTCAACGACTTGGCAGAGGCAGTTTAAGCGATAATTCCCGGTTACTTAGGGGATTACCAGCGCAGAATCACCGCGCCCCAGGCCAATCCGCCGCCGATTGCCTCGGTCAAAACCAGATCGCCTCGCTTGATTTTGCCCTCGGATACACCAACGGACAGGGCCAAGGGAATCGATGCGGCAGAAGTGTTGCCATGATTCTGTACGGTCACCACGACGTTATCCATCGAGATCCCCATCTTCTTGGCGGTGCCTTGAATGATGCGGATATTGGCCTGATGGGGAACGATCCAGTCGATATCGCCGCTTGCCAGTCCGGCCTTATCCAGTGCCGCCTCTGCGGTGCTGGCCAGCTTCTCTACCGCCTGGCGGAAGAGGGCGTTGCCCTGCATGCGCAGCTTGCCCGAAGTGCCTGTGGAGGAGACACCGCCATCAACGAAAAGCATGTCGCGATAACGGCCATCGGAGTTCAAATCAGCAGACAGAATCCCACGATCATCAGTTGTGCCATTCCCTTCTTGCGCAGACAGGATCAGAGCACCGGCGCCGTCTCCAAAGAGCACACAAGTCCCGCGGTCGGTCCAGTCCATGATCCGGCTGAAAGTTTCTGCACCAATCACAAGCACGCGATTGGCCTGACCCGATACCACCATCGCATTGGCATTGGTCAAGGCATACACAAACCCTGCACAGACGGCCTGAACATCAAAGCCAAATCCGCGTGTCATTCCCAAGCCTTGTTGAACCATTGTCGCAACAGAGGGGAAGGTCAGATCAGGGGTTGAGGTGGCAACGATAACGCCGTCTATGTCATCCGCTTGCAAACCGGCGTTTGCCAGAGCCATCGTTGCTGCCCTGATAGCCAAGTCCGAGGTCAATTGTCCCTCAGCCGCAAAATGGCGCTGTTCGATGCCGGATCGCGTGCGAATCCATTCGTCTGTGGTATCGAGTATCTTTTCAAATTCCGAGTTCGGAACAATGCGCTCTGGCAGATAGTGCCCGACGCCTTCGACAACGGCGCGTATAGTCATTCAGTTTCACCGTCGTTTGAGATTTCGGTTGGGCCATCCTGCTCAAGCAGCGAAGCAGATGCAACCCGTGCAGCGAGCTTTTCAGTAAAACCAGTCTCAGCCAGCTGATACGCCAGTTTCACAGCTGCGGAAACGCCAGTTGCATCAGCTGCGCCGTGAGATTTCACTACTGTGCCATTGAGGCCCAAGAATACGCCGCCATTGGCGCGGCGTGGATCAACGCGCTTTTTCAAGCGTTGCAACGATGTATAGGCCAGAACCGAGGCCAGACGTGAGAGAGGGCTGTACTTAAACGCTTCTCGCAGCAGGGTCGAAATCAGGCCAGCTGTGCCTTCGCCGGTTTTCAGGGCGACATTACCGGTAAAGCCGTCAGTCACAATCACGTCACATGTAGTCCCAGGTAAATCGCGCCCTTCGACGAAGCCGACAAAATCGAAATCTGCGTTGTGCGCATTGGCTGCGATCAGATCATAGGCCTCTTTCAGTTCAGAACGGCCTTTGTGTTCCTCTGTGCCTACGTTCAACAGACCGACACGGGGGCGTTCCAGCCCGAATCCGTTGCGGGCATAAGATGTGCCCATCAGCGCATATTGCATAAGATCCTTGGCATCGGCGCGAATGTCAGCACCACCATCAAGCATGATGTTGAAGTTTTGCGGGTTCTGAGAGGGCCATAGCACGGCGATCGCGGGGCGGTAAATCCCCGGCAGTTTGCGTAAGCGTACCACAGACATCAGCATCAGTGCGCCGGTGTTGCCGCACGACACACAAACCGTTGCCTCGCCATTTCGCACAGATTCGATGGCTGACCACATCGATGTGTCTTTGCCCTGACGCATGATCTGACTGGGTTTGTCAGTCATCTGAACGACATCACGCGCATCGCGAAGTTCGCACCGCCCTGCAAGATTTTTCTTGCGGGCAACTAGCCGTTTCAGCTCGTCTTTGGGGCCGTGTAGAATAAACGCAATGTCTGGGTTTATTTGCGCAGAACTGGAAATACCGGCAACAACTGCTGCCGGTCCTTGATCTCCACCCATGGCGTCAACAGAGATAACTATGCGTCCGCTTTGAGCGTTGGACTGATCCAAGGCAGAAGTCATGCGGACGCCAATCCCTGTTTAAATTAGGCTGCGTCGTCTTCCAGATCGACTTCGTCTGCCATCGCGACGACTTCGCGGTCTGCATAGTGACCACAAGCACCGCAAACGTGGTGTGGGCGCTTCAGCTCACCGCAGTTTGGGCACTCATTTGGGTTCGCAGCAACCAGTGCGTCATGCGCGCGACGGTTGTTGCGACGTGATTTCGATACTTTGTTTTGTTGGACGGCCATGTCGCAACCTCAATTCTAGTGGGTCAGCAGACCCGTGTTAACAGCTTGATCGGGCTCTTAATCGGTCAAGAGTGCCTGATTCAAGTCCAAATCCCGTGAGAGCGCGAAAATACAGTGAATTCGCCAAGGGGCAAGTGTTTTTTTGCCACGCCTATTCCGGCTTTTCCAGCTTTGCTTTTAGGGCTGAGAGCCCTGCAAAGGGGCGTGTATCTTCATCGGTCATGGGTGTGACACCGGGTTCGGCAAAGTTTTGCTGTTCCAGCGCCCCATTCTCGGATCTTGGGTAGTCAGGGAGCGCTAGTGCGAGCGACTCGATCATAATTGATTCGATATCGATAACCTCGCCCAGTGGTTCGAGGGTGTCGTCTTCTTGCATCTCGAACCCATCACCGGTTAATTGTTGCTCAGGCATCTTCTTCACGAATAGCCGTGAGACCGATTGGTCGATACGGGTGGTAACAGGGGCGAGTGTGACGATGCACGGCTGAACAATGGTTGCGCCAAGTTCAGCGCTGATCAGCCAATTCGCCTTGCCGCTGGCTTTCAATTCGCCAGCAAATCGCAGTTTTCGCAGCCCTTCCAGGCCTAGTGATTGTGCGATTGCATCGCATTTCGCCGAATCTGGCGTCAATTTGAACGCAACAGGCTTGTGCGGAGACAGCTTTGCAACGTAGTAGGAGGTCGTCGTGTGGGTCTGATCTTGCATGTTCTTTGGTCTCTAGTTTCTTGAACCGGTAGGCCACCTTGTTGTAAGCGGGATAAAAGGCCCATGGGGCCGAGTTCAAGAGGGCAGTGATGTTCGCAGTCAAAAAAAGGGTTCTGTCCGGTCTGGGCGTGTTGGGTTTGATCGCTGTTACAGGATGTAGCGCACAATATAGCAATCATGGCTATGTGCCACCCGAAGAAGAACTCGCTGATCTGGTGGTTGGTGTGGATAACCGGGCAACCGTTGATGATGTGATCGGTGCCCCGTCGACATCGGGCGTCCGTAGCGATGGAGATTACTACTATATTCGCAGTCGCATCCGGAAATACGGTGTAAAAAAACCAGAAGTTGTTGAGCGTCAGGTTCTTGCGATCAGTTTCAATGAGTCTGACACTATTAAAAATATTGAACGCTTTAGCTTGGCGGACGGTAATATTGTGCCGCTCGCACGGCGCGTGACGGAAACGTCAGTTAAGGGGCGAGGCTTCCTCAAGCAACTGCTCGGCAATATCGGCAACTTCGATCCCAGCGACATCTTGAACTAACGTCGCGATCTTGTCATATTTTTCATGTTAAGCAGAACATGTCTTGCTTAACTGTTGAGGTGTGAAAGGTATGTCGCCAATTCAAACCGCACGCTATGTCGCCACAATCGCCGAATCAGAAGCCGATGTTCGGGCGGCGCAGGCCTTGCGTTATATGGTGTTCCGTGATGCGGGGGATATGTCACAGAATTTGGATGCCGACGTATTTGACAAGATCTGCACACATGTCCTTATTCGCGAAGTTAAAACCGGCAAACTGACGTGCTGTTTTCGCATTTTGCCTTTGTCAAATGGGTCGGAAATTGGACACAGCTACTCGGCGCAGTTTTACGAGTTGTCCGCCTTGAGCGATTTTCAGGGATCGATGGTTGAATTGGGACGTTTCTGTATACATCCGGATCACAATGATCCCGATATTCTGCGTGTCGCCTGGGGAGCAATGACCCGTTATGTGGATGATAATAATATAGAAATGTTGTTTGGATGTTCGTCATTCAAGGGCACGGACTCTGACACCTATACAGATTCTTTTGCGATGTTGAAAGATCGCCATCTAGCCCCCCGCAGATGGTTGCCAAGGGTCAAGGCACCTGCCGTGTTCCGTTTTGCGCAAATTCTGCGGTGGCGCAAACCAGATGCCAAATTGGCGATGTCGCGCATGCCGCCCTTGCTGCGCACATACCTTCTAATGGGCGGATGGGTCTCAGATCATGCGGTGGTGGATAACCATATGGATACTTTGCATGTTTTTACGGGGCTCGAGATCAAATCAATTCCGGCGGCGCGCAAACGATTGTTGCGGGCGGTGGCGCAATAGCTTGACGGCGCAGGGTTGTCGCGATAGCGGCAGAACATGGTACGTATACCCCTTCTTCAGCTTAACGATATTTCCCTGACATTCGGCGGCGAGCCGGTGTTTCATGACCTCTCCCTTGTGGTGCAGCCCGGTGATCGGGTGGCGCTGGTCGGGCGCAATGGCTCTGGCAAGTCAACCCTGATGAAGGTCATGGCTGGGTTGGTCGAGCAAGATCAGGGCAAAAGCGTAGTCCCTGCCGGCATCAGCGTGGGATATATGGAGCAAGATCCGGATTTGTCTGCGTTTGAAACGCTGGGCGATTATGCGGCCAGTGCTTTGGATCCGGGCGAGATGTACCGGGTTGAAATGGCCGGTGAAGGGTTGAAGTTTGATCCCGACCGTCCTGTTGCAACCGCCTCTGGTGGGGAGCGGCGTCGGGCGGCACTCGCCAAATTAATGGCTGAAGCACCGCAATTGATGCTGCTGGACGAGCCGACGAACCATTTGGATATCGAGGCTATCAACTGGCTGGAGCAGGAGCTGAAGTCAACCCGCTCTGCCTATATTCTTATCAGCCACGACCGCGCTTTCTTACGTGCGCTAACCCGCGCAACCCTTTGGATTGACAGGGGAATGGTGCGGCGCCAAGAAACCGGTTTCGAAGGCTTTGAAGCCTGGCGTGATAAGATCTGGGACGAGGAGGACCAAGCCCGGCACAAGCTGAACCGCAAGATCAAAGCCGAGGCCCGTTGGGCTGTTGAAGGGATCAGTGCACGACGCAAGCGGAACCAAGGCCGGGTGCGCGCTTTGCAGGAACTACGCGCGGAGCGTTCGGCCCAGATTAAACGCGAAGGTGGTGCCGCTATGGCGTTGGATAGCGGCCCGAAGTCGGGCAAAAAGGTGATCGAAGCTAAAGGTATATCAAAGACTTATGGCGATAAGGTCATCTTGTCAGATTTTGATCTCAAAGTTCAGCGCGGCGATCGGGTGGCTTTTGTTGGTCCAAATGGTGTGGGCAAAACCACAGTGCTTAAAATGCTGCTGAAAGAGATTGAACCGGACAATGGTACCGTTGGATTGGGTACAAAGCTGCATAAGGCAGTGTTTGATCAATCTAGGGCGCGACTGGACCCTGAGCAAAGTCTTTGGGATAATCTGACAGCTGATGATGAAATGCGAATTTCCGGGCAGTCGGACCAAATCATGGTGCGTGGCCAGCCACAGCATGTTGTGGGCTATCTTAAGGCGTTTTTGTTTGACGAAAGGCAGGCCCGAGCACCGGTTAAGTCCTTGTCTGGTGGGGAAAAAGCCCGACTTTTGCTAGCTAAACTGATGGCCCGCGAAAGTAATTTGTTGGTGTTGGATGAACCAACCAACGACTTGGATATTGAGACGCTGGACCTGCTGCAGGAACTGCTGGACGACTACGATGGCACGGTGCTGCTGGTTAGCCATGATCGTGACTTTCTGGATCGTGTCGCCACCATCACTGTTGCGATGGAGGGTAACGGTCAGGCGGTGGCTTATGCCGGAGGGTGGTCTGATTATCAGGCGCAAAAGTATGAAGCAGGCGCATCTGATCGTAAAGATTCTAAAGAAGAAACAAAGACTAAGGACAAAGGGGCAAAGTCAAAGGCAACGCCGCAAAATAGCATGTCTTTTACTGAAAAGCACCGTTTGGAAAAGCTGCCCAGTGAGATGGATCGGCTAAATGCCGAGATTGCCAAACTGGAAGAGTTGATGGCGGATCCGGAGCTGTTCACGCGCGAGCCGGTGAAGTTTAAGAAGGCGACAGAGGCGTTAAGCCAACGGCAAGAAGCGCTAATGGCGGCCGAGGAAGAGTGGCTGGAACTGGCGGAGAAGGCCGAAGCGGGGGCCTGAATGAAACATACAACTTGTAAAAGTTGTACACGGGTTTTGTACAAAACTCTGAATATGGGCCTTATTGCATTCTGAGTGCGCCATCGAGGCGGATGACCTCGCCGTTCAGATAATCACATTCGACGATGAAACCGGCCAGTTTGGCGTACTCGTTTGGGTCACCCAGACGTTTGGGGCAGGTTACATCCTGCGCGAGTGTGTCCTGAACCTCTTGCGGCAGTCCTTGCAGCATCGGGGTAAGGAAAATGCCTGGAGCAATCGCCATCACCCGGATGCCGTCGCGTGCCAGATCGCGAGCCACGGGCAGGCTGAGGCCGACGATGCCGCCCTTGGATGCGGCATAGGCGGCTTGTCCCTTTTGGCCGTCAAAAGCAGCGATGGAGGCGGTGTTGATGATCACACCACGGGTGCCGTCCTGGGCGGGGGAGTTCTGGGCGATTTCAGCAGCGGCGAGGCGGGCGATATTGAAACTGCCGATCAAGTTGATATCGACGGTGCGCTGGAAGGCGGCCAGATCATGCGGGCCGTCGCGGCCGAGGGTTTTTTCGCCAATGGCGATGCCAGCGCAGTTGATCGCGGCTGTGATCCTGCCCATCTGCGCACTGGCGGAGGCAAGTGCTTGTTGAGCCGAGTTCTCATCGGTCACATCGACTTCGACAAATTGCGCGCCGATGTCTTGGGCGAGTGCGCTGCCTGCCTCCACATCGCGGTCCAATATCGTGACTTGCGCGCCCTGGCTGCGGAAATACCGGGCGGTGGCGGCCCCGAGACCGGAAGCGGCACCGGTGATGATGGCGGCGGTTTGGTCGAGTTTCATACCAGATCCCTTAACTGAACATATGTTCAGATAAGCTGACCCGGCTAATATGTCAAAGCTGACGCCGCATCATACGCGCGCTGATCGACAGGCCGATGACCGTCAGCAGGATGCGCCAGACGTGGTGCAGGGTGACAAGGGTGGGGCTGGCATTGAGGCTGAGGGCAACGAGTGCCATTTCGGTCACGCCGCCAGGGGAGAAGCTGATGAACAGGGCATCAAAGGGCTGGCCAGTGTAATGGTGCAGGGCAGAGGCAAATCCGGCGGCCATGATGAGCATACCGCCAACTGAGACCAGAGAGAGCAGGATACCCTTTTGCAGTTGCCTCCGGTTCAGCCCAGCGAACTGGCTGCCAAGCGCTGTACCAATCACAATCTGTGCAACATTGATCAGCCATTGCGGCAGGTTTAAATCCACCAGACCTGTCAGCGTTACAATCGCCGCCAACACAAGCGGAGCGGTCAGTTGCTTTGCTGGGAGCGGGATATAGAGGCCAGCGAGAAGGCCAGCCGCGATGACCGCGATGGTCGGAGGCAGGTCAGTGAGGGCGATGTTGGCCTCTGCCATGGTCATGCCCCCGGCGCTGCCAACGGGGCTGCCGACCCAGAGCGAGATGCCAAAGGGCAGGGCGGTGACCACCAGGATCAGGCGCAGGAACTGTTGCAGGGTCAGGCGCGCCATGTCGGCGCCCATTTCCTCGCCCAGGGCCAATGATTCATAGAGACCCCCGGGCGCACCGGCGTAGAAGGAGGTGACATGGTCATACCGCCCAAGCTTGCGAAAGATTGCGTAACTATATGCGTGGGCCAACGGGACGAAGATCGCGATTGCCGTCAGACCGGCAATCCGCGCGGGAGTGAGGGCGAACAATTCGGGTGTGATCCGTGCCCCAATCATCACGCCGATGACAGCGATGAAGATCAGGCGCAGCCAATAGGGGAAGTGATAGGCGTCGGGCAGCCGGCGCGGCAGGATGGTGGTGATCAATCCGCTGAGCACCAGTGGCCCGATCAGATAGGGCAAGGGCAGGCCTAGCCATTCACCGCCGAGGGCAGCTACGCTGCCCAGAACGATCAGAATGGCGGTGGTTACGGCATGGGGCATGTACCCTATGAACCACCGCCAAGTGCTTGGCGCAAGGGGGTTATTCGTTCAGGGACCAGTCATAGGCGCTGTTGTGGATACGGCCGATTTGTGTGATCGCAGCCTTGCGCTCGGAATCGGCATATTTGGCCAGATGGTTCAGAACGGCGGCCTCGGAATTGCCGAAGTCATAGGTAAACCATTTGTAGATCTTGGAGACGGTGATTTTACCGTTACTCACGGCCAGTCCGCGCGGGCTGTTGATGTAATCGCGGGCCAGCTTATCCATCAGTTTGTTGGCGTTTTTGGCGGTGAAAGCCTGATTGTGAAGGTTGGGGCATCCGACCGAGGCGCAATTGACCGCGTAGTGAATGCGCGGGTCTTTCCAGATTGGACGCAGGATGGCGTGTTCGATGTCGTCCAATGCAAGGTCAGCTTCTTCAATGGTGATCAGTTCTGACCCCCAAGGACCGTTTGAGAAAAGTCCCGAAGTGTCGATGTCGCGGATGGATTTGACCGGGTAATGGTCAAGGATCACTTTGACGGTCAGGGCGTTGTAAAGATTGATCCAATAGGCCAGCTGTACCGGGCGGGCTCGGTCAGTGATTTCGATCTGACTGAGCTGCCCGATGTAGGTGTTCAGCGCAGCCTTGTCTGCGGCGGAAACCTTGGAATAGGCAAAGCGGTTGAGGCCGTTTTGATCCTGACGAACATATTTCTTCAACAACTTGTCCCATGTACTGTGATCAACCGGCTTGGCATTGGCAGGATTGTGGCCTTCCCAGATGTCCCAGACTTCGGGGGCAGAAGTCTTCCACGCGGCGAGCGTGGCGGTCGGCAGCGTGAGCAATGTCAGTGCGATCATGAATTTGCGCAGCATGGGGGCGATCCTGTCTGTGGTGTTTTCTGAGATATGGGAGGATCAACCTGAAAGATGCAAACAACGCTTCTGCACAACGGCGTGAGGAAGGTTACAGCGTAGGCTAGGCAAACGGTCCAATTTGGTGAAAACTGGATGCTCGATGAAGAAACTGCTATTGTAATCTTATCGTTACAAGACGTTCTTTGTTTTCTTTGTTCGAGAGGTACTTGGGTTCAGGAGGGTTGAGATGGTCAATATCAATCCGGATTTTATATCCCCGGAGCGCAAGGCGTTGATGGCCAGCGCCGCGCTGCCCCGTGCTGACCGCCTGAAGGTGATGGAGCTTATCGTGGACGAGGCATACCTGCATGTCATTCAGGAGCAGAATGCCGGCCAGGTGGTCAAATACCTTGAGCACAAAGTCGAAGATGACGCCCTTTGGGACATGTATGAAGATGTCACGCTGGATGCTGTTTTGCATGATCTGGCCAAGGAAGCGCTGATCAAACGCGCATTATCGCGCAAATTGCTAAGCGGGTGGGGGGCACCGCATTTTTGCGCGGTTTCGGCCTGTTCGCGCTATTGTGCCGTGGACGGGGATGCGGATAATCACGGGCGGCACCGGTGCCGGTATCACTGGGATTGGTAGGATATTGGCTCGCATCCGATAGAACACCTTGGCAAATCCGCTGGCTTACCCCATATGCAGGCGCATGACACAGAGCACCAATCTCCCGACCTCGTCTTTTCGCGTCCGGCTTCAGGGCGTCCTGGCCAGCCCGATCGTACGTAATTTCATACTGGGCGTGATCCTGTTTAACGCGATCATTTTGGGGTTGGAGACCTCGGACGTGGTGATGGAGGCGGCTGGCGGTCTGATCGTGACATTGGACAAGCTATGTCTTGCTGTCTTTGTTGTCGAGATTGCAGCGAAGCTGGTGGCGCATCGCGGGCGGTTTTTCCGCGATGGCTGGAATATTTTTGATTTCGTGATTGTCGGTGTTGCCCTGATCCCGGCGGCACAGGGGCTATCGGTGCTGCGGGCGTTGAGGATTCTGAGGTTGCTCAGGGTGATCTCTGTCGCACCCTCGCTGCGCCGGGTGGTGGAAGGGCTGATCAACGCGCTTCCCGGGATGGGATCGGTGTTCCTGTTGATGGGGCTGATTTTCTATATCGGTGCGGTGATGGCGACAAAATTGTTTGGCGCCGCATTTCCGCAGTGGTTTGGCACGATAGGCAGCTCGGCCTATTCGCTGTTCCAGATCATGACGCTGGAAAGCTGGTCGATGGGGATCGTGCGCCCTGTGATGGAAGTTTTCCCGTACGCCTGGGTGTTCTTTGTGCCCTTCATCCTGATCACCACCTTTGCCGTGGTAAACCTTGTGGTCGGTCTGATCGTGAATTCGATGCAGGACGCGCATAATGCTGAAGCGGATGAACGCACGGATCATTATCGTGATGAGGTGTTAGCAAGATTGGAAGGCATCGAGTCGCGGTTGAAAGAACGAGACTGAGCGAAACGAAGTGCGGCACTCTTTTGGTTTCCGCGATGACGTTTGGATGCGTTCCACAATGTTCATATGTGGTTTCAGATTCTAAAATTCTTGCGGGATGGTCGGGCGCGGGATAGCCTGAGTGTCACAATGTATCAGTTTAGGCTGCCTGAAAAATTGTACAGGCTTGGCATGCCCGAATTTGAAATTAAACAAATTACTCAGGGTGGAGGCATCACATGCCTAAGACAAATTTCTTATTTGCATTGGCGTTTGCATATCTTCTGGTTTTGACACCGGTCAACGCGCAAGAAAGCGATACGGCGACCGATGAAACAAGTCAGGTTGAAGAGGTAGATGAAAGCGCGGAAGATGAGCTGTTTTCCGACGCCGAACTCCAAGAGTTGGTTGCACCGGTGGCGTTATATCCGGACACTTTACTGATCCAGATATTGGTAGGGGCGACCGCGCCCATTGACGTGGTAAAGGCGGACCGACTGCTTTTGGAAAACGAAGGAAGCAGTCAGGAAGAGCTTGAGGACGAGATCAAGGCGCAGGGGTATGATCCGAGTGTCGAGGTCCTTGCCATCGGGTTCCCGACAATCGTGAATCGAATGGCTGAAAACATTGAGTGGACCGAAACCATCGGCAACGCAATGCTGGCACAGTCCGATGATGTTATGGATGCGGTGCAGGTGAAACGGGATCAGGCGATTGAGACTGGGGCCCTCATTGATACCGAGGAGCAGACTGTCAGCCGGGATGAGACATCGGATTCCGTGATTATACAGCCGGCCGATCCCGAGGTGGTTTATGTCCCGCAGTACGACTCGGAGGTTGTTTATGCTCAGGACAACACCGGCGATATCATCGCAGCGGGTTTGATCACCTTTGGGACGATCCTGTTGGTTTCTGAAATCTTTGACGATGACGATGATTGGTATGGGTACTGGGGGTGCCGAAATTGTGGGGGTTGGGGAGGAGGCCCAATTTATCGAAACCCCAATATCAATATCGATGTGGATGGAAATGTGAATATTGGGAATGAGATCGATATTGATCGACCCAATGACATCGGACCGGACGGAGGTTGGAAACCCTCCGATGACCGGAAAGACAAAGCCCAAGACCGTATTTCAGAACGAAAAGACAAACCGGGTGCGACGACGCTGGGTATGAAAAATTCGGGCGGTACACGAGAGTCGGATGCCTTGCGCAAGAACCTATCTGAAAAGACCGGCGCAAAAGATATCTCGACTGGGGCTGTTGCTGCCGGAGCGGTGGCAGGTGGGGCCGTTGCAGGGGGGAAAGCGATCAAGTCGTCGAACAAATCCAAGGGCCTGAAGGAACACAGCCAAGGCTCGACAAAAGTCAACAGGCCCAAACAATCGGTCAAACCGAGCGCGAAACCGCAAAATCGCAACGGTCACAAGGCAGCACCAAAAGCCAAGCCCAAGGTTTCCAAGCAGAGATCCGGTAGTGGTGCCAAGGCGGCTTCGCATCGTGGTGGGTCATCGATGAAAAAAGCAAACATCAAGAGGAGGAGGTAATGATGGGACGTCTTTCACAAATTGCCTTCGTCACGTTGAGTACTGTGACATTTGGTCAAACACTTTGGGCAGATGGGGCGCCGGTATATGCAACTCCTCAGGCCGCACTGGAGGCTTTGGTCGCAGGGCTTGAAACTGGCGACGCACAGGTTGCGGTTGACGCGATGGACCCTGCTGTTGCCGATCTGATGCGGGTCGAGGATGAAGGAGCCACGCAACAGAATATGGCAAGCCTGCTGGCGCTTTATCGGGAGGGATATCGGTTTGTACCGGCTGAGAATGCGGTTGTCATCGAGCTTGGCGAAGATGGATGGCCCTTTCCTGTGCCTCTGATGCAGGTTGAAAGCGGCTGGTCGTATGATGCACTGGCCGCAGAGGACGAATTGCTGGCACGCCAGATTGGGGGCAATGAGATTGCGATCATCGAGGCGTTGGAGGGCTATGTCGAGTTGCAGTCTGAATTTCGCCAGACAGATCAGGACGGAGATGGCGTGATGGAATTTGCCGCATCGATCATTTCGTCGCCGGACAATCGTGACGGTCTGTTCTGGGATGGGGAGAACAGCCTGATCGGGGATCTGGCTGCGCGGGCCAATCTCGATGGATTTGAAGAGGGCGGCGAAGACGCCGCGGCAGATCCATTCAACGGCTATTATTTCCGGCTGTTGAAAGCGCAAGGGGACGCCGCCCCGGGCGGCGCGATGCCCTATATGGTGAACGGCAACATGGTTGCCGGGCACGCCTTGCTGGCCGTGCCCGCGGAATATGGTGTAACGGGCGTTCACAGCTTCCAGATCAGTGAATCTGGTGTGGTTTGGGAGGCGGATCTAGGGCCGGAAAGCCTTGAGGCTGCGATAGAGGTTGTGGTGTTCAATCCGGATGAAAATTGGAGCGCACTGACCAACTGATTGAGGGGGTCGTTGAACTGGCGTGTTGGGTTATCGCAATCTGGCTGAAACTTATGAAGTTCAGGTCTTAATATGCTTGGGTGAGAGTCAAATCTCTGAACGGCATTGCTTGCGGCGGTTTTTCATCTCGTCATAGGTCACGGTCATGATTAGGTGTTTGCAACGAACAGGCCAGTCTCTAAAGTGTTTTCAGTTTACAATGCTCGCGCCGCTCGACAGATGACCAGATTCTGCTAGGATCACGAGCATCGCACCAATTTCGTTGAGTTCCGAGGATTGATCGCGCAAGTGAAAATATTTGGCGCCGCTTTTCTTCTTTGGCTGCTATTGGCGATCCCGGGTCCGGCGCAGGACCTTACGGGGGTCTGGAAGGCGTCGGGTTACGCGCACGAATACGGCAATATCGATTTTTTGGTAAAAATTGAGCGTGACGGGACCAATGAGTGGCATGCCAGAAAGTTGAACCCTTCGCGCTTCGTCCCTGTGGGGGATACACGAAGAAGTGCAACTATGGTCGGCAGCGTGGCTTGCTATTTGTGGATGGCACAGATGTATGCACCACTCTGATTAGGGAAGGTTTGGCCGTGAGATATTGATGCGGCGCAACGAGCTGCCCGCGGCGTTCTGGGAATTGGTGCAACTAGCAAAAAGCTCGAAGGTCAAATCTAAGTTACGAAGCAATTGATACTGCCGATGAGCCACAGCTAAGGAACGACTGGTCTTTGGTAAGGCCGGAATATCTATCCGTTGAATTCGGTTTAATCATGCGAAAAACGTGGGACACTTTGCTTGTAAGCTATTGAAATCATATGGGCCACTTTGCCCAATTCGTGGGACACCCATTCGTTGATTATAAGGGAATAAATGGCGGTTGTGGTAGGCCCGGCAGGACTTGAACCCGCAACCAAAGCGTTATGAGCGCTCTGCTCTAACCAATTGAGCTACAGGCCCGCCTAAGACCTCTGGTACGGCGGTTGGACAGAGTCGTCAAGGCTTTGCGATTGCGCTGTATTGGTGGATAGGCTAACGGGGGCGCATCAGATTTAGGAGCATGGCCATGAGCGACGGAAAGAACGGGATTACCTATGCCGATGCGGGTGTGGATATTGATGCGGGCAACGCGCTGGTGGACCGGATCAAACCGGCGGCGAAACGTACAAATCGTTCTGGTGTGATGTCTGGCCTTGGTGGTTTTGGCGCTTTGTTTGATCTGAAAGATGCCGGTTACAACGACCCTATTCTGGTGGGAGCCACTGATGGGGTCGGTACCAAGCTGCGGATTGCGATTGATACCGGCAATGTGGACACCATTGGCATCGATCTGGTGGCGATGTGCGTCAACGACCTGGTCTGTCAGGGGGCCGAGCCGCTGTTCTTTCTCGACTACTTTGCCACCGGCAAGCTGGAAACCGAACAGGCGGCACGGATCATCGAAGGGATTGCTGAGGGCTGTGTGCGCTCGGGCTGTGCCTTGATCGGTGGTGAGACTGCCGAGATGCCGGGCATGTATGGCGCGGGTGATTTTGATTTGGCAGGCTTTGCCGTCGGCGCGATGGAGCGGGGTGCGGCCCTGCCGGAGGGCGTGCAAGCGGGCGATGTTCTGTTGGGGCTGGCCAGCAATGGCGTGCACTCAAACGGCTATTCATTGGTGCGCAAGCTGGTTGAGATGTCCGGCCTTGATTGGGACGCCGATTGCCCATGGGGTGAGGGCTCGCTGGGCGAGGCACTGCTGGCGCCGACACGGTTGTATGTGACGCAAGTGCTGGATGCAATCCGGGCCGGTGGCGTGCATGCTTTGGCGCATATCACCGGAGGCGGGCTGACCGAGAACCTGCCGCGAGTTCTACCGCATGATTTGGGAGCCGAGATTGATCTGGACAGCTGGACGCTGCCGCCGGTGTTCAACTGGTTGGCCGAGCAGGGCGGCATGGCTGAGGCAGAGATGCTCAAGACCTTCAACTGCGGCATCGGCATGATTTTGTCAGTGCAGGCTAGTGAGGCAGATGCGGTTACCGCTTTGCTGCGCGAGGCCGGTGAAGAGGTTTCCGTGCTGGGCACCGTGGTGGCCGGTGAGGGCGTTGCTTACACAGGGTCGCTTCGGTGACAAAACGGGTTGCCATTCTGGTCTCGGGCGGCGGGTCGAACATGGTGTCGCTGATCGACAGCATGCTCGGCGACCATCCGGCGCGGCCTTGTTTGGTGCTGTCGAATAATGCTGACGCGGGTGGTCTGGCCAAGGCGCAGGCGCGTCGCGTGGCCACGGCGGTGGTCGATCACCGACCTTACGGCGAAGATCGGGTCAGCTATGAAAAACAGCTGATCGACGCCTTGGAAGCCGCGCAGCCCGATATCATCTGTCTGGCCGGGTTCATGCGGGTTCTGACCGAACATTTTGTCAACCACTGGCAGGGGCGAATGCTGAACATTCACCCTTCGCTATTGCCCAAGTATCGCGGGCTCAATACCCATGCGCGAGCTTTGGAGGCAGGTGACGCTGAAGCAGGATGCACGGTACATGAGGTGACGCCAGCCTTGGATGATGGACCCATATTGGGCCAAGCACGGGTGCCGATTCTTGCAGGTGACACACCAGAGAGCCTTGCCAAGCGAGTTTTGACCCAAGAACACATCCTCTATCCGGCAGTTTTGCAACGGTTTGCTGCGGGTGTGACCGAACGGATTGATTTGGCCTGAGCGCCTGTTTTCTTTCGAAGCCCGTTCACTTATAGGTGAGAGGGACAGTGAACAGCATTTAAGAAAGCGTCAAATCCCTCGATGAAAACTTTGAAGACGACGCAAGAGCTGGCCGAGTTCTGCAGCCGGGCCGCCCAACACGATTACGTAACCGTTGATACTGAATTCCTGCGTGAACGCACCTATTATTCCAAGCTGTGCCTTGTGCAACTGGCTTTTGCCGGGGACGGTGTGAATGATGCGGTTTTGGTGGACCCGCTGGAAGAGGGGCTGTCGCTTGAGCCGCTCTATGAGTTGTTTCGTGATACGTCGGTGGTCAAGGTCTTTCACGCGGCGCGGCAAGATCTAGAGATCTTCTATGTCGATGCCGGGGTTATTCCCGCGCCATTGTTTGACACACAGGTGGCAGCAATGGTGTGCGGTTTTGGCGAGCAGGTTGGATACGAGACACTGGTGCGCAAGATTGCAAAGCAATCGGTGGACAAAAGCTCTCGGTTTACGGATTGGTCGCGACGCCCGCTGACCGATGCACAAAAGGTTTATGCCTTGGCCGATGTTACTCATTTGCGCCAGATTTATGAGTTTCTGGCAAAGAAACTGGCCGACACCGGGCGCGCCGCTTGGGTGACGGAAGAGCTTCGTGTTCTAGAAAACCCGGACACCTATATCATTGATCCGGAAGACGCCTGGAAGCGGGTAAAAACGCGCAACTCATCCAGTCGTTTCTTGGCGATTGTGCGTGAACTGGCACGTTTTCGCGAAAATCATGCCCAGACCAGGAATATTCCGCGCAACCGAGTGTTCAAGGATGATGCGTTGGTGGAATTGGCGTCGACAAAGCCTTCGGACACCAAGGATCTTTCACGCTCTAGATTGCTGTTACGAGAGGCCCGGAAGGGCGACATTGCGGAAGGCATCTTGAAAGCGGTCGAGGTGGGTAAAGCATGTCCAGCGGATCAAATGCCGAAGGTAGACGATTCGCGCGACAAGCTGCAGGTCAATCCGGCGTTGGCGGATCTGCTGCGGGTGCTATTGAAGGCGAAGGCCGAAAACTTTGGGGTGGCGTCCAAGCTGATTGCCAATGCGGCCGAGCTGGATGCAATGGCGGCCGGAAAACGCGATATGCCTGCGCTTATGGGTTGGCGGAATGATGTGTTCGGCAAACATGCCATTCGCCTGTGCAATGGTGAGATTGCACTGGCGGCGAAAAAATCCAACGTCAAAATTGTTGAGCTATAGAGCCTGCAATCAGCGTCGCGCCCTCACACTGTTTGCGGTGCCGGAGACGCGAATGGTGTTGATGCCTTGCAAGTCCTGATTGGACAGAAACAGGGCGGCCTGAATTTCGCGTGAGCGCTGTGTTCCTTGCGGTGTGGTTGCGGGCTGGACCGCGTTTAATGTGTAATGCAGCACTCCGGGCTCTGCGTTGGTGCGGATCAGGCGCACGTCAAACGAGCCTTGCTGGGTTGGTAGTCCAGTGGCCAGCAGGATTGCTCCACCGGCTGTATCGTTGACCTCAACCGATTTAATCTGTGCCACCGGAATACCCTGATAGGGGATAACTTTGATCTTTTTCTTGAACAGGCCTGATCTTTGAACCGTAGACGTATTCTTGGCAGGTTGAAGGTCACTTTTCTTGTCAGGATTGATCAGCGGGTTCACGCTTGACGTACCGCTGGTCTGAACCGATGTCGTTTTGGATTTTCCGCCGCAACCAGCAAGGGCGATTGAGGACAGAAGGACACCACAAAGAAGAATACGCATTTTACCGGCCTTTTTTTCTTTCCTTCCGGTTACCCCATCCACTGCGCGATGAAAAGAGACTTACGGGGCTGGACCTTTGGAATTTGGACACATAGGTGTCATCGCGAAGACAGCAGGAGCATAAGAATGGCCCAGCCGGCATTTGAAGAGATTGTCGAGGATTTCGAATTTTTGGAAGACTGGGAGGACCGGTACCGCCACGTGATTGATCTGGGCAAGGCAATGGACCCGCTGGCTGAGGCACTGAAAGTACCCGCAACCAAGGTGGATGGGTGCGCCAGTCAGGTTTGGTTGCATATCACCATAGAGGGCGATGTGTTCACCTTTGAGGGCGAAAGCGACGCGATGATTGTGCGCGGGCTGATTGCAGTGCTCAAGGCGCTATATAATGGCGCGGCGGTCAAAGAGGTGGCCAATGTCGATGCTGTGGCCGAGATGGGACGTCTGGGCCTGAACGAGCACCTGTCGGCGCAGCGCTCGAACGGGTTGCGGGCGATGATTGCCCGGATTCAGGAAACAGCGGCTGCGGCCTAAACTGGGTGTCTGGCGGCGTGGTGGCCGCCAGAGTTTTTGAATTTAGAAACCTTCCAACACCAGTTTGCCCTTGGCCTTGCCGGTTTCAAGGAAGGCATGTGCTTGTTTGAGCGTCTCGGCATTGATCGTGCCCAGCGTTTCGGTAGCTGTTGACCGGACCTTGCCTGCATCGATCAGCCCGGCAACCTCGTTCAGTATGACGCTTTGCTGGGCAATGTCGGCGGTGCCAAAGAGCGAGCGGGTGTACATGAACTCCCAATGGGTCGAGATTGATTTGTGTTTAAACGGTGCGATGTTCAGGTTTTCCGGATCATCAATCAAGCCAAACCGACCTTGCGGCGCGATCAATTCCGCCACCTGTTCGATGTAATCGCCGGTGTGATTGGTTGAAAACACATAGCCCGGTTGGCCGATGCCAAGCGCCTCGATTTGAGGAGCGAGGGGTTGGCTGTGGTCAATCACATGATGTGCGCCAAGTTCTTTTACCCAAGCCTGCGTTTCGGGGCGCGAGGCGGTGGCGATGACGGTTAGATCGGTTCTGGCACGCAGCAACTGGATGGCGATGGAGCCAACACCACCGGAACCGCCGATAATGACCACGGCTGGCGCGGCCCCAGGTACCGGGTTGGTGACTTGCAGGCGGTCAAACAGCATCTCGTAAGCGGTGAGGGTGGTCAAGGGCAGGGCGGCAGCGGCGGCATTGCTGACCGATGTCGGCTTGTGCCCCACGATGCGCTCATCCACGAGGTGATATTCGGCATTGGTGCCGGGGCGGTCGATGGCACCTGCGTACCAAACGGCATCGCCCAGCTTGAGGGTTTCGACAGTATCGCCGGCCTCAACCACTTCACCAACCGCATCCCAGCCGAGAATATCCGGTGTGTCACCTTCGGGCGCGCGCAGTTGGCGAATTTTTGTGTCAACCGGATTGACCGAAATAGCTTGAATCTTGACCAGCACGTCGCGGCCGGTTGGGGTTGGTTTCTCAGCGTCGAAATCAATCAGCGCGTCAGCACGATCAATGGGGCCAGTAGCGGTGTAACCTACAGCTTTCATTGTGTTTTCCTATGGGCTTTGAGTGGGTTGGCTTAGGTGTTGCGGGTAAGTGCAGCGTCGATGGCCGCGACGACTTGCGTCACCTCCGATGCGTCCAGCGCGTCAGGATGCGGAGCACCGAATTGGCCGATGTCATTATCGAAGTATTGACCTGTGGCCTGTGCGAATTCATCCGATAGCGCGGCACGGACGAGGATTTGAGCGCCAATATCCAAGCCTTTGCCAGCAATGCCGAAGCCTTCCTTGACCATTTTGCTACCCAAGAGCGAACCCGGGTTGACGGCAATGATCGCGGGGCCGTTTGCCCCCAGTTCTTTGCCCATATGGAACGACCACATGGTCAGGGCCAGCTTGCTTTGGGCGTAGGCCTCCATGTCCTGCATTGGGTGGCTCGTACTTAGGGCTTGCAGGTCCACGGGCGATTGTGCGGCGGACGATAGATTGATGACACGGCCATCGGCGGGCATCAGTGGAAGCAATAGTTTGGTCAACAAGGCCGGGGCAAAGGTATTGACGGCAAAGCGGGTGTCGAACCCGTCAGGTGTCGTTGTTGCGGGTGTTTTCAAGATGCCCGCGTTGTTGATCACAACGTCCAATGTGTCATGTTTGGCTGCAATGTCAGCGGCAAGGTTTTCAACCTCATTCAAGCGCGAAAGGTCGGCAAGAAAGCCCTCGACCATGCCGGATTCTTTCAATTCATCCTGTGCTGTTTTGAGTTTTTCTGCGCTGCGTCCGTGCAATAGAACGGTATGCCCTTGTGCCACCAGCAACCGTGCGGTGGCAAGGCCGATGCCGTCAGTTGCGCCGGTGATGAGGATTGTTTTGGTCATGGTACTCACTCCATTATGGGGCTAATCGGCTTTGGTCATTTCATGCAGGGTGAAGCTTTCAACTGCCCCTTCAGTTGCGGTCATATAAGCGCTGAGATGGGGGGCGTTCATGTGGGTCTGCCACAATTCGCGGCTTTTCCAATTTTCGAAAAACATGAAGTGGCTTGGGTTTTCATTATCCGAGTGAAGATCATATTGCAGGCAGCCTGTCTCTTCACGCGTGACAGGAACGAGCTTCTCAAGTTCAGAACGTACCAGAGATTCTTGTCCCGGCTTTGCGGTGATGTGGGCGACGATCGTAAGTGCCATAATGATGATCCTTTTGACTTCCTGTTGTGAACATGAATATGTCTATAGGGAAGATATGTGCAATACGCACAAAAATGGCATATAGGTACCAAATGGATACTGCTGGCAAAACAGCCAGAGAGTTGGACGGCTCGCAACCTCGGTTTACCAAATACGACTGCAGTGATGGCTGCCCGGTCGAACTGGCGTTGGAGCAGATTTCGGGCAAGTGGAAGGGGTTGGTGATCTACCACTTGCTGGGCGAAACGATACGATTCAACGAGGTGAAGCGCCGGATGGGGAGCGTTACACAACGGAGCCTGACCAAGCAATTGCGCGAGCTTGAGGCCGACGGGATCGTGCACCGGGAGGTTTACGCGGTGGTACCGCCGCGGGTTGAATACAGCCTGACCGAAAAGGGGCAGAAATTAAAACCCGTGATAGAGGCGTTGCATGCCTGGGGATCGATGCAGATGCCTTAACTTTATTCGGTGTCCCATTTGAAGGCATCGCCGTCGGCTCGGATGCGCCCGACCGAGGGGAGGGTGAAATGGGTGCCAATGACTTTGCAGCCTGATTCACTGACCTCCTCAAGGAGGGATTTTCGTGAAACAACAGCTTCTTCGGGATCGATGTCGTAACGGAAGTGCCAGTCAGGACGATGGCATTGTGCTGTGGAGTGAATGGCATCGCCGGTGATCAGCGCCTCGGAAGTGCCGGATTTTATGAGCACTGAGACGTGGCCGGGTGTGTGTCCGGGCGTAGGGACTAACAAGACATAATCGCCGAGCTTGTGATCGGCGGTAACCAGTTCGGCCTGACCGGCGGCAATGACGGGCAGAACGCTTTCTTGATATGTGTCATTGGGATTGGCGGAATAATGGTCGTTGTCTGCATCGGGCAGAAGGTATTTGGCGTTCGGAAAGGTCGGGATCCAACGGCCATCGACAAGGCGGGTGTTCCAGCCAACGTGATCGGCGTGCAGGTGGGTGCAGAGCACATAATCGATATCATCTGGGGTGACGCTCGCCGCGGTGAGGGCGGCCATGAACCGATTGTCAGAGCGTTGATGCCAATCTGCTGTTCCGTGATTGGTTTTGTCATTACCGACACAGGCATCGACCAGAATCGTATGTGAGGGTGTTTTCAGCAGAAACCCTTGAACCGGTATGATCAATTTGCCGCTGTCTGGGCAAAGCTGGCCCGGAGCGTGTTTGTTCAAAACTTCATGCAGGTCGGGACCAGCGGTTGGGTACAATTCTTTTGCCGGTTTGAACGGGCCATTGATTTCCAGAATGCGCCAAACTTCGACGTCGCCGACTCGCAATAACATGAGTTGATCCTCCTTTGGGGGTGGATCAAAGACGATCCATTAGGCGTGTTTGGCCAATGTGGTGGCCAAGTCGCCGTAGCCAGTAAAGCGGTATTCGAACGCGAGGCCAAGGCGGTCGGCGCAGTCTTTGGCCTTTTCTTTCAGAGCTGGGTTTTCCAACTGAGCCTGATAGACCAGTTTGGTGTAGTTGCCAAAAATCATGTCGCGCAACTCTGGGTGGCGATCGAGGCCCATGGGTTTCCAGATAAAGGCATCAAACTGGCGAACCAGAAAGTCGGTGAGGTAAAAGGCCGTGATTTCACCGGCTTCACTGCGGGCGTCAAAGGCATCGTTGCCCTCAAAGAAAGAATAACAATGCGGGCCTTCGACCATTTGAACACCCAGTTCCTCACATTTGGTTTGAAGTTGTCCGCCTGTGCCGCAATCGGCGTAGACGACAAAGATGTCGCCGTAATCGTCGCGGTGCTTTTCAACGGCCTCAACCACGGCGTCTGTGATCTTTTCCGGATAGAGGTGCAGTTTGGCCGGAAGGCAGGTCAGGCTCATGTGATCCCAACCGTTGAGCTTCTTCAGTGCGAGGATTTCGTGGGCCAGAGCTCCGCATGCAATTAGCAGGATGCTGCCGCGTTGTTCAGCTGCAAGGCCGGATTCGGTCAGTGTTTCGTCGTCGGGCAGGGCAGGGTTGCTTGTCATTGCTGGGCCTCGCGATGGACTGATATGGTCAGGATATAAGCGCAGACGGGAATTTACACGAGGGCCAACGCCATTTTGTGATCTGCAAACGACTTGAAGTCGCCTGGGGGCAGAAAAACGAGGCCGGATTTGCCCCCGTTCTGCCGGCATAGCGGGTCGATTGGTTGTCAGTTGGTGTTGGTTAGTTTGACCGCTGTTCCATAGGCCAGAAGTTCGGACGCGCCTTTAGCGATGGAGGATGTCTCCATTCTAAGCCCGACTATGGCGTCTGCACCCATTTCGCGGGCCTGCGCGACCATGCGGTCGACGGCTTGTTCGCGGGCACCTGCCATCAAGGATGAGTAACCCCGCACCTCGCCGCCGACGAGGTTTTTCAGGGATGCGATGATGTCGGTTCCGACGTGTTTGGTGCGTACGGTCGAGCCGCGGACGAGGCCGAGAGTTTCGGAAATGTGATGTCCGGCAATGTCGGGTGTGGTGGCGAGCTTCATACTAATGATCCATATTGTCGTAGTGGTCTTCTTCGGCGTTACCGACGCGTTCTGCGATAACACGGTAGATCACATATATCACCAGGCCCACCGGCGCGAGGATCAGCCATCCGAAGGTGAATTGAAAAAAGGCGGCCACAAAGAGGCTAAGCCAGATGGTTGCCCCAGCGGCGGCAATGACGACAACAATGATCAAAACCAGTTTATCAATCGGCATGGGCGAACTCCTTCATAAATACGAAGGTAAGGGCAGTGTAGAGAATTAAAAACCCCGCCGGAAGGACGGGGCTTTCACTATATTGAATTCTGCGATTGCAGATCAGCCGGTTACGCCTTGGTTGTGCTTGCGGCTCATGAAATCCTTGGCGGTTTCAACAGCTACGGCCGCGTCACGGCAATAGGCGTCGGCGCCAATGGCTTTGCCGAACTCTTCGTTCAGTGGCGCGCCGCCAACCAGAACGGTATAGTCGTCACGGATGCCTTGCTCGACCATCGTGTCAATCACAACCTTCATGTAGGGCATGGTGGTTGTCAGCAGGGCTGACATGCCCAGAATGTCTGGTTTTTCGTTTTCCAGAGACTCCAGGTAGTTTTCTACCGGGTTGTTGATGCCGATGTCGATCACTTCGAAGCCCGCACCTTCCATCATCATGCCGACAAGGTTTTTGCCGATGTCGTGGATGTCGCCCTTGACTGTGCCGATGACCATTTTACCAACGCGTGGCGCGCCGGTTTCAGCCAGCAATGGTTTCAGGATGGCCATGCCGCCCTTCATCGCGTTTGCGGCGAGCAGAACCTCGGGAACGAACAGGATGCCGTCACGGAAGTCTTTCCCAACGATGGTCATACCGCCAACCAGCGCTTTGGTCAGGATGTCGTAAGGCATCCATTTGCGCTCAAGAAGGATGTTTACGCCTTCTTCGATCTCTTCCTTGAGACCGTCGTAAAGGTCGTCAAACATCTGCTGGACAAGTTCTTCGTCGTCCAGTTCCGACAGGATGATGTCTTCTTCTTCGTCAGACATATGCGGCTTCCTTGATATTTGGGCGCGGTGGCGCGCGTGTTAACTCTTGGCCAGCTTTCGTCAATTTGTCGCAGTCGGACTTTGCAATTTGCGACACTGACGAGAGCGGTTCCGACTTCTTAACAGCTAATTTCGGGGTGTGGTGGAAAAACTTGCGCGGGTCCGGGCAATTTTCTAGAATGTTCACTAATTGTTCTGGTGGTGTCATGCGAAACGAAAGAACGGTCAGACATGGGGTGCAGCTTGCGGGGCGGGGAAGCCTGAGCAATGCCGCAGGACGGTATGAAGCGCATGGTGTGGCCTATGAGGATGACGGCTGGGATTTGCCTGAAGAAGAGCAGCTGCTGCGAACGCATGTGACGTTTGAGAATGCCCGCAAGTTGATCACCTATAACCGGTCGCCGGATCTGCCGTTCGATCGCTCGATCAATCCGTACCGTGGGTGTGAGCATGGGTGCGTTTACTGTTTCGCCCGACCGACGCATGCCTGGCTTGGCATGTCGCCGGGGTTGGATTTCGAGACGCGGTTGATTGCCCGGCCGAATGCGGCAGAAGTTCTGGAGCGAGAATTGCGGCGAGCCAAATATAAGCCCGCAGTGATAGCCATTGGAACCAATACAGACCCCTATCAACCGATTGAAAAACAGCATAAAATTATGCGGGACTGTTTACAGGTCTTGAACGCATTCTCGCATCCGGTGGCGATAGTCACGAAGGGAACTTTGATTGAACGGGACATCGATATTCTGGAGGATATGGCGGCGCGGAAACTCACGGCGGTCGGCGTGTCGGTGACCACGCTGGATGCTGATCTATCGCGCAAGATGGAGCCGCGTGCACCCGCACCCAAGCGCCGGTTGATGATCATTCGCAGGCTGGCTGAGGCAGGGATCCCGGTGAGGATCATGACATCACCCATGGTGCCGGGACTGACCGATCATGAGATGGAAGAGATCCTGACCCTGGGCAAAGAGGCGGGAGCAGTGGCCGCAAGTTGGATTATGTTGCGTTTGCCGCTGGAAGTGTCTGGATTATTCAGAGAATGGGTCGAGCGACACTATCCCAACAAGGCAAACAAGATTATGTCGTTCTTGCGCGATATGCACGGTGGGCGAGAATACAGCGCGCAATGGGGCAAACGCATGCGAGGGGAAGGGCCATATGCAGATTTGGTGGCCCGCCGGTTTGAGCGAATTACGCATCAGTTGGAGTTGCGGCGGCATATGATTCCGCTTGATTGTGATCAGTTTGCGCCGCCAATGGCGCAGGGAGCGCAGATGAATCTTGAGTTTTAGGGAAGAGCCTTATCTGCTTGAGGTGTTATCGCTCACATAAGCTTGCAATAAATTCCCATTGGGAATAAAATATTACTTGACGGAATGTAAATTGCTGCCAAAATCAGCCCAAGCCTGCCCAAGTTTCGGTGTGAAATAAACTTGTGTCGCAAATGAATGTTCAAGGGCAGAACGAATCTGCTCTTGAGGGGACTGCAAAATGAAAGCCACGCGCACTGGAGTTAACCGAATGGACCATGCCTCTGACATCACCGCAGATTACGCGCAGGATTTACGGGCCACGTTGAAAGGTTTGTTGTTGTCCATTGTGGAAAAGCGTGCGCCTAACATTGCTCCCCTGTTGGCGGATGAGGGGGCGGATGATGTTCCGAGTGCCGAGACGATGGGCCAATATCTGCAAGCGGCGAATATTTGGTTTCAGCTCTCAAAAATTGTTGAGGAAAACGCTGCAGTGCGTGAGCGTCGGTACCTTGAGACAGATGAAGGCGCTGCCGCTGTGGAAGGCTCCTTTGCACAGACCATGGGACAGATCAAAGCAGAAAACGCGGGCGCCTTTGGCGCAGCGGAGGCGCTTCTTTGTGTTGGGCCGACACTGACGGCACACCCGACCGAAGCGAAGCGTGTGACCATTCTGGAAATCCACCGCCGCATCTATCGCCTGTTGGTGTCACTGGAAGCTGATCGCTGGACGCCGCGCGAACGCGAAGACCGGGTTGAGCAGTTGCGCAACGAGATTGATCTTTTGTGGTTGTCAGGTGAATTGCGCATGGCGCGACCAAGTTTGGCGGATGAAATCGAGTGGGGGCTGCAGTTTTTTCGTGACAGCCTGTTTGATGCGACGCCGCAATTGTTTGAAAGCTTCGCTCGGGCCAAAGCCGAAGTCTTTGGGGATGAGGCTGCAGATGTGCGTCCCTGTGTACGGTTTCATTCTTGGATTGGCGGCGACCGAGACGGCAACCCAAATGTGACCGCTGAGGTTACTGAAGATGCTATCCGGCGCGGGCGCGTGGCTGCGATGGAGTGTTATCAGGAGGGTTTGGGGAAAGCGATCCGGATGCTGAGCATCACCGGCACGTTGTCGCGTATTCCGGATCCGGCAAAGGCCGCGCTCGAGGCCGTTGTATCGCGTGTGCCCGAGGCCGAAGCGATTGCTGCCCGCAACAAGGGTGAGTATTTCCGGCAGGCTCTGAGTGCGGTTGCAGCGCGCCTGAATGGCGAGAATGCTTACCGTCATGTCAGTGATTTCATCACAGATCTGAAAGTGGTGGAGCGCGCACTGGATACGGTTCAGGCCAAAGGGTTGAGTGAGCAGCTGGTACGTCCGATCCGGTGGCGGGCCGAGGTATTTGGGTTCCGCACAACCTCGCTGGATATCCGGCAAAACTCGACCGTGGTGACGTCCGTGCTTGCTGAAGTTTGGGCGGCCACGGGCAAGCCGACCGCCTTTGGCTCAGGCGATTGGTCCGCGCGGCTACGGGCGGAGATTGGCAAGGAAAAGCTCAAAAAAATTGACATGGCGTTGCTGAGTCCTGAGGGGCAAGAGCTGATGACGCTGATGGGGGTGATCCATGCGACGCGGCAGGGCGATGATCCTGAAAGCATTGGCTCTTTCATCCTGTCGATGACACGATCCACTGACGATTTGTTGGCTGTATATTTGCTGGCGCGTTACGCTGGCTTTTCTGCAGAATTCATTAGCCTGCCAATTGTGCCGTTGTTTGAAACCATCGATGACTTGCGCAATGCACCTGCGATCTTACGCGATTTGTTTGCCGTACCGATTGTGAACCGAAGCCTCAAGCGGCTTGGCGGTAAGGTTGAGATCATGCTGGGCTATTCCGACAGTAACAAGGATGGTGGCTTCATCTGCTCCACCTGGGAGCTGGACAAGGCACAGCGCAAAATCACACGCGAGTTGGCCTTGCATGGATATACGCCACGATTCTTCCACGGGCGCGGCGGTTCAGTTAGCCGGGGCGGGGCGCCCACGGGCCGTGCTATTGCGGCCCAACCTGCGGGAACCATTGGTGGCGCAATGCGCACAACCGAGCAAGGCGAAGTGGTTTCTGCCAAATATGCCAACCGGGGCACCGCACTTCATGAGCTCGAACTAATGGCGTCATCGGTGTTGTCGCATACGGCGCTTTCCAAACCGTCGGGCAAGGATGAACCGGAATTTCATGATGCATTGGAGGCGCTGTCGGGCATGTCGCAGGCCGCCTATAGCAACCTGCTACACCGTCCCGGTTTCGTGGCTTATTTCCAAGAGGCCAGCCCGGTTGAGGAACTGGCGCAGCTCAAGATCGGGTCACGTCCGGCGCGGCGGTTCGGGGCCAGCAGTCTGGCCGATCTGCGGGCAATCCCCTGGGTGTTTGCCTGGACCCAGAACCGGCACTTGCTGACTGGTTGGTACGGCTTTGGCACAGCTTGCGAGTCGTTCCAGAAGGTGCGCGGGGCCGAAGGCAAGGCGCTGTTGGCCAAGATGTACGAGCGATCACACCTCTTCCATCTGATGGTGGATGAGGTGGAAAAGACGCTCTATCAAGCGGATATGAAAATAGCGGCAAGATATAGCGCGTTGGTGACGGATCCGGCGGTGCGAGAGGATGTGCTCGGGCTGATCGAGGCGGAATATGAGCGGTCCAAAGCTGCGATCCTGATGATCACTGGAGAGGACGCGCTGGCGGATCGTTTTGTGAAACTTAAGGATCGGTTTGAGCGCGCGCAACCGCAGTTGAACGTAATCCATCAGATCCAGATCGATCAACTGACTCAACTGCGTGGAGATAACGCCTCGAAAATGTCAATTCCATTGCTGCAATCCATGAACTGCATCGCGGCAGGATTGGGATGGACCGGCTGAGAAAATCCTTCGTTGCGTGATGAACCATGTTTGTCACGCAGATTGAAGTAATTCTAAGACCCAGAATGCGATGGATTTTTTTCGTTAAAGTGAATATTTGACGTTCCAGGTAGATGTTTTGTTTGGAACGAGAGTTTATGACGGTGCATGTGGCGATCGCAGCGGATGATGCGATCTTTCGATACAGCGGAAATTTGTTGCGGTCGATTCTGGCGCATGCCAGTCAGCCGGTTAAGTTTCATGTCTTCGTGGATTTTGAGTATGAGCGGGCGGAAAAGGTGCTAAACGCCGCGATTCCAGATGCGGATATTGAATTCTACTATCTTGATGCGTCTGTCTTCAAGGATCTGCCCAATCGCACACATCTTTCCCCAATGACCTATGCGCGCCTGATCATGCCCGAACGGATCGAGGCCGACCGGTTCTTGTACTTTGATACCGATATGATTGCTCAGGCGGATATCGCAGAGCTTGTTGACATTGATTTGCAGGATAATTTGATGGCTGCGGTTTTTAATGGTGGTGGCCTGAACTCCGGTCTGCTGCTGTTCGATCGGGAGAGCTGGATCGCGGAAGGATTGACTGAAAAATCGCTGAAATATGCCCAAGAGCACAGACCAGATTTTGGCGATCAAGCAGCGATAGAAGCCGCCGTTGGGGATCGGTTTCTTATACTGGAGGAGGATTGGAACTTGGTCCTGGATCCGGTTTGGACCGGGAAGGAACGGCTTGCAGAGAAACGAACATCACGTGCAAAGGTTATCCACTACTGTACGGGATTTAAGCCCTGGAACCTTGGCCGTCTGGCCATGCCAAGACACTTGCAGGCCTTGTGGGATTCTCACGGAAAACCACTCAAATTGCCGATGAATTTCCGATATGAATTCAAGATGGCCGGTTGGGCCATTTATATGTACGCGCGCAATTTTATCACGGGAAGATAGATCGAAAAATTTGCACGCGATATTTGAACGTTCAAATCAAGCTGAACGGCGGCGGCGTGACCGGCGGGCTGGGGCAGCGTCATCGTCGCCTGTACCATCGGCTGCCGATGAAAACGCACCGAGCTTTTCTGCGATCAACTCTAGTGAAGGTCGCTCACCACGTGGGCGGGTTTCCAATGCGTCGCGCATTTTCTCCAGATGCTCGGGCATCGTGCCACAGCAACCGCCGATGATCTTGGCCCCGGCGTCGCGCGCCAGGCAGGCGTAATCCGCCATTAGGTCAGGCGTGCCGTCATAATGGATGTGGCCATCATGGTACTTTGGAATGCCGGCGTTGCCTTTGGCGATGATCGGGCGCTCGGTGCCTTGAGCGGCAAAGCCCAGCACAGTGCGCAGCAAGTCGGAGGCACCGACGCCGCAGTTTGCTCCAAAGGCCAAGGGCGGGGTGGGCAGTTTATCGACCATGGTGGCCATGTCAGCCGAAGTCACCCCCATCATGGTGCGCCCGGCGGTGTCAAAGCTCATGGTGCCACACCAGGGCATGTCAGCGAGGGCAAAGGCCTCGGCGGCGGCTTTGTACTCTTCCGGGGCCGAGATGGTTTCCAGCCACAGCACATCTGCGCCACCTTCTTTCAGACCTTCGGCTTGTTCGTGGAAAATTTCGACAGCAATCTCATGCGTCATAGAGCCCATGGGGGCAAAGATTTCGCCGGTCGGACCAACCGAGCCTGCAACGATGACCTTGCGGTCGCGTTTGTCGGCCACGTCGCGGCCAATTTCGGCAGAAATGCGGGACAATTCATGAGCACGCTTTTGTGCATCGTGCAGCTTCAGACGCGCGGCATTGCCACCAAACGAGTTGGTCAAGAACAGATCGCTGCCTGCATCCACGGCCATGGTGTAGAGTTTGTTAATCTTCTCGGGGTGCTCATCATTCCACAACTCGGGCGCATCGCCGGAACTGAGCCCCATGTTGAACAGGTTGGTCCCCGTGGCCCCATCGGCCAGAACCCAGTCACGTTCGTTCAGAAAGTCGGCAAATACTGTGTTTGTCATGGGGGCGTTCCTATTGTCAACGCGCCTGTATCACACGCGCGCGTGCGTTAGGCAAATTCATAATATTCATGATGATTGTGAGGTTTGTTTGAATTGGGGTTCGTTGTCATAGAATGTAATGACCGCAATGCGGACAAAGCGGAATTTCGCAGGTCGCCGTATATGCCAATTCCAGAATGCTCTCGTAATCTGTTTAGCTACTTAGCTAAATCAGAACACCCCCGGCTAGATTTGCCATCGACATGTTGCGCGGCCTTGCAAATAACCTCCAACTACGCGACTGATCCTACCAATAAGACTTTTTCGATTTTCACCGGTATGATTGACAGTATGAGCAAGCCAATTTCCTTAGCAGCTCTCGGATCAGTTTTAACGATCCTGGCGTGCGCAGCTTTTCTTTTCGCAGGCAACGGCCTGTTTCAGACGCTATTACCAATCCGGGCCAGTCAGGAAGGTTTTTCTACCTCACTCATCGGACTTTTAGGTACGGCGTATTTTGGCGGCTTTGCAGTCGGTTGTTTTGTCGGCCCAAAAATCATCATGATTGTGGGTCACGTACGCGCCTTCGCCGGATTAACGGCTGTGTTAACTGTCACGTTTCTGGCGTTCCCACTCTATGTCGATCCGGTGTTCTGGGGAATTATGCGGGTTATTGGCGGCGTCTGTTTGGCGGTGCTTTATATTGTGGTTGAAAGCTGGCTGAATGACAGTTCAAACAATGCAAACCGTGGCCGTATTTTTTCGTCTTACATCATCGTGACCAATATCGTGACCATGGCCGGGCAGCTAATGGTCACCTCTTACGACACATTAGCGCCCACATTATTTATCGTCGTGGCTATGTTGATCTGTTTGTCTATCGTGCCGCTTAGTTTGACTCCAACATTGTCGCCTACGCCCATACCATCTGCGCGACTGCAGATGCGCAACTTGTACAAAGTGTCTCCCGTCGGTGTAATCGGATGCTTGTTGTCTGGAGGCGTCGAAGGCGCTTTTTGGTCGCTTGGCCCGGTGTTCGCTCAGGGGCGCGGCATGGCCACCACGGACATAGCTTTGTTGATGGCGGCGTTTGTGTTCGGCGGCACTCTCTCGCAATGGCCGCTGGGATGGACTTCAGACAAAATAGACCGGCGGATCGTAATCGCGGCTTTGTCCTTTTGCACCGTCGTTACAGGTTTGCTTTTAGGATTTGGCGCTATTCCCGACGGTGTGGTGATTTTTGTATTGGCCGCCGCTCACGGCGCTCTGATGATCCCGATATACGCGCTGTGCATATCTCATGCGAACGACAATGTTCCAAATACACGAATGGTTGAAACCAGCGGCGGTCTGCTGCTGTTTTTTGCAATTGGCGCAACAATGGGCCCTCTATCTGCTTCCGCATTTATGGGTGACGGTCGCATCGGCGGTTTGTTTATTTTTATCGGCGTGGTTTTGTTTTCGCTGGGGGTGTTTACCGTCTATCGTTTGGTTGTGGACACCAATCGAACTCGAAGTGATAAATCTCATTTCGCACCAACGGTGGCGGCTTCACCCTCGATTTTTCCGTTGGATTCCGACTAAGGTAGTGCTCGAATTACTAGGTCCGCTTTGGGCTCAAACCAGACATTAGCTTATGGTCGAATTGGGTGTTCATATTTCCCGCAAAACAAAAGGCGCACCAATAAGATGCGCCAGTTGTCCAACTTAAGATTGAGATCACGTCTCGTTCAACACCTGATCACGCGCTATGGCCAGCAATTGGGCCATTTTGGCGCGGATCGTGTCTGGATCGGCGAGATCACCGAGGTCTCCGGCAACTTTACGCACCACATCCTCGTGGCCTTGTTCTTCGAAATCAGATAGGACCACCTCTTTGGCATAAGCCTCGGCATCGTCGCCAGATTTTCCCATCAAATCAGCCGCCCAGAGGCCCAGAAGCTTGTTACGGCGGGCTTCGGCCTTGAAGTTCATTTCCTCATCATGGGCGAACTTGTTTTCATAGGCTTGTTCACGTTCGTCAAAGGTTGTCATGGCGCTCCCTCATTCTGCTGTTTCTTCACTTATAATATGTGCATTCACTTAATAAATCTCAAGCTTGCATAGCCATCTTGCGACAATTGGGTGCATGCACTATGAGAGCGCATGAGTTCCGGGCAGATTCACCCGGGATTACCCGATGGAGAACCCATGGCACGCCGCAAAAAAATTTACGAAGGCAAAGCTAAGACCCTGTATGAGGGCCCTGAGCCAGGCACCATTGTCCAATATTTCAAGGATGATGCGACCGCTTTTAACGCTGAAAAGAAGGCCGTGATCGAAGGCAAGGGGGTTCTGAACAACTTCCTGTCCGAGTATTTCATGACCGGCCTGACCAACATCGGTGTTCCTACGCATTTCCTGAAGCGCATAAACATGCGCGAACAGCTTGTACGTTCTTGTGAGATTGTGCCGCTCGAGGTGATCGTGCGCAACTATGCCGCCGGAACCATGGCCAAACGGCTGGGGCTGGAAGAGGGCACGCAGCTGCCACGCCCGATCGTGGAATACTGCCTCAAAGACGATGCTTTGGGTGACCCGTTGGTCACTGAGGAGCACATCGCCGCATTTGGATGGGCCAGCCAACAGGATATGGACGATATTCTGAGCCTTGCGCTGCGCGTGAACGACTTCATGTCGGGTGTGCTGTATGGCGTTGGTATTCGTCTGGTCGACTTCAAGATCGAGATTGGCCGGATTTATGACGGCGATTTCCAGCGCCTGATCGTGGCCGATGAAATCAGCCCCGATAGCTGCCGCCTGTGGGACATCGAAACCGGCCAGAAGCTGGACAAGGACGTGTTCCGCCGCGATCTAGGCAGCCTGACCGACGCGTATACCGAAGTGGCCAAACGCCTTGGCGTTCTGCCCAAAGGGGCCACACCAATTCGCCCGACGCTGATCAACTAAGATCACGTCACCAAAGATTAAATCGGGCGCGTTAGGCGCTCAAAAGACGGGAAGATAGGGTTATGAAAGCACGCGTGCATGTCATGCTGAAAGATGGTGTTCTGGATCCACAGGGCGAGGCCGTGCGCCACGCGCTTGGTGCACTTGGGTTTGACGGCGTCGAAGGCGTTCGTCAGGGCAAGGTGATCGAGCTGGAACTGGCGGACATTGACGCGGAAACGGCCAAGGCCCAAGTAGGTGAGATGTGCGAAAAGCTGCTCGCCAATACCGTGATCGAAAGCTACCAAGTGGAGATTGGCTGATGCATGCTGCCGTCATCGTATTCCCCGGATCCAATTGTGATCGGGATATGGCCGTGGCCTTTGAACAGGCCGGTGCAAAGGTTTCGATGATCTGGCACAAGGATGCGGAACTTCCATCGGATGTTGATGTGGTCGGCATTCCTGGTGGGTTCTCTTTTGGCGACTATCTGCGCTGTGGCGCGATTGCCGCCAACTCGCCGATCTGCCGGTCGGTGATTTCACATGCTGAACGGGGTGGGTTTGTTCTGGGCATCTGCAACGGGTTTCAGGTGTTAACCGAAACCGGCCTGCTGCCGGGTGTTTTGCTGCGCAATGCGAAGTTGAAGTACATCTGCAAGAACGTTGAATTGAAAGTGGAAAACACTGACAATGTGTTCACCTCGGCCTATGAGGCGGGGCAGAGCATCACCGTGCCGATTGCCCATCATGATGGCAACTATTTTGCCGATGCTGAGACGTTGGCGAAGCTGAATGGCGAAGGGCGCGTGGCCTTCCGTTACAGCGAAAACCCCAATGGTGCGATTGAAGATATCGCTGGGATCCTGTCACCAAATAAGCGTGTGCTGGGCATGATGCCACACCCAGAGCGGATGGCAGACCCTGTGCATGGCGCCACCGATGGCGCCGGGCTGTTTTCGGGGTTGGTGGGTCAGCTGACAAACGCCTAAGCACGGTGACGTGAGGCTCGTGCCACTTGAGGCCCGGGCCTATGGGGCGTAATCTGCTGTTATGAGAGACAAGAAAGACGCAGAGCCCGCCAAACGGACGCATGCCATTGGCTGGCGTGCGCGAGGCTCTTTGTTGTTTATGGTAAGCCTGTTTATCGTGATTATTTTGGTCACCAACTCATTGTTAACAGACAGATTTACCGAAAATACCCGGAACCGGGCCGAATTGCGGCTGGCACTCTATAGCGGCAACTTGCTGAGTGAATTGCGGCAAAACGCGATCGTGCCGCAATTATTGGCGCGCGACCCAACGCTAATCAGCGCCTTGGATACAGCAGATTACAGTCAATCAACCCAGCGTTTGATTTCGTTTAACGAAGAGATCGGCGCCGCATCGCTGACCTTGTTGGATAAAGATGGGCGCACCGTGGCGTCGACCGCGCGCAACACGCTGGGCGAAACCCACCGCCAAGCACCTTATTTTATCGAGGCGTTACGGGCAAATGACACGGTATTCACCCAACTTCAGGACGAAACGGGGGCTTTTAAGTTTTTCTATAGCCGCGCGATCAAGAGCCAGAATGAGCCTACGGGTGTTATCTTGGTTGAAGTAGACCTGCAGAAATACGAACGCGCCTGGGCGGGCATTTCTGACGCAGTTCTAGTTACGGATAGTGCGGGGCAGGTGATCCTCGCGACTGAACCACGTTGGCGTGGACTGACAGAAACCGACGCGCTTGCCCGTGAGCCGGTAAGCAGCGCCATTCAACGCGCTATTCAGGCAACGGCAGATTGGACATCATTGCCGCCCGATGCATATGTCGAAGGGCAAGGTGTGATGCGTATCGAGGGGCGGGTGGCCTTTCGTGGCTGGCGCATTGCCAGCTTCACGACCTTTGCCAGCATTCGAGAAAAAGTGAATGGGGTTCTGGCCTTAGAGATCATGGTGTTTGCGATTCTTCTCGCGGCTGCCTTCTATTTGCTGAACCGGAAAACTGCTGTTCGGATGGCTCTGTTTCAACGCGAGTCGGCAGAGCTTCGCGCATTGAACGCACGGCTGCAGCGAGAAATCGCCGAGCGCCAGAGGGTCCAAGAGAACCTTGCCGTGGCTGAACAGACCTTAGCGCAGAGTTCGAAATTGGCAGCTTTGGGCGAGATGTCGGCAGCCGTCAGTCACGAGTTGAACCAACCGCTGGCAGCGATGAAAACCTATCTGGCCGGAGCCAAGTTGTTGATGGACCGAAACCGGCCGGACGAGGCGATATCATCCTTCCAGCGCATTGACGATTTGATTGAGCGTATGGGGGCCATCACCAAGCAGCTTAAATCCTATGCGCGGCGAGCAGGAGATCAGTTTGTGCCTGTAAACATGGGCGATGCGCTCAGTTCAGCCCTTGCGATGATGGAACCGCAACTGCGCCAGAGGAAGGTGAATATCACCCGGACTGAACCAGATCAGCCGGTGATTGTTATGGGTGACAGATTGCGGATTGAACAGGTGATCATCAACCTGTTGCGCAATGCCATGGATGCCACGCAGGTGACACGCGATGCTCAAATTGATATTCTGTTGGCTGCCGGAGAGACGGCGGTTCTCACGGTACGCGACAACGGTCATGGTATTGAAGATATCGAAAACCTGTTTGAGCCGTTCTATACCACCAAACAGCCGGGTGATGGCGTTGGGTTGGGGCTTGCCATTTCCTCGGGTATCGTGAACGACCTAGGGGGACGATTGACCGCTCGTGACGCAGCGCAGGGCGGGGCTGTGTTTGAGATGCAGTTGCCAATCCTACCAGAAGAGACGCAGGCGGCGGAGTAAGAATATGCCCACAGCGATGAAAATTGCGATTGTAGATGACGAACAAGATATGCGTCAGTCGATTAGCCAATGGCTGGCCTTGTCTGGCTATGACACGCAGGCCTTCGCCTCGGCCGAAGAAGCGCTGAAGGTGCTGGGGCCGGATTACCCTGGGATTGTGGTCACCGACATTCGTATGCCTGGCATGGACGGGATGCAGTTTCTGAAAAAGCTGATGGGCACGGATTCGACGCTGCCGGTGATCATGATCACGGGGCACGGTGATGTTCCGATGGCGGTCGAGGCGATGCGCCTTGGCGCGTTCGATTTTCTGGAAAAGCCCTTCAATCCGGACCGGATGAGCGAACTGGCGAAAAAGGCCACCAATGCACGCCGGTTGACGTTGGATAGCCGCGCGTTGCGGCGCGAGTTGAGCGATGGCGGGCAGTTGATGAAAAAGTTGATCGGAGCCAGCCCGGTGATGGAACGTCTGAAAGAGGATATTCTGGATCTGGGGCAGGCCGATGGTCATATCTTGATTGAGGGTGAAACCGGTACGGGCAAAACGTTGGTTGCGCACGCCTTGCATGCTGCCGGGGCGCGGGCCGGTAAGAAGTTCGTGTTGGTGTCTTGTTCGGCGTTTGAAGAAGACGCGTTGATGCGCCGCCTGTTTGGCCCGGTGCAGCCGGAAGACGCACAACTTCCGGCCGTGGAAGAAGCGCGCGGTGGCACATTGGTGTTGGAAGACATAGAAGCGCTTAGCGATGCGGCACAGGCGCGCTTGTTGACGTTCATCAATGACGAAGGTACGCCGCCGGAAACTAGGATCATTGCGATTTGCAACATGCAGGAACAGGATAAGACCTGCGAAGATGCCCTGCGCGCAGACCTGTTTTACCGTTTGGCCAGTCTGCGCATCACGGTGCCGCCGCTGCGTCAGCGTGGCGAAGATATTCTTACGCTGTTTACCCGATTGAGTGAGCAGTTCTCGGACGATTACGGTTGCGAGCCACCACAGGTATCGGCACAAGAAGCGGCACAATTGTTGCAGGCTCCGTGGCCGGGCAATGTGCGTCAATTGATCAACCTGGCGGAACGGGCGGTGTTACAGTCGCGCCGGGGTAGTGGGACGATTGCCTCGCTGTTGATGTCGGATCATCAGGAAATGCAGCCGGTGATGACCACCGAAGGCAAGCCGCTCAAGGAATATGTCGAGGCGTTTGAACGGATGCTGATCGACAACACTATGCGACGTCACAAAGGATCGATTGCGTCGGTGATGGATGAGTTGTGTTTGCCGCGCCGGACCTTGAACGAAAAGATGGCAAAGTATGGATTGCAGCGCTCGGATTACCTTTCATAACTGACGAAGTCAGGCTTATTCACATTTTGCCATTGTAATTCGTCCACATCAGACATTAGTGTGAACTTAAGATGCGTGATTAAGAATGTAGCGCATCCGAGAGTTTCGCTGTTTGAAACTGATGTCAGGACAGACTCCGACACGTTTGAACAGACCGATTGTGCCCCGCTAAAGCAGGGCAACCCAAATGCCTGCGGCCTGGATAACCGGCTGCTTGCACATAAACGGGCCTTCAGGGGCCGGAGAAGAACCGCGATGAAGCGCGCGAGACAAGAGATCTTAAGAGCAGGGGCCGCAAGCGGAACCCCTGTTTGTGCGCTGTCCATTGCCATCAACACAAAACCGCCGCAGAACGCTGCCCCACCGGGGCCGGTTCGTTTGCCGCGGTCAAGACGGAACACATGGCTAAGAAAATGCTTATCGATGCCACCCACGCGGAAGAAACCCGCGTTGTGGTGGTCGACGGAAACAAGGTTGAGGAATTTGACTTTGAATCCGAAAACAAACGGCAACTCGCCGGGAATATCTATCTCGCAAAGGTAACACGGGTCGAACCCTCGCTTCAGGCGGCTTTTGTTGAATATGGTGGAAACCGCCACGGATTCCTGGCGTTTTCCGAAATTCATCCGGATTACTACCAGATCCCGGTGGCCGACCGCGAGGCGCTGTTGGAGGAAGAGCGCGCCTATGCCGAGGCGATGAAGGCCCGCGACGAGGAAGACGAAGCACCAAAACGCAAATCCCGCGCTCGCAGCTCTAGCAAGGCAGAGAAGGTCAAATCCGAGGACGCTGTAGCGACGACGGATGTCGCCGACAGCGATATCACCGGAATGGAAACCATCGATCTGGACGAGGACGAGGCTGACGATACTGTTGTGGGCGCGGATGATGCTGCAGAAGACAACGCCGATGTCCCCGCAGCTGCAAACGATACGGACGCCCCTGCAGAAACTGAAGAGGCTTCGGTAGAGGAAGCTGAGGCGGAGGAAGCTCCTGCTCAGGAAGACGAATCGTCAGACCCTCAAGACAGCAATGTTGACACCGCACCTGCGGAAGAGGTGAGCGAAGGCGATGCTGAGAAAGCCACTGTAGCAGACGCCGAAGAAGAGCCATCAGATGAAGTGGACTCGGAAGATACCACTTCGGATGAAGCTGCATCCGATGACGACGACGATGACGGCAAGGAGGCAAAGCCACGCAATCGCCGCCGTGGCCGTCGCAACTCGCGCCGGGCGGATGCCAAGGATAAAGACGATTCAATCGAATCTGTTGCAGACGAAGACGACAGCGATGACATTCGTCCACCGCGCAAACCGCGCCCACGTCGTTACAAAATCCAAGAAGTTATCAAGGTGCGCCAGATCCTGTTGGTGCAGGTGGTTAAGGAAGAGCGCGGCAACAAGGGCGCCGCTCTGACAACCTATCTGTCACTGGCTGGTCGCTATTGCGTACTGATGCCGAACACCGCGCGTGGTGGTGGTATTTCCCGCAAGATCACCAACGCTTCTGATCGCAAGAAATTAAAAGAGATCGCCAACGAAATTGATGTTCCACAGGGGGCTGGACTGATTGTTCGGACCGCTGGTGCCAAACGCACCAAGGCCGAGATCAAGCGCGATTACGAATACCTGCAACGCATGTGGGAGCAAATTCGCGAATTGACGCTGAAATCCATCGCGCCGGCGAAAATCTATGAAGAGGGCGATCTGATCAAACGCTCGATCCGCGATTTGTACAATCGTGAGATTGAAGAAGTGTTGGTCGAAGGCGAGGGCGGTTACCGTATAGCCAAAGACTTCATGAAGATGATCATGCCGTCACATGCGAAGAACGTGAAGCATTATACAGACTCGATGCCGTTGTTTGCGCGTTTCCAGGTCGAAAGCTACCTGGGATCGATGTTCAACCCGACGGTACAGTTGAAGTCGGGCGGCTATATCGTGATCGGAGTGACCGAAGCCTTGGTGGCGATTGACGTGAACTCTGGCCGGGCCACCAAGGAAGGCTCGATCGAAGATACCGCGACCAAGACCAACCTTGAAGCCGCCGAAGAAGTGGCCCGTCAGTTGCGTCTGCGTGACCTTGCGGGGCTGATCGTGATCGATTTCATCGACATGGACGAGCGCAAGAATAATTCCGCCGTTGAAAAGCGGATGAAAGACAAGCTCAAGACTGACCGTGCGCGCATTCAGGTAGGTCGGATTTCGGGCTTTGGCCTGATGGAGATGAGCCGCCAGCGCCTGCGCCCCGGTATGATCGAGGCGACAACCCAACCTTGTCCATCGTGCCATGGCACCGGTCTGATCCGCTCAGATGATAACCTTGCGTTGTCAATCCTGCGCCAGATCGAAGAAGAGGGCGTGCGTCGTCGCTCACGCGAGGTTTTGGTCAAATGTCCGGTGGGCATTGCCAACTTCCTAATGAATCAAAAACGCGAGCACGTTGCCCAAATCGAAGCGCGTTATGGTCTGTCAGTCCGGATCGAAGGGGATCCTATGCTGATCAGCCCGGATTATTCGATTGAGAAGTTCAAGACAGCCACCCGCGCAGTGCCCGAGGCCACGGCTCCGGTTGTGTCGGTTGACAGTTCCTTGATGGATGATCTGCCGGTTGAGGAAGAGGCTGAGGCCGAAGTTCAAGCGCCAGAGTCCGAAACCGAAGAACAGCCGAAGAAAAAACGCCGTCGCCGCCGTCGCCGCTCGAAAGGGCAGCGTAACGCAGAGGCGAATGGTGACGAGGGTCAGTCTCAAGAGGGTGAAGCTCCGTCGGAAGAGGCCATGGAGCAACCATCTGAGGAAACACCTGTAGAGGAGTCGCCTACGCCAGAGGGTGAGGCGGAAGCCACGCCTGAGGCAACTGAGAAGCCGAAGCGCAAGCGGACCCGGAAGAAACCTGCGAAGAAGGTGGAAGAGGCCGCTGCAGAAGCGCCTGAGGTCGAAGTAAAAGCAGCGGATGCGGATGTGGCGGTAGAAGCGCCCGCTGAGGAAGAGGCCCCGGCCAAACCAAAGCGGACGCGCAAGAAGCCTACAAAAGCCAAGGCCACCAACGACGAGGTGAAGGAAGACGCACCTGCGCCAACCGAAGAGGCCCCAAAGGCCGAGGAAGTGCCTGCGGAACCTAAGCCCGAGCCTGTACAAGAGGCTGCACCTGCGCCAGAGCCGGTTGCGGCGGAAGCTGTGGCTGAAGCGGTTGCTGTTGCAGAACCTGAGGCCCCGGTAGTGGAAGAGGCGGCGGAACCCGCTGCTCCGCCCAAGCCGAAACGCCGCGGCTGGTGGTCGCTGTAGACTTAGGTTTCTAAGATCAAAGAAGGCCCGCAGATCCTCTCTGTGGGCCTTTTATTTTGAGCGATGCTCAGGCGATTTTGCGCACGAAATAAGCGGTGCTGGTCTCACGCTCTTCGGTTTTGACCAACTCGTTGCCCGATTCATTGCAATAGTGGGGCACGTCAATGACCGCTGCCGGGTCATCGGCGATCAGCTCCAGCACGTTGCCAGCCGCAAGCGATTTGATCCGCTTTTGCAGTTTCAGCACGGGCAGGGGGCAAAGCAGCCCTCGGGCGTCTATCGTCAAGGTTGGTTCCATAGGCGCGAGATAACGAACCGATCACGCGGTGTCCACAAGGATGTGACAGCACGCCGCGTGACCTTTGCCATGCAATTGATTATGTGGGGGATATGTTTGGAATCGAAATCATAGACGCCAGCCTGTTGCCGGCAATGATCGTGGCGCTGCTAGCGGGGGTTATCTCGTTTCTCAGCCCCTGTGTGCTGCCCATCGTGCCACCCTATCTGGCGTACATGAGCGGTGTGACCTTGTCTGACTTGAATGAAGATTCAGGCGTGCGCGCAAAGGCCCTTGGACCGGCGCTGTGTTTCGTTTTGGGCCTATCGACAGTGTTTTTGCTGCTTGGGTTCGCAGCCTCGGCATTCGGCACAGTGTTTTTACAATATCAAAGCACTTTCAACACTTTGGCAGGCGTCATTGTGATGGTTTTTGGTGCGCATTTCATTGGGATCTACCGCATTCCATTCCTCAATCGTGAAGCGCGTGTGGATGTGGGCGATCGGGGCGGCTCGGCCTTTGGAGCCTATATCTTGGGCCTTGCCTTTGCCTTTGGCTGGACGCCCTGTATCGGGCCGCAGTTGGGAGCAATTTTGTCGCTGGCGGCCTCAGAAGGGTCAGTATCGCGTGGCACATTCCTGCTGGCGGTTTACGCTATCGGTTTAGGCGTGCCATTTCTGGTGGTGGCTTTGCTGTTACCCAAACTGGGTGGGGTGATGAGCTGGATGAAACGCCATATGGAGCAGATCGAGAAGGTCATGGGTCTCTTGCTTTGGACGATTGGTTTGTTGATGCTGACGGGTGGGTTTTCGGCGTTTTCCTTCTGGCTGCTCGAGGCTTTTCCAGCACTGGCTACAATAGGCTGATCTTGCTTTCAGGTACATCTGCAAGCCTTTGATGACGTGGGAACTTTGAGTTCCGCACGGCATTTGGCAATTGAAAAACAACACTCTTTCCACGCTTCACAATTGTGTCCTACAGTGAGGCAAGAGGATATGTATGAGCAGTTCAACCACGTCATCAGTGCGGCACCGTCACGTGTTTTATGTTCCGGGGTATGATCCATTTCATCCGCGCCGGTATCGAGAGTTGTATCGCTCAGAGAGTGCCGAGCAGGGCCAGATTTCCGGGTATGATATCGCGATTTCGCGGGCGAAAAGTGGCGGTCTGTATGGCTGGAACGTCGATGCCAAAATCGAAGGGCAGGACACAAAAACAACGGTTGAAGTGCTCTATTGGTCAGACTTGGTCCGAGACAGCATGAAAGGCGGAGTCATCGAGACGTATCAGCGTCTGATCAAAACCGCGTGGATCTATATCAACACCGGGGCACTGTTTCGCTTGGCCAAACTGCGCAAGGGGCCGGTGATTGCGGCGCTGTATCCTGTGGGTTTCTTGCTATTGCAGCTTGTAATCGCGCTATGTGCGGCCTGGGGACTTGGTAAAATCTTGTCGTTTCTGAATCCGTTGTTACATTGGGCCGGCCTGATTGTTGTGCCTTTCATATTAGGGTGGTTTCGCAAAAACGATAATCGGTTCTACGCTTATTATCTGATGCAGGACTATGCCTATTCGGCTGGTGAGCGAGGGGCGTATCCACCCGAACTAGAAGGCCGCATGGATGAATTCGTGAATGAGATTGCCCGCGCACTGGCCAGTGATGTGGATGAGGTGTTGGTGGTTGGCCACTCTTCCGGGGCTTATTTGGCGGTGACGATCCTTGCCGATCTTCTACGTCAGAATGATTCAGAGAAGTGGAAGGCGGAACTGTCGTTTCTGTCACTGGGCCATGTGGTGCCGATGGTCTCATTCTTGCCGATGGCTGACAAGTTGCGCGGTGATCTGCAATATCTGTGCGAGCGGGAGGAGTTGGTCTGGGTTGATGTGACGGCTCCGTCTGATGGGGGAACGTTTGCGCTTTGCGATCCTGTGGCCGTGACCGGAGTTGCAACCGAGAATAAACGTTGGCCTTTGGTTCTGTCAGCGGCTTATACGCAGACACTAAGCCCCGAGAAATGGCAAAGCATGCGTTGGCGGTTTTTTAAACTACATATCCAGTATCTGTGTGCGTTTGATCGACCCGGTGACTACGATTATTTTCAGATCACAGCTGGGCCTCAGACCCTTTCGCGACGCTACCGGGATCGCGCGTCGTCACCGAGTCGGATTGAGCGTGCAACCTCCGGCTACCGCGGGGTGGGCTCATGAAACGCCCGCCAAAGCCAGAAGCGCGAAAAGGTTCGGTTTCGACTCTCCGGTTTTTTCAATTGGCGCAAAAGGACATTCTGTCGGCTTTGCCCGCGCGGCTTTACTGGGCGTGGATGGCTGAGTTTCGAACCCCGTTCTTTCGCTCATATTTGTGTAATCAGCCGGAGCTGGTTGATCTGGTGTTGAAGCAAAATCCCGATGCGTTTCCCAAGTCAAACCGTATCCGCGAGGGGTTGGCCCCCTTGCTGCGCAACTCGGTTTTTGTGACCAACGGTGAGGTGTGGAAAAAGCAGCGTAGGATCATTGATCCGGCGTTTGAGGGCGGCAATCTGCGCGATATCTTCTCGGCGATGGTGGCGGCCGCGGAGGGGGCGGTGGCGCGACTGAAGCCGCTGGCAAACGGTGAGGCGATTGAGACGGAGTTCCACACCAGCCATACTGCGGCAGACGTCATATTCAGAACACTGTTTTCAATTCCCATCGAACATGAGCAGGCGTCACGCGTGTTCCACGAGTTTCAGGCGCATCAACGGATGCAGCCGGTGCTCAATCTGGGAGCCTTGGTGCCATTGCCACGCTGGTTTCCGCGCTTTCACCGGCGCAAGACGCACAGCACGGCGCAAAACATTAGGGCACTGATTGAAGCCTTTGTGCAAGAGCGTCAGACGCAGATCGAAGATGGGACGGCCCCAAATGATCTGGCAACCAAGATCATGACAACGGCAGATCCGGTGACTGGGGATCGGTTTGAAGTTGAGGAAATGATCGACCAAATTGCGATCTTTTTTCTGGCGGGACATGAAACCAGTGCTTCAGCGTTGGCCTGGGCGCTCTATTTGCTGGCGCTTTTTCCGGACTGGCAAGAGAAGGTGGAGCAGGAATGTGCGACGGTGATACCTTCGGGTGGGCCATCATTCTCGGATATTTCAAAACTGCGCATCACCCGAGATGTGTTTCGCGAAGCGCTAAGGCTCTATTCCCCGGTGCCGATGATGGTGCGTGAGGCCACTTGCCCGCATCAGTTCCGCGATCGTCAGGTGCCCAAGGGCGCGCAGATCGTGCTCAGCCCGTGGCACCTGCACCGGCATGAGCGGCTGTGGGACAATCCGGATGATTTCGATCCCGCGCGTTTTGGCACTGAGAACGGCAAGGCCTGTCTTCGCACGGCCTATATGCCGTTTTCAGCGGGGCAGCGGGTTTGCCCGGGCGCGGGGTTTGCAATGATCGAGGGCCAGTTGCTGTTGGCCATGCTCGTTAAAGCATATCGATTTGAGGTGGTCGAGGGGCGGGAACCTGTGCCTGTCGCCCACCTGACTGTGCGCAGCAAAGACGGGATCTGGCTGAAAGTAACTCCGCGAGTGGGCTAGCCGCCGATTTGATCCTGGTAGTGTTTTAAAACAAAAAGCCGGATGGCTGAGGCGAGTCCGGTATCATCTTCTCGGCCCGCATCAATTTGAGCGGCCAGCGCATTGAGCGGCATGTCCTGATCTTGTGCAATTTTTCGAAATGCCTGCCAAAACTCTTCTTCAAGTGACACGCTTGTACGATGCCCTTGCAAGGTCAGGGAATGTTTGACTGGCCGAGCCATCAGGGGTCGCGTTTGTGATCCGATAGATCACGCTCTTGTTTTTGCGAGCGGGCGCGGTCCAGCTCCTTGTCAGCTTTGCTACGCCCGAATTTGATCGCATTTTCGTCGGCACGGGCTTTTTTGTCAGCCCGCGCTTTTTCCTTGCGGAACCGGTTCAGGTTGACCGGCTTTCCCATCAGTCTTTTGGGCCGATCATCTGTTCGGGTCGAACGACAGCATCAAAGGTTTCTTCGTCGACAAATCCCAGAGCAATGGCCTCTTCTTTAAGTGTTGTGCCGTTCTTATGCGCGGTTTTGGCGACCTTGGTGGCGTTGTCATAGCCGATGGTGGGGGCCAGTGCGGTGACCAGCATCAGGCTTTCCTTCATAAGCTTGTTGATGCGCGGCTCGTTGGCTTGAATACCCAGCAGCATACGTTCGGTAAAGCTGTCGGCAGCATCCCCCAGCAGCTGGATCGATTGCAGCAGGTTGTAGGACATCATTGGGTTGTAGACGTTGAGCTCAAAATGACCCTGCGATCCGGCAAAGGTCATCGCGGCATTGTTGCCCATGACGTGGGCGGCGACCTGTGTCAGCGCCTCGGCTTGGGTTGGGTTGACCTTGCCAGGCATGATCGAGGAACCAGGCTCGTTTTCCGGCAAGATCAGCTCTCCCAGACCAGAACGTGGGCCCGAGCCAAGGAAACGGATGTCGTTAGCGATCTTGTAGCAAGAACCGGCAATAGTGGCTAAGGCACCGGACATGAAGACCATGGCGTCGTGGGAGGCGAGGGCCTCGAATTTATTTGGCGCGGTGACAAAAGGCAGATCGGTGATTCTAGCCATGTTGGCAGCAACGGTTTCACCCCAGCCTTTTTGCGTGTTCAGACCGGTGCCAACCGCGGTACCACCCTGCGCCAGTTCGTAGATGTCGGGCAGGGCGGCCTCGACCCGTTTGATGCCTTGGCGGATCTGGTGGGCATAGCCACCGAATTCTTGACCCAGTGTCAGGGGGGTCGCGTCCTGCGTGTGGGTGCGCCCTATCTTGATGATGTCTTTGAACTCGTCAGATTTCTGCTCAAGACCCGCGGCCAGCTTTTCCAATCCAGGAAGCAGCACGTCACGCACGCTCATCGCGGTGGCGATGTGCATGGCGGTAGGGAAGGTGTCGTTGGAGGATTGACCCATGTTGCAATGGTCATTGGGGTGGACCGGGTCTTTGGAGCCGATCACGCCGCCGAGGATCTCAATCGCACGGTTGGCGATGACCTCGTTCGCGTTCATGTTTGATTGCGTGCCTGAACCAGTCTGCCAGACAACCAGTGGGAAATGGTCATCGAGTTTGCCGTCGACGACTTCACCAGCTGCTTCGATAATCGCGTTGGCCAGTTTCGCGTCCAGCTTGCCCGAGGCTTGATTGGCCATGGCGCAGGCCTTTTTGATCACACCCAAAGCCCGGACAATGGCAACCGGTTGCTTTTCCCAACCAATCGGAAAGTTCATGATCGAACGCTGCGTTTGCGCACCCCAGTATTTATCTGTGGGGACTTCCAGGGGGCCAAAGCTGTCGGTTTCGGTCCGGGTATCTGTCATTTGGGGTGCTCCTGTTGATCTGCCCTTGTCATACCGCAGCGGGGCAAAAGTGCAATGTTCTAACCGGCGCTAACATTGCGTTATAACACGTAATAGCGGCCAAAACTCTTGGAATTACTTGCGAAAACTGTCCAATGAGACGACTTCCGCGTCTTCGCGGGGTTGGTCGTCATCGTCGCCAACCACTTCCAACTCATCTTCTGAGGTCAACTCGTCCATCTCGTCGTCATCATCCTGCGTTTCAAATCGCAGACCAAATTCAACGGAGGGATCAACAAAGGTTTGCACTGAGTCAAACGGAATGACCAGATTTTCCGGTGCATCACCGAAATTCAAGGTTACCGAAAACCCGTCGTCGGTCACGATCAGATCATCAAACCAATGCTGCATGACCACGGTCATTTCGTCTGGATAGCGCTCACGCAGCCAGTCTGCGATCTGTACATCGGGATGTGTCGTGTCGAAGGTGATGAAGAAATGATGTGCACCCGGCAGGCCAGCATCCCTGACATCCGTCAGAACCTGTTGGATTAATCCACGCATGGCGCGGTGCATTAAGCTTCCGTAGTCAATGGTGTGTGACATGGGCACATTCCTGTCTTGCGCAATTCAGCATAAGGGATTCGGTGTAAAACAAAAGACCCGATAGCCGGTTGTCGGGAACACTTATGTTGCATCTTCAAGCATGTCCAGACGCAGGCTGTAGGCTGCCAAAAATCCGCTGAATTTTTAAGAAGTGCAGGCTTCTGTTGCCAGGTGCCTGCGAACCCCGCCTAATCTGGCTAGAGATTAGGGCTTAAGTTTCGGTATTTCGAACAGCTTACGCTGCGAGAGCTACCGGAGCACGATTGTTATTGGCAATTATGCTTTAGCGAACCGATAACGGTGGTATCTCACCGAGACAAAGCTAACCCCTTTAGACGTTCGTCGATCCTGTTTCGACCCCATGCCACCCTCCAATAAAGGGATATTTGGTGGAGTCGTCGGGTACCGCCCCCGAGTCCGATCCGCTTATTACGAGCGCGTTTATGTCCATAGTTCCCAAGGGAACAGTGCATATATAGTTTCACAATTTCAGAATGCAAAGTACCTTTATCGCTCAATGTGGTTAAGTGCTCGGTTCCCTCAAAAGTTGAGAGATTTGAAATTCAGGTTGTGTTCTGGTATGCTGGACTCGTTTTAAGGATGATATTGGAGTGATCCAAAATGAATTTTATTATTTCGGCATTCGCCTGTTTGGTTTTGATGAGCTTGGTTTGGATAACACTATCGGAAGGACATGGGGCGGTAAATGCGGGCCCATGCAATCCGTCTATACAGAAGTGTTATTGACCTGAACCCATTTAACCTAGTGGTGCACTATGAATACCCTCATTTACGTGGGTTTCGTGATTGCGGGCGCTGTAACCTTATTGATCGAGGCATATCGCAATTATAATTCCTCATTAACTTCCGTTCCATTTAAGGAACATCCGATTTTACAAAATGTAGAAGTGGCGAAACTTTGCACGCCCCGTGAAAAAAATATCGGTTTTGTGTTTTATTCGTTACTTTATCTTGTCACGTATATCCTCGTTTTGAGTTCAACGGAAATTTATGAACTTGTCACGCAGGCAGCTGCATCCAGTTCTGAGATCGGACCGACGGATGATCAGATTGGAAGTTCCGATGAACCTCAAAGTCTGTTTAGCGAACAATACGGTAAGCCAATATTTATCTCAGCCGCCATAATTGCTATCTTTTCAATTGGTGCGCTGAAGCCAGTTGAAAGCACGATGAGGTCCCTAGCACATCGCTTGGCTGGTGTGCCGCGCGGCGTGTACCGGGTAATTGAAATTCTGCATGGAATAACTTTTGAGGAGGAATCGTTTAAAAACGTAACCGACGCAACGCCACTTTGCGAGCTGTTCACGTTGAATGCCCAGAGAACTTTCCAGGAAAGCTATGACAAGAGCTCTATTCCAACAATTTTATTGTCACTAAAAACTATCGATTATCTGGCGCCAACACTGATCGGAACTCAGCGGAACAGTTACTTTTCCCTGACGCAGTTAGATAAAATGGCAGAGCTTTCAAAAAAGCTGGAGGCTGATGTCGATGATTTGAAGGGCCTACTTGTTGTTCCGCTGGAAGCTTCAGACGACAAAAGAAAAGAGCTCTTTGATAAAGCAAATCAAGTAGCAAATGACACGATAGCTCTTTTCGCAGTCCATTTTCTTAGAAACAACAGGGCAGTCAAAAACCTGAACCAGTCCGAAAACTCTGCCATCGCGAAAATTAGTAATGAAGTAAAACGTGCCTATCGCGTTGAATTGAATGCATTTGCTTTGGGAACCTTATCATCTCTGGTTCTGTCAGTCTCAGTTGCATTCGCAATGGTATATACGTGGCATTATTTCGAAGATCCGATAAAGGCCAAAATGGTGACAAATAGCGTTACCACAGTGGCGAAAAATGAACTTACTGAAATAAATGATAAAAACCGAGATTTATACGCGGAGGCGTGTGCAGAGGTTTTTAATGACGAAGACAAGCTAAAAGATGTCCTGCCTGACAACAATAAATGGGACAATGAAAAGCTGAATACTTCGGCGCAGTTACCAACTGAAGCGAAGGAAAAGTGTATAAAGATCTGGAAGGATGCACGAGATACTAAAAAAACAGAGAATATACAAGGGGTGCTTTTCTATTCTTTTAAAGAAGTGGCCAGTGTACTTCTTGCAACGGTTTTAGCCGCGATTACTGCAATCTTTGGCCGAGAAGTACGCAAAGAGGATGAGTCTTGGCCTGCATGGAAATTCCGCAGGCCACCATTCTTGCGGCTGAGTTCGATGGCTCTTATTCCAGCAATTATGGCTGTCGTGGGCGTGGCAGTGGGATCTTTTCTCGTAGATTGGTATAATCTCGACTTCGTAATGACCGAAAACCAAATTCAGTCGTTTTTCCGAGACAATGCTGTCTTTTTTGCAATGCATCTTGGATTTGGATTCATCATGGGTGTTTCTGTTCTCATTTTGATCGATCAGCATGATGAATGGTCTGCGTTTCTAACAATTCCCCTGGGGATAGTTTGTGCATTCGTCGTGATATTTTGGTATTATTTAACGGTGATTACCGGGTACGCTCCGGGCAATATCAGGCCAAAACCATTGGATTTTGAAACCTTGGCGTTCAACATTGGATTTGGACCCTTTGATGTAGGTTTTTGGGGGCACCTAAGTTCATTCGGATTTGTTACACGAGAAGCGATTGTGTATGGCGCGTATCCCGCATTCTTTCTGATTACCTTCGCAATATTTCTGGAGATACTCGAAGAGGTTCCGATTTCGAAACGCCGAAGCGGCCAGAACGAAGTTGCGCAGGCGGGATTCTTTCGAAAGCTTTTGGAGAAAGTTCCATTTCTAAGAGCTAAAGCGACCAAAAAAGGGGGAAGCTGAATGCGTAATTTTAGCCGTAGTTCAATCATTCTCGCAAGCCTGTTTATTATTGGGTGTGGTCAACCTACCAACGCGAATGAAAAATGGCGTAGTGCCGCGTTGGATATCTGGAATGCATATACGGCTATTGGCAGAGATTGGCGCAACGATGAGCTACGTATAGGTGTGCGCTCTGCGGCTGCACCATTCTCGTATAAAGTATCTGGCAATCGATCCTATTTGGATGAAGTTCGCGTCGACGAACGACTTAACATCTCTACGGGCTCGGGTCCTATCCGTTCAAAAGGATATGATGGATATATGGTTCGGATTTGTGATGAAGTATTAAAGAAAATGCTGATCGAGCAGCCTGGTGCGCCAAAACTATCAGCTACCAACATTGAAGTCGTCGATGTAGATCGGGAGATCGTGAAGATCGCAAACGAAGCTAAGAAACGACAAGATGTTGAAGTGCGGCAAGCAGAAGACCTTGTTGAGGTAGCAGTTAAGGCAAAAAAACGAGCGGAAAGGGCAGTCACAGGTGCGAAACAAAGGCCGCAACAAGAGTTGGAATCGGCTGAAAAGGAACTTGAGGGCGCGACATCTGCACTTGAGGAAGCTCAGGACCAGTTGGACCAAGCTAAGAATAGTGACATCACTGCAGTAGATCGGTTTTCTTTGCTTGGAAAGCAATTTGATATACTTTGCGATCCGGCAACCATTAACGATGATCGCGTCAAAGGCTTTGCTGTTTCACCGCCACTTTTTGTAACTGGTATAGGCTATCTATCTCTAAAAGATGAAGTGCCGCCGAAAGATGCTTGCCAAGAGGGCAAAGCGCTAATCGGATTTGTAGGGTCAACCAATGCAGCCAGCCATGGTATTCAGAAGATATTAAATGATGGCGAGTGGCATAGGTATCGGGACGATATTGTAACAGCTTTGCGTGCGGCGAAAGGATCGGAAAACAGGAATTGCCCAAAGCATTTTGGTCTTGATGGAAAAGGTGGGATCTTTTGGTCAGGTTATACCCACGATCAGGTTGCAAAGCAGTTTTGTGAGCGTAAAATTACATATTACGTGGGGGATCTGGAAATCATATCAGAATATGCGCGTAGTTATCCTGGTTGTGATTTTTCCAGTGGCGTCAAAAGCTTTACTTCTGATCAGTATGCGGTATTCGCAGACATAAATTACGAAAGTAATCCAGAGAGGGCGTTGCTGATCTATCGGTTTTTTGAAGTGCTGAACCGAGAAATTACCACGTCTCTTTCGATTTTGGACCAAGCGTTCATCGCTACGTTCGGTGAAGTTCCAAAATCCAGAAAGTTGGAGGTGTTTTTCTGGTCTATGCGCGGATCTCCATAAGCGCAAACATTTGGATTCGAAGCTTCGCCAAAGGAAATTTCTAAGTGTAACCGAAGAAGAGTTTGACAGTGCAAAGCGGGCTAAGCAACACCGCAGAATTTTGAAGTGACATTCTAAAGAAGAACGGCGCCGAAATTCGGCGCCGTTTTTGGTTCTTATGCTACGCTGAGATTATTCAGCAGGCTGCTCTGCAACGCCTTGCTTTTCACGCTGGCTGTCTCGATAGAGCGCTTTGGTGAGCGCGACCATCATCAGACCCATAACCATCGTGAAGGGCAGGGCACCGATGATCATCGCGTTTTTCAACGCATCAAGCGGGTTGTTATCGCCTGCGGCAATGATCAGAGAGCCAATCACAGCCGTCAGGATGAGGCCCCAGATGATACGGTGCTTGATGCCCGTTTCCTGTGCGCCACCGGACATAATGGTGTTCATCACGAGAATGCCGGAGTCAGCCGATGTCACCAGGAAGGTCAGGATCAGAACAACACACATGACAACGAGGATGCCATAGAGGCCTTCGCTAAGGATGTTTTCCAGAGCCACGAACAACTTGTTGGTTGTTGATGCTGCCGCGATCGATGGATCGGCCAGACCAGCAACTTCCAGGTCAACCGCTGTGCCACCCAGGATGGTCATCCATGCGAAACACACCAGAGCTGGCGCAATCACACAGCCCAAGATGAACTCACGCACGGTACGGCCTTTGGAGATGCGTGCCAGGAACAGACCGACGAAAGGTGAGAAGGCAATCCACCAAGCCCAGTAGAAAGTTGTCCAACCCGCTTGCCAGCCGAACAGACGTCCGTTTGTGCCCGCTTCATATGCAGCGATGAGTGTTTCTTCTGGTAATTCAGCTGCCGCACCTTCGAGGCCGGATTTGAATCCGTCAAAGTTGCCCCAAGCATTTGTCGCGCCGCCAAACAGTGCTTCGGCATGAGGCTGGGCTGCTTCTGGCAAAGTCGCTGCGAAGTCGCCGGCTGACTGAGGGCCGAAGGCTTGGAATGACAACGATACGAAGTGCAGAATGTAGTCAACCATCGCTGTTGCATATGTTGTCATCGCAAACAGGAAAGAGCCGAAGATGACAAAGGTCATCAGCAAGATCAGCGACAATACCATATTCAGGTTCGACAGGTATTTAACACCACGACCAACACCGGAAACCGCCGAAATGATCGACAGCCCCATGATCACGACCAAAGCCGAAATCAGGCCAACGGTGCTAGGTGTCGGAACCTCACCTTCATTATTCATCAGCCAGTCCATCGCGGTCACGGCGTAGAGGCCGTCAACGAACTGAGAAACACCAAAGCCGATGGTGACCGAAACGCCCAGAATGGTTGCTACAACACCAAGAACGTCAACGATATGTCCAATGATGCCGTTTGCAGCGGAGCCCAGTAGTGGGGTCAAAGCCGTACGAATGGTCAGGGGCATGTTGCGTGTATAAGCGTAGTAAGCTAGCGACAGACCAGTTACGACGTAGATCGCCCAAGCGTGGAAACCATAGTGCAGGAAGGTATAGCGGAAAGCGGATTGCACAGCTTCTTCCGAGCTGCCAGCAACGTCACCGGCGACAACAACTGGGTTTGATCCCCACAGACCCATTGGTTCGGCTGTCGCGTAAACCATCAGACCCACACCCAGACCAGCGCCGAACATCATCGAGAACCATGAGAAGTTCGAGAACTCGGGTGCTTCACCTGGTGTTCCCATGACCTTGCGGCCCGAATAGGGTAGCAGCGCCACAACGAAGAGGAAGAAGGCGAAGAGGCCGACGATGATGATATAGAACTGGTTAAAGCTTTCCAGCAGCTTCCAGTTCAGGCTGCCCAAAGTGCCATTTGCGTTTGCAGGCCAGATTAGGGCCCAAAGAACCAGCGCCACCATGATGCCTTTGCTGAGCATGGCAATCGGCAGGCTGTTGTTTGCATAGAATCCCGAATCTTCTGTTTTGATTTCGAGATCCGTAAACGGAGGTTTGATGCTCATAAGTTCGTCCCTGTTCTGTTTCAACGATGAAAAAACATGGCTAAATGCACTGCGGCCGAGCAGGCCTCAGATACGATATTTCTTCATCCGCACAATGTCTCATGTATGCGCGACAGGCCCTAGGGATATTTCCGGCATCAACCTTTCTATATGCGACCTTTTTGATGTTTTGTTTGCGACATCAAAGGGTGAAGTGTCAATTTATGTTGAATATGGTTAAGTAAAATTGAAGTTTCGATTTGAACCTTGTGTAGGATTCGTAGGTCTAACTATACTTGGATCTTTTGTGTGCAATGGGGAAAGCGTGAAAAAATTCCCTGCGCGAAATTTCGCCGAAATCGCACTGTAAATCAGGGGCTTGTCACTGCGCTTGTGCTGGTGTTCAGTGCCTCCATGGAACTTGATCTAGATTTCGTGCGGGCACAGTTTCCCGCGTTTGCCGAGCCGACGCTTGAAGGCCAAGCGTTTTTCGAAAATGCGGGTGGGTCTTACACCTGCGCGCCGGTGATCGAGCGTCTGGAACGCTATTACCGCCAACGCAAAGTGCAGCCCTATGCGCCCTATGACGCCTCACGTCTGGCCGGGGAAGAAATGGACGAGGCGCGTAGTCGTCTGGCAGCACTGCTGGGAGTGGCGACGGACGAGGTCAGCTTTGGCCCATCGACTACGCAAAACACCTATGTTCTGGCGCAGGCATTTCGCCAATGGATGAAAAAAGGCCAAGCGATCATTGTCACGGATCAGGATCACGAGGCCAACTCCGGCCCATGGCGCCGTCTGGCGGATGACGGTATTGAAATTCGTGAATGGAAAATCAACACTGAGACGGGTTTGCTGGATCTATCGGATCTGGAAAACCTGCTTGATGAAAACGTCCGTTTAGTCTGTTTCCCTCATTGTTCGAACATTGTCGGCGCGATCAATCCGATTGTGGAAATCACCTCTGCGGCTCATGCAGCAGGAGCGTTTGTTTGTGTTGATGGGGTCAGCTATGCACCGCATGGATTTCCGGACGTTGGCGGCTTAGGCCCCGATATTTATCTGTTTTCTGCCTATAAAACCTTTGGACCGCATCAAGGGGTAATGGTGATCCGACGTGAACTGGGCAGCCTGCTGCCCAATCAAGGGCACTGGTTTAACGGCGATAGCTTGTACAAACGGTTTACGCCTGCTGGCCCGGACCATGCCCAGGTGGCTGCCAGTGCGGGTATGGTGGACTATTATGACACCTTAGCCGAATATCACGACATTAAGGGCACTGCGTCAGAGCGTTGCCGCGGTGTGCACGATCTGATGCGTACCCACGAAACTCAACTTTTGCAACCTCTACTGGATGCCCTGAAAGATCGAAACTCTGTGCGCTTGATCGGCCCTGACCGTGCCGAGGCTAAGGCACCCACTGTGGCTGTGGCGCTCAATCGCCCAGGATATGAAGCCGCGCAGGATCTGGCAAAACATGGCATTATGACCGGCGGCGGGGACTTCTATGGTTCGCGCCCGCTGCAATCCATGGGCGTGGATATGGATTTTGGCGTATTGCGGCTTAGCTTTGTGCATTACACCAGCAAGGCCGAGGTGGATCAGTTGCTCAATGCCCTGGATGATGTGCTCTGACGGTGCAATTGTCATATTGATGCCGTTCTGTCGCCGCGATGACGTGCAAATTTTATGAAAAACGGGACTCTCTCGAGCAGGTGTTCGCGCCGCGTTTTGCGTGGTTAGCAGCGCGCAGAATAGGAAAACTAAGATGCCATTAACTGACAACATGCCAACAGCAGCCAGATTCGTGACTGCCATGTTGTTTGCAGGTGTGGGCTGGCAGGCCTCAGAAATGATCCGCCCACTTATGCCGGAAGGGACCGACTTTGGTTGGTTTAATCAGGTCAATATTGTTCTGGGTCTGCTATGTGGTTGGATTGTCACTGGATCGCGTCTGGGACGCGGTTATCCAGAAGGGATCAGCGCCGGCCTCACCGGGTTGGGGGCTCTAGTCTTTTGGGCCCTATTTTTGCAAAGCTTTAACGAGATGCTCAAACTCGCGCTTGAGCGCCGATATGAGGGGCCGGTCGAAGGTATCATCGCGATTTTCAAGATTGCCATCGATTACGGGATCGAAGTCCTGTACATGCCCTTGATCATATTTTTAGTTGGGGCATCAATCGTGATCGGGCTGATCGGAGAAATATGCGCGCGGCGCTGGTAGGGTAAATGGAATATTTTGTTTGTGGAGCAATGGTATATCGGCCATTGCTAAACTTAGTTGTTGGATGTAGTGATCTGTCGACATTGCAAACTGAGAATCTGCAGCATGCGGCGCTTTCCGCAGAACAGGCATGCTTTCCATTCCTTATCCGGGTCAAGGAGCAGTCAGTCGAAGGATTACTTCTTTCGGACCTAACGGAGGCAGAACTCGAGCGACTGACCTTCTTTTCAAATTGCATCGGAGGTGAGGCAGGCCCATATGACGGCATGGGAACGTCCAAGATCATTGCGTATTGGTCCGTTGTGGCAGATCAGAAAACAGCACAGGACCACGATGCAGATCTCTGGGTGCAAAACTGGTCGGCTATTGCTTTGGAAGCCGCGCAGGAAATCATGGGTTATTTCAGACTAAGGTCCGCAAGCGAAGTGCGCGCTGGATTACAGATGATATTGTTACGGGCACATGCTCGGGTTGAGGCTGCTACAGGTGTGCCTGCAAATGTGCGAAGTGCCAAGGAGTCTAACCAAGTCGATATCGTCCATCAAGACAGCCCCCATGCCGGATACTTTGTTACACGCGATTTCAGCTTGCGCCATCCAACTTTTGCCGGTGGTCAAAGCCCGATCGTACGACGCGAAGTTTTCGTTGCCACTGATGCGGCGATTGTATTGCCTTATGATCCAGTAAATGACCGCGTTATGCTTGTTGAACAATTCCGCATGGGACCCTTTGGTAGGGGGGACGTCCGCCCTTGGATGTTGGAGCCTGTCGCGGGACGCATTGACCCGGGGGAAACGCCAGAATCCACCGCTCGTCGCGAATGTGAAGAGGAAGCCGGCCTGACCCTTCACCGGCTAGAGAAGATCTCCAGTCATTATAGCTCTCCGGGTTGTTCCACCGAGTATTTCCATCTCTTTTTGGGCGTCTGTGATCTACCGAATCTTGACCAAGGGCAGGGCGGTCTGGACGCTGAACACGAAGACATCCGCACACATGTTCTACCCTTTGATCAGGCAATGGACCTTTTGACCACGGGCGAAGCGGATAACGGTCCATTAGTCCTTTCTTTGCTATGGCTTGCACGCGAGCGCGAAAGGTTGCGATCCGCCGCTTGAGTTCCCGTTCCGCAGCCTCTACATCTTGGGGGCATTTTTCTAAGGAGCACGCGGAATGCACGTACACAAGGATCTGGCCGCCGCCATTGGTAACACCCCCCTTATCCGGTTGCGCCGGGCCAGCGAGGCCACAGGCTGTGAGATCCTTGGCAAGGCCGAGTTCATGAACCCCGGCCAGTCGGTCAAAGACCGCGCCGCGCTCTTTATAATTCAAGACGCAATTGCCCGCGGTGATCTGCGTCCTGGCGGCACCATTGTTGAAGGTACCGCTGGTAACACGGGCATCGGTCTCGCGCTCGTGGGAGCCTCATTGGGGTTCAAAACCGTCATTGTGATCCCGGAAACCCAAAGCCAAGAAAAAAAGGATATGATCCGTCTGGCCGGGGCCGAATTGGTGCAGGTGCCCGCAGCCCCATACAGCAACCCTAATAACTATGTTCGCTATTCCGGGCGATTGGCCGAAAAACTGGCTGAAACTGAAGAAAACGGTGCGATCTGGGCCAATCAGTTCGACAACGTTGCAAACCGTCAAGCACATGTTGAAACCACCGGCCCCGAAATCTGGAAGCAGACCGGCGGCAAAGTTGACGGTTTTGTCAGCGCAATCGGATCAGGCGGTACTTTGGCGGGAGTAGGCGAAGCGCTGCAGCCAAAAGGGGTCAAAATGGCACTGGCTGATCCGATGGGCTCGGGGATGTACACCATTTATCTTGATGGCAAGGCAGCGGCCGAGGGCAGCTCGATCACCGAAGGTATTGGGCAGGGGCGGGTGACCGCCAACCTCGAAGGGTTTACCCCCGATATGTTGTTCCAGATCCCAGACGATGAGGCATTGCCCATCGTTTATGACCTGCTCGAACATGAGGGTCTTTGTCTTGGCGGTTCATCGGGCATCAACATTGCAGGTGCGATGCGGATGGCGCGCGAAATGGGTCCGGGTCACACCATCGTCACCATGCTGTGTGACTATGGCACGCGCTACCAGTCTAAAATGTTCAATCCTGACTTCCTGCGCGAGAAAAACCTGCCGCTCCCAAGCTGGATTTCGCAAGCGCCAGAATCCATCCCAGGGGTCTTTGTCGAGTGATCACCGTTGCAAAACATCTTTTGGCTGCGATCTGTCTGACCCTAACAGTACTTTGGGGGGCAGCCGCGTGGGCACAAGATGGCAGTGTGGTCCCTGATTACGAGACGTGGCAGAAAACTGCGTCGGTTGCGGAAGACGCAATCGAAACGGAAAAGATGTCGACGGTAGGGTTTGAGGATCTGCGCGACGAACTGGCCAACTGGCGTGAAGAGTTTCGTGATCGCGGCTCAGTCAACAGCAACGCGATTGCGATCGTGAACGATCAGTTGGCGGCGCTTGGACCTGTTCCGGAAAGTGGCACCGAGGACGCCGACACTGCCCAACAACGCGAAGACCTGAATACCCGATTGTCCGAGTTGGAGGCCCCGGTTAAACGAGCAGAGCTGGCGTATCGCCGGGCCGATGGGATGATCAGTGGGGTTGATGACCTGCTCCGCGAACGCCGCAAGAAAGAGTTTCTAACGCTAGGTCCCTCACCGCTGAACCCTAAACACTGGGAAGAGGCGTTGTTTACAGTTGGGACTACGCTGCGCGATATTCATAGCGAGATTGCTTCGGCATGGGATAATCCTAAACATTTCAAGGAAATTATCGAAAGGACACCGATCGCGATTGTTTTGGCGCTCATTGGGCTGTTCTTGCTGGTAAAGGGAAGAAGTTGGGGGCAGCGTCTGACGGACAACGTGCTGGGCTCCGATCCTCCTGCAGCCCGTCGCGCCTTGGGTTTTCTCGTGTCCCTCAGCAGTATGTTCCTGCCCTTGCTTGGAGTGTTCATCTTCGTCCAAGGGGTTTATCTGAGCGGATTTGTGGGGCTGCGCGGGGACTTCATTCTCAAGTCGACCCTACCATCGATGGCTGTTTATCTGTTCGCGCGCTGGCTGACACAGAGAGTTTTTTCGCCCCTTGAACAAACCGAACCGATCCTGCGGTTGACATCGGCGCAACGCAAAACTGGACGTTGGTGTGGTGATTTTTTGGGTGCAGTAACCGGCTTATATCTTTTTACATTCGATGTGGCGCAAATCGGAGACTGGGAATCTGCAACCCGTAATGTGATCTTGTACCCGCTCATCGTGATTGCAGCACTGCTGTTGTTCCGGTTAGCACAATTGGTTCTTATTCATAGCCGCATTCGCGAAAGTGAATGTGGTGAAGCTACCTATCGTTCACGCTTGTCTCATCTGACTGCCCGCACATTGATGGGTTTGGCTATTGCGCCGCCTATATTGGGTGCTGTGGGGTATTTCGCAGCTGCACAAGGCTTGATGTTGCCAACCTTATTATCGCTTCAGATCTGGGGCGCGCTTTTGGTCGTGCAACGCCTTGTGGGGCAAGTGTACGTGATGCTGACGCACGGGCGCAGCAGAGCTTCGGATTCTCTCATTCTGGTGGTGATTAACTTCTGCCTTTCGGTGCTAATCTTACCAATTCTAGCTTTGGTCTGGGGTGCGCGTTGGGCCACCCTGACCGAATATTGGACCAAGCTGAATGAAGGTGTATCGCTGGGAGAAACCCAGATTTCACCAACCGTGTTTTTTACTTTGGTCATTGTCTTTGTCATTGGGTTTCTAGCAACCCGCTTGATCCAAGGCGCGCTGAAAGCCACCGTTCTGCCGAAAACCAAACTGGACCCGGGCGCCCAAAGTGCCATGGTTTCGGGCTTTGGTTATATCGGAATCTTTTTGGCGGCCCTGGCTGCCATCGTTTCCGCCGGGATCAACCTCAGTTCGATCGCGATTGTTGCGGGTGCTCTGTCGGTCGGGATCGGCTTTGGTCTACAAACCATTGTGTCCAACTTTGTCTCAGGCATCATCCTGTTGATCGAGCGTCCCATTTCCGAAGGTGACTGGATTGAGGTTGGTGGAAACATGGGCTACGTGCGTGATATCAGCGTGCGTGCGACCCGGATCGAGACCTTCGATCGTTATGATGTGATCGTCCCAAATTCAGATTTGGTCAGCGGCACGGTCACCAATTACACTCGCGGAAACACCATTGGCCGAGTGATTGTTCCCGTCGGCGTCGCTTACGGTACAGACACGCGCCGGGTCGAAAAAATCCTGATGGAGATTGGCGAAGCACATCCGATGGTACTGGCGGATCCAGCACCCTATGTGGTGTTTCAGGGCTTTGGCGACAGTTCGATAGATTTTGAGATCCGTGCCATTCTGCGCGATGTGAACTGGGTGTTGAATGTACGGTCAGATATGAATCACGAAATCGCCCGTCGGTTTACCGAAGAAGGCATTTCTATTCCGTTCCCACAGCGCGATATTTGGATGCGTAGCATCGACGCAGAACAACAAGGTGGCCTTGCTGGCGTTGCGCGACAAACGCAAAAACAGGGGGAGGATACTGCTGCCTCGTCGATGTACGTCTCCGAAGCCGACCTTGGAGGAGGGCAGAGTGACGGCGACGGTGGAGGTGGCGACGGAGGCGGTGATGGAGGGCGTTAACCGTCTGAAATCTGTTTATTGAACAACAGTTCTCTTAACCCCGGACGGCATTTGAAGAAAAATACCTCTAGCTCCCGAAATAGCCTTGCCATTGCCAAGGGTTATAAGATACGACCGGCGCCACGGAGCGGTGGCCGAGTGGTCGAAGGCGCACGCCTGGAAAGTGTGTAGGCGGGAGACCGTCTCCAGGGTTCGAATCCCTGTCGCTCCGCCACTACCACATTTCATTCAATTTCATCTGGTGTAGTTAGATGCCTTTAATGTCATATTTTTATGGCGATTGCTCCACCCGAGGATTTTATTGAATTTCACCTGATTATACCCGTATACTTTCATTGAGTGGTATAATTTGTGGTATGTTGCATGGTCGCACTGAGCGGAAAGCTGACAAAGAAGCTCGTTGAGAATCTTGGACCGGGGCGTCATGGGGATGGGTCTGGCCTGTATCTGGTTGTCGATCCCTCCGGTGCGCGGCGTTGGATAGTGCGGGTCACAGTCAAAGGCCAGAAAAATCGCAAGGGTGCGCCGCTTCGAACAGATTTTGGTTTAGGTGGCGCTGATGTGGTGACCCTGAACCAAGCCCGAGAACGCGCGCTTGAGTATCGGCGCATGGCCAAGGCAGGGCTCAATCCGAGATACAATGCAGTCCAAGAAGTCCCGACATTCGAAGAACTGTGCCGCCAGGTGCATATCGAGCGCCTGCCCACATGGAAGAATGCCAAACACGGCCAACAATGGCTGAACACGCTGAGAGACTATGCCTTTCCCAAAATCGGGCGCATGCCAGTGGATAGCATTGGACAGCCCGAGGTGCTGATGTGCCTTTCTCCGATCTGGACGGAAAAGTATGAAACGGCGAGGCGGTTGTCGCAACGGATCAAGACAGTTTTGGATGTTGCGAAGTCAAAAGGGTTTCGGACTGGTGAAAACCCTGTGACGGAAATTCGTGATGCCAAGGTCCTGCCAACCGTCCGCGCCAAGGTACAGCATCACGAGGCCATGCCATGGCAAGAGGTGCCAGCTTTCTATGCAGGTCTGGCCAAGCGCAAGGCAATGGCGGCCAAGGCCCTGAGATTCACCATGCTGACGGCCTGCCGCACCTCGGAAGTGCTAGAGATGAAGTGGCCCGAGGTTGATTTTGACGCCAGGCTGTGGACGATCCCGGCCGAGCGGATGAAAACGGCAGTCGAGCATCGTGTCCCCCTGACAGATGAAATGCTGTCTATTCTGGAGCCGCTGCAAGCCATGGCATCCGAATATGTATTTGAAGGGCAGAAACGTCATCAGCCGTTGTCTAATATGTCGATGCTTATGTTGCTGCGCCGGATCGGGATCAAGCATGTGACCGTGCATGGCTTTCGCAGCAGCTTTCGCGATTGGGCGGCGGAATGTGCCAAAGCCCCGCGAGAATTGGCTGAGGCAGCCCTAGCGCATCAGGTTGGAACAGATGTTGAGCGGGCCTATGCGCGGTCGGATTTGCTAGAAAGGAGGAGGGAATTAGCTGAGTATTGGTCGAACTTCGTGCATGAATTTTAGAAAGGTGGCAATGTAACAAAATGTTTTCGCCGGAAGGATACGTTGGTTTTAGTCGGATGACCGAATTCATATCTGACTGGGCGCACAAAATTTACTTAGCCTATTTGGTCGAAGAGCTCGGAAACGAACCTGAGCGTGTATTTCGAGAAACAAAAAATGCTGAATCTATGTTGGCTTCTTACCGTTTAAAGCAACTTCGAAGCAGTAACCCAAATTTCACAGCAACATCTGAAGATAAACACTGGAGAAAGTACTTAGCTACGGCTAATGAAGATGCCCTCAACGTAGCCGTGATATTTCATTGTATTTTTTCAAAATTGTTGATGCGATTTGATACTTTGTTAGTTTCATCTGAGGGAAACATTATGCGCCCTGATGACTATATTTTCTTACATCTTGATAGATTGGATTGGGTGGACCCTTGCTGGCCAATAAGGAATACATCTGCTCTCAGCAAAATTTTTGAATATTTCGACAAAGGCAGGTTCGGCCGAAATAGTTTGGCAGACAGGTACTGTTTCATAGATTTTGAACTTGGTACTATATGTCTTAAAAACAATTCGCTCTCTGGTTTCAAAGAGTGCTCTCATTTTTTTGATGATAGCCCTTTTGATCGCTACTATAAAATCCACGTCGAGCCGTTTCTTGAACGAGCAATAGTTTGGCGTGAAGATGATTTACCACAAAACTTTCCCGAGTTTTTTGAAACAATTTCAGCAATCGAAGCTCGTTGGGGGCTGCCCGCAATCTTCGCGCGAATGGAAGAAAACAGGGGGCATCAACTTAAAAGGGGCGTGAAGCCAACTGGAGCTAGAAGCGAGTTTCTTCGACGATATCCAGATGGTAAACCCGAACACTTAAGTGCAGAAGCTGTAGCGGCAGAATTGACTGAAGCTGGATTTCCCATTTCAGGTAGGCAAGTGCAAAACTACGATAGAGAAAGAAGAAATAGGAAGTAATTCTTGGTTCTAATTACTTCCTACGAGGCCTCTTCAAGAAGAGTACATTAAGCGCCACCGTAAGCCATCAGAAGCAACCGATGAGGTTTTATCGATGGCAGATATCTTTGAAAGCAACCGAACCTATTTGCTTGGCGATCCGGAACTTGAGGTTCTGGGTAGCCGGGAAAAACTTGCGCAATGGCGGCACCGCAATGTGGGGCCAGCCTTTATCCGGATTGGACGGCGCATTGCTTATCACGGGGCAGATCTGAATGCCTGGCTGAACGCCCGCCGCATCGACCCCAGCAATGAGGCCGCCTAATGAAAAACCCCAACTCCACTTTCGGGGCCGGGGTTCTTCCGCTGACATTGGATGCCAGACGAGACATCTCATCTGATGCCAGAAAACGGCCCACGCCCGCAACTGAAATCCGCAAACGCTTTTATCTGTGCCCCGGCACCAACTCGGTTGAGCCCATCCGAATACGAAGAGGAGTGATCAGGGATGACTGAATTCAAACCACTCCAATCGGATGTTGGGGATCTGGCACAGGGTACTGATCACCGAGAAAGCGTAGAGGGCTATCATTCTGTTATCCTGCGCGGAGATTTGTACCGCGTGATTGCCTGCAAGGACCATCTGCAGTGGATCATCCAGTGCCGCGCCGGTGTGAGGCACGGTGGAGTGCGATGGGACAGCCTTGCCTACTGTCGCACCCGTGACGCCCTGATCCGGCGCTGGACGGGCCTTCAAGCCGATGGCTCAACCAACTGGCCCAGCCTTGAGCGCCTGCCTGCGCAGATCGGGAGATCATAATGGGGCGGCGCAAAGGAAAACGGCCTGAAGACGGGCAGTATGTGAATGTGCCCTACGCCATGATCAAAAGCGAGGCCTGGCGGTCCTTGTCTGGCACTGCGATGCGCCTGTGGTTCGAGCTGCACTGTCGCTACAACGGCGGCAACAATGGACGGTTGACGCTGTCTTATGCAGAAGCGGCGGATCTTCTGGGCATAGGCAAGGCCAGCGCGCAACGGGCCTATCAGGAATTGGTCGAGAAAGGTTTCCTTGCGATGGAGCAGGAAGGCAACTGGTATCACCGTCGTGCCCACCAATGGCGCTTGACCACAAAACCGATGCAGCGCGCCAAAGGGCGCGAGACGCCAACCCAGGATTGGCGCTCCTGGCGATCTGAAAAAACAAAACGCGGTTCTGAAATGGAACCGTCAGGGTCTTCCGTGGTTCCATTTGGGAACCCAAAACCCGCTCATGGTTCCATCTCAGAACCCGTCAGGGCCAAATCAAGGCGCTCCTTCGGTTCTGAAACGGAACACTAATACTAACCACTCTCTTCAGAGCAGAGGAAAGGATACAGGCACATGGCGAAAGAGACCAAGGCACAAAAGAAAGCCAAAACGAAGGACGTGGAGAAGTCCAATCGTCTCGAGAGCTCGGTCGGTCTTTCGATGTCGGGCAACCCGAAGGACGGACACATGGCCCTAATGGAGCACGAGGATGCGCTGAAAACGATTTTTGGAACAGACATGCCGGAGCTTGCGGAAGATCTTCTCAAGCATTGCCTGAAGGTTCTGAGGTACGAAGAGGCCAGTGATGAAAATGCGGCCAATGATGAGCGGCGGTTCATGGTTGCAGCTGTTGCTGACATGAAGCCAAGGGATGCCTTTGAGCGTCTCTTGTCTGTGCAGATGGCAGCCACCCATGTTGCGGTGGTGCGATCTGCAAGGTGGCTGGCCAATGCGGATCAGCTCGAACAGGCGAAGGCGCATTACTCAGGTTATACCAAACTTGCGCGCGCTTATGTGTCCCAGATGGAGGCGCTGCGAAAACATCGAAACGGCGGCAAGCAGACCGTGACAGTCCAGCACGTCAATGTGGAAGACGGCGGCCAGGCGATTGTCGGAAACGTCGACCGGGGGAGAGGCCAAGATGAAAAGTGACACCAACCCCATGCAAAGCGCTCATGCGGCCCCAAGATGCACGGCACGGTGCAAACGCACGGGTCTTCCTTGTAAGAACCCTGCGGTGCGGGGATGGACGGTCTGCCGTATGCATGGCGCGGGTGGTGGGCATGGTGCCGGGCAGGAAAACCCAGCCTATCGGCATGGAATGAGGACGCGGGAGTGGAAAAGAATTCGAGGTGAGGTGCACGCGTTGCTCCAAGAAAGTTTGAAACTGAAGCAAAAATAACTTGCGTCAAACGTATGATGTTCTCTAATTGTTCCGAATGAGATCTCGAAGCAGAAGCCGTTTGAAAAACAATGCAGAACGTAAGTTTCCGGTCCGGGTTCGAGTGAAATGCCCCGAGACAGGATACGGTTTGCAATACGACGAAATTTACTGTTGGCTGCAACGAGAAGTTGGAGCGGGTAATTATGTCTGGACAAGCGACAATCAGCCTGGGTTTGACGCCTCAGCAATTTTTCTCCGGAATTTGGATGATGCCAAAGGATTGGTCGAGAGGTTCGAGCTGGAATTACTCTATTTAAAAGAACAAGTTCTAGTTTAGTGTAATCTCGTCAAATGACTGCTTTGTTCGTACCATAGTCATCTGCGACCAGCGCAGCTAATGGCGGTAATGAGCCCAAAGCGGACATCGTTTGCGGCTAGGATTTTGACAGATTTGTGGACACGTTTCGCGTGACTTTGCTTTGCGTCAGGGCAATTGCAGCCAAAATGAGCACGCAGGCGACGAACTGAGGCACTGTCAATTTTTCTCCAAACACCAAGATGCTCACAGCAAACATGGTTGGAAGTTCGATGCTTCCAAAAACCGCAGTTCGCGATGTCCCGATCACGGGGGAGCAAATGGTATAAATCAGTTGTGGAACAAGCGCGGAGACAATTGCCAGTCCTGCAACAAGAACCCAGACGGTTGCTGTTTGTGGGATGACGTCTTGAGCCTCAGATACGACCATCAGCGGGCAGAGCGCAACCATTGCGCCCAAACTGACCGATGCGACCCGTGCGAGCGGAGGAATGCGTGAAAGGCGGTGGACGAGCACGCAAATACCAAACCCGAAACCAAGTGGTGCAGCCAGTGAAACAATTAGAGCTGGTATTTGACTGGCTGGAACGACTTGCGGATTTCCTGCAATCAAAGCAGCTACGAATATCATAGCTGAGGCGATCAAAGCACGACGGGTGGCGGTGTCACCAAACAACAACCACGCCAGAAAGACAGTGAAGACGGGATAGGTCATGTAGAGCACGCCAACGGTAGATGCCGGGGCAACTTCGACGGCAGCGACGTAACCGATCCAACCTAGCCCCATCGCAGCTCCAGCGGACATGCCCCAACCAACCTCTCGCCAAGCGGAGACCTGTTTGATCAAGACGGGTAACAGAACAAACGCAGTGATGACGTAGCGAAAGAAAGCAACGGCATGGGGGGCTAGCCCTTGTTCCGTTAAACCACGCGCAAAAAACGGAACAACACCAAAGCAGATTGAGGCGAACAACACACCAATTGCAGCCAGTGCATATGACGGCGAGGCACTTGTTCTATGCGAGGTCTGGAGTGTCATCCGGTTTGCTAACACATTTGCATCCAGCTGGGTATTGTTGAGTTTTCGAACGGCAGCATTGTCCGCCAACTGTGAGTTCGACCATCTCTCAATTCTGCGCATGCAGCGAAAGTCCTGTGTGGATAGCCCCTGCATAGCAAGACATTTTTGAAATAATTTTGCACTGGTCAGAAGCAGACGTGTGTCCGGCCTGTTTGCGCGGTGCACGCGGCCGCTGGCCCTGATGGTTTCCGCAGGCCAAGTCCCATACGGGTTCTCGGACAACAAGGTGTCCTGGACATTCGACGGGGTGTCTTGGTTGGCGGGCTGACTGTGCTCCATCATTTCAAG
>NZ_FWFX01000003.1 GCF_900172335.1 Roseovarius albus
AAACAACGCGAAAGGATCAAACTGAAGACGCTCGAAGCGCGGCGCTTGCATCACCGCAAACACGCCGCATAATCAAACCAACAAGATGAGCCAAACTCTCACTTAGTTTAGGCCCACATTGGTTCCAAAAACTCTGGTGACGGACACGGGCGATCACCCTGCAATTCAATGAGCAGGTCTGTCCAAACCTGATAATCGTTCACCAGCTTCAGTGTCCATTGGCCTGTCTGCTCAGCCTCATTTTTCCTTTGCTCGAAGAGAACTGACAGCAGCGGCCCGGAAGCTGTTTCTGAGGGACCTCTTGCAACTTCGGTAGGGTTAAGGCCCGGATCGGGTCGCGCCCATTCTGGGTGGCTCCAAGGCGCACTGAGCGTCGCGTCGAAGTCGTATTTCTCAAAAGTTTTATCATGTTCCAGCAACGCCTTATTCAAGCCAATCGTAGCCTTGCGGATTTCATCAAGGATGGCCCAAAGAGTTTCTCTTGGCTGCTCCTGAGGAACGCCAGTTGCACTGCAAAATGATTGGAATTGCTGAGTGGCAAAGTCCTTCTTCATCAAATCCCAGAAGTCTTCATTGTCCATCTCATAGACTTGGATGGTATTAACCAAGAGTTCTTTCTCAGCTCCTGTATAGGGGCCGAGTTCATTCCTCCGTGCCTTTGCCTTCTCCAGTATACCCTTGAAGTGATCATACACCTTTGTGCGCAGTTCGCCGTGGTTCATGCCCGATGCTTCTATGTGCTTTGTTATTGTGTCGCCGTACACTGCAAGACGCCGTGCCAGAGTTCCAGCCTCTTTAGGGCACCTTGTACGCAATGACACCCGAAGGGTCCTACGTGTGGTGTTTGGTTTAGTGTGGGGTTTTGGTCCTGTGTCGGGCAGGGGCCAACGGAAGTAATAAATGCCATGTCTGGAAAGTGAGAGATATGCATGCTGCTTCATTTTGTGTCACACCTGTGTGTCACACTGCTCTAATGCTTGCTATCTAGTTGAACTATAAGGATTTGGTGGAGCCTAGGGGGATCGAACCCCTGACCTCTTGCATGCCATGCAAGCGCTCTCCCAGCTGAGCTAAGGCCCCAAACCATTAGGCGTCACCGCCTGTGCGCCGCTATTTATGAGAAGCGGCAGGCAGGATCAAGAGAAAAATCCTGCCCGTTGTTGGTTAATTATCATCGTCTTCCTGAGCGACATCAGCGATCTCGTCCAGCGAGACGTTTTCGTCGTCGTCATCGTCCAGAACATCATCGCCCAGATCGACATCAACGTCGTCATCATCGTCCAACACGTCCGCGTCATCGCCCATATTGGCGGCTTTCAGCTTTTGTGTTTCGCTGTCTTCAGCGTCCGCAATAATCGAGCGGTTCTTATTGTTTTCGATCTCCACGATCTCGCCGCTGTAGGGGCTAATGATCGGGTTCTTGTTCAGGTCATAAAATCGCTTTCCCGTGGTTGGGCAGATGCGTTTTACACCCCATTCTTCCTTGGGCATGGTTATCCCTTTCAAACTATCAAGTCATATCGACAATCTGCGCCACCTGCCATAACTGTAACAGGGTGTCAAAGGCTTTACGCCGCAGATCACAGATTCAGGAGGCGGTATGGGCCAACACGTGCTTTGGGGCAAGCCCAATGTTGAAATATTACTGCGCAAATCAGCAAAAGCACGCCGGATTTCCTTGCGCATCTCCGGATTAGATGGCCGCGTAACCCTGACCGTGCCCAAAGGCGTCTCTGAGCGTGAAGGCTTGAAGTTTGCCCGCCAAAAGGAAAGCTGGATTCGAGACCAGCTTTTGACGCGCCCCAATACTGTTGATGTGAGGTTTGATGCGACGATCCCGATCCAGGGGGAGCATATTCGAATCAAACCAAGTGCCGGGCGGCGTGTCGAATTATTCGACGAAATATTGCATGTCCCCGGTTCGGATGAAACCGTTGGTTCCAAGGTTCGGGCGTGGCTTAAGGCCCGGGCACGCGATCAATTGGCCGCCGCCTCTGACCACTACGCCGCACAATTGGGACTTGGCTACGCTCGCATCAGCATCCGCGACACGCGGTCCCGTTGGGGCTCGTGCTCTTCCGCCAAAGGACTGATGTATTCGTGGCGGCTTTATATGGCCCCGCCAGAGGTATTGAATTATGTGGCCGCACATGAGGTCGCACACCTTAAGGAAATGAACCACAGCCCCGCTTTCTGGACAGAGGTGGATGAGCTTTATCCGGGATATGAAACACCACGCCGTTGGCTGCGCGATTACGGATCAGACCTGCATCTCTATCGCTTCGGCGATTGACCTTATACGCAATTGTGATCACAAATAGACAATGTTGATTACTTCCCGACCAGATCCCTCCCCTCCCGCTCATGACCGCGTGTATCGCGGGCTGCGTCAGCGCATCATGCACGGCGAAATCGCGCCTGGCCAATCCATGACCATTCGTGGCGTTGGTTCTGAATTTGACGTATCAATGACCCCGTCACGCGAAGCAGTGCGTAAGTTAGCCGCCGAAGGGGCGTTAAACGTTTCCGGCTCGGGTCGTGTCTCAACACCCATTCTCAACAATGATCGGATCGAAGAGCTCGCAGCCCTACGCTCTTTGATTGAGGTCGAGCTAGCCAGCCGTGCCCTGCCCCGTGCGCACATCGCCCTGATCGAACGGCTGCAAAGCATCAACAGCCGGGTGAACGAGAGTATCCTGCGCCAGGATGCCGTAGGCTACATTAAAAACAACCTCGAATTTCACCGCACTCTGTATCTGCGGGCTCAGGCTCCAGCAATGCTGGCAATGGCTGAAACTGTCTGGCTACAGCTGGGCCCTACCATGCGCGCACTTTATGAACGCCTGCACCGCAAATCGCCGTCACAACATCATCCGATGATCATCAGCGCGCTTAAGGCCGGGGATGAACCCAGCCTGCGTCTTGCCGTCCGCTCAGATGTTACTCAGGGACTCAGAATGCTTCTGGCTTAGTTGCCAAACACCTCGGCAAATCGGCGCTGCAAGGCCACATCAACATCGCCGATCGTCACCGGCAGCCCAAGGTCGACAAGACTGGTCACCCCGTGCTCGGAAATGCCGCACGGAACGATGCCGCTAAAGTGCTCCAGATCTGGTTCCACATTGATCGAGATTCCATGGAAGCTGACCCATTTGCGCAGGCGGATTCCGATTGCGGCAATCTTGTCCTCAGGCCTTTGGCCAGTGACGGTTAAGGGCTTGTCGTCTCGCTCGACCCACACACCCACCCGACCAGCGCGGACCTCACCCGTGACGTTGAACTCGTCCAATGTCGCGATCACCCATTCTTCCAACTGACGCACAAACTGGCGCACATCCTTGCCGCGTTTGCCGACGTCCAGCATGATATAGACCACTCTTTGACCGGGTCCGTGATATGTATATTGCCCGCCTCGTTTACTGTCATAAACAGGAAATCTCTCAGGGTCCGTCAGATCATCAGAATTAGCAGATGTTCCCGCAGTATAGAGCGGCGGATGCTCCACCAGCCAGATCGCCTCGGAGGCTTCCCCTGCCGAAATTGCCGCAACCCGCGCCTCCATAAAGGCAACGGCGTCATCGTAACCCGTCAATCCGGTGGATGTTATCCACTCTACCATGCCCTGGTGCTCCAATTCTCGGCCCTTCGCCGCTTCTAAAACGTTTTCATGTTCTCGGAAAGTCGAAGATTGCACCAGCAAAAACGACTACGAAACAAGTCATCGCAATATACTCATTTTGCGCTTCACAAGCTCGAAGCGATTGCGTATAGACCCTGTCATCTGATCACGTGCGGTCGTGGCGGAATGGTAGACGCGCAGCGTTGAGGTCGCTGTGGGGTAACACCCGTGGAAGTTCGAGTCTTCTCGACCGCACCATCAGATTGATTTTACCTGAAAATTCAGATTATTACCTGCTTTAAAGGAGTTGCTTCGCCCCCTCGCTACAAAGGGCGCTACAAATGACAATCAAAATACCGCGCCAATCCAGCATGTGATGTTCGTAATTTTCCATGATGCCCGCCTATGCTTTGATGTGACCGGCAGCTGTCTTAGCCCCGTATAGCCTCAATTCGGGGCCAAGAAGGACGCGGCTCACAAATTACCCCTCTGCCCCTGCACGACGTAAAAACGTTAGGCCATCAGATGATTTCGTCTTCATCATAAAGTGGAGCCGCCTCAATCTGGGCATTGACGCCTTCTGCAGCTGCGTCCGCCCGCGCGGTTTCTGCAATGTGAAATAGTGCATCCCCTTCATAGACCACAGGCATGTTGGTGCGGCCGATAACAATACCATTGGTCTCAGACAGCACTTCGGCCTCGACCTCTCCAAATGGATCCGAAATCGCACCTAAAACTGTGCCAGACTGCACCACATCGCCAATGGTGACATACCCTCGAAACACGCCACCGGCAGGTGCCCTGTGCCAGCTGGAATCTCCGGCCAAAACGGGCGCATGCTTGACCTTAGGTACCCCCTTGCTCCCGATCATTCCAAGTTTATGCATGACACGCAAAATGCCGCTGACACCCGAGCGTGCTGCCAGTTCATCAAAACGCAACCCTTCTCCACCTTCGAAAAGCAACACATCCACCCCTGCCTCCTCTGCCGCCATACGTAAGGACCCCTCGCGTAGCTTCGATTGCATCATCACTGGAGCCCCAAATGCCTTACCCAATTCTGCCAACCGCTGATTTCCGGTTGTTAGCCGAATTTGCGGTAGGTTGTTGCGATGAATGGCCGCTGAGTGAAGGTCGATGCCGACGTTTGAGCGGTGCACAACTTCCGCCATGAAAATATGAGCAAGGCGCGACGCCATAGACCCCTGGCTGCCCCCTGGGAAACTCCGGTTCAAATCGCGCCGATCCGGCAGATAACGCGAATGATTCAAAAATCCGTAGGTATTAACGATTGGTACGGCCAGCAGAGTGCCAGCCATGGTTTTCAAAGCAGTAGCCTTAAGCAGCCTACGAACGATTTCTACCCCAATAACTTCGTCCCCGTGAATTGCGGCTGAGACGAACAGCACAGGACCCGGCTTGCGCCCGTGCACCACATGTACCGACAAATTCACTGGAGTGTGATCGCTTAGCGTGCTTACTGGGATATCAATAGTTTTTCGAACCCCGGGCGCGATGGAATGGCCACCGATTTCAAAGGGTTGACGTTTCAACATGAATAACCTGCCTTATGCTGCTTCAGGCAGCGTTAGGCAATAAACACGACGTTGTCTATCCCACCCTGATCGCTTCGCGCCGGGCTGTGTCAGTAAAGCTCCCAATCATCCGCATGTCCCAATGGCCCAATTGCCAGCCAGCCAACACGAGCTCGGGCCACACGCGTATCCCCCCACGTACGGAACACCACATCAAATCCTTCGACGGTGACGTTTTCGCTTGTCACATCAGCCCGGGCATTTGCCACTGTATCCATATCCCACATAGATAAGGATACATGAACACAAGGGGGCGCCTTAAAGGCATTACTAAAAGCAATCGACTTCCGTCTCAGGCGCGGACCCTTGCCGGTCCACATATCGCCGCCTTCTTCGAAATCTGAAAACAGGATCGTATCTCCCTGATCAATTCCGATAATCTGATTAATCAACTTCTTCATATAAGTTCACAACACACCAAATTTAAAACACTTTTAAAGTGCAATACAAAGTTCTTCGCACCGCTCGTCAATCTTCCTAAACCTGATTTTCGTCAAAAATTTGATAAAATATAGAAAAGGCCCGCCAAAGGCGGGCCACAATCTTGAGTATTTAGCAATACTTAGTTTGCGCTCAGGCCAATCTCGTCACCAATGGCCACCATGTCAGACAAAAGCTTGGCTGCTTCGTCAACCGGGCCAGGCTCATTCTGATAAGCGTCTTGGGCATTGCTCAGACGGGCATTCGCCTCTGCAATCATTGACGAGAAGTCTTCTTGAGTAATGGTTTCACGCGCCACGGCACGTTCCGCCAGGATCGAAATGCTGCTGCCATTAATTTCGGCAAAGCCGCCGGTCACAATATATTCGCTGGTGCCGGATTTACCGGTCACTTTGACGATACCGGGGCGCAGCGTGGTGATCAAAGGCGAGTGATCAGGCATCGCTGTCATGTCACCTTCCGATGCGGGGATCTGCACCTCGGTTGCCTCAACCGAAGTCAACAGGCGCTCGGGCGATACCAGATCGAATTGCACTGTGTCAGCCATAAGGCCCTCCTTGTGGTGTTCGTCGGGGCCCGTGAACCAGGCCCCGCCTCACATCGCTATCTTAAGCGGCTTCCGCTGCCATTTTTTCAGCTTTTGCGATCACGTCATCGATGCCGCCAACCATGTAGAAGGCGCCTTCTGGCAGGTGATCATATTCACCGGCAACAACGGCCTTGAACGAGTTGATCGTGTCTTCCAGTGGAACCTGAACACCGTCTGAACCGGTGAACACTTTCGCAACGTCAAACGGTTGTGACAGGAATCGTTCGATCTTACGCGCACGGGCGACGGCCAGTTTGTCTTCTTCTGACAGTTCGTCCATTCCGAGGATGGCGATGATGTCTTGAAGCGACTTGTAGCGCTGCAGGATCTGCTGAACGTCGGTTGCCACTTTGTAGTGCTCTTCACCGATGACCAGCGGGTCCAGAAGACGCGAGGTCGAACCCAGTGGATCCACAGCAGGGTAAATACCCTTTTCTGAAATCGCACGGTCCAGAACGGTTGTCGCATCAAGGTGCGCAAACGATGTCGCAGGCGCGGGGTCAGTCAAGTCATCCGCAGGAACATAAACGGCCTGAACCGATGTAATCGAACCATTTTTGGTCGATGAAATCCGTTCCTGCATCGCGCCCATGTCAGTCGCCAGCGTTGGCTGATAACCCACAGCCGAAGGAATACGACCCAACAGGGCCGAAACTTCGGAACCGGCTTGTGTAAAGCGGAAGATGTTATCAACAAAGAACAGAACGTCGGAACCGGATTGGTCACGGAACTGCTCCGCCAGTGTCAGACCTGACAGGGCAACACGCATACGCGCACCTGGAGGCTCGTTCATCTGGCCGTAAACCAGCGAAATTTTCGATTCTGACAGGTTATCAGGAACGATAACGCCGGATTCGATCATCTCGTGATACAGGTCGTTCCCTTCACGGGTCCGTTCACCAACACCAGCGAACACGGACACACCAGAGTGCACCTTCGCGATGTTGTTGATCAGTTCCATGATCAGAACGGTTTTGCCAACACCGGCACCACCGAACAGACCAATTTTACCACCTTTGGTGTAAGGGGCCAGAAGGTCGATAACTTTGATACCTGTTGTCAGGATCTCGGTTGCAGTTGACTGCTCGTCAAACGCTGGTGCGTCACCGTGGATAGCACGTGTTTCAGTTGCAGCAACCTCACCCTGTTCGTCAACCGGCTCGCCGATAACGTTCATGATGCGGCCCAAAGTAGCGTTTCCGACAGGAACGGAAATCGGCGCACCGGTGTCGGTGACTTCCTGGCCACGAACCAGACCTTCGGTCGCATCCATCGCGATGGTCCGAACAGTGCTTTCACCAAGGTGCTGAGCAACTTCCAGAACCAGTGTCTTGCCATTGTTGTCGGTGGTCAAAGAGTTCAGAATTTCGGGCAGGTCGCCGCTGAACTGAACGTCCACCACGGCGCCGATGACCTGGGTCACTGTGCCTTTTGCATTTGCCATGTTTCGTCTCCGGTCGTTTAGAGCGCTTCAGCGCCCGAAATAATTTCAATAAGCTCGTTGGTGATCACAGCTTGACGTGAGCGGTTAAACTGAATTGTCAGCTTGTCGATCATCTCACCAGCGTTACGTGTCGCGTTATCCATTGCCGACATCCGCGCGCCTTGCTCGGATGCGCCGTTCTCCAGCAGAGCGCTGAAAATCGCGGTGGCAACACCACGCGGCAGAAGGTCAGCCAATATCGCGGCTTCATCAGGTTCGTAGTCGTAGAACGCGCCGTCACCCTCATCCGTATCAAACGCGCTGACATCCGCTGGGATAATCTGCTGAATGGTCGGGATTTGGGTCACAACGTTCTGGAACCGTGAAAAGAAGATCTTCGCTACGTCAAACTCGCCTGCATCAAAGCGCGACAGAATATCGGCAGCAATGCTTTGTGCATTGGCGTAGCCCAATTTCTTGACCTCGCTCAGATCGACATGATGGATAAAGTGATCGCCCAGATCGCGTTTGATCGCGTCCCGGCCTTTTTTACCCACGGTGACAATCTTGACGGTCTTGCCTTCAGCCAGCAGTTTTTGAGCTTCAACACGCGCCATCTTGGCGATGTTCGAGTTGAACCCACCACAAAGCCCGCGCTCGCTCGTCATCACAACCAGCATATGCACCTGATCCGAACCGGTTCCAGACAACAGTTTGGGCGCACCAGCGCTATCGCCAACTGACGATGCCAGCTTGCCCATGACGTTGTTGAACCGCTCCGTGTACGGGCGCGATTGTTCGGCCGCTTCCTGGGCCCGCCGCAGTTTTGCGGCGGCCACCATTTGCATGGCCTTGGTGATCTTGCGGGTCGATTTGACCGACTCGATCCTGTTTTTAAGGTCCTTAAGGGACGGCATGCCTGTCTCCCCTTATGCGAAGTCTGCTGCGAACTCGTCCAGCGCTGCCTTGATCTTGTCCTCGGCTTCCCCTTTAACTTTCGGGTCTTCCTTGGTGATGTAATCCAGCAGATCGCTGTGCTTGCCACGCAGGTGCGCCAGCAAACCGGCCTCATAACGCCCAACTTCTTTCACATCGATCTTGTCCAGATACCCATTGGTACCAGCGTAGATCATGCAAACGATTTCGGCGTTGGTCAGTGGTGAATACTGCGGCTGTTTCATCAGCTCGGTTAGACGCGCACCACGGTTCAGCAACTGCTGGGTCGCGGCGTCGAGGTCTGAACCAAACTGCGCAAAAGCAGCCATTTCGCGGTACTGAGCCAGCGACAATTTAACCGGACCAGCAACCGATTTCATCGCGTTTGTTTGCGCCGAAGAGCCAACACGCGAAACTGACAGACCAGTGTTAACCGCAGGGCGGATACCTTGGTAGAACAGTTCGGTTTCAAGGAAGATCTGACCGTCGGTAATCGAAATCACGTTGGTTGGAATAAACGCCGAAACGTCACCACCTTGGGTTTCGATGATCGGCAGAGCCGTCAGTGAGCCAGCACCATTGTCTTCGTTCAGCTTGGCCGAACGCTCCAGCAAACGGGAGTGAAGATAGAAAACGTCACCAGGATAGGCTTCACGACCGGGTGGGCGACGCAGAAGCAGCGACATCTGACGATACGCAACCGCTTGCTTGGAAAGGTCATCATAGATGATCAGAGCGTGGCGACCGTTGTCACGGAAGTGCTCGGCCATCGCTGTCGCCGAATATGGCGCCAGGAACTGCATCGGAGCCGGGTCAGACGCGGTTGCCGCAACAACGATGGAATATTCCATCGCGCCGCTTTCTTCCAGCTTCTTCACCAGCTGCGCAACGGTGGAACGCTTTTGGCCAACCGCGACATATACGCAGTACAGCTTCTTGCTTTCATCGTCGCCAGCGGCTTCGTTGTAAACTTTTTGATTCAGGATGGTGTCCAGCGCGATGGCTGTTTTACCTGTCTGACGGTCACCAATAATCAGCTCGCGCTGGCCACGGCCAACCGGAATCATCGCGTCAACTGATTTCAGACCAGTCGCCATCGGCTCGTGAACCGATTTACGCGGAATAATGCCAGGCGCTTTGACGTCAGCCAGACCACGGGTTGTGGTCTCAATCGGGCCTTTGCCGTCCAGCGGGTTACCCAGACCGTCGACAACACGACCCAGCAGGCCGTCACCGATTGGCACGTCCACGATGGATTTGGTGCGCTTGACGGTGTCACCTTCTTTAATCTCACGGTCGGAACCAAAAATAACGATACCGACGTTATCGGCTTCCAGGTTCAGGGCCATCCCCATAACGTTACCGGGGAATTCGACCAGCTCACCAGCCTGAACATTGTCCAGACCATGAACCCGTGCAATCCCGTCACCAACAGACAGAACCCGGCCAACTTCGGCGACTTCCGCCTCTTGACCGAAATTCTTAATCTGGTCTTTCAGGATCGCAGAAATCTCTGCAGCTTGGATACCCATTTATCCGACCTCTTTCATTGCATTCTGTAGGGAGTTCAGGCGCGAAGCGATCGACGTATCGATCATTTTCGAGCCCACCTTAACGACAAGACCGCCGATGAGACTTTCATCAACGGTCGCACTAATCTTGACGTCCTTGCCAACGCGCGCTTTCAGCGTTTTGGCCAGTTTTTCGGACTGCGTCTTGGTCAGCGCCTTGGCACTGGTCACTTCGGCAGTCACTTCGCCTTTGTCCTCGGCGATGCGCGCGCTCAGCTGCGCAACAAGCTGCGGCAGAACAAACAGACGACGCTTTTGCGCCATCAGGCTCAGGCCGTTTTGCAGTTCTGGGACAAGTTTCATCTTCTTGCCTACCGCTGCAATCGCCGTGCCTTGTTCTGCACGAGGCACAACCGGGCTTTGGATCAGGTCGCGCAGTTCAGCACTGTCATCTAGTGCTGCGGCAAGATCAGTTAAATTCTTCTCGAGTTTCGTCAAAGAGCCGGACTCTTTCGAAATCTCGAAGATCGCGGTGGCATAGCGCTCGGCAATGCCTGATGAGATCGAAGCTGGTTCGGACACGTCCACCCTTCCGATTTTTGGCCCCGGTTTTAGCTCTTGCTGGCTCGATCCGGGGGCGTTGAACACAGTGCTCCATCCTGAACACCGATTTTCCGCGTGGGTGTAGCAGAGCCTTGCCCACCTCGCAAGCTAGTTGGCGTAGAGTTTGCGACAGTGAATATTTATATATTTCAGAACCTTAACCAGACTGCGACCGAATGTGCCGAATTTAAATCTTGAAAAACCACTGGTTTCCACATGTTTTCTGCGATTCCTCTTTATCGATCCCCACAGCTGGTAGCGTTAGCAGCCTCAATTTACGTTACACCCCGCATACCTCCGACGGGGTATATCAAACCTTGATTTGCTTCCTATCAAAGCATGATGCCTAGTTCTTTTGTATCAAGAGATGCGGATGTGCCTCACGCACGATGAATTCCTCTTCAACATGACGCAGCACATTCCTATGCCCGGCAAAGGGCACCATGTCTCTGGCCTTATCAAAGGGCACCCAACGACTCTCGCTGTGTTCTTGGTTCAAAACGACGGCGTCGCCCTCATCAATAAACGCAACGAACACCGGGGCCATGGTGATGGCATTGCGATCAGTTTCATAGAACTGCTCGCAGATGTCGGCAGAATACAGCGCCTGCGCCTCCAACCCGGTTTCTTCGCGCAATTCACGCACTGCAGCCTGCCAAGCCGTTTCGCCCTCTTCGATGCTGCCCGCAATCTGGCACCATTCCCCGACCAGTGTTTCATTCCGCTTCAAAAGCAACACTTCAACTCTGGCCGCCGTCCGCCTAAGGGCAACTAGAGACACCATAAAGGCACGTATAGGGATTTCTGGCATTCGAGAGCGACCTACATTCTATTGATCTGCCAGATTAGAGGGATGGAATTTATTCTTCAACGCTCTCAACAGACAACGTTCCATTTCTGCCTTTTCGCGCTCAGGCGAACAGTATAGGTCATCACCATGAAACATTCCGTCGCCATTGCCCTGACCTGTGCCACCGCCTTGTTGATCGCATACGGGACTTTAAAGCCATCCGAACCTGGCGGGACGCCGTTGTTCCTTACCGATAAGCAAATGCACTTTCTTGCCTTCGCCTTGCTCACGTTGCCGTATGGCTGGGTGCGTCCTAAAGCCATTTGGTGGCTGGTACCTCTAGCAGTTCTCTATGGTGGAGCAATTGAGATGATCCAGCCCGCTTTTGAGCGTGGCGCAGAATGGCTGGACCTATTGGCAGATAGCCTCGGGGCGTTAGCTGGAGTGGCCCCGGGGCAACTTAGGGCGCGTATCAGGGCACGTAGTCGCACAATATAGAACCGATTTAAGAGCGACGAACATCCGCCCCCAACTGCGCCATCAACGGCTCGAAGATCGGAAAAGAGGTCGCGATTGGACCTCCATCGTCAACGCTGACAGGTGCCTTAGTCGACAGGCCCAGCACCATGAATGACATGGCGATCCGGTGATCCAGATGACTTTCACAGGTGGCCCCGCCGGGGACATTGCCTATACCTTTGCCGGTCACGATCCACCAGTCTTCGCCCTCTTCGACCTCAACGCCATTAGCACGCAGACCTGTGGCCATAGCATCGATGCGGTCCGATTCCTTCACCCGCAGTTCTTTTACACCGCGCATCACGGTTTGCCCTTCGGCATTGGCCGCAACAACAGACAACACTGGATATTCATCAATCATGCTGGCCGCACGCCATTCGGGCACCTCGATGCCCTTCATATTCGGCGAATATTTTGCGCGCAGATCGGCAACCGGCTCACCACCCTCTTCTCGCAGGTGTTCATAGGTCAGATCCGCGCCCATTTCGCGCAAAGTATCGAACAGACCTGCGCGGGTTGGATTCAGGCCAATATTGGGCACCAAGACATCCGACCCTTCAGTGATCAGAGCCGCACAAACCGGAAAGGCTGCACTTGATGGATCGCGTGGTACCGCAATGGTCTGCGGCTTCAACTCAGGTTGTCCTGTCAAGGTAATCACCCGACCATCGTTGGTTTCTTCGGTGCTGATTTTTGCACCAAACCCCGCCAGCATCCGCTCAGTATGGTCGCGCGTGGCTTCCTGCTCGATCACCACGGTCTGGCCGGGCGCATTCAAACCTGCCAACAAAACCGCTGATTTCACCTGCGCGGATGGCACAGGAACCGTGTATTTCACCGGCACAGGGCTATCGGCACCGACGATGGTCATAGGCAAGCGGCCACCGGAACGGCCGACCGTCTGCGCGCCAAACAAGGCCAGCGGATCCGTGACCCGCGCCATCGGGCGTTTGTTCAGGCTCGCATCGCCGGTGAATGTCACCGAAATCGGACAGGTCGCCATTGCGCCCATGATCAGGCGCACACCGGTGCCCGAGTTGCCACAATCAATCACCTGATCCGGCTCGGCAAAGCCGCCAACGCCAACGCCATGCACCGACCACGACCCATCATCGTGTTTGGTCACCTCGGCGCCAAAAGCCTGCATGGCCTTGGCTGTGTCCAGAACGTCCTCGCCTTCCAGCAAGCCAGTGATTTTGGTCTCACCCACAGCCATCGCGCCCAAGATCAGTGACCGATGCGATATCGATTTGTCCCCCGGCACATCCGCCACCCCGGACAGGCCGGTCGATTTGTAAGATGTCATCGGGATGGGAGTACCGTGGCCAGACATGGGCGCACCTTTCTGTCTAAAGTTCCGCGACGCTGATAGCGCAACCACTGGGCCGCGTCCATCAGCATCACAGGGCTAAAGTTATTTGCGCGATTGTTCCGGTTTCGGAGCTTCCGCCGCGATCACCAGAAACTCGACCTTGAGCACAGGTCGCGCCAGTTTGGATTCACCACAGGCTCGCGCGGGCGCATGACCCGGAGCAACCCAGTTGTCCCAGACCGAATTCATCTCGGCAAAGTCATTGATATCCGCCAGCCAGATCGTAGTGTGCAGAATCCGGGTCTTATCCGATCCCGCCTCTTCCAACAGCGCCTCGATCTTTTCAAGACAGGCCCGCGTCTGGCCCGCTACATCCTCATGAGTGTCGTCTACCTGACCGGTCAGATAGATCACGCCGTTAAAAGAAACGATTTTGCTGGAACGCTGGCCAACATGGTGGCGCACGATATCACTCATGGTCTGATGTCCTTTGATAGATGTTCACGCATTCCCTGCCCGATCTGACGACAAGGGGCAAGAGAGCATCACCAATCAGAACGGCACTTTCGCCCGAAACGACATGCCGCGCCCGCTTTCAGGGTGATTCACCCGTAATTCCTGTGCGTGCAACATCATCCGCTCATGATCCGCAGCAGCGCCTTCGGCATAGAGCGGATCGCCTAGAATCGGATGCCCCAAGGCCAACATATGCACCCGCAACTGATGGCTACGCCCGGTTTGTGGCAACAGCCGCACGCGGGTCTCGTCTTGTGCGGTTTTCAATACCCGCCAATCGGTGATCGCCTCTTTGCCAGTCTCGTGGCACACCATCTGGCGCGGGCGGTTTTCCCAATCCACGATCAGCGGCAAATCAACGGTTCCGGTCTTTTCTTCGATCTTTCCTGCCACGCGCGCCACATAAGTTTTCTTAGTCTTGCGCGTTTCAAACTGCATCGACAATGAGCGCTGCGCATGGGGTGTCAGGCCAAACACCATCACACCCGACGTATCGCGATCCAACCGATGCACTAATAACGCCGTCGGAAACGCCTCTTGCACGCGGGTCAGCAGGCAATCGGCCAGATGCTCCCCCCGCCCCGGCACGGACAACAAGCCAGCCGGTTTGTTGACGGCCAGAATCTCGTAATCCTCATGCAGGACATCAAGCGGCGTATCGGGGGGAAAGTAATTTGACATATGGTCCGACTACAGCAAGAACACACTCAAGAGCCAGCCTTTATTGTACAATCACGGCTATGCGGACGAAGAGGCCGCTCAGTTTGCTTGATGAGCAATAAGTTGTTTTCTTAGTGCTGTCTCGTCCTGCAAGCCCCAGAACTCGGCTAGCCTGCCATCTTTGATCTTGTAGATACTAATTATCTTGAATTCGACGCGATTTCCGCTGGCTGGAAATCCTAGCCATTCACCTGAGTGGGTTGCTGTAAGGGTTTTGTAAGCTACAACCGTATCGCCTTCAGAAATCAACTTCTCAACATCTGCATGCAAGTCCGGGAAAGCTTCCAAGAAAAAAGCATAGCCTTGTTTTAGCCCTTCGATCCCGCCGACGAATGCTCCGCCACCACTTGCGGTATGATCGATGAAGTCCTCAGCGAAAACTTCTGCGATTGCTTCAAGCGAATGACCATTTTGAATTTCGTCAACGTAGCGCTGAACGACGGCTTTATTGGCTTCGGTGTCCGAGCTTTCCAAACCTATCCCCCTGGTGCCCATTCTACACAATGAGGCTGACTACGGTGGGTCTAGTCAAGGTTTTCTTTAAATTCAGACGGCTGCTCTGCGCTCAAAGCAGACCTTTCTTGCATAGCAGCATCCTGCATTGATAAATCCTTATCAAGGCCAGAAAGCAGATTACCTAAAACCGCTTGAGGCGCAGCGCACGCAGATATACACCGCTCTCAAAGGAGCCCCGCTTATGAGCCTGAATACATTTGGTCATCTCTTCCGCGTCACCACTTGGGGTGAAAGCCACGGACCCGCCTTGGGCGCCACGGTTGATGGCTGCCCTCCGGGCGTGCCGATTACGCCAGAGATGCTGCAAAAATGGCTCGATAAGCGCCGCCCCGGTCAGAACAAGAACACCACCCAACGCAATGAGCCTGATGCGGTTGAAATCCTGTCGGGCGTGTACGAGGGTCAAACCACCGGCACGCCAGTACAGTTGATGATCAAGAACACCGATCAGCGTTCCAAGGACTACGGTGAGATCGCCAAGACATTCCGCCCTGGTCACGCTGATATCACTTATCACCAGAAATACGGCCTGCGTGACCCGCGTGGCGGTGGTCGTAGTTCGGCCCGTGAAACCGCCGCCCGCGTTGCGGCAGGAGGACTGGCTCGTGCAGCACTCGCCGAACTGGCCTCAAACGTCGAGATCAAAGGCTACATGACCCGTATGGGCGATCTCGAAATTGACCGCAGCCGGTTTGACTGGGATGCCATCGAAGGCAATGACTTCTGGATCCCAGATGCCGAGGCCGCCCCGGAGTGGGAGGCTTACCTACAAAGCATTCGCAAGGAACATAACTCTGTCGGGGCCGAGATCGAAGTTGTCGCCCGCAATATCCCCGCCGGTCTGGGCGCGCCGGTCTATGGCAAGCTGGATACCGATCTGGCCGCCGCGATGATGTCGATCAATGCCGTCAAAGGTGTTGAAATTGGCGAAGGTATGGCCGCCGCCCGCCTCAAGGGCACGGAAAATGCGGATGAGATTTACATGGGTGCAAATGGCCCTGAGTACAGCTCGAACCATTCAGGTGGCATCTTGGGGGGCATCTCAACCGGTCAGGATGTGGTCGTGCGTTTCGCTGTCAAACCCACCTCTTCGATCCTCACGCCGCGCAAATCCATCCGCATCGACGGTAGCCCCACGGAAGTGATCACCAAAGGCCGCCACGACCCCTGCGTCGGCATCCGCGCCGTGCCGGTGGCCGAAGCGATGATGGCCTGCGTGATCCTTGACCATCTGCTGCTGCATCGCGGCCAAATCGGTGACGACCCCCGCGGCAGCATCGGTTAAAAGGAATTGCCCATGTCCCTGATTGTCTTTGTTGTGATCATCGGGGCGGCACTTCTTCACGCCTCTTGGAATGCCATGGTCAAGGGCAGCGCGGACAAGCTGACCAGCATGGCCGCCGTGGTCTTTGGTCATGCACCCTGCGCCATTGTGGCCCTGTTCTTCGTGCCCACTCCAGCTGCGGAATCCCTGCCCTACCTGCTGGCGGGCATCGGCCTCCACTTCGGCTATCAGCTGTTTTTGCTACAGTCCTACAAACTGGGTGATCTCACCCAAGTCTATCCGATCGCGCGCGGCTCAGCCCCATTGATGGTAGCCGGATTTTCTGTGGCGGTTCTGGGAGTCACGCTCAGCCAATCTGAATTGCTAGCGATTGGCCTAATTGGCATCGGCATCCTCAGCCTCACGCTGGTGCGTCGCGCCGATGGGCAACGCAATGCCGCCGCCGCGCTGGCCGCCCTCGCCACCGGCGGCTTCATCGCCTCCTATTCGCTGGTTGATGGCTTGGGGGCGCGGCTTGCAGGCACCTCTTTGGGCTTTTTTGCATGGCTCGCCATTGGCAACAGCATCCTGATGGCGCTCTACATCGCCGCCCGCTCGCCGCAAACCTTCAAGGCCGTCGCCACCCGTGGGCGCAAACTGTTCCTGATTGGCGGCAGCGCGTCATTTATCGCCTATGCTCTTGTCACATGGGCCTTCACGCAAGCGCCGATCGCCGTGGTCACTGCCCTACGCGAAACCAGCATCATCTTTGCTCTGCTGATAGGCGTGTTTTTTCTCAAGGAGCGGCTGGATCTGACCAAAGTGCTGTCCACGATGGTGACCCTGATCGGTGCCGCGCTGCTCAGATATGCGCGGTAAACCTCAATCCGGAATCAACATATACCCTTCACCGCGCACTGTTTGAAGATAACGCGGCTGTTTGGGGTCACTCTCGATTTTGCGGCGCAATCGAGTGATCTGCACATCAACTGCGCGCTCCTGCGCCTGCCCCTTGTCACGGCCCAGATCCTCGACCAGCTTGGCGCGGCTCACTGGCTCGCGCAGGTTTTCTGCAAAGATACGCATCAGTTGCACTTCGGTCGCGGTCAGGCGCACGGGTTCATCGCCGCGCATCATCTCAACCCGTTCAATATCAAACCGCACCGGCCCCATGGTCAGCATCTTGGGCGCAACTTGCTCGGGTTCGGGGTCTGGCATCCGGCGCAGGATCGCATTGATCCGCAGCAGCAATTCTTTCGGTTCAAACGGCTTCGGCAGGTAATCATCAGCCCCCGCCTCAAGTCCAGCTATACGGTCGTCAGTATCACCTTTGGCCGTCAACAGCAGAATCGGGGTTTGCAAAGTTTCACGCAGACTGCGGGTCAAGGCGACGCCGTCTTCGCCCGGCATCATCACATCCATGACGATCAGGTCGAACTCCAAGCCCGACAGGATTCGCCGCGCATGCCCTGCATCCCGCGCCACCGACACCAAAAATCCATTGCGCGCCAGAAACTTGCGCAGCAACCCGCGAATGCGCTCATCATCATCCACAATCAACAAGTGGGGGGCCGGTTCACTCATACATCTTTCTCCCTGATGGCCTGATAATGCCTGCGCATCTTTGCGTCCATCATCTGCTCAAGTACAGCGCGAAACCCTGCCACGGCCTCGGGCCCTGCATTGCGATACGCCGTCCGCATTCGGACCCTTTGCGCATCGCTCAGCTTCTTTTCCAACGCATCCCCCGCTTCTGTAAGAAACAGGTGCCGTTCCCGTTTATCCGACTTTCCCACCCGGCTTTCAACCAATCCGTCTTCAACCAATGTACGCAACACCCTGTTCAAGGATTGCTTGGTCACCCCGAGAATGCTCAGCAGGTTGTTAACAGTCGTGCCAGGACTACGTGAAATAAAGTGGATCGCCCGGTGATGGGCCCGCCCATAAGCCATGGTTTCCAGAATGCGATCAGGATCAGCCGTAAACCCCCGGTAAGCAAAGAACATTGCCTCGATCCCCTGCCTCAGCTTTTCATCCGTCAGAAAGAGAAGATCGTCACCGCTTGATCGACTGGTCATCCTGCACTCCGGTTACTTTCACTTAACGATACGATAATATGTCAGCTTTGTTGACATTCCAAGTGTGAACTGGTACCGAATCGCAGTTTCTGAGCAATTTTATGTCCGATGTGGACCTTACTCACGCAACAAATGAAAATATGGCCAAGGAGAATGGAAATGGCTGCTTATGATGACCGCGATGGCAAAATCTGGATGGACGGGGCGCTCGTCGAATGGCGCGATGCCAATGTGCACCTGCTGACACATGGGTTGCACTACGCCAGTTCGGTCTTCGAAGGCGAGCGGGCCTACAATGGCAAGATCTTCAAAAGCCGCCAACACTCCGAGCGCCTGCACTTCTCGGCTGGCCAGCTGGACTTTGAGATCCCCTTCTCGGTTGACGAAATCGAAGCCGCCAAAGAACAGGTTTTGAAAGTAAACGGCTTCACCGATGCCTATGTTCGCGCCGTTGCATGGCGGGGTGCCGGCGAAGACATGGGTGTCGCCAGCGCGCGCAACCCGGTACGTCTGGCCATCGCGGCCTGGGAATGGGGCAACTACTATGGCGACGCCAAGATGAAAGGCGCCAAGCTGGACATCGCCAAATGGAAACGCCCAAGCCCCGAAACCATCCCAAGCCACGCAAAAGCTGCTGGCCTGTACATGATCTGCACCCTGTCCAAGCACGAGGCCGAGGCCAAAGGCTGCTCGGATGCAATGATGTTCGACTATCGCGGCTACGTGGCCGAGGCGACCGGTGCAAACATCTTCTTCGTCAAGGACGGCGAAGTTCACACCCCAAAACCGGATTGCTTTCTCAACGGCATCACCCGCCAGACCGTCATCGGCATGCTGGAAGATCGCCAGATCAAGGTGCATGAGCGCCACATCGAGCCGGGCGAATTGGAAGGCTTTGAACAATGCTGGCTGACCGGCACTGCCGCGGAGGTCACCCCCGTAGGCCAGATCGGCGACTACACCTTTGAGGTTGGCGCTCTCGCCCGCGAAATCGCTGAGGGCTACGAGAAACTGGTCCGCGAATAAACTAGCACCTTACAAAGAAAAGGGCGCCAAATTCGGCGCCCTTTTTTTGTTTCTCTGTTTCGACCTTACTGCGGTGTCATCCCACGCAACCGCTCGGAGCGGCGGCGCAGGAATTCCAGCGTAATCAACAGGGCAATCGAAATCCCGACAAGGATCGTTGCCACAGCCAGAATGGTCGGGCTGATCTGTTCGCGCAGGCCGGTGAACATCTGCCAAGGCAGAGTTTTTTGGCTGGCCGAGCCAACGAAGAGCACCACAACCACCTCGTCGAACGAGGTGATAAAGGCGAACAGGCCGCCAGAAATCACACCCGGCAGGATCAGTGGCATCTGCACCCGGAAGAAAGTTGTTACCGGGTCCGCACCCATATTCGATGCGGCGCGTGTCAGGGACCGGTCAAAGCCCACAAGCGTGGCGGTCACTGTGATAATCACAAACGGAATCCCCAGAACCGCGTGCGCAAGGATCACTTTGACATAACCTACGAAGTTTTTGTTAAAGCCAAGCGTGCCTTCCATCCAGTTGCCGATTTGCGCATAGAAAAAGAACATGCCCGTGGCCGAGATGATCAGCGGCACGATCATCGGCGAAATCAGAATGGCCATGATTGCCCTGCGTCCCGGTACGTGGGATTGCGACAGGCCGATCGCCGCCAACGTTCCAAGGCTCACAGAGATGATCGTGGCTATGGGCGCGATCAGCAGAGAGTTCTTGAAGCTGCGCTGCCACTCATTGTTGGTAAAGAAGTCTTGATAGTGCTTCAGGGAATAGCCTTCCGCCTCAAACCGCAGCATTTCGGGCGTGAAGGTAAAGAAGTCCTGAGAGTTGAATGACAGTGGCATCACCACAAGGATCGGCGTGATCAGGAAGATAAAGATCGCCCCACAGATCACCCGAAACCCATAGTGCCACAGCACCTGACCGGGTGTGAGATAGGGCAGCAGGCGTTGGCGATAGCGGCCTTCGTACAGCCAGTAGATAAACCAGCTATAGAACCACCCCGCCAGTGCGCCGATGATGGCTGCAGGAATGCCCCCGAGGACAAAGCCCAAGGCCGCCATGCCCACAATGGAGATCCATTTCGCCAGTTTCTCGTTCTTCAGTACCTGCGTGTAGACAAACGCCAATCCGGCGATGGCGGCTGCCCCGATGATTATGCCCATAAGACCAGAACCATTCGCGGTTCCGACGAAGAGACCAAGAATGGCCCCCGCGGCGGCGACAGTTGGCAAAACCAGTGACAGTGGCTTGCGTGAGATCGGTGTTAATGCTGCCATCTGCCTTACCCCAGTTTAACGTTATCGATGCCAACGATCTTGTCGTAGGCCCAGTAGAGAATAAGGACCACCACCAGCAGGATCGTTCCCAATGCGGCCGCAAGACCCCAGTTGAGCGAGCTGGAAATGTGATAGGCAATCCGGTTCGAGATAAAGACACCTTTGGTGCCGCCAACGATTTCAGGCGTGATGTAGTAACCAATCGCCAGAATGAAGACGAGGATCGAGCCCGCGCCAATCCCGGGGATCGACTGCGGGAAATACACCCGCCAGAAGGCTGTCCAGTTGGTCGCCCCCATTGACTTGGCCGCGCGCAGGTACGTCGGCTGGATCGTCTGCATCACCGAATACATCGGCAAGATCATGAACGGCAGCAGGATGTGCGTCATCGCCACGATGGTACCAAACTGGTTGTTGATGATCACAAGTCGCGATTCATCCGCTACAAGGCCCAGCCAAACCAGCACCTCGTTGATCACACCTTGCTGTTGCAACATCACCTTCCATGCGGATGTCCGCACCAACAGCGAGGTCCAGAACGGCAGCAACACAAGGATCATCAGCATATTTGACTGCCGTGCTGGCAGGTTGGCCAAGATCCAGGCAATGGGATAGCCCAGCAATATACAGGCCCCCATGATCACCAATGACATGATCAACGTGCGAATAAACAGCTTCACAAGGATCTGTTTGTTTTCCGGCTGCGCCTGTGCCCCTTCGGGCGTTTTCTGCATATCAATCGCGTTCAGGAAATAGCCGTTCGTGTAAAGACCAGAGTGGGTCTGTATGGTTTTCCAGACGTCCATATCACCCCAGCCCTTATGCAGGTCGAGGAACTTTTCCTTAAACGGCGCATCCGCTTCGGGATCCCACTTTTTGATCGTCCGGCCTGATTTGCGGAACATCGAGGCGATGCCGGTTTTCTCGTAATTCAGGCGCGTCGCCAACTTGGTATGTTTTTTAGCCTCAACCGCCTTGATCATATCTCGCGCCATCGCGGCATAGACTTCCTCAGACGGTAATTCTCCGGTCGAGGAATCCCACTGGGCCAGAATCGGAACGGTTTCCGGTAGCGTATTCACTACAATGTCGTTTTCGACAGAGCGGAACAGCATAGACAGGATCGGGATGATAAAGGAAACCAGCACAAACAGCAGCAGCGGTGCAATCAACAACATCGCGCGCGTTTTCTGAACTCTCAAAGCACGATTAAGGCTGCGCTTTAACGGTGTCCCGTCAGCGGCCAGAACCGGGCCATTTTCGGCGGTGTCACTCATCTATATCCCCATCGGTTCTTGTTATTCTTTTATGGTGCCGTCGTTGGTGCGGCTGTGGAAAGGGCCGGAACCAGCCCTTCCCCATATCAGTCAGCAATAATTATTGCGCCAACCAAGCCTGGAATTTGGCTTCGATGTCGTCGCGATAATCCGCCCAGAACTCGTAGTTATAAAGGAACGTGTTCGCCGCATTGTTCGGATCGGTTGGCATGTGTGGCGCCATGTCGATACCCAGATCGGCGTGCTTACCAACCAGTGGGGCCGAGGACTTGCGTGCCGGACCATAAGAGATCCACTTGGCTTGGTCGGCCAGACGCTGTGTGTCTGTCGCGAACATGATGTAGTCCAGCGCACGTTCTTTGCGCTCATCGCTCAGGCCAGCAGGGATAATCCAACCGTCAAGGTCAAACACCTGCGCGTCCCAAAGCATCGCAACCGGCTGGTTTTGCTCTTCGATTACGCTAAACAGACGACCGTTGTAGGTCGAACCCATGACAACTTCGCCGTCAGCCAGAAGCTGTGGCGTGTCCGCACCAGCAGACCACCAGACAACGTCGTCTTTGATGGTGCCCAGTTTGGCCAGAGCTTGGTCTTGACCTTCTTCGGTCGCCAGAACGTCATAGACGTCTTCTTTGGCAACACCGTCACAAAGCAGCGCCCATTCCATGTTGTTAATCGAACGCTTTTCCAGCGACCGCTTACCAGGATAGGTTTCGGTATCAAAAACATCACAGATCTTGCTTGGTGGTGTGTCACCTACCAGATCAGTGCGATAGCCGAATGTGGTCGAATAAACGATCTGCGGAATAAAGCAGTCGCCAACCAGCAAGTCACCGAAGTCTTCGGATGCTGGTGTGCCATCCGGTGCAGGGGCCAGCATCGTGTCTGGATCGATTTCCATCGCCAGACCTTCGTCGCACAGACGCAGTGCGTCCGCCGCAACCACGTCTACAACGTCCCATGTGACGTTGCCCGCTTCGTCCATTGCGCGCAGTTTCGCAACCGCTTCAGCCGAGCTGTCATCGTTGATGATGGTGATGCCGGTCTTTTCCGAATACGGGTCGTGATACGCATTCTTTTGTGATTTCGTATAAGCGCCACCCCAGGAAACGATGGTCATTTCCTCGGCTGCAACCGCGCCTGCCGCAACAGTCAGTGCTGTCGTTGTAAGCAGTGTTTTGGTCAGTGTCATACAATAGTCTCCCTAATTAACCCGCTGTTAACTATGCAGAGCCCCCGTCACGGGCAAAACGTTTGAGCTCTTTGTTCATCGCACGCCGCAGGCGCCGTGCGATATTCCTTAGCCCTTAGGCATCTAGTGCCCGGCAATCTTGTGGCAACCAGCCAATCTCGATCTGCTCGCCCGGCTGCAGACGCACCTGATCCGGTGCGTTCCGGGTTTTGACGATGAACTCGTCATTTCCTGCCACCCGCAGACGCGTGCGGAAAATGTCACCCATATAGATGAATTCCAGCACCTCGGCCTTGAGCGTATGCGCACCTGCTTGCAGGCGATCTTTGTTGAATTCAACCCGCTCTGGGCGGATCGACACACGGGTACGATCACCCACGGCGCTCACGTTCACCGGCTTACAGTCAATCAATTCGCCATCATCCAACTGAACAACAGCCTGATCGCCTTTCAGCTCTTTCACCGTGCCTAGCAGCGTGTTGTTCTCGCCAATGAACTGGGCCACAAAGCTGTTCTTTGGTTCTTCATACAGGGTATCCGGCGGATCAAGCTGCTGAATACGACCATCGTCAAACACCGCGACGCGATCTGACATGGTCAATGCTTCAGTCTGGTCATGGGTCACGTAAACCGTAGTAATCCCCAAATTATGCGCAAGATGGGTGATTTCGAACTGCATCTTTTCACGCAGCTGTTTGTCCAGCGCGCCCAGAGGCTCATCCATCAAAACTAGCTCGGGTTCAAACACCAGTGCCCGCGCTAGGGCGATCCGCTGTTGCTGACCACCAGACAACTGTGCCGGACGACGCCCCCCAAAGGCGCCCATTTCCACCATATCCAAAGCGCGTTTGACCTTTTCCTCACGCTCCGACTTACCGATCTTGCGCACTTCCAGCGGAAAGCTCAGGTTCTCGGCGATGGTCATATGCGGGAACAAGGCGTAATTTTGAAACACCATGCCAATGCCACGCTTGTGCGGAGGAATGTTGTTGATCGAAACACCGTCCAGCTTGATCGCCCCATGAGTCGCCGTCTCAAAACCGGCCAGCATCATCAGGCAAGTTGTCTTGCCTGAGCCGGAAGGCCCAAGCATCGTCAAAAACTCGCCTTTGGGCATTGTCAGGTTGAGATCTTTTACGACCAGTGTTTCGCCGTCATAGCTCTTTTGCACACGTTCAAATTCAACGAACGCATCGTTGTTCTGCGACTCGGCCAACTGTGTCTCCCTATTGTTTTATCGCGGTTTGCCCACGTTATATCGCAAACTAAACTCCTAAAAACGCCGCCATGCAAGGCCAGCGCGACAGTTTCTTTAACATTTACGACACAATTTTTTTCGCACTTTCAAATGTGTTTCCTGCCTGCCCCCTAAAGGCAGGAGTAAATAAAGCAGATTTCTAAGTGTGAACATCTATATGATTAGAAACAATAATCACCAGATTCCCAGCAAATATTTGCCCCAAATATATAACAAGAAAATCCGCAAGCGAGGCTCCACTTGCGGATTTCAATGGTTACTAGTTAGTACGACTCAGCTTGCGGCCTTCAACAGACCTTCGTCCTTCAGTTGCGCGTGCGCCTGATCCAGCGCTTTCCACGCCCGCTCGACCAAAGTGTCGATCTCGGCATTTGTGATCACCAGAGGTGGCGAAATCACCATGCGGTCGCCCACGTGACGCATCACCAAATTGTTGGCAAAGCAATGTTCACGGCAGATCAGGCCTGCAGTCCCCGCCTCAGCAGCAAAGGCCGCCCGGCTATCTTTGTGCGGCGTCAAAGCCATCGAGCCCATCAGGCCACACAGCTGCGTTTCGCCCACCAGCGGGTGTTCATTCAGGCTCTCCCACTTTTTCTTCAAGTACGGCGCGGTTTCCTTGCCTACCTTTTCAACAATGCCCTCTTCGTCCAGCAGGCGCAGGTTTTCCAGCGCAACAGCACAGGCCACAGGATGGCCCGAATAAGTGTAGCCGTGGTTAAACTCGCAGCTGTTCATCACTTCAGCCACTTCATCGCAAACGAGCGATCCGCCAATTGGCGCATAGCCCGAGCTCAGACCTTTGGCGATGGTCATGATATGTGGCTTGATGTCAAAGGTCTCGCAGCCAAACCAATTGCCAGTGCGACCGAACCCAGTGATCACCTCATCCGCGATCAGTAAGATGTTGTATTGCTCGCAAATGCGCTGAATTTCCGGCCAATAGGTTTCTGGCGGGATGATCACCCCACCGGCACCCTGGATCGGCTCACCGATGAAGGCCGCGACCTTGTCTTCCCCCAGCTCCAGAATCGCCTCTTCCAGCGCGCGGGCACGCTGCAGGCCAAATTCATTTGGATCGGTGTCACCGCCCTCGGCATACCAATTTGGCTGATCGATATGGTGAATATCCGGGATCGGCATACCGCCTTGTGCGTGCATACCTGTCATTCCACCAAGTGAGCCGCTGCCAACAGTCGAGCCGTGATAGCCGTTCTTGCGCGCGATAATGGTTTTCTTTTCAGGATGGCCCTTCTCGGCCCAATAGGTTCGCACCATACGGATATTAGTATCATTGGCCTCAGACCCCGAACCGGCATAGAATACATGGTTCAGATCATGCGGCGACAGTTTTGCCAACCGTTCCGACAGTGCAATCGCAGGCACATGCGAGGTTTGGAAAAACGTATTGTAATACGGAAGCTCCAGCATCTGGCGCGCGGCGACCTCAGCCATCTCCTTGCGGCCATAGCCAACATTCACGCACCACAGGCCGGCCATACCGTCCAGAATCTCGTTGCCCTCGCTATCCGTCAGGGTCACACCCTTGGCGCGCGTGATGATCCGCGCGCCTTTCGTGTTCAGCTCGCCGCCATTGGTAAACGGGTGCAGGTGGTGGGCCGCATCAAGCGCCTGAAGTTCGGCTGTGGGCATGTGATTGGAAATGACTGTCATGACAGACCCTTCTCAAAAGTAAAAATGACAGAATCAGTGCCTCGGCGCTGATCTGATTTGCTCGCGACCAGAATATGATCAAATTTTTCGCTGTCAATCGAATCAGCGCTGCGCTGCTTCCAATTCTAATGCGATGCGCACCTGTTCCATCCCCTGGATCACATCTTCCCGAATGGCCCGCGCCGCGGCTTCCGCATCCCGGGCATGCATCGCATCCAGTACTTCTTTGTGTTTATCTGGAAGGTTTTGCGTGCCCATCCGCCCACACACCACACGCAAGGACGGGCCAAATCGCAACCACAACCCATCTGCCAAATCCGCCAAAATCGGCGCATCCGCAATTTTATAAAACCGTTTATGGAATTTATAATTCAGCTCCAAATAGCTCTGTAGATCCCCCTGACTTATGGCTTTGTCGTGTTCCGAATCAATTTTCGTGAGGATTTCCAGGTCATCCAACGTCGCCCGCTCTGTCGCGCGCAGTGCCAAATGAGGGTCAAGCCATTGTCTTGCAAGGATTAATTCACTGATATTATCCGCATTCAAAAGCGGCACACACACACGACGGTTACCTTGAAATTCCAACGCACTTTCTGCGGTCAGACGCCGGATCGCCTCGCGCACAGGTGTCATTCCGGTGTTCAATCGCTCCGTCAGGCCCTGAATTGTTACGGGCTGGCCCGGTGCAAGATCGCCAAACAGAATCAGGTCCCGCAACCGACGATACACCACTTCATGCGCAGGTAATCTCCCAGCAGTTTGAGCAGCTTGGCCGATTTCCTTGTTGGGTTTGTTCATAACTTTGAGCCTTTGTAGCGCGTCGGTAATTCTAAATTCTTGCGAGTTTAACCTCTGCGTGAAAACATTACCATATTGCCAAACGCGATCTAATTTGATCAAATCCGCGCAAGGCGTCAACGATATGCCGACCAACGGGAGAAAACTATGAAAAGACTAATCCTGACCACAACAGCCGCTCTGGCCCTTGGTGCACTGAGCGCCACAGCCGAAGAAGTGCGCGTTTACAACTGGTCTGATTACATCGACGAAGAGCTGCTGACCAAATTCGAAGAAGAAACCGGGATCAAACTGATCTACGACGTCTTCGACAGCAATGAAGTCCTGGAAACTAAAATGTTGGCTGGCGGCTCGGGGTACGACGTTGTTGTGCCGAGTGGCTCATTCCTTGCGAGGCAAATCGAAGCTGGAGCATTTCAGAAACTCGACAAGTCGCAACTGCCGAATTCTGAAAATATGTGGGGTGCCATCGAAGAACGCACCGCTGGGTATGACCCAGGCAACGAATACTCCATCAACTACATGTGGGGCACAACTGGGATCGGGGTGAACACTATCAAAGTGGCCGAAGTCCTTGGTGAAGACGCACCGATCGATTCGCTGTCACTGCTTTTCGATCCCGCAAACATGGAAAAACTGGCGTCATGTGGCGTCTACTTCCTCGATGCCCCAGATGAAATGATTCCTGCAGCGCTGAAATACATCGGTGAAGACCCCAACAGCGCGGACCCTGATGTCATCGAAAAAGCAGAGGAAGTCTTCACTGCTGTTCGTCCGTACATCAAAAAATTCCACAGCTCTGAATACATCAATGCGCTCGCAAATGGCGATATCTGCGTGGCCTTTGGTTGGTCAGGCGATGTCTTGCAGGCGCGTGACCGTGCCGCCGAAGCGGACAACGGGGTTGAGATAGCCTACAACGCGCCGAAAGAAGGTGCCCTGATCTGGTTTGACCAAATGAGCATTCCGACAGATGCCCCAAACCCAGAAGGCGCGCACAAGTTCCTGAACTTCATTATGGATGCGGAAAATATGGCGGCTGCATCGAACTACGTCTATTACGCGAACGGAAATGAAGCCTCGCAAGAGTTTCTGGTCGAAGACGTGATCGACGATCCAGCGATCTACCCGAATGAAGAGACAGTGAAAAACCTCTACACCAAGGACGCCTATCCACCAAAGGTCCAGCGTAAAGCGACACGGTTGTGGACCAAAATCAAATCAGGCACCTAACAGCCTTTGAATAAAGCCCGCGCAAGACACTTGCGCGGGCTCTTTTTTATCCGGGGATAGTGATGAACCAGACCGTCTTTGCACCGTGGGAAGATCCCGCTGCCAAACCGCTTATTCAGTTCAAAAACGTGACCAAGCGCTACGGCGACTTCACCGCGATCGACAATCAGTCGTTTGATATCTACGAACAGGAATTTTTTGCCCTACTTGGCCCATCGGGCTGCGGCAAGACCACCATGATGCGGATGCTCGCGGGGTTTGAAACCCCGACCGAAGGCACCATCTTGCTGGGCGGCGAGGACATCGCCCCTATCCCCCCGAACAAACGCGCTGTGAACATGATGTTTCAGTCCTACGCGCTGTTCCCGCATCTTTCGATCTGGGAAAACATCGCCTTTGGCCTGCGTCGCGATAAAAAACCAAACGACGAAATTCAGGCCCGGGTTGAGGAGATGCTCAAACTCACACGGCTTACGCAGTTCGCAAAACGCAAACCCCACCAAATTTCTGGTGGCCAACGCCAGCGCGTTGCCTTGGCCCGCTCACTGGCCAAAGCACCAAAACTCCTACTTTTAGATGAACCGCTGGGCGCGCTGGATGCCAAGCTGCGCCAAGACACTCAGTTCGAACTTATGGACATTCAGGAAAAGACAGGCACCACCTTCGTGATCGTGACCCACGACCAAGAAGAGGCGATGACCGTCGCCAGCCGAGTCGCAGTGATGGACCACGGCCAGATAATTCAGGCCGCTCCACCGGCACAAATCTACGAAGCCCCGAACTCTGTCTATGTCGCCGATTTCATCGGTGATGTAACGATTATCGAAGGCGCCGTGACCGCCAAGGACAACGGCTATGATATTGCCTTTGCCGAAGGTCAATCGGTCTACGCCGAGTCCACACTCAACTTGACCAATGGTCAAACGGGCTATATCGCAATCCGCCCGGAAAAGGTGGCGATCTCGTCTGAAAAACCTGAACGCGTCCGTAACGCCGTACAGGGTAAAATCATTGATATCGCTTATCTGGGCAATCTTTCGACCTACTATGTCGAATTGCCAAACGGACAAACCGTCAAATCGCAAACCGCCAATACCCGCCGCCTGTCACGGCGCAGCTTCACTTGGGAAGATGAGGTGTGGCTTTCGTGGACAGATACCGCCGGTATCTTGCTGGAGCGCTGATCATGCGTCGCGCTGTCCTGATCCTTGTCCCATATCTTTGGCTGCTGGCACTGTTCCTAGTGCCGTTTCTGATCGTTCTAAAAATCAGCCTAAGTGATACCGCAATCGCGATCCCGCCCTATACCCCAACACTTGATTTTTCTGCAGGCTGGCAGGGAATAAGAGAATTCTTTTCAGAGTTGGATTTTGAGAACTTCATCTTCCTGACCGAAGATGATCTCTATTGGAAAGCCTATCTTTCCTCACTCAAGATCGCCGTGGTCGCAACCTTCCTGACCCTGCTCGTCGGTTACCCCATGGCCTACGGCATGGCCAATGCCGCTGAACATTGGCGTCCAACACTAATGATGTTGATCATCTTACCGTTCTGGACCAGCTTCCTGATCCGGGTTTATTCTTGGATGGGCATCCTCTCGACCGAAGGATATCTCAACCAATTCTTAATGGGGATCGGTGTTATCTCGGAACCGCTGGTCATTCTGAATACCAACATCGCCGTCTACATCGGCATCGTCTACACCTACCTGCCCTTCATGATCCTGCCGATCTATTCGGCGCTTGAACGGCTGGATGGCTCACTCCTGGAAGCCGCTGAGGATCTCGGCTGCTCACGTCTGTCCGCCTTCTGGCTGGTGACGATCCCCCTCAGCAAGGGTGGTATCATCGCCGGCTGCTTTCTCGTCTTCATCCCAACCTTGGGTGAGTTTGTCATTCCATCGCTGTTGGGCGGATCCGAAACCCTGATGATCGGTAAAGTGCTTTGGGAAGAGTTCTTCAACAACCGCGATTGGCCGGTGGCCAGTGCGGTGGCCGTGATCCTGCTGCTGATCCTGATCATCCCGATTGTGCTGTTCCAGCGCAACGAGCAAAAGCAACGGGAGGCCGAAGGATGAGGCGTCTAACCTGGTTCAACACCACCTCCCTCACGCTGGGCTTTGTGTTTCTGTATCTGCCGATGGTCATCCTGATCATCTTCAGCTTCAACGAAAGCAAACTCGTTACTGTCTGGGCCGGTTTCTCAACCAAATGGTACGGCGAAGTGATCCGGAACGAGGCGTTTTTAAGCGCTGCTTGGGTCACCCTTCGTGTCGCTGTGGTAAGCTCCACCATTGCCACCGTATTGGGAACCATGGCCGCCTATGTTCTGGTGCGCGCAGGTCGCTTCAAGGGACGCACGTTGTTTTCCGGCATGATCTACGCGCCCCTTGTGATGCCCGAAGTGATCACCGGTCTGTCGCTCTTGCTGCTCTTTATCGGGATCGGGCTCGATCGCGGGATCTTCACCATCATCCTCGCGCACACCACGTTTTCGATGTGCTATGTCTCGGTGGTGGTTTCCTCGCGTCTGGTCAGCTTTGATCAGTCCCTGGAAGAGGCGGCATTGGATCTGGGCTGTACCCCGATGGAATCCTTCCGTCTGGTCACGCTCCCGATCATTGCCCCTGCGGTCATCTCCGGCTGGCTGCTGGCCTTCACCCTGTCGCTTGATGATCTGGTCATCGCCAGCTTCACTGCCGGCCCTTCGGCCACGACCTTGCCGATCAAGATCTGGTCCTCGATCCGCCTTGGTGTTAGCCCAGAAATCAACGCGCTTTCGACCCTTATGATTGGGGTGGTCACGGTCGGCGTGATCACCGCCTCGATCATCTCGAAACGGGCCACCTTGCGACAACAGGCCGAAGAACGCGCTGCCGACCAACCCTAAAGGGCGACCATGAAGCGTATCTTCCCGGCCTATACCTATAGCGAAGCGCCCCGCGCGCGTTGCTACTGGCCCACAACCGCAGACCTGCCGGACGTTGAAACAGCGTCGGGCACTTTACATGCTGACATTGCCATTATCGGTGCAGGCTACACCGGGTTGAACGCTGCCCTGCGTCTGGCCGAAGCTGGCGAAGATGTCATCGTGTTGGAGACCCACGCCCCCGGCTGGGGGGCCTCTGGCCGAAACGGGGGCTTTTGTGGTTTGGGCGGCTCCAAGGCCAGCGACCCGATGCTCAAGCTCATGTTCGGAGAAGCAGCCCGTAAAGAATACCGCTTGGCCGAGTGGGAGGCGGTCAAACACGTCACCCGCACGCTGGAAAAATACACCATCGGCGTTGATGCCCATTCTCATGGCGAAACGGTGGTGGCCCACACCCCCAAGGCCTTCAAAGGCTTCGCGGCTGAGGCCAAACAGACCGAGGCTGACCTTGGCGTCACGCCGACAATTATCACCGCCCAAGACATGCCCAAACACGGGCTCGGCACGCATTTTCATGGCGCGATGACCACCCCCATCGGCTTTGCCATCAACCCTCTGAAATACGTGCGCGGATTGGTCGATGCCGCCACCAAGGCAGGCGTTCGCCTCTTTGGCCATTCCCCGGTGCAGCGCATCGATCACGGCCAGGGCTTCACCCTCACCACCGACGCCGCCCAGATCAGCGCCAAGCGTCTAGTTGTGGCCACCAACGGCTATTCTTCGGATGACCTGCCCGACTGGCTGCGCAATCGCTATCTGCCAACGCAATCCAACATTCTGGTCACCCGCCCGCTCAGCGACGATGAAATCGCCACTCAGGGCTGGACCTCGCACCAGATGTGCCACGACTATCGCACCCTGCTGCATTACTTTCGCCTGATGCCCAACAAACAAATGCTCTTCGGCATGCGTGGCGGCATGTTCAGCTCATCCGGTGCAGACGCCCGCATGTACAAAACCATCCGGCGGCATTTCGACACCATGTTCCCGGCCTGGGCCCATGTGGAAACCCCCTACAGCTGGAACGGTCTGATCAGTATGGCGCAGGACCTGACGCCCTATGCTGGCCCGATCCCGGAATTGCCCGGCGCCTATACCGCGCTCTGCTACCACGGCAATGGCGTCGCCATGGGCAGCTATGCCGGGGCCCTATTGGCCGACCAGATGCAGGGAAAAACCGGAGACCTCCTCCACCCCAAAGTCATGCACAGCCCACACAAGAAGTTCCCCCTCGGCCGCCTGCGCCGCGCCACCCTCTGGCCGGTCTATGCCTACGCTGGGATGACGGGGAATTAGAGCCCCGTCTTAAGTCGCTTGTTTGTTCTTAGCCATTTTAACCAGTAAGCCGATCACGAGACCGACAACGAAAACAATCATACCTTCGTTGATCGCCTCTCCGGAGTTGGGTGCTGCAAGATATCTTTGAGCATAAAATGCATTTTCTTCGCCGCTGAATTTTATAGCGACATAAAACCCCATTGCGATTTTTAGGGTTCCAAAAGCAAGAAGTAACCAAGCAATGATCGAGCCAACTCTAATCAATTTTCTTTCTCCAATTCGATGTCATTAGGAGTATCTGATCCGCGCGAATATTCAACCTCCCGCCCGGCATCGCCGGGCAGCGCCCGACCTCCCCCCGGAGGGCGCTTTTGCACCCTCACTCCATACGGAAACGCCCTGAGTGTCGCGCAGTCTTATCATCCGACTAAGGGAACTAACGCCCTCCAAGTCGGTCGCTACCCTAGTGTTGTTAAAAGATAATTAACCTCTCCACCTATCGCTGTATAAAGTTAGCCAAATCAACTGTCTTCATCATAAGCTTACCCGATATGCACAAAGAAAAATCGCTCAAAGAGATACATAAAGTGTCACCCCAAGAAAGGTGGCAATTAGCTTGCAAAAAACTTCGGGGAGAGGACAGCACCGGTGCTGTCTCTTCTCTACTTCAACACATGCGAGAGCATGAAAACACCCAGTGGGTTGTGTACACTTCCCAACTCTCTGGCCAGTTACCTCGGTCTTATGCCGCGCATGCATTCTCCCAACTTCAGAACACACTACTAGAATATGAAATCGTTAGATTGTGCACATTCTGGGACCCAATCGATCTTGATAGTCAAAGCATCCCAACAATAGTTGCATTAGCCGATTGCCAAGGGGTCTCAAACTGCGTGTATGAAGATCACTTCTCACACTATGCAAGTTTTGATCTTAGTTTAGCTAAGAATTGGAGTGCAAAAGCCCGCCGCCAATTGCGCACAGGAATACGAGGTGCGTACTCAATTGAAGAATCTGATATTCTAAAAAGTGTGAAAAATTTCCGGGATAAACTTGCCCATCAACTAGAGCAAACTCGTGAAGAAAAGAGAGGCGCTGTACCTTTGCCCAGATATGGTGACGAAAAAAAGCTGCTTCGCAAAACGATTACTGTAGTTAACAATCTATATCTTAGCCTCAACGCTACCGGGTTCGATTGGCAGGGAGCAAAGGAAATAAATCGTCGGAATGCTAAAGCATTCTGGAAGGGTGTGACAATTCAAGTAAAACAATAATAATTCAGCACCCGATATTGTCGAAGAAATATTTTCACCCTCCCTACCCCTGCGGCGTCTTTAACGGCCTTGCCTTGCCCCGTTGCAATCCCAACTGCCGTTCGCGCCAGATGATGATGCAGCCCGCCAGCACCACCAGTGACGCGCCCAACAGCATCGTCTTGGTCGGCACCTCGTCAAAGATGAAATAGCCAATCAACAACGCAAAGATCATCGAGGCATAATCAAACGGCGCCACCACGCTGGCATCAGCAAATCGATAGGCCGAGGTCAGGAAAATCTGCGCCAACCCGCCGATCAGCCCGGCCAGCACCAGATAGACCCATTCGGCCTGCGTCGGCCAGACCCAGCCCAGCGGAAGGGTCAACAGCGATAGCAAGGTTGAGGTCAGCGAGAAATAAAACACAATCGCCGCCGTCTGCTCGGTCGCGACCAGTTTGCGGATATAGATCTGCGCCAGCGCCGCGCACAGCGCCCCCATCAGCACCAGCACCGCCCCCACGGCGGCGGCGGTCTCCACCGTCGGCCCGCTCAGGGTGCTCAGCCGGGGCATTAGCACGATCATCACACCCACCAGTCCCAGCGCCACCGCACCGATCCTGAACACACCGACCTTTTCGTTCAGAAACATCGCCGCCAGCACCACGGTCATCAGCGGCGCGGCATAGCCCAGCGCCGTCACCTCAGGCAGCGGCAACAGCCCCAGCCCGGCAAACATCATCCCCATCGCCGCTGTACCCACAAACCCGCGCCAAAAATGCCCCATCGGCGACTGTACCTTGAGGCCCGTCGACAGCTCATGCCGGTACCACAGCCAGATCAGGATCACCGGAATGGCAAAGAACGACCGGTAGAACACCGTCTGCCCGGCGGGCACATGATCAGACGCCGCCTTGATCAGTGCCGACATCACGATGAACAGCATGACGGCGATGAGTTTCAGAAGGATGCCTTTGATCGGCTGCATAGTGAATTTCCTCTTATCCCCGATGCATGATCCGATCCCGGCAAAAGGTCAATCTCAACCCTTGATTTTAGGGGGCAGGCTCAGGCAAAGAGTTTGTACAAAACTGGGGGTCAAAATGTACAACTTGTACAAAAATAATCACTTGCTCAGCCAGCTTTCCGTAGCGGGTGATCCTGACAAGATCTTTGCCACCCGCCCCGGTCTGCCTGATGTCAGTTATCGTGATTTATTCGCTGGGGCCGAGCGCATGGCTGCCACGTTAGCGGGCCTAGGTGTGACCCCGGGTGATCGGGTTGCAGTGCAGGTGCCTAAGTCTATTGAAGCAATCCAGCTTTACCTTGGCACCGTCATGGCGGGGGGCGTGTTTCTGCCCCTCAACACCGCCTATACCGGTGCGGAATTGGCCTATTTCTTTGGTGATGCCACGCCTGCGGTAATCGTCTGCGATCCTGCGCGTCTTGGAGAAATCACTCCGCTTTCCGGACAGGCTTCGGTCCTCACCTTGTCAGGCGGTGGCAGTGGCACATTAACAGACGCATCCAATGCGCAACCCTCTGGTTTCATTTCGGTTTCTCGCGACCTCGATGACCTCGCCGCGATCCTTTACACTTCTGGCACCACGGGTCGTTCCAAGGGCGCAATGCTCAGCCATAACAACCTGTCTTCGAACTCCGCGACCCTGCGCGATTACTGGAAATTCACCCCCGATGACGTGCTGATACACGCCTTACCGATCTTTCACACGCACGGGCTGTTCGTGGCTACAAACGTGGCGCTTCTGGCCGGGGCTTCGGTGCATTTTCTGCCGGGGTTTGATGCCGACGCGATCATCGCAGCCATGCCCACATCGACATCCTTGATGGGAGTACCCACCTTCTATACCCGTCTATTGGACCACCCCGGCCTGACGCCCGAGGCAACCCAGAACATGCGGCTCTTCATCTCCGGCTCTGCCCCGCTCTTGGTCGAAACCCACGAACGCTGGGAGGCGTCCACAGGCCACCGCATCCTTGAACGTTACGGAATGACCGAAACCAATATGAGCACCTCCAACCCCTATGACGCTGAACGCCGGGCTGGCACCGTCGGTTTCCCCCTGCCCGGTATCGAGCTGCGTGTCATGCAGGATGGCCTAGAGCTACCACAGGGCAATATTGGAGTACTTGAAGTCCGCGGACCGAATGTATTCCAAGGCTACTGGCAAATGCCCGAAAAAACCGCCGAAGAACTACGCCCCGATGGATGGTTTATCACCGGAGATCAAGGTTTCATTGATAACCTCGGTTATGTCACCATCGTCGGTCGCGAAAAGGACATGGTGATCTCTGGTGGTTTCAACGTCTATCCCAAAGAAGTTGAAAACCTGATTGATGACATTGAGGGCGTCAAAGAATCCGCCGTCATCGGTGTGCCCCACCCAGACTTTGGCGAAGCCGTGGTTGCCGTGATCGTACGCACAAACGAATGCCTAACTGCAGGCCACATCGCCGCGGTCCTCAATGACAACATCGCCCGCTACAAACAGCCCAAATCGATCCAGTTCCTTTCTGAACTCCCCCGAAACACGATGGGTAAAGTTCAAAAGAAGGCCCTGCGGGAACAGTACAAAAACCTCTTCGTTTCATAGCTCCTGTTGACCTGACCACCCCCCAGCATATACCAAGGGGCACGCTGGTTCTTACCCGTTTTCCACCAGCCACACACTCCACTGAGGCGGGCAAAGAAGGAGTGTTTGATATGACTGGATTCCTGATCCGCAACGCCAATATCATTCTGACAATGGACGATGAACGACGACAGTTCTCCGGGGCAGATATTTTGATCCGAGATGGCGTGATCGCAAACATCGGGCATGACCTTGAAACTACGGGTGAAATTCACGATGCCAAAGGCTGTGTCGTCACGCCGGGGCTGATCAATACCCACCACCATCTCTACCAGTCCCTGACCAAGGCGGTTCCAGGCGGGCAGGATGCGTTGTTGTTCGGCTGGCTTCAGACGCTCTATCCGATTTGGTCCCGTTTTGGCCCCGAAGAGATGTTTATCTCCGCACAGATCGGACTGGCAGAACTGGCCATGTCCGGTTGTACGCTCAGCTCGGATCATCTCTATCTCTTCCCAAACGGGGCACGGCTTGATGACACCATCGCCGCCGCACAAGAGATCGGCCTGCGCTTTCACCCGACACGCGGCGCGATGAGCATCGGTGAAAGTGACGGTGGCTTGCCGCCCGATAGTTTGGTGGAATTCGAGGCAGCCATATTGGAGGATTCCATTCGCGTGATTGACGCCTTCCACGACGCTTCGGAGGGTTCGATGCTGCGCGTCGGCCTAGCCCCCTGCTCACCATTCTCAGTCGGCCGCGATTTGATGCGCGACGCTGCCCTGTTAGCACGCGATAAACAGGTCATGTTGCACACGCACCTTGCAGAAAATGATGAGGATATCGCCTATTCTGAACACAAGTTTGGATGTCGCCCCGGACAATACGCCGAAGACCTGGGATGGACCGGACCAGATGTCTGGCACGCGCATTGTGTCAAACTTGATGGCAAGGAAATTGACCTGTTCGCGCGCAGTGGCACAGGAGTTGCTCATTGCCCGTGTTCCAACTGCCGTTTGGGCAGTGGCATCGCTCCGGTGCGGCAGATGCGGGATGCGGGGGTCAACGTCGGCCTTGGTGTGGATGGATCAGCCAGTAACGACTGTGGCAACCTGTTCTCTGAGGCACGTCAATCGATGCTGCTGCAACGGGTGGCCAACGGAGCCGATGCCATGTCGGCCCGTGAGGCGCTTGAGATTGCCACCCGCGGTGGTGCCGATGTCCTGAACCGGCCAGACTGCGGCCGGCTAGCCGTGGGTAAACGTGCAGACATAGCGATTTGGGATGTGTCTGGCGTTGAGAGTGCGGGCAGTTGGGACCCTGCCGCCCTGCTTCTGGCCGGCCCGACAAAAGTCAAACATCTCTTTGTCGAAGGTCGACAGGTTGTACGCGATGGGCATCTCACCACAATCGACCTGCCCCGCGTGATTGAGCGCCAGAACAAACTGGCTCTCAGTCTGCGAGAGCATTCAGGGCTTTAGCACAAGGTGGGTGCCCGCATCGTGTCGGGTAAATCCACGCCCAGCAGTTTCAACACTGTGGGAGCTATGGATTTTTGGTCCAGCACCTCCCCTGCCGGGGCATCCACCAGATCGCTGAACACATAGAAGGGCACCTGGCGCAGTTCTGGTTGATCACCGGCGTGGTGATGGTCGGAATTGATGCCGTGGTCGGCAGTCACAAACACCTCATACCCGGCCTCGCGCAGGCGCGGGACCAGACGGGCGAGGGCAATATCCACCTTACTCGCCTGAATCCGATACTCAGAGGATTCACCGCCAAACCAATGCCCCAGCGTGTCGCAGCTTGAGGTGTGAAACAGCAGGTAATCCGGTGCGTGATCACGGGCGATGCCCCAGACTTGCGCGCACAGGTCGACCTCGGCTGGCATGGCCGAGTTCTCGGGGCAATATCCTTCCATCGAATAGTACCGCGCATGCGGGATCGGGGCGTCCGGGTCGTTAATCTCACCATGCTCAAAAGGGTCAAACGACGAGCCGCCATAAAGCGTGTGATAATAGCAATGCGCGACCGACCCGGTCACGCGACCCGCCTGTTTCAGGATCGAAAACAGGTTGGGTTTGTTTGAGGGGCGGATCATTTCGTTGCCGATAATCCCATGTTCGACCGGCGGCAAGCCGGTGTGGATGGTTTCGTACAAAGGCGCGGAAATGGTCGGCAGTTCGCTTTGCATTTGCCACAGGCGGGCATGGCCTGCCTCAACAGCAGCTTGCAGATAGCCGCAATCAGAAAGAGCCGTGTCATAGCGCAGGCCATCGACGATGATCAGGCAGGTTTTGGTCATGTTTTACAGGTCTTTGACTTTGGAGGGATCAAGCGGGCAGGACAGGTAGACTCCGAATTCCTGGCCGATATCGGCGCTCACGCGGGCATGCACAGCCCCCTGACGATCAAGGAAGCGCTGGTCATCCTGCACCGGGAAAATCCCCTCGTGCCAGATACCGGCGTGGATATAGAGGCCCTTATCCCCGTCGCACCAGAAGGCCACCACCTTGTCCAGGGTAAGGTTGTCGCCCGGCAGGGCAACCGGCACGATGAAGGGCTTGTTGTCGATCGGCCAGAACATCTGCCCACCATCGGGGTGATAATTCATGTGCCACAGCAACACCTGATCGCGTGGTGCAGTTTGTGCTTCGGTCTTGGCCTGCTGCGGGTCGGTGGACCAGCCCAGAACATAGTTGCCATTGACCGCCTCGTTCTCACCATAAAGAACATCGCCCTGCCAAGTTCCCTTGAACACACCTTCGACATAGCCACCCTCGTCACCGGTGCCCTCGTCAATCGGACGCCAGCCCTGTTGTGGCCAGCGGGTGATTGTGATCTCGAACGAATCCGGATCATCAACCAGACAGCCATACCCTTCGACGCTTTTCTCGGTCGCGCGGATCAGCGGCACCTCATGCCATGGCAAAGAAGGTTTGCTGGAGGCTTCAAAGATGTATTCGGGGGCGTTCATGCGATTACCTCTTCAAAGTGCCTATCCACCATGCGTTTGACCATCGGTGCAAAATGCCAGTAGTCCGGCGTTTCCATGCCCGCACGTTTGCCCGCCTCGTCCAGATAGCGCACCGCGATGATCTGCTTGAGGTTGGGGTTTTGCTCGAACTCGGCGACTTCCTCGGTATTCATCGGCCCGCCTTGCAGGTTCAGTGAATGAATCGAAGCCTCTGACAGGCGGCCGAAATACTCGGGCTTGGTGGCACACAGGTACCGCTTGGCCGCCACGTGATAGCGGCAGCAATCGGTGATCACGCTCGGAAAGAACCGCTCGAGAACCTCGGCCCCGGCATCTTCGTGATGCCGGTCCTCGGTGTCGTCCATGGTGAAAGTGCCGAACTCGGACGTGAAATGCCCGATGTCGTGCAACAGTGCGCCAACGATGATTTCCTCGGGTTGACCATTCTGTTCGGCAATGGTGGCACCTTGCAACATATGCTCGCCCATGGTGACAGGCTCGCCAAGGTATTCCTCGCCACCGCGCCGATCAAAAATCGACCCGATGAAATCGACGATGTTATCACGATTCAGGTTTTCGATATCTGGCTTGCTCATTCTGCGGCCATCCCGGTTTGCTGTGCCAATGCCGCGTAAGTGGACCGCAAGCCGTCCATGTCGGCATAACATCCTTGGAACCAGCGGGTGCCTGTTCCGGAATAGGCTTTGCGCGCATGCAGAACCCGTGTGTTATCCACGATGAAACTCTCGCCCGGCTCCAAACGAAAGGTGACTTCCATATCCGGGTCATCAATGATTTCGCCCAACCGACGATAAGCCGCATAATAGGTTTCCATCTCATCAAATGGCACATCCGTAACTGCAGCCAATGACCGGTTGTTGAACCGTACGCCGACCAGTTCCCCATCAGGGGCCAGTTCAATCATCGGGCGGCGCGATTGCAAGCAGACACCTTCTTCGCCCGCGTATTCAAAGCGCGCGCAGTATTGGCTCAGGACGCGGAAGTATTCCTCATTTTCTTCGCGCAAGCGCAGCGCAGCAGCAAACCCATCAACCACCATGTTTTCACCGCCTGCAGCAGAGCTTTCGAGGCAATAGAGCACCTGCACGGACGGCACGGGATCGCGATACGGGTTGTCAGTGTGCGCCTGAAGCCCCAGCCCAGTGAAGGCCAGATTTGTTGGGTTCACTTCGGTGCGCACCTCAAAATGCTTGCCGTAGTTGGTATCGCGGACAAATCCAAACAGATCGACCACGTCGAACAAAGCCCCATCTTTGATCGGGCCATTTTCAATTTTGCCGAAGCCATAGCGCGTGACGGCCCCCAACCAGTCCCGCAGGGCATCCCCGCCTCGTGAAAGTGCCTCAAAGTCGCCTGTTGGCACGGCTGTCTGAAGTTTCGCGGTCCAGGGCTCAACATCATCACCTATCCAGCCGGCTACACGAACTTCAGCGCGATCATAGGCATGATCCATTAGCCACGCTGGATCAAAGGCAATCTCGCGGCCTTCCGGCGCGAAGGTCACGGTCACCTGATCGCCGTCCACTTTCGCATCTGCGATATGCGTATCAGCCGGGATGTCGCGCAGTGCGATCAAACGCTGGCCATTGCCGGGTGCGCGGGTTTTTTCGTCCCACGCGTTGTCCCGCAGCCACATGGCATGGAACCGCGCCTGAACCGGCCCGGTTGTCAGCCGAATCGCACGACCTTCATCAATAATTTCTACGGCATTCATCGCTTATCTCCTGTACGCAAGCTGGCTCGCCAATGTCCGTTCGCCTTTAGCATCGGACAGTAACGGCTTTGCGTCATTCAGGGATGCGACGTCCTACTATGTCCAAAAACGACAAAAGCAGGTCTGTTTTGCCCGGGTCGACGATGATTCGACCCGGGCGGTTTTTTACTAGGCGCGCATGTTCGCACCGTTGGCGTCATAGATCGGCGCGCCCAGAACCTCAGCGTCATACATCTCGCCCAGGATCTCGACCTGCAGTTTTGAACCCGCTTCAGCGTGCTCTGAACTGACATAGGCCATCGCCATGGATTTTCCTGCATGGTGCGCATATCCGCCCGAGGAAATGTATCCCACAGCCGCGCCTTCGCTCAGCACCGCCTCGTCATTGCTGACGTCAATGCCGTCAACATCGATGGTCAGGATCACCAGCCTGCGCGCCACACCTTCATCGCGGAATTTCTGCGTCGCTTCCTTGCCAACAAAGTCCTTCTTCCAGTTAATGAAGACGTCCATACCGGATTCAACCGCGTTGAAATCAGGACGGAAATCAAGCGTCCAGACACCCCAGCTCTTCTCAAGGCGCATCGACATCAGTGCCCGCGCACCGTACCAGCGATAGCCCAGATCGTCGCCGGCCTCTTCGATCGCCTCGGCCAATTTGATCAAGTACTGCGGCTTGCAGTAGATCTCATACCCCAGTTCCCCCGAGAAGCTGATCCGGTTCAGGATCACCGGCACGCCGCCAACGTAAGTCTGGCGCAGATCGCGGAATTTGAACGCCTCGGCCGAGACATCATCACGGCTGATCCGCTGCAGCAACTCGCGCGATTTCGGCCCCGACAGTGCAATCCCGTGCCAATCATCCGAGACATTTTCATAAGACACATCGCTTGGCAGGTCTTTTTCAAACCAGCGGCGGTGTGCTTCCTGCATGGCACCCGACCCAAATAGGATGAAATGCTCTTCATTCAGGCAGGCCACAGTCAGATCACCGTAAAGCTTTCCGGCAGGGGTCAACATCGGGGTCAGTGTCAGGCGGCCCGGCTTGGGCACATAGCCCGCCAGGGTGCGGTCCAGATAGGCGCGTGCGCCTGCGCCCTTGAACTCATGCTTAGCAAAGTTCGCAATCTCGATCCCGCCGACAGCTTCGCGCACCGCTTTGACCTCGCGCGCAACGTATTCATGACTGCGGTTGCGCTCAAATGTTGGCTCTTCGTGGGCATCCTCTGGGCTGTCGGCAAACCACAGGGCATTTTCAAGGCCAAAGCCCTGCCCCATCCGCGCGCCTTTAGCGATCAGGCGATCATAAAGTGCTGTGGTTTTCTGCAAACGACCCTTTGGCAAGGTTTCGTTCGGGAAGGTCATCACAAAGCGACGCTCGTAGTTTTCGGTCGACTTCACGGTGCCCCAATCGGGGGTTGCCCAATCACCAAAGCGCGCCACATCCATGGCCCAGACGTCGATGGATGGCTCACCATCGATCATCCACTCCGCCATGGTCAGGCCGACGCCGCCACCCTGACAGAAACCAGCCATGACACCCACTGCACACCAGTAGTTCTTCATGCCCGGAACCGGTCCGATCATCGGGTTGCCATCAGGACCAAAGGTGAACGGCCCGTTGATCGCATCCTTGATGCCCGCATTGCCGATGGTTGGAATACGTTCAAAGGCCAGTTCCAGCCGGTCAGCGATCCGATCCAGATCGGGTGCCAGCAGTTCGTGACCAAAGTCCCAAGGTGTACCACCGACCTTCCAGGGCGTGCCTTTAGGCTCATAAGTGCCCAATAACATGCCCTGCCGTTCCTGACGGAAGTAAATGTTAGCCTCATAGTCGATGCCCGCAGGCAAACGACCCGCGCCTCCGGGTTTCATCCGCTCAACGATTTCAGGGATCGCATCGGTGATCAGGTAGTGGTGCTCCATCGGTTGCACCGGGATATTGATGCCCTGCATATGGCCAACTTCGCGTGCCCAAAGGCCACCACAGTTGACGATATGTTCGGCGTTGATCACACCCAACGGCGTTGTCACATCCCAAGACCCATCAGGGCGTTGCTCAGTTTTTGTTGCCGCGCAATGGGTGAAATACTGCGCGCCGTGGACCTTTGCCGCCTTGGCAAAGGCATAGGTCGCGCCAGATGGGTCAAGATCACCGTCCTGATCATCCCACAGCGCTGCATAGTATTGGCTGGTGTCGATCAGAGGGTGCCGCTCGGCCAGTTCCTTGGGGCTGATGAACTCCTGATCCAGCCCCATGTAGCGCGCTTTTGAACGCTCACGCTTAAGGTAGTCATACCACGTCTTGTTCGAAGCCGCGTAAAACCCACCGGTCATGTGGAGGCCGACGGAATGACCCGAGGTCTCCTCAATCTCTTTATAAAGATCAATGGTATAACCCTGCAGACGGCTGATGTTGGGATCCGAACTGATAGTGTGGATCTGCCCCGCCGCGTGCCAACTGGAACCAGAAGTCAGCTCATCGCGCTCCAGCAGAACAACATCTTTCCAGCCAAACTTGGCGAGGTGGAACAGGATCGAGCAGCCGACAACACCACCACCAATCACCACCACTTTGGCGTGCGATGGCAGTTTTTTGGCGCCAGTGCTTTCCTCTTTTTGAATCTCAGGCATGATTGTCCTCTTAGTTTTCAAGTTGTTCGATGATGAGCGCGTGGAACGACCACAAGCCACTCAGGTTATAATCTTCGCAATTCAATGGAATCAGACTGATGCGCTCCGTGATCCGGCTCAGGGTTTGACCTGCCCCGCCAACGCGGCACTCCCAATCACCTTCCGCATAAAGGTCATAGAAATCGATGCGGTCCTCGCGGCGATAGTCTTCTTCGCTTTCAAATAGCGGGTATTCCGCGCGCAAAATCGCCAGTTGCGCCCGCCCTGCGGCGCGGATTGCGAACGGCGTCAGCACCTGCGTCTCCCCCTTCATCAACGCACCCTCGACCAGCGCAAAATCCTCAACTTCCCAGGGCGACGGCACCAACGGTTCCGCGCCAAGCTCGCGCAGAACTTCCATCATGTCATAGGTGTCACCTTCGCGTTCGGTGATCGCGCCGGGAAACAGAAAGTCATCGGTTTCCAAATGATTGACCCCGATCCGACGCAGAGGCCAGTATTGCGTGGCTTCCCCCGTATCCAGGCTGATCTCGATCAGGTGCTGATCGTGCAGCCCATGAAAGTGGGATCCAAGATTATCGGTGATGTCTCGCAAGACATAGAAATGTGACTGCGTGGCTGCCAATATGCGATCATCCGAAAACGTCACCCGCGGTGGGGTCGCCATGGCCACTCCGGCCAACAGACAAAGTAGAACAGTCAATAATCGCATCATTTTGCGCCTCCAATCTCCAATCCGGCTTTACGGCCTTCGTAAAATGCGTAAGGCGCTTGGCGCGGGGCGGCCGCATCGCCAATCAGCAGTGGATTCCGCTCTTCGATCTCGGTTGAAATCGGATCAAAGGCGCGGTTGGTCGTCGCCATTACCAAGGCAGAGGCTGCGATCTCCTGCTCGCTTCCGTCCAACAAGTTGCGCACCGTTGCCCCTTGCCCGTGCCAAGCGGCGATCGCGCTTTCGGTGATGAACGACACGCCCAACTGCGCCAAACGTGCGCGGATCGGTATATCCGCGCTGGTGCGGGCCAACTCCTTGCCCACATACGGATCAGGCGTGACAATTGTCACCTGCTTGCCTGCTTCGGCCAGATGCCATGCTGTGCCAATGCCACGCATGTTGCCGCCCTCATCATAAACGATCACGCTATCACCTAGTCGCGCGTCGCGACGCATCACCTCTTCGGGCGCATAGACATTGCCATGCTCCGACCCCGGCAAGGGTCCGAGCTGCGGGAACCAGCGTTGGGTCGCGTCCTCATCCGGCAAGGAGCCAGTCGCAAGAATAACCTCGTCGAACTCGACCTCTTGCAGGTCTTCCGCATCAAGGTAGGAGTTCAACATCACCTTCACGCCCAGCTTATCTAACTGCCGTTCATACCAGTCCATCAAATCGATGATTTGCGCGCGACGCGGCTGTTCTCCAGCCAACCGAAACTGACCACCTATCATGGTGGAGGCCTCGTGAATTTCCACGACATGCCCACGTTCAGCCGCGACCCGTGCCGCTTCCAACCCAGCCGGGCCAGCGCCGATAACCAGCACGCGCTTGGGGGTGTCAGTTTTTACAAACCGATCTCCACCCCACACGTGTTCGCGCCCCGCCGAAGGGTTGATAAGACAGGAAATCCAGTAATCCCTTGAGCGCCGCCCCCAGCACATTTGATTGCAGGAGATACAGCCTCGAATGTCCTCCGGGCGGCCCTCTGTCACTTTGCGCGCCAAATGCGGGTCGGCAATTTGCCCGCGCACAATCGCCACCAAATCAGCCTCGCCGGAGCTCAAAACCGTTTCGGCATTTTCTGGAGTGCGGATACCACTTTCGGCCTGCACCTTAGCATGCGTCAGTTCGCGTTTCAGGACTTCAGTCGTGGAAACGGTAAGCTTCTCTCCTACTGCAAAGGTCGGCATCAGGTTTTCGAAATCCATGTATCCGCCAGAACCGCAGGTCACGTAATCCAGATGTCCGGTGGTGTCATGCAACGCGACAATCTCGGTCAGGGCCTCGGTCGCACTTAGCACTGGAACGGCGGATGAGCTGACCGACATCCCAACAATGAAGTCCTCACCACAAGCCCGGCGAACTCCTTCTAAGATACGCATCGACATGCGCGTGCGGTTTTCCAGCGATCCACCCCACTGATCATCGCGCCGGTTGCTCCAGGGCGTCCAAAACTGCTCCAGTAATGAATGGTAAGCCGCCCAAATCTCGACCCCATCAAAACCTGCTTTATGACACCGCACCGCCGCCGCAATGAAGGCAGCGATCATTTCTTCGATCTCAGGCTCGGTCATCGCATGGCTGCCATCGCTATCGTGATAGCTGGGCAGACCCGAAGGCCCCCAATGTGGCTGGTAGCTCAGGTCAGAATCGCCGTGTGCGCCCACATGGTAAAGCTGTTGCAACACCACTGCGCCCGCGTTCTGTACCGGCTCCACGATCTTGCGAAAGGCCGGGATCACCGTGTCATCTTCGGCGAGGAAATTCCCGCGGGTCAGAACGCCCGTGCGATGCACCGGCATCGGCTCGGCCACGATCATGCCCGCTCCGCCAATTGCGCGTTCCAACAGATACGCGCCGAATTGTTCCCCCGGCAGACCGCCCTCTGACATATTTGCCGTATGCGCGCCAAACGTGATCCGGTTGCGCAACACCTTGTGGCGCAGAGCAAGCGGTTCAGTCAGGCGCGGGAACTGGCTCATCTCAGGCGTCCCAATCCATGACAACCTTGCAGGCAGAGCCATCGTGCATGGCTTCAAAGCCGCTCGCAAATTCATCGATCCCAATGCGATGCGTGATCAGGCCGGACACGTCCAAGCCCCCCTGCACCAACGCGATCATCTTGTACCAGGTTTCAAAGATCTCGCGGCCGTAGATGCCCTTGATGTGCAGCATCTTGAAAATGACCTTGTTCCAGTCGATCTCAAAACTGGCCGGCGGGATTCCCAACAGGGCAACACGCCCTCCATTGTTCATCGCAGATATCATATCGCGAAATGCAGGGGCCGCACCTGACATCTCCAAGCCGACATCAAACCCTTCGGTCATTCCGATACGGGGCATGATGTCACGCAGCGATTCCTGATCGGCCCGGATAGTATGCTCGACCCCCATCTCCCGCGCCAGTTCAAGTCGCCCGGGATTGATGTCGGTGATCACGACCTTGCGCGCGCCGACCTGTTTGGCGATCATTGCTCCCATGATCCCAATAGGACCGGCCCCGGTCACGGCGACGTCTTCACCTACTAAGTCAAAGGACAACGCGGTATGCACGGCATTGCCCAACGGATCAAAGATCGCAGCAATCTCATCCGAAATATCATCCGGGATCGGCACGACATTGGTTTGTGGAAGACACAGGTATTCCGCAAAACTGCCGGCCCGTGTCACGCCCACACCTTCGGTGTTGCGGCACAAATGACCCTTACCCGCACGACAGTTGCGGCAATGGCCACAAATCACATGTCCTTCACCAGACACGCGCTGCCCGACCTCAAAGCCAGCCACTGCCGAACCGATCTCGACAATCTCGCCGCAAAACTCGTGACCCGTCACCAACGGCACAGGCACAGTTTTCTGCGCCCATTCATCCCAGTTCCAGATATGCACATCGGTCCCGCAGATTGCGGATTTCTTGACCTTGATCAGCACATCATTTGGCCCCGGTTCGGGCACTGGCACATGTTCCATCCACAGGCCGGTTTCGGGCTGGGCTTTCACCAATGCTTTCATCTGGTTTTGCATGTCATGCTCCCCATAAATCTGTCGACAGATATTTCAGACCGCTGTCGCACACGACCATCGCCACTGTTCCACCCGTTTCAGGCCCGCGCAGCAACTTTACCGCCGCTGCCAAGTTGGCCCCGGCAGAATAGCCGCCAAAGATGCCTTCTCTTTGGGCCAATAGCCGTGCGTGGTCTCGCGCTTCTTTCCCGGACACTGTCAGCACGCCAGACAGTTCGACACCGTTCAGGTGCTCAAGGTCCGAAATCAAATAACCGCCACCTTGAATTGGATGGTCTGGTTTGGAAACCTTTCCGCCCGCGATGGCCTCGGCTCCTTCAGGTTCGACCCCGTAGCAGTTCACACCTTTCGGCATGAAAAACCGCGCACATCCCCCCAAGGTGCCACCGGACCCTGCAAAATCACAAAAGGCCGTCACCTTACTCTGTGTCTGCCCCCAGATCTCCGGCGCTGTACCGGTTTCATGCGCCTTTGGGTTGCCATCTCGCATAAACTGATCAGCCCGAAAGGCTTTGCGCTCTGCTGTTGTCCGCTGTGCAGTCTCATCAACCAGCGCCAGATCAGCACCCGAAACTTCACCCTTCCGGCTTCCCTCCGCTTGCTGTACCAGAATAACCTCGGCCCCTAGCGCGCGCATCATTCGGGCACGCTCTTCGGAATTGCCTTCGCTCATGACAGCAATGAATGGATGCCCTAGAATGCCGCAGACAATGGCCAAACCGGTCCCCATGTTGCCTGAGGTCAACTCGACAACAGCCTGCCCCTCAGCCAAATCGCCCGACGCACGCGCCTCTTCAATAATGGCTTTCGCCGCACGGTCCTTCTTGGAAAGACCTGGCAAAAGATAGTCCAATTTGGCAACGATCCGGCCATCCAGACCCAAGGTCTCTACCACGCGGCTCAGGTTCACCAACGGTGTCTCTCCGATCGCATCTATGGCCGAAGGCAGCAGCGGTTTCACTTGATCACTCCCAACTCGCGGCCCACAGCCTCGAAAGCATCAATCGCCTGATCCAGCATTTCACGGGTTAACGCTGCACTCATCTGTGTGCGAATTCGGTCTTGGTCACGTGGCACAACCGGGAAGCTGAAGGCGGTGACATAAACGCCGCGCTCGTTCAGCTTGGCTGCCATCTCCTGCGCCAGTTTTGGATCGCGCAGCATCACGGGAATGATCGCATGTTCCCCCGGCAGCAGTTCAAACCCCAGCGCGCCCATACGTTCGCGAAAATAAGTGGCGTTTTCCCACAGCTTTGCGCGCAGGGCATCGCCATTATCCAATATGTCGAACACTTTCAAAGACGCGGCCGCAATGACCGGAGCCAAGGTGTTTGAAAACAGATAGGGACGTGACCGCTGGCGCAGCCAATCGACCACCTTGGCCGAGGCGGCGGTGTACCCACCCGAAGCTCCGCCCAACGCCTTACCCAAGGTTCCGGTGATGATATCGACGCGGTCCATCACGTCGCAATGCTCGGGTGTGCCACGCCCATTGGGGCCAACGAACCCCACTGCGTGGCTGTCATCCACCATGACCATGGCATCGTATTCTTCGGCCAAGTCGCAGATCTCTTCGAGCTTGGCAAAGTAGCCATCCATCGAGAAAATCCCATCTGTGGCAATCAGCCGGTGTTTCGCACCCGACGCTTCCTGCAAACACCGTTCCAGATCGGCCATGTCGGAATTTGCATAGCGATACCGCTGCGCCTTGCACAGGCGTACGCCATCGATGATGCTAGCGTGGTTCAAAGCGTCTGAAACAATCGCGTCCTCTGGGCCCAAAATAGTCTCGAACAGACCAGCGTTGGCATCAAAGCAGCTTGAATAAAGAATGCAGTCTTCCATCCCAAGAAAACCAGCGATCCGCTTTTCCAACTCTATATGTTCTTCCTGCGTGCCGCAAATGAAACGCACAGACGCCATGCCATAACCATAACGATTTAGTGCATCACGCCCAGCCTGAATGATGTCTTCGTTATCCGAAAGCCCCAGATAGTTGTTGGCACACAGGTTGATCACCTGATCACCCGAAGCTAAGGCCACCTGCCCCGCCTGTTTGCTGCTGATCACCCGTTCGGATTTGTACAGCCCGTCGTCACGCAGCCCGTCCAGCCGCCCCGCAATGTCTTGGTCAAATCTGTCTGATGCACGCATGGTCTGTCCTCCCTTTGGTCTTTTAGTACCATGCCTCAGGTATTTCTGATTTGCGACGGGCAACGTAATCGCGCAGTTCTTCGTCCTTGGCTTCATCAAGCTTGGGCGCTTCATACTGGTTGAGCATGGCGTTCCATTTTTCATAGGCGCGCTGACGCATGTCTTTTGATCCACCCTCTTCCCAGCTTTCGACATTTTCGCTGTCACTCAGCGCGGGTTCATAGAACGCGGTGGTGTAGTTGCGCATCGTGTGGGCAGATCCAAGGAAGTGACCACCCGGGTCAACTTCTTCATAAGCATCGCGTGCGAACGCCTCGTCCGAGATATCCAATCCTTCACCCAGCACCTTTTGATAGCTCCCCAGACGATCCGCATCCATGATCAGTTTTTCAAACCCGGTACAGAGGCCGCCCTCCATCCAACCGGCAGAGTGCAGAACAAAGTTCGCCCCGGCCAGCATGGTTGAATGCATCGAATCCGCGCTTTCGTACGCTGCCTGCGCATCCTCGATCTTGCTTGCGGTCAAAGACCCACCACAGCGCAGCGGCAGACCGGCCCGGCGGGCCATCTGGCCGATGGCGTAGTTCGAAATTACCGGCTCGGGCATGCCGAATGTTGGCGCGCCAGACTTGAGGCTCATCGAACTGAGGAAGTTGCCCAGAATAAACGGAGCCCCCGGGCGCACGACCTGCGCAAAGGCACAGCACATCATCGCTTCGGCCATTGCTTGCGTGACACTGGCGGCTGTTGAGACCGGCCCCATTGCGCCCGACAGGATAAACGGCACCACAACGATCCCCTGCCCACGTCCGCAATAGACCCGGATCGCCTCGGTCACCACGCGGTCGACCAGCAGCGGCGAGTTTGTGTTAACGTTGCCCATGATGACGCAATGCTCGTCCATCACATCCTTACCATGCAGGATCTCGGCCATATCAACGCTGTCCTGCGCGCGGCTCATCTCGGTGATGGCCCCCAGATGGGGCTTATCACTGCGGGTCATGTGGGTATAAACCATATCCAGATGGCGATGGCTGACCGGCACATCGCACGGCTCGCAAATCACCAGCCCGGTGTGATGCAGGTTTGGGTGCATATAGGCCAGCTTCACCAGCTTCTCGAAGCTTTCCATATCGCCATAACGCCGCCCACATCCGACATCGCGTACGAAAGGTGCGCCATAGATCGGGGCAAAGACCTGATTGGTGCCACCGATGGTGACATTGCGCGCAGGATTGCGGGCCACTTGGGTAAATTCGCGCGGTGCCTTGGCACACAGGCTACGAATCCAGTCGGCAGGTGCCTTGACGATGTCACCTTCGATCTGTGCACCGGCTTCCTTCCAGATCCGCAACGCCTCGGGGTCATCGCGAAAGGCGATGCCGATCTCTTGCATGATCCAGTCAACCTGCGTCTCCAGCTTGACCACCGCCTCTTCGTCCAAGATGTCATAAAATGGCAAACGCCGCTGCACATGAGGCGAGGCCGGGGCGACAAAAGCCTCTGTTTCTGTGGTGCGTCTGCTTCTTGCGCGTCGTGCCATGTGCCGAGTCTCCTATGTCTTAAAATCAATCTAATACAGTTTTTTTATCCTGTGATCCTTGCAAATATCATGGGTTTGCATAACCTGTGTTTATGCAAGAACTTTGGAAACTTGTCTCATCCCCCCGTCATTTGTTGGTGTTCGAGGCCGCCGCCCGCACCGGGTCTTTCACCCGTGCGGCGCAGGAACTGAACGTGCAACAGCCCGCGGTATCCGCCGCAATCAAGCAGTTGGAAACAGCTTTGGGCGTGCAACTCTTTGCCCGGGCGCATAAGTCCGTGCGGCTGACACAATCTGGCGAACGGCTCTTTACCGACGTCACCGCCTCGTTCGACCGGATCTATCAAACCGCCAGCATGCTCAGCCAACGCCATGCTCAGGAACATGTGACGCTCTCGGCCTCCACCGCCTTTGCCCACTATTGGATGGTGCCCAAGCTCACGCAATTTCACAAAGCTCATCCTGATGTCGATTTGCGATTGCAAACTTCGGATCGCGAGCCCGACATCGGGGCCGAGGGCATCAGCCTTGCCATTCGGCGCGGTCACGGAATTTGGGAAGGCTGCCACTCTTCCCTCATCGCGCCAGAGGTGATATCCCCGATCGCCTCCCCCCGCGTGATGGCTGCAGCGGTGAACCTCAAGACCATCGCCAATCTAATGCACCAGCCTCTGATCCACCTCGAAGAACCTGTGCGCGACCGCCCCGGATGGGCTGAATTCTTTGCTCATTGGAATGTACCCTATGCCGAGCCACGCTCAGGCCTGCGATTGAACGACTACGCGCTGGTGTTGCAGGCCGCCATTGCTGGCGAAGGTTTCGCCATAGGCTGGCATCACACTGTTGATAACTTAATCGCACAAGGCTTGCTGGCAGCACGCGAGGAATGGACCTGGCGCACTGATGCAGGATTTTATCTGGTTTGGTCGTCAACGACACCGCTTAGCCCACAGGCAGAAAAGGTGCGCGACTGGCTAGTCTCGCTTTAGGCAGCGATCCGCGGACGACCCGAAGCCTCAACCGATATCTCGGCTTCCAGAAACACTTCGCGTGCTTCAGCCTCTGCCGTGCGCAAGTCACGTGACATCGATACGGAAATATCTTCTGCTCCGGCAACTTCAGCCTCATGACGCGCGTCCTTCGACAAGACCGCTTCCAGAGCCTCCATTGCCTGCTCGGCATCTGAGAAATCCTCGGGCCCAGTTTCAAAGTGCACCCGGAATCGCCCCTCCGCCGGGCTAGTCACGGTCCCGCTTCGGCGAATCGTCACCCGGCCAACCACCGCACCAATCGCATTGGCCACACCGGCATGCTCAGGCAAGATCATTTCGCAATCTAAGCGATCACCCACAGCAGGATAATAGCTGGGCGCTGACGCCCCGAGACCGATCACCGGCACGTTGATACCAGTATCAATCCGCACCAAACCTTTGTGTTTGTCCAAGCCGCGTTGCATCAACACATGCCGCGCCAGTTCAGACGGGCGCAGACCGAAACTGTTTTCTTCCTCATCAAAAGCCGCCTCCAGCAAGGCCAGCGATGTCTGATGCGTCAGCTGATCAATGATCATCTGCGCCATCTTCTGCGGTTCCGGGTTCAGCATATTGCCCGAACCGGTGCGTTTGCGTCCGGTCAACTCCAGCGCTTTCAGTGCCGCCTCGCCGTCCCAGCTGTTCAAACGGCCAAGAACGTGGCTGGCATCCGACGGTGTCACGCCAGACACCTGCACCAACCCGCGTGAAACCAGACGTTTCAGCGCTTGCCCTTCCATCCGAGTTTTCAGTATCTTGGCGACCGGATGCACCTCGGTGCCGATCCGTTCCAGCAACGCCTCATCACGATCCTGCAAACCGCCTGCTTCAATTCCGGGCACAGCACGTACAAATTTCGTGTCATATTCACCCGGTGTCGAGCTGCGCACCTGCTCATCCAGCACCGCATGCACCACTTCCGGGGCCTGCATCGCCATCAGGCTGACTGGTACGACACGTCGAGGGCCAAGCGTGACACCCCCGATAAGCCCCTCGTCATTGACGTGCACTTCACTGTCACCCCCAAGGCCTGTGGTGCGCATCGCCACCGCCTCGACCATAGTCCGCCACGGCCCAACCCGCGCACCCGCCGGGTCAATCGCCGGGCGGCCATCGCGCAGAACGGCCACATCGGTGGTGGTGCCGCCAATATCCGAGACCAGAGCAAAGTCAGCGCCCGTCATCCAGCGTGCGCCAACGATGCTGGCCGCCGGACCACTCAAAATTGTCTCAATGGGGCGTTCCCGCGCCTGCTCGGCTGAAATGAGCGCCCCATCGCCACGTACCACCATCAACGGCGCATCAATGCCCAGCTCATTCAGCTTGCCCTCGGCCTTTTCGATCAGCCGCGCAATCATGCCGATCAGACGTGCGTTCAAAACGGCCGTAAGGGCGCGCTTAGGGCCGTTCAGCTTCGCAGACAATTGATGTGAGCACGACACCGGACGCCCGGTGATCTCTCGGATCATCTCGGCGGCTGCCAATTCATGTGCCGGATTGCGTGTTCCAAACTGCGCCGCCACAGCAAAGGCCGATGCTCCGTGATCTGAGGCCAGCCACTTGGCCAGCGCCTCTCTATCAAAGGCCTTTGCTTCGCCACCTGCGTGGTTATGTCCGCCCGCGATCACTATCGCAGGATCACCCGCCAAAGCCTCACTCAGTCCGTGCGTTTCAAGGTCACGCTCGCGAAAACCAATATAGATCAAACCAACACGACCACCCTGCCCTTCGACCAATGCATTCGTGGCCAGAGTGGTCGACAAGGACGCCATGCCAATGTCCGTGATATCCGCGCCGCTTTCAGCCAGAACCGCCTCGACCGCTTTGCCAATGCCTTCGGCCAGATCGTGGCGGGTGGTCAGGGATTTGGCAGATGCGATGACATCCTTTTCATCGCGGATCAGCACCGCATCGGTATAGGTTCCACCTGTATCAACACCTAATAGCAATGCCATTTGTCCCGCTCCCTCACTCTGTTCGCAACAGGCCGTTTAACGGGTTTTCACGGGCTTTCCATCCCCTTTGCGTCATTTTCCAGTCGCAGAACCGCCCAGCGCGCCGCATCGGCGATTGTTTCGTCCGGATCCTCACATAAATCCTGCGCAAACCTGCGCAAATCCGCCCGCCCGGAATTACCAATTGCATAAAGCACGTTTCGGACGAATCTATCCCGCCCGATGCGTTTAATCGGGCTGCCGGAAAATTTGGCCCGGAACGCGGTATCATCCAGTTGCACCAGATCCGCCAACTCCGGCGCGATCAAATCTTCGCGCGCATGATAACGCAGTTCGCGCGCTTCAACTGCAAACTTGTTCCACGGGCAGGCCGCAAGGCAATCGTCGCAGCCGTAGATACGGTTGCCCATCAATGAGCGTAGTTTCGGATCAATCGGGCCTTTGTGCTCAATCGTCAGATAAGAAATGCATCGGCGTGCATCCAATTGATAGGGCGCCGGAAAGGCATCGGTCGGGCAGGCGTCCAGACAGGCCCGGCATCGACCGCAGTGATCAACTTCCGATCTATCCGTTGGCACCTCCAGCGTCGTAAACACCGACCCTATAAAGAACCAACTGCCCAAGTGCCGACTGACTAGATTTGTATGCTTACCTTGCCAGCCGAGCCCCGCCGCCTGCCCCAAGGGTTTTTCTGGCACCGGTGCAGTATCGACAAAAACCTTCACCTCACCGCCACCCTCGGCAATCAACCAACGCGCTAACCGTTTCAGGCGCTTCTTGACCAGATCATGGTAGTCTTTGTTGCGAGCATAAACCGATATGGTGCCGATATCCGGCTGGTCTACAGTCGCCATAGGATCTTCATTTGGCGTATAACTTTCGCCCAGTACAATCACTGACCGCGCCTCGGGCCACAGCATAGACGGATCACCCCGCCAATGACTGCGCTCTTCCAACCAACCCATCTGGCCTTGGTATCCCTGTTTGAGAAATTCCGCCAACCGTTCCGGCACCCGCGGCACATCCCACGGCCGGCAGACCCGGCAGGCGTCGAAACCTTCAGATAATGCCTGCGCAACCAGAGCCTGTTTCAATGACTCCATATCGCGCACTCTCCTGTCAGTCTGATTTCTAAGGCCTTTCGCACATAACGCGTACGACTTTGACCATCAACCTTCGCTCTCTTCGCTGGGCGGATCATCTGGACCCAGAAAGAGGTGGTTGCCAATATTGGCCAGAGGTTTCATCTTCTTCGCCCAGCTTGGAGAGACGGAGTGCGCATGGTAATAGATCGCCCCATTGGTGAAGCCCCACGCGCCATGCTCTAGCAAAAACGCAGCCACACGCTGCGCACGCTCATATGCCCCAGCCTCAGAGTATTCCTCAGGCAATCCATCACAGGCATAGCTAAACTGACAGGCGTTCTTGTTCTTGCTGCCTTGATAGATCACATCACAAACAGAATCGGGAAACGTCGAATGATCCACACGGTTCAAAATCACCTCGGCCACCGCAATTTGCCCGCGCACCGTTTCGCCACGCGCCTCGAAATACAGCGCTTCGGCCAGACATTTTTGATCTTCCGTCATCTTTTCGGGGAATGGCAGCCCGGCCACCCAAATCGAATCCAGTAAGGAAATCTCATTCAACGTCGGTGCAGGAGGCAGATCGTCCCGCTCTGGCCGCTCCAACTCATAGGTTCCAACCAATGGCGTATCCGAAGTGGCGTGTCTAACTAAAGCGGCGACCAACATCAGGCTTGTCGTGGCGACAAGTCCGGCAAAAATAAACTCACTGCGTAGCTTCATCCACATCCTCCCGCCCTCAGGTTAGAGGACTCCGCGCCAAAATAGCAAGACATCGGGAATGGGGCGAATTTGTGGAGCTTGTAAGAGAAGCGATCGAGACCATCACCTGCTTAGAGTTTTATTGCCCGTATTGAGCGGCGGACAAAGCGGACACTGACGTTCTTGGGGGCCGAAGTTTTTGCGATCTATCAATCCGGCAGGCCAGCCAAACGAAGGCCCTGAGCGATATGCTCCCAATCTTCTTTTCGGCGCCACAAGACACGGTGTTCACCCAGAGCAGTTTCGATTGTATTTGCGCCAACCTTCATTCCTGACAGTCGCTGATCTCGAGTGCGTGCATCTTTGAATTCCGCGAGAGTAAACTGCGCTTCCTTAAGCATTCCCAATCGAGCCTGTGACCCAGCTCGAAACGCAAGCCCTGTGGAATTTAAAAGAGATGCGCCATTTAGCGTACTAACAACCTCCGCGTCGCGGCCTTGAAACGAAAAAAGCTGCCCCAGTATCCACTCGAAAGTTGGCGGTAACGTCGTCCTCCGTTTGGCCACGGCTTGGATGATTTCAGCAGCTTCGTCGTGTCTTCCCAACATCAACAGCGCATATCCGCACCAGGACATGGATTCGATTTCATTCTTAGCCAAAGATAACGCGTTTCTTATTTGCGCTTCGGCCGCGTCCCAATGCCCCATGGTGTGAAGGGCGAAGCCCAGATGGTCCTGAATGTGAACGTCAAACCGATCCAGCGCCACAGCCCGGCGGGCATGATAAAGCGCTTTCTCTTTCTCGCTCGCGTCCAGCTGACCAAACCAGTGTTGTACAACATAGCTGTCTGATAGATACATGTGTGACCGGGCTAAGCCCTGATCCTTTTTTACCGCAAGCTCTAGGAGGCTTCTGGCCTCCAGATTGCCTTCAAGGCTCAAGGTATCGCGCAATCGCTTCCCAAGGATCATCAACTCGTAAGCCTGCAATTGCTCAGCAGATTTTTTCTCGGCCTTTTCTGCGACATCCTCTTCAATTCGATATGGGATCGCACCAACAAGATAACGTGACACGTCATCCTGAAGGTCAAACAAATCCGATATCTTGCGGTCCAATCGCTCTGCCCATTTGACTGATCTACTCGCAACCTCAATCAACTCCACTGACAAGCGAAACCGTTCTCCAAGCCAGCGCACGCTGCCCGTCAATAGGTAATCCGCGCCGTTTTTTACCGCCCGCGAAAGCTGATCTTCTGTAGCATTTTCGGACAAGTTTGCTTGACCTGACAGAACCCCAAGCGTTGAAAACTTTGACAGTTGTGTGATGACATCCTCTGCTAGGCCTTCCGAAAAATACCGATGTTCGGGAACATCGCTGAGTGTTTTGAACGGCAATACCAATATCGAGGGAACGCTTATTGCCGTCGTTTTGTTTACCTGCTCGTCAGCGACAGTTAACAGTTTCGTCTTCAGGGTGACCAAATCCGAACTGATTTCTAAGTTCAGCTCGCTTCGAAGCAAGCACTCAAATTCGTCAAATCTGATTTGCACTTGGCTGCGCTCGTCATTCGCTGCAAGCGCCTTCAAACATAGCGCCATACCAGCTTCCTCGAATGGATCGAGGGTTAATATACGGTCTGCTGCCTGCAGCGCCCGTTTTGATTGGTCCGACTCTAAGGCGAAGTTGCCGACATCAAACAAGATATCTCTCACTATTCTGCCGTAATTGGCTCGATTTGTAGCCAGCCATTCTTCAAAAGGCGGTTCATTTATCGAAAGCCCGTCAAGAAATGGCCCCCCGAAACCGGTAATATTTTCGTCCAGATCAAAGGCCTTGTCGTCCAGCGCATCAATATCCAGCGAAACCAAATCCCGATTCACCGCCAGCATTTCACCTTTTGACAGAATGATGTTTTCCCCCGTCGTGGCTCGTAAAATCGACAATGCTTGGCGCAGATTTGTACGGGCCTGAGCCTCGGGGCTTCGGCTCCAAAGCGTTGCCGCCGCTAGTTCTCGACGCAGCCCGGTGCTAGACGAAGTCGCAATCATGGCAAGAAGGGCCATACTCTTCTGCGTTGTCAACTGAATGGTATGGCCAGTTCGATCTATGATCGACGGAGTGCCCAACAAGCGAAAAGCGTATTTTTTTTCTTTTTCCAATCGATCACACCGTTATCGGTGCGTTTTTTATGATTGGCTTGCCCGATTTTACGAATTCGGAACGCCGCATATCACACCGTCAGAACGCAGCATCGCCAAAATAGGAGGCAGGTACAACGAAAACTTGAAGGAAACAAAAAATGTACGACCAAAACCCACTACTTCACAAATTGAACATCGACGACCTGGCTCAAAGCTATCAAGTCAAGCCTGCTACGCACCGGAATTCAACTTTCCTGAGTCGGCTTACTTCAATCGCCATCACGCTCACTGTGGTCGTGGCCGCCGTCTTTGTAACAAATTTCGTTTAAGGAAAGCATCTGTTCTGGAAAGGCCGATCAGAAATGGCGGCCTTTCTTACTATGCCAAGCATTCGCGGAGATAAACTCAGCCATTACAAAAGTCCATTTTGTCCGCATTGCCGTCGTTCCGAAAATCGAATATTTCAGCATCGATGCAACCAACGCTTCAGCGCATTGGGTAACTTTCAAAAATCCAAATCCGCATAATGCGCTGGAGGAGGGAAACCCGGCACCTGATCAGTGAGGATTCGCCGGAAGGCCGGGCGGGATTTGATCTTGGCGTACCAATCTTTGACCACCTCCGAGCGATTCCAGTCGACATCGCTGATATAATCCAGCGCACTCAGGTGAGCGGCAGCGGCAAAATCGGCCAGGGTCATCACATCCCCCGCCAACCAGCGGCGACGGTCCAAGAGCCATGCCATATAATCCAAGTGATATTTGATCGCCTTGGCCCCGGCTTTGACGTTGGTGCTGTCAGGAAAGCCCTTTTTCATGACTTTCTTGTTGACGCGCTCATAAACCAGCTTTGAGGTGACTTCATGATGGAACTTGTCATCAAACCAGCTCACCAACCGGCGCACTTCGTAGCGCTGTTTGGGGTCTTTTGGCATCAACTGCGGATCTGGGTATGCCTCTTCCAGATATTCGCAAATGGCGCTGCTTTCCGCCATGGTCATGCCGTCGATTTTCAACACCGGCACTTTGCCTGCCGGGTTACGGCGTAAAAAATCCGGATCTTGCTCCCAATACCGTTCCTCGGTCAGCTCGCATTCAATCCGCTTTTCCGCCAACGACAGGCGCACCTTGCGGCAGAACGGGGACAGCGGAACATGATACAGCTTGGCCATGGCAATCTCTGGAAAATCTCAAATCTCATTCTCAATGCCCGGATTGAACAACTTTTTCAATCCTCGAAACAATCTGCCCGGCCATCCCGGTCAATTGTTGCCGCCCCGTCCATGATCGAACGGGCGCGTTTCTTCATCCAATCACTTGGGTGTTTTGCCGAGCGATCCTTGGGGTCTGGCAGCACCGCCGCCAACAAGGCCGCCTGCCGAGCATCCAGCTTTGACGGGGGCACACCAAAGTAATGCCGCGATGCCGCGCCCACACCAAAGACACCGTCGTCAAATTCTGCGACATTCATATAGACCTCGACGATCCGCCGTTTGTCCCAAGCCAATTCCATCAACGGGGTGATCGAAGCCTCGAGGGCTTTTCGTAGCCAACTGCGCCCGTGCCACAAATATGTGTTTTTGACCGTCTGCTGCGACAGGGTCGAAGCCCCACGCCCACCTCCATCCTCAATCGCGTCGCGGATCGCATTCATGTCAAAGCCCCAGTGGTTGCAGAAATTTGCATCTTCTGCCGCCACGATCGACCGTGTCATCACCGGCGCCACATCATCGATGTCTTCCCAACGGTAGGAAATCTTGCCCAATCTTCGTTCTTCTTGCCCCATATAGTAAGTTTCGGGTGGCGTGACCCATCGATGCGCCACGACCACACCCGTAACAACGACCGCGCACAGGGTCGTGATCCGAATGCCCCAGCGACGCAGAAACCGTATCGGACGGATACGAGGGATTTTGCGAGATTTCTTTGACTTACGCGACTTTGCCATATCCTCTTTGCTAGCCGCCACTGGCGCCAGATGCAAACGCAGAAATTGTGCAATGGTTTCTGATTTGTCTTTGTGGCCCACCGTGTTAACAGATATTTCATGCAGGATATCTTTTTCCAGACGCTGCCGTTTTTCCTGATGATCGGACTGGGGTTCGGGGCCGGACGCACCGGCTTTTTTAATGCCGAGGCAACTGCCTATCTCACCCGGTTTGTATTTTACTTCGCCCTCTCGGCGATGCTCTTTCGATTTGCCGCCAATCTCTCGTTGGCCGAACTGTTCGATCTGAACTTCGTGCTTGCCTACCTCAGCGGCACGGCCGCGGTTTATATTCTGGCCAGCGTCATCGCCTATCTGCGCGGGGTGAATGTTGAAGAAACCGCAGTCGAGGCACAATGCGCAGTCATCGGTAACGTCGGCTTTCTGGGCGTACCGATGCTGACGCTGTTGATGGGGGCCGAGGCCATCGGGCCGGTCATGTTGGTACTGGCTGTCGATCTGATCGTGTTCGGCTCGCTAATTGTCATCCTGATCACCGGATCACGCGATGGTCGGATGTCCATCGGCATTCTGGGCAGCGTCACGATAGGCCTACTGAAAAACCCGATGATCGTCTCCATCAGCCTCGGCCTGATCTGGTCGGCATTAGAGCTGCCTGTGCCAGGGCCGATGAACGATTTTCTTGCTATTCTCGGCGGGGCCGCCACACCCTGCGCGCTTTTCGCCATCGGGGCCTCGCTGGCGTCAAAATCCGCGGAACGCCCCTTTGTGGCCGGGTGGTTGTCAACCTGCAAGCTGCTCCTGCACCCCGCCACAGTGGCCATCGCCGCGCTCGCCATCTTCTCCGTCGATCCGTACGCCGCCTCGGTCATGATTGCCGCCTCCGCCCTGCCCGTGGCCGGAAACGTCTACATTCTGGCACAACACTATGGCGTCGCCCCGCAGCGAGTGTCCGCCTCGATCCTAATCTCCACAACGCTTGCTTTGATCACAGTGTCGCTGGTAATCGGATGGGTAACGCTGATTTATTGACAATAGCGACCGATGTCAGGGGTTGTCACAGACCCCTTAAAATGTTGACTGTGCTCGGAACATATAACCTAGGGGAAGTTTCACCATGCAAATCGTCTCGGAAAATGCCTGCTTTGGCGGTGTTCAAGGGGTTTACACTCATAGCTCTGACGCCTGCAATTGCGACATGACCTTTGGCTTGTTCCAACCCGCCGAGGCCAAGGACGGCCCGGTTCCGGTGCTATGGTATCTGTCCGGTCTGACCTGCACCCATGAAAACGCCATGACCAAGGCTGGTGCACAGGCTTGGGCAGCAGAACAAGGTATCGCATTGGTTTTCCCGGACACTTCCCCACGCGGCGACGGTGTGGCCAATGATGAGGCGTATGACCTAGGTCAAGGCGCTGGGTTCTACGTCAACGCCACACAAGACCCTTGGGCGCCGCATTTTAAAATGTGGGATTATGTCGCCGAAGAGCTGCCAAACCTGATCACATCGGATTTCGCCATTGATGCTGATCGTCAGGCCATCACCGGCCACTCCATGGGGGGGCACGGCGCGCTGACGCTTGCGATGAACCTTCCCGGCCGTTACAAATCGGTCTCTGCATTTTCGCCAATCTGTAACCCCACCGCCAGCGACTGGGGTCGCAAGCAGCTGTCGGCCTACCTTGGCGACGACGAGAGCACATGGGCGGCGCATGACGCCTCGCTCCTGATGCGCGAAAAAGGTTTTGAGGGGCCAATCCTGACCGACACCGGCACCAACGACCAATTCGGCGACCTGCTGAAAACCGAAAGCCTGTTCGAAGCCTCCGCTGCCCGGCGCCAGCAGGCCACGCTGCGCATGCAGCCAGGCTATGATCACAGCTATTTCTTTGTTTCCACCTTCATGGAAGACCACGTCACCTTCCATGCCGAGGCTTTGTATACGGGGTAAACCATGTCGCATTATGATCTGATCGTTATTGGCTCTGGCCCCGCGGGACGTTCTGCCGCCATTCAGGCCGGCAAACTCAAACGCCGGGTGCTGGTGATCGACCGCAAGGACCGTCTGGGTGGAGTGTCGGTGCACACTGGGACCATCCCATCGAAAACCCTGCGCGAAACCGTGCTGAACCTTTCGGGCTGGCGCGAGCGCAGCTTCTACGGCAGATCATACCGCGTCAAAGACGATATCGAGGCGCAAGACCTCAAGATGCGCCTGCATAAGACCCTCGATTACGAGGTCGATGTGCTGGAGCACCAGTTTAACCGTAACCATGTCGAAACCCTGCTGGGCATGGCCAAGTTTCTTGACGCAAACACGATCGAAGTCGCCACTGAGGCGGGGGAAACCACGGTTCTGACAGGCGATAAGTTCCTGATCTCAACCGGAACCAAAACCTATCGTCCTGATACTGTACCATTCAATGGCTCCACTGTTGTGGACAGCGATGAGTTTCTCGAGTTGGGACGCATTCCGCGCAGTCTGATCGTCATTGGTGCAGGCGTGATTGGCGTTGAATACGCCACCATGTTCTCGGCACTTGATGTGCGTGTCACGCTGATCGAGCCGCGCGACAGCTTCCTTGATTTCATCGACCGCACCATCATTCAGGAATTCACCCATCAGATCCGCGACAATGGTGTTGACCTGCGCCTGGGGTCGGCGATTGAAAGCATCGAAGATGCGGGCGAACATGTCGAGGTCACGCTTTCCAATGGTCGCCACATCCGATCAGAGATGTTGCTCTTCGCTGCCGGTCGCATGGGGGCCACGGTCAAGCTTGATACCGAAGCCGCCGGCTTGAAAACCGATCACCGCGGCCGGCTGGACGTTAATCGCAAAACCTATCAGACCAATGTTCCGCATATCTATGCGGCCGGTGATGTCATCGGCCACCCCTCCTTGGCCTCAACGTCATTGCAGCAAGGCCGAATCGCCGCCTGCCATGCACTGGAAACCCCTACCCTGCCCGAAAGCCCATGGTTCCCCTATGGCATCTATTCAGTGCCAGAAATCTCGACCTGCGGCATGTCCGAGGAAGAGGCACAGGAACGCGGCATCCCCTATGAGGTGGGCGTCGCCCGTTTTCGCGAAACCTCACGCGGGCACATCATGGGTCTGGAACAGGGTATGTTAAAAATGCTGTTCAGCCTGAAAACCCGCAGGGTTCTGGGCGTACAGATTGTAGGTGAGGGTGCAACAGAGCTCATTCATATCGCACAAGCGGTGCTGAACCTCAAAGGCACGGTAGATTACTTCGTCCAGAATACGTTCAATTACCCGACGCTGGCTGAAGCCTATAAGATCGCCGGATTGGATGCCTTCAACCGCATGCCGATCCCCGAGGCATACAAAGTCAAACGCGACTCCAAGAAAAAGAAGTAGTAGTCACAAAAGAGGGCAGCATGATCTATGTTGATGCCGATGCCTGCCCTGTCCGGGCCGAGGTCGAACGAGTCGGAACCCGCCATAAGTTGAAGATGTTCGTCGTCTCCAACGGCGGCCTGCGCCCCTCGGCCAATCCGCTGGTGGAAAACGTGATCGTGCCCGACGGGCCCGATATCGCCGACATGTGGATCGCGGATCGTGCTCAGCAAGGCGACATCGTCATCACCGGTGACATCCCCCTGGCCGCCCGTTGCATTGAAAACGGTGCGCAGGTTTTGCGCCACAACGGCGAGGCGTTCACCCAGGCCAATATTGGTCAACAACTGGCGATGCGGGATCTGATGACGGATCTGCGCGCGGCAGATCCGTTTCGACAGGGAGGCGGTGGCAAACCCTTTGGCAAGGCCGACCGCTCGCGGTTTCTCAACGCATTGGAACGCGCGGTGCGCAGCGCCGCAGCGCAAGGATGAGCGCGGCCCTCCGACGCGCCAACCTTTTGGGGGCAATGTTCGGCATGGCTGCCGTTTTTTGCTTCTCCCTCAATGACCTGTGGATCAAACAACTCTCGGATAACTATGCTCTGCATCAGGTGGTGTTGATCCGCGCCTGCATCGGCACGTTAACATTCTTTGCCTTCGTCATGCCCTTCAATGGCGGCTTCAGAGTCTTCCGCACACGGCGCCCCAGTGCCTTGGCCCTACGTGGCATGTGCGCGGTTCTCGCAAATACCTTCCTATTTCTCGGCCTTTGGGCGCTACCCATTGCAGATGCAGTTGCTATTTTCTTTGTCTCCCCTTTGATCATCACTCTGATGTCGGTCTTTATCCTGCGCGAAACCGTCGGGCCGCGCCGCTGGGCCGCCGTGATCATTGGCCTTATCGGGGTACTGATCATCATTCGCCCCGGCACCGAGGTGTTTCAGATTGCCTCGATCTTTCCGATCTTAGCAGCCACACTGTATTCCTGCATGCACATCATTGCACGCCGCATCGGGCAAACTGAAAGCGCGGCCACCATGGCAATCTACACCCAACTGTCGCTGGTTCTCGTGGCCAGTCTGGTAGGGCTTGCATTGGGCGATGGCCGCATGGCCGCCTCCAGCATCCCAGCGTTGGAACTCCTGTTTCGCGCATGGACTGCTGTTGACCCCGCCGACTACCTGACATTCTTGTTGCTGGGATCAACCGGCATGATGGGCAGTTTCCTAATCTCGCAAGCCTTTCGTCTGGGCGAGGCTGCCTTTGTCGCCCCGATGGAATATATTGCAATGCCCATGGCGATCTTCTGGGGGGTCACCTTTTTCAATACATGGCCCGATGGTGGCACATGGATCGGCATCGCCTTAATCCTCGGTTCCGGCCTCTACATGGTCTGGCGTGAGACACTTAACGACCCACCCGATCCGGCATAAGGTCAGTCCATGTTTTCCGTACTCGCCAACCGGACCTACCGCCACCTGCTGATGGCGCAGATCATCGCTCTGATTGGCACCGGGCTGGCCACCGTGGCACTTGGCCTTCTCGCTTGGGACATTGCCGGAGATCAGGCCAGCCTTGTTCTGGGCATTGCATTGACGATCAAGATGATTGCCTATGTCACGCTTGCTCCGATTGCAGCTGCATTCGCCACGCAAGTCCCCCGCCGCACCATGCTGGTCGTACTTGATTTCATCCGTGCGTCCGTGGCATTTTGCCTGCCTTTTGTAACTGAGATCTGGCAGATCTACGTTTTGATCTTTCTGCTGCAGGCGGCTTCAGCCGGGTTCACCCCCACGTTTCAGGCCACCATCCCCGATGTCCTACCGGATGAGGAGGACTATACCAAAGCCCTGTCTCTCTCGCGCATGGCCTATGACATGGAAAGCCTGCTCTCACCCATGCTTGCTGCTGCTTTGCTGACCATCGTCAGCTTTGAGGTCTTGTTCTCAGGCACCGTCATCGGCTTTGCCGCCTCCGCGCTGCTGGTGCTCAGCGCAACCCTGCCTGCCCCACGCCCGACGCCGCACCGCCCAGTATGGGAGCGCACCACCCGCGGGCTTCGCATCTACCTCGCGACGCCCCGGTTACGCGGGTTGTTGGGCCTGAACCTTACTGTAGCTGCGGCAAGCGCAATGGTGATCGTCAACACCGTACTGATCGTCAAAGGCCAGATGGCACTAAGTGAACGACATGTTGCTCTCGCGCTTGCAGCTTTCGGTGGTGGTTCCATGACGGCTGCGCTCCTACTCCCCAAACTCCTGCACATCCTGCCAGACAGAGCGGTGATGTTCACAGGTGCGGGATTGCTGGGCCTTGGATTAATTGTCGGACCGTTGGCGATAACTCTGATGCACTTGGCACTTTTATGGTTGGTCATCGGTTTTGGTTTCAGTCTGGTGCAAACCCCCAGCGGTCGTCTGCTGCGCACTTCCGCCAGAGCAGAGGACCGCCCCGCAGTCTTTGCCGCACAGTTTTCCCTTAGTCATGCCTGCTGGCTTCTGACCTATCCTCTGGCCGGATGGTTGGCCACGCAAATGGGACTGACGACAACTTTCCTTGTACTCGCCGCGCTGTGTATCCTTGGTATCTTTGTCGCGTGGCGATTCTGGCCCTCGAATGAACCTGTCCTCCTGCCGCACACCCACCCCGAACTATCCCCTGACCATCCGCATTTGCAGCGCCATGGGAGCGGCGAGCACCGCCATGCAATCATCATCGACGACCTACATCAGCACTGGCCCAGCCGGTATTGAACCGCGCTCTTGCTAAGTCACAGCTTTATCTCTGACCGCGCCGAAACCAAAAAAGCCCCGCCAAAGGGCGGGGCAAGGTAAGTGCCCTGTGTCAGGCACAGGCACCGGCGGTAACACCTTGTTATTCTATTGTGCTCAGTTTGGGCGTTCGGCCATCTCTGCGCGTATCTGTTGACGGAAGATGTCGATCGATACTGGCTTGCCCTCGCGCTTTATGCACCAGTAAGTCCAGCCGTTACAGCTTGGCGCGCCTTCCAGTGCCGCCCCAACCTGGTGGATTGAGCCTTTAACGTCATCCCCGATCAGCGTGCCATCGGCACGAACCTTGGCCTTGTGACGTCCATTCATCGAATACAACTCTTCGCCCGGTCGCAGCATGCCACGCTCAACCAACTGGCCAAAAGGCACGCGGGGTTCAGCGCGCTTGCTGACCGAGACCTGCAATGCTTCGCGGTCAAACTTGCGGGTGTTGGCGATGCGTTTTTCCGCGACTTTGCGGTACGCAGCCTCGCGCTCAATGCCGATAAAATTCCGGCCCAGCATCTTGGCCACGGCCCCGGTTGTACCGGTGCCAAAGAACGGATCCAGGATCACATCGCCCGGATTGGTCGACCCAACCAACACGCGGTGCAGCAGGCTTTCAGGTTTTTGGGTCGGATGGGCCTTGTCCCCGTTCTCGTCCTTTAGACGTTCGTGCCCCGTGCAAATCGGCAGGACCCAATCGCTACGCATCTGAATGCCTTCGTTCAAGGCTTTCAGCGCCTCATAGTTAAAGGTGTACTTGCCACCCTCCTCCTTGCTGGCCCAGATCATCGTCTCATGCGCATTGGTGAAACGTTTACCCCGGAAATTCGGCATCGGGTTAGATTTGCGCCAGATCACATCATTCAGGATCCAGTATCCTTCGTTCTGCAGGGCCGCACCAACGCGGAAAATATTGTGATAGGAACCAATCACCCAGATCGCCCCATTTGGCTTGAGCAGGCGACGCGCCGCCTTGAGCCAATCACGGGTAAACCGGTCATAGGCTTCAAAAGAGGCAAATTGATCCCAGGCATCGTCAACTGCGTCGACCTGACTGTTGTCCGGGCGATGTAAATCACCCTTTAACTGCAGGTTATACGGTGGATCCGCAAAAATCAGGTCAACGGATGCCTCCGGCAGGCTATTCATCATTTCGATGCAATCGCCATCCAGAATCGTGTTCAATGGGAGCGTTTTTACGCTCTTCGCTTTGGTCTTCGTCGTCATGTGCTGCCTCGTTTCCCGGCGCTTTTTGCGCTCTGGTTCTTGACAACTAAGATGATTCAAACCCGATTCGGCGTCAATTTCTTTTTTGAATCAATCACTTATAAAATGTTCTTGATACAAGATGTTGTGTACCGGTTTAAACGAACGTCTATGGTGTGGGGTCACCCCAAGACTTTGAAGCGCCTCTTTGTGCTGTTTTGACGGGTAACCGGCGTTTCTTTCCCATCCATAGCCGGGAAACTGTTGCGCCAAGTCCTCCATGATCCGATCACGTGTGATTTTTGCCACAATCGAGGCCGCGGCAATCGACACAGAAACCGCGTCACCCTTGATCACCGCCTGCGCTTTGACTGGCAAATCCTTCGGGATCATATTGCCATCAATCAGGGCATAGTCCGCCGTAGTTTTCAATCCGGCCACCGCCCGCTCCATTGCCAGATGCGAAGCGCGTAGGATGTTAAGCTCATCAATCTCTTCGACGCTTGCATGCGCCACGGACACATCCGCGCATTCCATCAAAACGTCGAACAACATCTCACGCCGCTTCGGTGTCAATTTCTTGGAATCGTTCAATCCTTCGGGAATACGCCTTGGATCCAGAACCACCGCGGCTGCCGTCACCGGCCCGGCCAATGGCCCGCGCCCCACTTCATCAACGCCTGCGACGCATCGCGCACCGCGTTTCAGTGCTTCGGTTTCATAGGAAAAATCAGGTTTGCTCATAACACCGTCAAACCACAGCCCGGCCGCAATTGCAAAGCGGCAGACTTTCCAAAAGAAAGGAGGGCCAATGGCCCCCCTTCCCCTGCTCGATTTTCATGGTGTTTTAATTTGTGTTACCGACGGCCCTGCACCCAGGGGCTGGATGAATCGATTTTATTGAAGTTCGGTTTGGTGTGTGAGTGCTTTTGTGTGTGTTTGTATTTCTTGGCCTTCGCCCGTTGGAACCCGTGCTGACTCAGGCAGTTTTCCCGCCAAATTTTTCCTCGATACCCTTCAACCTTTTTGGCACAATGTCTTGGCAGGTGATCAAAGGCGGAATAGTTCCGCTTTAGACACCGGCCATTATAGCCAAATCGCCGACCGTTCTTGGTATCGCGGTAAATGCGACAGGCCTCGGGCAGTTTTGGGCGTTTGACAGGCTGGTACGAGCTGTGTTTTTTCTTATGCTTTTTCTTTGGCTTGCTCCATTGGCTGTTATAGCCGTCGCCATAGCTGTTATATATATTGTGATTATTGGTGACATGCTGAGGCGCATCATCGTCATCATCCCGCGCTGAAATGATCGCAGCCCCAAGTATGGCCAGTGCCGCTGCGCCCACCACCACCTTGGCGACATCATCCTCAGCCGCACGGGCAGGTGTTGCACTTGCCCCTGTAACGGCAATTGCCGCTGCCAGGATCATTCCGATAAAGCCTCGATAGGTCATTTTTATTCCTCTTGCAGGTTTGATTTTTTTCACCCAAACAACGCGCCGGGCTCTGGGATCAAACTGGGGCACCCTTTGCAAGACAGGCAATATCGGCTGAATGTTATCGAATAACGCCGCCGATTTTGTCCTTAAAACCCGCTTGTTATTGAATAGCCATGCCACTTTACGCATGTTGGCGATATGAAACAGATTGCTCTCTCCCTCGCCATTCTCGTGGCCCTGGTGCTACCGGCTCAAGCCGCCTGTACCGTTGAATACAAGGCCAAGCGTGACAACCCGCTTGAGCTGTTCTTTGAAACAACCCAAATCAGCGGCGCCTGTACCAAGGAAAACGCTGCCCAGACCCTTGCGGCGCAATTGGCCGAGAAAGGCCTGACCTTGCTCAAGATCGTGTCGGTGACGGAGCAAGAATAATCCATGGTCATGAATCCGTTTGCCGCCTCTGCCACCGACGCCCGCCGCACTGGCAATCGTGTAGTCACTTTGGGCGTTACCGCCATCATTGCCATCCTCGCGTTGGCTGCAGTGTTCCTGTTCCTGACCTTACCGGATGCCAATGCCTTCAACGCACGGGTTGAAAAAATCTTCGTCGAAAACGATGCTCTGACCACCGACACCAATATCAAATTGTTGGAAATTCTTGCGCTCTCGGGAACAGCCTTTGCCGAAACCCTGACCAGTTATCGCATGGTGATCTTCGTGCTGCTGATGTTTTCCGCCGCACTGCTGATTGCGACACTGGTGTTCCTGATCATGCTCGTCACCATGAACCGCCGCATGGCCCAGATCGAGCGCTCGGGTATTCAGGTCAATTCCTTGCTGATCAGCCGCGATGAAAAGACAGCCTATCTCAACGATATGGGCTTCAAACTGACTGATGCTGCGATTGAGACACTGTCGATCTTGGCAGAGGCGCGGATGGATGATGACGTCCTAACCGGCGCGCAGATCGAAGCAATGATTTCCGGCCGCAAAGCCGAAGACTGCGAAGAAGCCGCCGGTGCCACTCGCATCAAACGCCTGCGCGATACATTGGGCAATCAGATGATCAGTGAACTTTTGGTAAAAAACATTGCCCGCCGGGGTTATGTTCTGGCAATCGACAAAACCGTCATTCGGATGATGTGATCACCCGGCCAGCACAGCCTCTGCCGCCCGGCGTTTGAATTTTGCATAGTACAGCGCCGTCTCAAGGCTAGCGTCCAGCGCGGGTCTGACTTGTTCATAGTGTTCCGCGCTCATGTTTTGCACAGCAACGCGGACCTCTTCTGCCGTCTCGCAGATGATCATCGCATTTGTATCAAAAAAGTCCCGGATGTTGGGGCAGCCCCAGTAGATCGGGACAGTGCTGCACAAGAGAGCATCTATCAGTTTCTCTGTGAAATAGTTCCGCTCTCGGACGTTTTCGATCACAATCGAAAATCGATACGGGGCCAGCCCGTCGATCTTTTCTTCAAACGGCTTGTATCCCCGCCCCATCACATCGACGTCCAGACCCTGCGTCTGAATCCACTCCACCATGTCATGGCGCAGCTTGTGCCCCTCTTGCGACCGTTTGTTCGATGCAATCAGCGAGCACATTTTGGTCTTGGTGCGGTCCGCCGTCTTCCAGTTCCCCGCCCAGGTGTCCCCCGCAGGAAAGAACGCCCCATTGGGAATGCGGGACAGCAGATCTTCGTTGCAGGTCAACACCTTGTAAAACAGGCGATGAGACCAGCGCAGCTTGCGCATGTGTTTACCGTGGATGACACCGGGCTCCATCACAAGTATCGACACCTTAGCCTTAATCCCGAACCCGGGGCGAAAATGCACCAGATCTTGTGGCAGCATAATTAGATGGTCCTCAGGGCCCAAATCCCGCAGGCTCTTACCCGCCAGACCTTCTGGCTCACCCAAAGGCCAGTCCAGCTTTTCCAGCGGGAAGCTCCCCGGCCTTAGGCCCAGCTTTTCCCCGTATTTCAGAAACGCCACGTTTGGCATACTTTCTGCCCTCGTTCATAACGCACAGCACATAAGGTCAAGTCAAAGCCGAAGCAAGGTGTGCTTCGTATAGGCCGCTCCCCAGTGCTAACTGTTGAACAAATTCACGCCCGAACCTTCAATTTTTTTCACGAATTCGTTGCTTAACTACAAATGCAGATCGCCAGACATCAGTAGCCAACCCTGCCCAGCCACCTCGACGCCAGTAATAGCATCGCTAGGGCCTAATACACGCACCTGAGCCTGTCCGGGGCGGCCCAGCCAATGGCCTTGTTGGGCTGTGAATTCTGGCGTTTGAATCATACCGTTCCGCCACAGGTAAGAGGCCATGGCCCCGGTGGCTGATCCGGTGAAGGGGTCCTCCGGGGGACTCGGAGGAGCCAGCAACAGGCGAGAGAAAGTATCACCTGCCTCGGCCACCCCATCCAGCGTCACCCAAAACGGCTCCAACATATCTGTACCACTGTATCCGTGCCGTTCCGCCATCCCGACCAACGCGGCACTGTCGAGTTTCACCCGGCGCAACACTTCGTGATCTTTCACCACAGTGATGCAAAACGGCAGGCCAGTAGAGACCAGTTGCGGCTGGCCGACAATATCCTCGGGATCAATACCGCCAATCCGCGCCACTTCCTCAATCGGGATCTTGGGCCCAAACTCAGGCGCAACCTGCGTCATGAAGACCAGAGGCATGGCATCTTCAGACCGCTCAACCCTGATCGGAACAATGCCCGCGCCGGTTTCCATAGTAAATTCGCCTCCGCTCACCACACCGCGATGCAAAAGCGACACCACTGTCGCAATGGTCGGGTGACCAGCAAAGGGAATTTCACGGCTCGCCAGAAAATATCGTACCATCACATCGGCCACATCCGATGGTCCAACAAAGGTGCATTCCACCAATGATGTTTCGCGCACGAACTTCAGGCAGGTCTCGACATCCGTCACCCCACCATCATGCACCACAGCACAGCCATTGCCGCCAAAGGGTTGATCAGAAAAGGCATCGACCCAGTCGACGGGATAGCTTGGCATTCGCGCCTCCGATACTCTTAGTGAACCGTCACCGGGTCCATATTGTTCTGGCGGGCCAGAACAAAGGCCAGAGCCCGATCACGCACCACGGCCAGACGTTCTCCATCGGGCGAATGCACGGCATACAGCGTGTCCAGGCCTTCGGCCTGCTCGCGCATGTCCTCAGGTAGGTCTTCCACCTTTACCGACCGCACATAAACGATGCCAGTTTCTCCGGCTTCAAAATCATATTCTGTGTTCATCTGCTCAGCCCTTATTGATTTTTATACGTTGCACCACGGTTTCCGGCTGCGCCCGGGTCAGGTCTACGTGCAGCAGACCGTTTTCCATCGCCGCATCTCCGACTTCGACCCCATCCGCCAGCACGAAAGAGCGCTGAAACTGCCGCGCGGCAATCCCTCGATGCAAATACATGCGCGTGTCCGTATCATCATGCTGCCGTCCGCGAATCACCAGTTGGCGATCTTCGACAGTAATCACCAGATCTTCTTCGGCGAATCCAGCGACAGCCAGCGTAATCCGATATGAATTATCCGAGGTTTGTTCTATATTAAACGGGGGATACCCTTCGTTGCCCGATTTGGCCGAACGCTCCAAAAGGCGCTCAAGCTGTTCAAATCCCAGCATATAGGGGTGAGACCCCAAAGACAGTTTCGTCATCGACACGCCCTTCTTTAGTAAAGCGACAGTCCGTTTTGTTTGGCCCCGTTATGGCAACCACAAAAGAAATATGGGGCTTTGTTGTCGCAGGTGCAAGGGCTTTGCGAAATTGAAGGATAACAGTATTCTAGCAGCCAAGCAGGCAAGGGAATCACCAAGCATATGAACATCTACCGTGACCTGTCGATGAAATCCGAGGAAGTGCTGCGCTATGAGCTGACTGAATATCAGCATCAGCACCGCGATCTGGACGAGGCGATCACCGCCCTGCAGGAAAAAGGCACCGCTGATCCGCTGACAATTAAGCGTCTCAAACAGCAAAAACTGCGGCTCAAAGACCGCATCTCCTTTATCGAAGACCGGCTCATTCCAGATATCATTGCATAGCGGTTCAAGCTGCGTATAGTGCGCGCTCCACGGGAAGGGGCGCATTATGTCAAAGGTCATCGTAGGCATCATCATGGGCAGTCAATCAGACTGGCCAACAATGAAAGAAGCCGCCAATATTCTGGATGAGCTTGGTGTTGAATACGAGGCCAAGATTGTCTCAGCTCACCGTACCCCTGACCGCCTGTGGAACTACGGCAAAACTGCCGCTGAACGTGGGTTGAAGGTCATTATCGCAGGCGCAGGTGGGGCCGCCCATCTGCCTGGCATGGTCGCCTCCAAAACCCGCGTACCCGTTGTGGGCGTCCCCGTCCAGACCAAGGCGCTCAGCGGTGTCGACAGCCTCTATTCTATCCTGCAAATGCCTAAGGGCTACCCGGTCGCCACTATGGCTATCGGCGCTGCCGGGGCCGCCAATGCGGGCTTGATGGCCGCTGGCATTCTCGCAATCGAAGACCCTGGCCTTGCTGAACGGCTCGACGCTTGGCGCGCCGCCCTCTCAGCATCCATCCCGCAGGAGCCGCAAGATGACTAACGCACTACCCCAAGGCGCGACCATCGGAATCTTGGGCGGCGGCCAGTTGGGCCGCATGCTCTCGGTCGCGGCCTCACGACTGGGGCTAAAAACCCATATCTTTGAACCCGGTGCCAATCCCCCCGCCGGGCAGGTTGCGGATGCGGTTACCACCGCTGGATACGAAGACGAAGCCGCGCTGAAAGCCTTCGCGGCCTCTGTCGACGTCATCACCTACGAGTTCGAAAACATCCCGACCGCCGCTTTGGACATCCTCGAATCCCTGCGCCCAGTTCGTCCGGGGCGCGAAGCGCTGCGCGTCAGCCAGGACCGCATCACCGAGAAAGACTTTCTCACCGGTCTGGGCCTAAAAACCGCGCCATATGCCGCCGTGGACGACAAGGTCAGCCTTGACGACGCGCTGCAATCCGTCGGTACGCCAGGAATCCTCAAGACCCGTCGCTTTGGCTATGACGGCAAGGGCCAGTCCCGCATCATGGCCCCAGAAGACGCGGACAAGGCATTGGCCGATATGGCCGGTGCGCCATCGGTGCTCGAAGGGTTCGTCAATTTCAGTCACGAGGTGTCGGTCATCGGTGCTCGCAGTGCCGACGGACAGGTCGCCTGTTTTGACCCCGGCGAAAACGTCCACCGCAACGGCATCCTGCACACCACCACCATCCCGGCCCGGTTGAACATATCGCAACGGACAGAGTCGGTTATTCTTGCCGGTCAGATCCTCAATGCGCTGGATTATGTCGGCGTGATGGGCGTGGAGCTTTTTGTCACGCCCGAAGGCCTGATCGTGAATGAGATCGCCCCGCGCGTGCACAACTCGGGCCACTGGACACAGCAAGGCTGCACCGTGGATCAGTTCGAGCAACACATCCGTGCCGTCGCCGGATGGCCACTGGGCGATGGCAGCCGCTATGCCGACGTGGTGATGGAAAACCTGATCGGTGACGACGTCGACCGCATCCCCCAGATCACGATGGAGCCCTGCAGTTCTATCCATCTTTACGGCAAAGCCGAAGCCAAGCCCGGCCGCAAAATGGGACATGTGAATCGGGTGGTTAAGTAAATACCTACTGAACTAACCTATGCCCGGAATCCGGAGCGTAGCGCCCCAGGAAGCGCCCGACTGTCTCAATAGACGGGCGCTTATGCCACGTCACATCAAAGAACTACGATCTTGTCTCAGTCTGCAATCTCCTTACAAGCATCTATGAAAATATAATCAAAAATTAGGAAGCTATTTATTGCGCCATATGTGTTTGCGTGTGCTTTGGTTACCTATTTAGGAAGCAAGCTCGTGATCTGGGTCGAGAAACGCAATCTAACAGTTCCACCCGGGCATTCTGTTTGGGTAAGTTTCCTTTTTGGTGAGGATTAAGCGCGCCAATCAGCACAGTAGTTCATTTCACTAATTCGATATTTTCTGAAAAAATTACCCATATAATATGAAAATACTTTCATTTATCGAATAATTTGTAAGTTTATTTGGTAGTTTTGCTTTTACGGTGCCGTATTGGGTGGGTTTCATCAAAGGTATTGGCCGACAGCTTAGTCATATGTGGAAAAGTGAACTCAAACACTTCCTTTTATAACCTCAAAAACGGCCCCAACCACCACTCATCCAATAAACCGCCGCGCCACCTCGCCGCGCATATGGCTGACCTGACCGCCGGAGATCGTGGCACAGACATCGCGGCTCTCGGCGTCAAGAATAACCAGATCGGCCCGCTGACCAACTGCCAGTTCGCCGCGATCTACCAAACCAAGTACGCGCGCAGGCCCGCTTGAAATCATCCCCCAGGCCCCGGCAAAGTCCAACACGCCCGCCTCGGCCAGAAAAAACGCAGCCCGGCGCATTGATGGATAGTGATAGTCTGACGCCAGCCCATCGCACAGCCCCATGGTGATCAGGTCCAACGCGCTGGCGTTACCATTGTGCGAGTTGCCTCGCACCACATTTGGCGCGCCCATCACCACGGCATCTCCAGCCTGTCGTGCCGCCTCTGCCGCCTCAACCGTTTCCGGGAATTCAGCAATATGCACTCCCATCGCATGCCAGTCCTGCCGCTGCACCTTAGTTCGGTCATCATGGCTGCCCAAGCGTACACCCATGTCGCTTAGCTGATCCGCAAGAATTTCCAACGCAGCTGGCACTTCATCCATCCGTGAATGCAACATCTGCATATAGGCCAGATATTTCTCAGGGTTCTGCCCGATCCGAAGCGCCTGCCCAGTCAGGCGCTTGGGGCGCTTACCCTTTTCCAGAACGTCATGCTGCAGGTGGTCATTGAACACCACATAGGGGATATCAAACCGCTCCACCATATCGCGCGCGGCGTCGTAATCCTCCAGCATCGGCGTCTCGAACCGTAACTGCGTACGTAGGTCAGTGGCCAAACGCGGCTGCACATCGCGCACAGCGGAAAACACCCGCTCGGCAAAGGTTGGGCCGCGCATGCCGCCTTCCCAGCTATAAAACTGCGCCAGTGTAGCCGTGGTGATGCCATTGGCCGCCAGTTCCGCTTCGGCCGCAACAACACCCAGCCCCATGTCTTTCATCGCGCCGCGTCGTGGGGCTAGATGCTTTTCAAACCCGTCACCATGGGCATCGACCATGCCCGGCAGCACCATAAATCCACTCAGGTCAACCTCGCGCATCGGCGCGTCATCCATGATTCGCCCTTCGGACAGGCACACCACCTGCTCGCCATAGCCCTCTGGCGTCAACGCCTTGGCACCGACCAGCCGAAGATCCGGCAGCATCAGTCCTCGTCGCCCCAAATAAGGTCGGTCAAATCCAGTTCGGGATCAAACTGCCCAGTGCTGAGAAAGTGTCGTGTCTGCGCGATAACCATCGGGTTGTTCATCATGAAGGTATGGGTGACGGGTAAGGTGATATGGTCGCTCATACCGTCTACACGCGTCGATGCAACCGAAACTTTGCCATCATCCGGTCCTTCTATAAGGGTAGAGAAGTAGGGGTTGAGCGACCGCGTCCCCGCAATGACCCCCAAATCAAAGTCCACCGATGGTAACTGTTCGGGCACGCCCTCGGGTCCAGTAACCAATTCCCCCCCGGCTGGTCCGTTCATCCACTGAAAGAGTTCGATGCCTCCCAATTCGTCCACTACCTCTGATCCATGGTTCGGGGGGGCCAGCATAACCACGCGGCCCAGATTTTCGGGGCGGTTGTCGCGCAGCCATTCGCGCAGCATAATCCCCCCCATTGAGTGGGTCACGAAATTCACCTGCTGATCGCCGCATGACGCCATCGCAGCGGGCAAAGTGGTATCGGCCAACTCCTCGATATGCTCTTTGGTTGATGGATACTCAGGCGCTATCACCATGTAACCATCGCGCTCCAACACCTGCTGCATGACCAAAAACGAAGCCTCAGTGCGCGCCAACCCATGCAAAAGCACGGCGCATTCTGCCGCAGCAGAGACCGGGAGAAACATACACGCTATAGACACCAGTACTCTCATACCCCTTGAGATAGGCTTAAAACACGCGTTACAAAACCCCTCAAACAATGTGACGAGGGGTCATGTCCACCTACCAATCTGTTCGGCTGGCCGTGCGCGCCCTCATTCTTCAGAGCAACCGCCTTTTGCTGGTCAACGCCTATGCCGACCAGACATCCGATCTTTGGTGCGCCCCCGGTGGCGGGGTTGAAGCAGGTGCGTCCCTGCCCGAAAATCTCAAACGCGAGGTTCTTGAGGAAACCGGATTGCAAATCGATGTTGGCGCGCCCTGTCTAGTTAACGAATTCCACGACCCCAAGCGCGGTTTTCATCAGGTCGACGTCTATTTCCGCTGCCGCGTCATCAGCGGTGTGCTGGATAACGACTGGCAAGACCCGGAAAACATCGTCAACCGCCGCCGGTTCTTCTCAAGTTCTGAACTGGAATCCATCCGCTTCAAACCCGACAGCTTGCCACAGGTCGCCTTCTCCGACAGCATCCTCTACGACCCACTGGAAATGATCGTGCCTTAGCGGCGCGGCCGCTGGACAGACACCACAACACCCCCCAACACCAGCACCGCCGCCACAACAAACTGCCACGTCAACGCCTCGGACAGCAGAACCATGCCTCCGGCCATTGCAATCACCGGCACCGTCAGTTGTGCCACTGCCGCCACGGCGGCGGGCAACTTCGGCAACACACTGTACCACAGAGCATAGCCCATACCCGAGGTCACAGCCCCCGATAGCACCGCTAACCAGATCCCAGAATTCGATGCGTCAGCAATCCCCTGCGTGCCCTGCGTCACCAACATCAAAACCACCCCAACGGGTGTGGCCCAGATGAAATTCGCCGCCGTCGCTTGCAGCGCATCGCCACCCCGCCTACCGTTCAGTGAATACAGCCCCCAGCCGAAACCAGCCAATGCCATCAAACCACCGTGCATGGGGCTGATTTCTGCACCACTTCCCGGCCACAGTAACCACGCCAACCCGGCAAACGCCAAGCCCGCCCCAAGCCACCGTCGCGGTGGCACCAGTTCCCGCAAGACCAAGGCCCCGGCGAACATTGTAATCTGCACCACGCCAAACAGCACCAGCGCGCCCAACCCGGCGTCCAAGCTGTCGTAGGCCAGTGAAAACCCAAAAATATAGAGCAGCAGCGAGACAACGCCCAGCGCTCGCCCCGGCCCGCGCAAGGCCAGCCCGTCACGCAATGCGAAACACAAAATCGCCAGCATCACCGCCCCGGCCAACAGCCGCACCGCGCCAAAGCTCACTGCATCAATCGCGTCCTCGGCCAGTGCCATCCGGTTCAGCACCGAATTGGCGGCAAAGGCCAGCATTGTCAGCGCGGTGAGCAAGAACAGTCGCATTACAAACCGTCAAACGCTTTGGGATAGATCAGTTCAGCCTCCGGTGCATCCTCCCCCGGCCCGGCCAGCAAGGTGTGCTCAATCGGATAGGGCGATTTCAACAGCGCTGCGCGTTCAGAATCGAAGCCAGCGCGCGCATAAAATCCAGCCTGCCCAAGCACCACCACCGTATTATGCGACGCCTGCGCCCAAGCTGACAGCATGCCGATCATCCGCCGGCCATACCCACGACCCTGAACATCTGGGTGCACAGCAACTGGCGCCAGACAGAGCCAGCCTTTGGGTGCAACAAACTGCGACAGCGCGTAGTAGCCAACCAGAGAGCCCTCCAACGCCATCACCATCTCCCCGGCAATCACCCGATCCTTGCGAAGCTTCTGCACCAGACGCGCTTCATCATCTCCGCCAAAGGCCAGACGTAACAGCTCTTCGACCTCGCCTTCTTCTCCACGTCGCATCTCTCGGCTAAAATCCGGCCCTTTGACCACCTCACACCTCCTTACGCGTGCGCGCCACACCTTCGCGCCACGCCAACAGCGCCGCGCCAGTCAGGATCGTCATTGCTCCGAAAACGGACACCCAATCCGGAATCACCCGAAAGATCACCGCATCATAGAGCGCGGCAAACACCAGGGCCGCATAAAAAAACGGCGCCACAAAACTTGCATCCGCACGCGCCATCGCATTGACAAAACAGGCCTGCGCCATTGCCATCAACACGCCAATGCCAATCAAAGCCGCCCATTGCGCAGGTGTCGGCATCTGCCAGACAAAAAGCACGGCCACCGTCGCAATGCACAACCCGATCAGGTTGTTCACCAGCAACACCTGCAACGGCTTCTCGCGCCCGGCCAGCAACTTGATCAATATAAGTTCTGCTCCCAGCAACAGCGCCGACCCCAGAGCCAGCAAGGCCCCCGCCTGTATACTACCCGCGCCGGGCCGCGTCAGGATCGCTGCTCCGACCAGCGCCACAATCGCTGCGAACCAGCGCCACTTGCCAACCTTCTCACCCAAAAACGGTATCGCAAGCATCATCCCGAACACCGGGTTCAAAAAACTGATCGCGGTCGCATCCGACAGCGGAATGAAGGCGGCGGCAGCAAACATAAAGGTCACCCCTCCCCAACCCAGTGCAGAACGGCCGATATGCAGCTTTAGATTCGGTCGGGTGAACTTTGGCCGCAACACCAGCACGCTGATCCCGATCGCTATCAAGGCAAACAAGAACCGTCCGTGGCTGATCTGCAACGCATGCATCTCAGGGCCCAACACGCCAGTTCCCAGCGCCTTCGCCAGCAAAGTGGTCCCCGCCGCAAAAGCCGAAGCCGCTAGTGTCAGGCATGCGGCCATAGCCGGATTATGCGCAGGGCGTTCAGACATGTCCCAGCAGTGGCGGCAAACACGCGTTTCGACAACCCCGAAAGCACCGCTGCAAAATTTTTCTTTCCCAAGCAGACTCAACTCGCTAAAGGGGCATCATGAACAAACGCATGACATATACTGCTACCCGACGCCGACGCATCTGCGCCTGACGTCCCGCCCGTTTGTTCCCGTGGCTCAATCCGCCACATCCCTTCATCATAATTGACATGACCGTATTGCTCAGGCACTCAGCCTGTGCCGTACCGCAAAAAGGATAACCGTAATGATCCCGTCCGTTCTGCCCACCTATAATCGTGCGCCCCTGACCTTCGTCAAGGGCGAAGGCTCTTGGCTGATCGAGGCAGACGGCCGACGTTTTCTGGATCTCGCCGCCGGGATCGCTGTGAATGCACTGGGTCACGCTCACCCAGCCTTGGTGCAGGCGTTGACGGAACAGGCCAATACCCTTTGGCACACTTCGAACCTCTATCACATCCCACAGCAAGAAACTCTGGCTGATAAGCTGGTCGAGCACACCTTTGCCGACACGGTGTTCTTCACCAACTCGGGCACGGAAACCTGCGAACTGGCGGTCAAGATGGCGCGCAAATATTGGTTCGAAAAAGGCCAGCCAGACCGCGTGAACATCCTCACGTTCGAGGGCTCGTTCCACGGCCGGTCTTCTGCCGGTATCTCTGCGGCAGCGTCTGAGAAAATGACCAAAGGATTCGGCCCGATGTTGCCGGGGTTTATCAGCCTGCCTTGGATGGATATCGACGCGGTCAAAGCGGCCATCGGCGACACTACCGCGGCCATTCTTCTGGAACCCGTTCAGGGCGAAGGCGGCATTCGCCCTCTGCCCGACGAACTGCTCAAGGACATCCGTGCACTTTGCGATGAACATGGGTTGCTCCTGATCCTTGACGAAGTGCAATGCGGTGTCGCCCGCACCGGGCGGCTTTTTGCCCATGAATGGGCGGGCATCACGCCTGACATCATGATGGTCGCCAAGGGTATAGGCGGCGGCTTTCCTCTGGGTGCGGTACTCGCCACCGAAGACGCGGCGCAAGGCATGACCGCGGGCACGCACGGTTCTACTTATGGCGGCAATCCACTGGCCTGTGCAGTCGGCTGCGCCGTGATGGATCACGTCACCGACCCCGTATTCCTTGAGAACGTCAACCGTAAGGCTGGCCTGCTGCGGCAAAAGCTCGAAGGTCTGGTGGCCTCCCACACTGAAGTGTTCGAGTCTGTGCGCGGCAGCGGTCTGATGCTCGGCCTTAAATGCAAGGTTGCCCCCGGGGATGTCGTCAACGCCGGCTACGATCAACTGATCGCCACCGTGCCCGCCGCCGACAATGTGGTGCGCCTGTTGCCCCCGCTCACAATCACCGACGACGAGATCGCCGAGGCCATCTCCCGCCTCGATGCAGCCGCGAGCCAACTGGGATCCTGATTTCATCTGACCAACAATATCTCGGGGTAGGAGGGGCAGTGCCCCTCCCCCGTCAACCGAAAGTATCCGACATGAACCATTTTCTCGACATCTACAAAACTGATCCCAGCGACCTGCGCGGCATCATCGACAACGCCAAAGCGATGAAAGGTGCCCGTGCGGGCCGCACCCGTGGCGCGCAAGACGATGAACAGCCGCTGGCCGGTCATATGGTTGCGCTGATCTTTGAAAAGCCCTCCACCCGGACACGGGTGTCGTTTGATGTCGGCGTACGCCAAATGGGCGGCCAGACCATGTTGCTGTCGGGCACCGAAATGCAACTGGGCCATGGCGAGACAATTGCCGATACCGCCCGCGTGCTTAGCCGCTATGTCGATCTGATCATGATCCGCACCTTCGATGAATCTGTCCTGATCGAGATGTCAGAATACGCCGATGTGCCGGTCATCAATGGTCTCACTGATCGCACCCACCCCTGCCAGATCATCGCCGATGTTCTGACGTATGAGGAACACCGCGGCCCGATCAAAGGCAAAAAAGTGGTCTGGTCCGGTGACGGCAACAACGTCTGCGCCTCCTTCCTGCATGCCGCTGGCCAGTTCGGTTTTGATCTGACTTTCACCGGCCCAGCACAGCTCGATCCAGAAGACGAATTCATCGGGCTGGCCCGCAACGCCGGCAGCAACATCCGTATCGAACGCGATCCGTTCAAAGCCGTCGAAGGCGCCGATCTGGTGGTCACTGACACCTGGGTCTCGATGCACGACAGCCAATCGACCAAGGAACGCCGCCACAATTTGCTGCGTTCTTATCAGGTCAACGAAGAGTTGATGTCCCATGCCAAACCGGATGCACTCTTCATGCACTGCCTGCCCGCCCACCGCGAAGAAGAAGCCACCAGCGCCGTCATGGATGGCCCGAACTCAGTGGTTTTTGACGAAGCCGAAAATCGCCTGCACGCGCAAAAAGCCATCATGCGCTGGTGCCTCGGCGTTTAAGTCCACCTCGCGCGAGGTCGTATTCTACTGTAAAAAGCGGCACCGGATTTGACATCCGGTGCCATTGGTAAATACGGCGTCTGCTATACAGAGGCGTCCATTCCTCTGCATCCGTGAATGGTGTGTTCCGACGCCTTTCTAAACCAAATGAAGTTGTTGAATGTGATTTCTAACGAATCTTGATCATAAAATGGTGGGTTCTTGACGTATCGTTTTTTGAATGTGAGCCATTTTGTTTCGAGAGGATGCCATTCTCAAAAAACATCAGTTCCTATGCGAGTTCGAACTCACATGCTATTATCGTTATCAATACCTTAACGTTTGAATTCTTCACATGTTTAAAAGCGAAAATTAGAGCAGCTCATGCCGACCTCACCCAAGGAAATGGTTTCAGCCCACCGTCTTAGCCACCTAGCGGCAGAGTTGAAAAGACGAACGAACGATCCAACAGCTTTGCCACGCGCCCTTCAAGCAGCAAATTTGTCTAAAAACGATTTAGGGCAAGAAGGCCATCAGATTTACGCCGAGGATGAGGCACGCTTCATTCAAGAGGCCGTCGCAATCGTCCAGGACAAGACGTTTGCGGCAACCGCAGGTTTGAATTTCACAAAAAACACCAGCATTCCGGTCTATATTGCTAAGTGCTCCGAGAACCTGAGAAGTGCTTTGCAAAATGCCTCGCGATACACTGTGCTGGCGGACGGGCATTTCACTTACCATACTGAAACCTCAGAAGATGACGTGACCATCATTTTGTGTGAATACAATCCTTTTCTGGAATTCGGTGACCGCGTTCGTGAATTTATGGTGTTCACCATTTTGACCGCAATGCGAAACCTGACGGGTCGCAGCTTCAACCTTCGTGAAATCAAGTTTTCACATGAACCACCAGACTGTCATGATGCAATCGCAAGACTCGCAAAATGCCCAGTCGTGTTTGGCGCTCGCCGGACAGAGCTCAAGTTATCTAACGCGATATTGGATTTGCCTTTAACAACGTATGATCCAAGTTTGCTTCGGCACCTGGAACGTTACGGTGACTCCCTCCTTGCGGAGTTGAAACAGCCCGAACCGAGTTTGCGCTTGCGGGTGGAGGCGCTCTTGATCGATCACTTGCCTGAACGTCTATTGCCCGCCCCCGAAGTGGCCGCAGAGCTAGGGCTGAGCAGTCGAACATTCACTCGGCGGCTTTCACAGGCTGGTCTGACATTTTCCGGTATATTGGACGAACTGCGCGGAAAACTGGCGAAAACCTATCTGGCGCAAAGCGAGACCTCGATATCACAGATTGCTTTTCTGCTAGGCTACGCAGACCAAGCCGCATTTACCACCGCCTTCAAACGATGGTCTGGGCAAACGCCCAAGGCCTATCGTGAGACATCAATCTAAAGAATGTTTCGCCGAGCACGCTCAATAGCTGGGCTTATTGTGTCCATGCCCCTTTCTGACGCAAGTGCGTTGAAGAAATGTCCATCATTGGCACATTCACAAAGCACCACGCCGGGGGTTGTTGATGCCCCAGCACCCGACTATCCCGCATATCAAGGCGGGCAAAATCATACATCCGAGCCGCCTTGGACATACGGGCTGAAATACGCTGCCCTGGGCGTGCCAGCACGCCTATTGGCACGCATTTCATGATCTGTCGCCAATCCTGCCATTGATCAAACTGCGCCAGATTATCTGCGCCCATCAACCAGACAAACTGCGCAGCCGGGCGCGCCTTTTGCAGCGCAGCCAAGGTCTGCGCCGTATACCGCGTGCCTGCTTGTGCCTCAAAATCGCTCACATGAATACGCGGATGACGCACCAAGGTACGACAGGCCGCCATGCGCTTTACCAATGGCGCAGGCCCGTGTTTCTTCAGCGGATTACCCGGGCTGACCAGCCACCAGACCTGATCCAGTCCGAACCGCTTCAGCGCCTCGCGACTAATATGCACATGCCCCGCGTGCGGCGGATCATATGATCCGCCCAACAAACCAATGCGCTGGTTCGGACTGTGATATGGTAAGTCAAACGTCATTGTCCCTCTTTCACCAGCCGCACCTTCGTTGTCCAGCATTTTCACACACTGGGATGTGCGTTGACATGCAATCCCCACCAGACCTACGTTCAACTCACCTCTGATCAGCAAAGGCCAGATCCATGTCCACCTATGATCCTGAAAAAGCCGCGCAAATTCATCGTGATCTTCACACTCATCTGCCGCCAGACCCGGCGCTTAGGGTTAAGACGCTCGAAAGCCTCGTGGTTGAGCGTGGCCTTGTTCAGCCCGAGATCGTTGATGCCTGGGTCGAGGCCTATTCCGAACACATCGGCCCCAAACGTGGTGCGCAAGTCGTCGCCCGCGCCTGGACGGACCCAGAGTTCAAGGCACGCCTGATGGCAGATGCTTCTGAGGCCATCAAGGATTTCGGCTTTGAGGGTCACGCCACCGGCCACCTCAAGGCCATTGAAAACACAGACACGCAGCACAACCTTGTCGTCTGTACACTCTGTAGCTGCTACCCCTTCTCAATCCTTGGCATGTCCCCTGCTTGGTACAAATCATCCGAATACCGTGCCCGCGCCGTGCGTGAGCCGCGCAAGGTATTGGCGGAATTTGGCGTCACCCTTGCTAAAGACGTTTCTGTCCGCGCCTGGGATTCCACTGCTGAGGTGCGCTATATCGTGATCCCCCAACGCCCCGCAGGCACCGAAGGCTGGGATCAAGACCGGCTCGCGGCCATTGTCAGTCGAAACTCGATGATCGGCACCGACCGCGATCTAGATACAGGAGGCGAATGACATGGACTCCCTCCACGATCTTGGTGGCAAAGAGGGCTTCGGCCCCATCCCTATTAAATCAGGCGATGCCGGTTTCAGCCACGAGTGGGAGCGCCGCATGTGGGCACTGAACCTCAATCTGCGCGGCAACACCGGTAGCATCGACTGGTTCCGCCACGGTTTGGAGCTGATGGTCCCCAAGGACTACATCACCTATGCCTATTTCCACAAATGGTGTGCCAATATCCTGATGCTATTGATCGATGCCGGTTACTTTACGGTCGAAGACGCTGCAAAAGCCGCCAAAAACCTTCGCAACCAAGATCCCACCGGCAAAGCCCCAAGCGTAACCGAGCTGCTCGAAAATTATCGAATCCGTAATACCGACTTCACCGTCACACTCGACACGCTCCCCCGCTTCGCCCTCGGCGACGCCGTGCAGACCAAACGTTTCGCCCATTCCGGCCATTCCCGCCTGCCCGCCTACGCCCGTAATCGACAAGGGAAGGTCATTACCTATCACGGCGCGCATTTGCTCGCCGACGACGGGGCCAAGGGCAATCATTTGGGTGAACACCTCTATACCGTTTCCTTCGCTGCCCCAGAGCTTTGGGGCCTAGATGCTGACCCGCGCGATACGGTCACGCTTGAGCTGTGGGAGAGTTACTTTGTTTAACCCCGACGATCCCCTCGCCCCACCAGAAAAGGCCTTTGACCAGCCCTGGCAGGCGCAGGCACTGGCGCTGGCTGACACGATGGTCCGCGCGGGTCATTTTACGCCAAACCAATGGGCACAAACCCTCGGTGCTGCTCTCTCAAAATCAGAACAAGACGGAGCCCCAGACAACGCGGAGACCTATTACAACGCCGTTATCACCGCGCTGGAACAACTGACCGAGGCCCATACCGACATCACCGCCCCCCAGCGCCAAGTGCGCCGCGCCGCTTGGGAAGCCGCCTATCTTCGCACCCCACACGGACAACCCGTTAAACTCTGATCAGCGTTCCGGTCCGGATAGATCCAAAATCTCTGGCAATTCTTCCCCGGGATAGTTCTGATGCAACGCCCAGGTCGCGACACCCGCTGGTTCCAGTGGTCGGAACTCGGTCCCGGGTAATTGCCTGGTCCGCAGTGCCAGTACGATATCCGACATCACGGCCGGGTTCTCTCGGAAATAGGAATGGCCAAGTTCTCCACGTGAATCTTCAACCAGAATGTAATGCACCGTCCCCGTGCGCGCCGCGTTCTGAATCTGCGCGTCCGTGAAACTATCTGCGTCAATCCCGCCAAGACGTGTGGTCTTGCCAATCACTTTAGACAACGCCAAAGCGCTATCATCAGGGTTGGCATAGATGCTGACTTGCTCAAAGGCTTCTGCAAAGCGCTCTGCCACTAGCCTTTGCTGCGTCACGCCAATATCCAGATCCGGCGCGGCCATCACCAAAATTCCGGTCTTGAGGGCCTGTTTCGGTACCTGCCCCGACGCCCGCGCCTCGATCAGCAATTCCCTCAGCGCACTTGTGATCACCACATTGCCACGTGAATGCGCCACGATATCGATGGTTTTGACCTCCGGAATGCTCGCCAGCATCCGCAAATATTCCTTCACATGAAAGACCGAAAATTCACCCGACTCCACATCACGAAAATAGGCCAGCGGTCCGGTGTTGCCCGCCGGCCAGGAATAGACCATCGGCAAGCTCTGGCGCCCGGAATAATGCCAGATGTTGGCCAACGCCCCGATGCCATCGTTAAAGTCGTTATTGAACCCATGGATATAGACCATCACCCGGTCCAGCCCATGCGTCCGCAAACGCTTGCCAATCTCACTCGCCATCACGTCACGGCGCTGATCATAGGCCCGCTGCGCCTCATCCCGCACCACCAAACGCCTACCCTGCCGCTCAATCGGCAACGGCGTCTCCGGGAAGCGGGCGATCTCTTGCATGTACACCGGGTCCAGCCGCGTCAGACCTCGGTTATCGTCGGAATGGGTCCGTTCAATCAGATCACCCCAATCCTGCAAGTCGCCATATTCCACCAGACTGACGCCAAAGGCCATCGAATCGCTGCGCGAACTGCCATAACTTGTGATCGCTCCATCTTCCGCACGGTCCGGCTTGCGGTCTGTGACATAAAGGATCTCGGTTGTTATGCGCCGCAAGCCCTTGGGGACCTTGCGTGCGGGATAAAGATCTCCGGTTTCAAAGGTATAAAGATTAGGCGCCGGGGCCAGAATTTCGGTTGTATTGAACCCCGCGCAGGCTGCCAAACACAGCATCACCACCCCTAAGGCCATCTTTTTCGCATATTGAAGGCCTTTCATGATGATTTCCCTGTTTGAATTTACCGCCCGCCCCGGTTACATGCGGGTTGGTTTATCTTAGTCCGAAGAGAGCACAGACATGGCAGCCTATCAATACGTCTATCACATGCAGGGTGTTTCCAAGACATACCCCGGCGGCAAGAAATGCTTTGAGAATATCCACCTCAGCTTCCTGCCCGGCGTAAAGATCGGCGTGGTCGGCGTGAACGGTGCCGGTAAATCCACCCTGATGAAAATCATGGCTGGCCTTGATACCGACTTCACCGGCGAGGCCTGGGCGGCCGAAGGTGCCAAGGTTGGCTACCTGTCGCAAGAGCCACCGCTGGACGACAGCCTTACAGTGCGTGACAACGTCATGCTTGGCGTCGCCAGCAAAAAGGCCAAGCTCGACCGCTTCAACGCCATCGCCATTGAGATGGCCGAGAATTACTCTGATGAGCTGATGGAGGAAATGACCGCGCTGCAAGACCAGATCGACGCGGAAAACCTCTGGGATCTCGATGCACAGATCGACATCAGCATGGAGGCCCTGCGCTGCCCACCAGATGACGCAATGCCCGGCAATCTGTCTGGTGGTGAGCGTCGCCGCGTCGCCCTGTGCAAACTGCTGCTCGAAGCGCCAGAAATGCTGCTGCTGGACGAGCCGACCAACCACCTTGACGCCGAAACCATCGCCTGGCTGCAACAGCACCTAATCGATTACAAAGGCACCATCCTGATCGTTACCCACGATCGCTATTTCCTTGACGACATCACCAGCTGGATTCTGGAACTCGACCGGGGTCGCGGTATCCCCTATGAGGGCAACTATTCCGCATGGCTGGAACAAAAGGCAAAACGCCTTGCGCAGGAAGCCCGCGAAGACAAATCCAAGCAAAAGACGCTGGAACGCGAGCTGGAATGGATGCGCCAGGGCCAAAAGGCCCGTCAGGCCAAATCAAAAGCCCGGATCGCCGCCTATAACGATCTGGCCAACCAGTCCGAGCGTGAAAAGATCGGCCGCGCCCAGATCGTCATTCCCAATGGCCAGCGCCTTGGAGGTAAGGTGATCGAGGTTGAAAACCTCAACAAGGCGATGGGCGACAAACTGTTAATCGAAGACCTGACCTTTAGCCTGCCCCCGGGCGGCATTGTCGGCGTTATCGGCCCCAACGGCGCGGGTAAATCCACGCTGTTCAAAATGCTGACCGGACAGGAAAACCCGGACAAAGGCACCGTTGAATTTGGCGATACCGTGCAGCTGTCCTATGTCGACCAGTCCCGCGATGACCTCAACGATGGTGACACCGTGTGGGAGGCGATCTCTGGCGGTGCGGAAATCATCCAATTGGGTGACGCGCAGGTCAACTCGCGCGCCTATTGCTCGTCGTTCAACTTCAAAGGCGGCGACCAGCAGAAAAAACTCTCGCTGCTGTCAGGTGGTGAACGCAACCGCGTCCACATGGCGCGCCTGCTGAAAGAAGGCGGCAACGTCCTGCTGCTCGACGAGCCGACCAACGACCTGGACGTTGAAACCCTGCGCGCGCTGGAAGACGCGCTGGTCGACTTCGCCGGCTGCGCCGTGGTCATCAGCCACGACCGCTTCTTCCTCGACCGGATCTGCACGCATATTCTGGCGTTCGAGGGCGACGCCCATGTCGAATGGTTCGAAGGCAATTTTGAGGACTACGAAGAAGACAAAAAACGCCGCCTCGGCCCGGATGCTCTGGAGCCCAAACGCCTGAAGCACAAGAAGTTCGCGCGGTGAGACGCCTTACATTAAGGTTGTTCACCACTTAGTAATAACGCCTTTACATTGTCTCAAAATGCAATCAACCTTAGAGAAATAATCTCTCTAAGGTTGATACATGCTAACGTTCTCCCTCAATACTTTTATCAAAATTTGCCTTTTAGATACCGGCGGTAGGATATCGGAAATTCAAAGGAAGCTGGATAACAGCGGCGGATACGATTTCTACAACTCATTTCAGAGAGCAATGCGGGCCTCTCTAAATGGTATGCCAGAAAATCACATCGACAACATCCTGAACACCCCTTCAAAAGAAGTCGAACGGAAACACAATTCAAAAGCTTTTCGTATAGTCAAAGGCAAGTTTGGAAATATCCGGTCTATATAGGAGGTTACTTCGAAAAAGTCACTGAAGATTAGATCTTCCGGTATTCAAATTTCTGTAGACCCACTTTTCAGGTTCGAGAAATCTGGATCAATCAAAGTGTATTCAGTTTGGCCCACTCAAAACCCTGAACTAACCCAAAGATACGCTGCTGTAGCATGCTACATAATGCGTGAAGCATACAAAACATCCACTTTGGCGAATGCAAACTTTCACTACTACGATTGTGTGAGAGAAAAATCATACTCCGAAAAGCAGATATCAAACAACACAAGCCTAATCTTCAATGCCGATATTGCGAGTATAGGGAATTTAATAAAGGAGCTCTGAACACAGAGTGCCTTTATGCCCAAAGGCAGAAGTATTTATTACCTTGAGGAAATTAAACTTGGCTCATCTTGCTCAACACAAAATTAAGATTCGTTACACTGGCGGGCTGGCTGATCAGAATACGCTTCCGGCGTATGATGGAGCTACCTCTATAGATGGAATTACTCGAGCACTTCACATTGCCACGCATGCCTACATGACAGGTGAAGTTGTATCTCGAGCAACTGCGCTCAGGGGAGCCTCTTTGGTGTTGAAACCTGCTCGCCCGGGTAGTTTCATTTTTGAAATCATAGCCCTTTTAGAGGCTAATCCCGCAACAACCGGCGCCGCTGTTGGATTGGCCGCTGCGCCATTTTACGACTTCATCAAAACAGCATTCAAGCGTGCAACAGGTTGGTTAGATGCGGAACCAGAAACACGGCATTTACAAAAGTTATACGAGCGGAAGCAACCACCTAATTTATTAAAAGCGCCAGCTGATTTGGATGAATTAGCCGAGACGTTGGAAGGCAGCCTTCAAGCTGCGCATCGACCAATAGGCGCAGAAGGAACGATTGGCTCGATAGAGATCGGCAGCTCGCGTCAAAATCTATTAACTTTCGATGAAGAATCAAAAGGTTGGGTCAATACCCGAGAAGAGGCTGCAGCGCTAACCGTCTACCAAGGGAACATAACTCGATACAACGCACTCTCTAGAAATGGTCGGGCCTTCATTGACCAGTTAGGCCGAGTAATCCCACTCCGACCTGATGGAGACTTTCCCGTCGGCGATCTTTCGCATCTGACTTGGTCACTTCATGGAAGCAACGTAGGAGCTAGAAACAAGCTCTTATTGAGGGCTCGAACAGTCACGTCGGCAAATGGTAAAGTAAAGAGGTTACTACTTTCTGACTGCCAACGTGCTCCCGAAACTTAAGAAAGCCTGCTGTAACCTCTCTAGCGGCATCATGGAGGGTGCCAGCCCACCATTCCCCCATTGCCACCCTGCCCCCCCTCCGCCATAACTAACTCATGTCATTTGCAAAACTCCCCCTGCTGGCCATCGGGCTGACGTTGCTCATCACCTGCTCTGGATTGGAAGATCCAGGAGCAGTTCGGAACCGCAGCACACCGCAGACGGCCGAGGAGATTGCCTTTGCCAAATCCGTGTTGAACGACTTGCAAGCTCAGTCAATTGCACAGAACCGCGAATTCTGCGGCTTTATCGGCCTTGATGAGGATGGTGACTATATCTCGACCACGCCGACCCGCGGGCGCAAGGGATCTTGTCAGCCAGAAAGGGAAGATGACTTTGAACCGCTTGCCTCGTTCCATACCCACGGGGCGCATTCGGCGGATTATGACAGTGAATTGCCCTCAACCGATGACCTACTGGCCGATATGGACGAGGGAATTGACGGCTACATCGGCACCCCCGGCGGGCGGGTCTGGTTCAACGATTCATCCGAAGAGAGTGCCATGATGCTCTGTGGCGAGCGCTGCATCAATTCAGATCCGGGATATGACCCGAACGATGCCCCGCCCCCGGCCAAGGAATACGATCTGGACGGTCTTTATGACCGCGAAAACAGCCCGATCTGATCTGGATCAAGGCTCCTTGCCCGCGCCAACGCTATCATGACGACACATCAACACTTGGAGGTGTCTCATGTTCCGACTGGCCGCAATTCTGCATCTGTTCATCGGCTCCACCCTTGCCGGGTCCGGGGTCATCGCTGCCCTCGTTTCGGGCTTTGACACGCTCTATGGAATTTCCATTGCTGCTGCGTTGGGGTTTCTGGCGTCCTTCCCTATTACCCTCCTGGTCGCCAGAAAGTTGACTGTACAGCAATAGTCGGCCTGCACCGGCCGACCTTTCGGGTGGTAGGGTGGCACAATGGGCCACCCGACTGCCCGTTTTTGAGGGCATTTCATCCAATTTGCCTATAAACCCCTTCGCAGGTGCAGCAAATCGGACGCGAAACGATATTTTCGTTTAAAAACCACTTATCCTTTGGCAACTGCCCCATGCGGCACGGCAAATCCAACTTATCCACAGGATTTTCCAGCCAGATATCAACAGGTTATCCCCAAGAAATTTCAATGCTGCAGTGCTATTTTCTTGCCAGAATCGCACCTCTGGGCAAAGTTAAACCCATCGCAGCGGTTCAATGAACCAACGCGGTTCGCAGATCTCCCCCGGATCTTTGATCTGGGTCTGGATGCGGCGGGTTGCGGGTCCTTCGGGATTAACGCCCCTCCGCACCGGATTATGGAAGCGGCCCGGTCGTGAGGGTCTTCGGATCACCACGAGCAGGCAGTCTCCGTTAGGCGCTTTGCGGGCCACAAGCCACCTTCGGGCGGGGCGTGGCGGCGGTGGGTCTCCGGATCTGCTGCACTTGCGGTGAGCCTCCGGGTTTGCTGCAACCGTGGTAGATCTTCGGATCTGCTGCACACGCGGTGGACCTTCGGGTGTACTGCAACCGTGGTAGGTTTTCGGATCTGCTGCACAAACTGGATCGGTGCCTCTTGGGGTGCGTTGATCCGGCGAGGCGTCAGGGTGTGGAGCAATCCACGATGCAAAGACCGCGTCTGAGCACCTGACGCCTTTTCCTTTTTTGGCCACCACTCCATAGCGAATTACATCTCAGATAAACGGGCAGTGACACGAAAACGGGGTTCAAAAGCGTTTTGGCTTTTGAACCCCGTCGTCAGTTGATGCTGTTTTCCGCGTCTATGCACCTGTGGGCTTAGGCATAGCCGAAGAAGGTCAAAAAATCAACAGTATGTTGTTACGTGCATGTCCCAAGCCACCAAACTTATGCACGCCGTCAAAATATAGAGTAAGGAAAACCCCGTTCAAAGCTTTGAACGGGGTTCTTGGTTTTAAGATTATGCACCGGTTTTCTTTTTTCGACGCAAAGACAGGATTATCAGCGTCACACCCAGCGCCAGAAGCTCCAGTGCCACAATCAAGCCAAGGGCGATTCCCAAACCGCCCAAGAGGACAATCACCCCCAGAACAGCGGACACGGCCGCGGCCATCATGATGTATTGCGCAAGGCTATCTTCCTTGATTTCCCGTGCCGCCATGAACTTTCCAATACCGGCTCCAACCAGCAATCCCCCTACGATCCAGCGCAGAACGGTGCCATCGCCAAACGGGCCCAGCACCAACGAAAGCCCCAGAAACAGCGCAACAGCCGCCCCCAGAATGGCCCCACCGCGCGCCTTGAAGCCCTCGCTGGTATAAGCCGCATATCCTTGCAGCCCACCAACAACCAGCAGCCCCCCGCCGACCAGAACTTCAGTCGTCGTGCCCGCAGCGCTTGGATTGATCAACGCCCACACGCCGCAGACCACCGCAATAATTCCGGCCAGCAGCCATAACATCCAATGTTTCATATCCTCTCTCCTTGTGTCAGGCCGCCTTGCGCGATGCTAGCGACAGAACAATCAGCGATACGCCGTTTGAAATCAGCTCGATTGCCAGGAAAAGACCCAGGACAACCGTCGCCGACTGCGGGAAATTCGCCAGGATCATGCCACCCAGCAACAATGAAATGATCCCCGAAATAATCAGGATCATCCGTACCTGCCCGCCATCAACCGCGAAGGCCATGAGAATGCGAAAGATACCCGCCGCCAGCAGCAAAATGGCCGCTGCAAAGGTCAGCGTTAATGTGCCTTTCAAAGGTTCTCCAACAATGTGGAAGCCCAAGAACAGCATCACCAAACCAAACAAAATCGCCCAGATCCGACCGCCCCAACCCTCGGTTTGAAACGCCGACACCATGGTCAGCGCACCGACCACCATAAACATATACCCCGCCAGCAAGGTTGCCGAGAAGGTCGCCGCCAACGGATTTGCCAAGGCAAAAAAACCACCCAGCAAAGATATGATCCCAATGATCAGCCAGAGTCCCCAATTTTTCATCGTTCTTCCTTTCACAATGTCCTGTTGCGCCCCACTATGGCGACGCGTCTCGATAGATTTTCTCTGGGCTGGCAAAGCCCACGACATCCGCCACTTCAACAAGCAAACGTTCAACCACACTCATTTCGCTGCGGGCCTTGATGACCTGATGCGCCAGCCCTGGCTCATCGGTGATCAGCCCATCCACACCGCGCGACAGCATCTGCGACATTGTCATCGCGTCATTGGGCGTCCAGACATACACGTCCTTTCCTGCCGCTTGCGCGCGGGCAATGAACCCGGGCGAGGCAATCGCGCTATTCACCGCAAGAAAGTCCGCATCATATTGTGACAGATCTCCGATTGCCGTCGCAGCAAGCAGACCGCGCCGCCATTCCGGACGCACACGTTTGATGTCCTCAACCTGCTGGGTCTTGAGCGACATCACGGCAGTCCGATCAACCATGCCGGCCTCTTCGATCACCTCTGCCACCCGTTCGGCCAGTTGATCGTCGTGGCCATAGTATTTCAGCTCAACCAGCACCTTTGCCCGCCCTTTGGCCAGCAACAGCACATCACGCAGGGTCGGCACGCGTTCACCAGCGTATTCCGGGGCAAACCAACTGCCGATATCGATATCAGCCAGATCTTCGGCTGTGGCGTTCCAAACCTTGAGTGGATTTCCCGCCAGCTTCATGAAATCACTATCATGCACGACGATAACCTCGCCGCCCGCATCCTCCTGCACGTCGATCTCGAGCCAGTCCGCGCCCTGCACGATCCCCTCTTCCATAGCCGCCAGTGTATTTTCTGGCCGCACTCCTGCGGCCCCTCGGTGGGCGATCACCACGACCTCTTCGACCGTACGTGCCTGTTGCAACAACGCCCAGCCCGTGCCAGCGCCTGACACCACGATAAACCCCGCCATCGCCCAAAGCAGCACCCCGGCAAACCGGTCCCCATCCGCGTCAAACGCAGGCATACGCGGGATGATCTGTTCGCTCAGCGTGTCAATTGCGGCGGCAAGAACGCCTGCACTCACCGCCCCGCTCAGCAAAAGCAAAGCGCCCCAAAGCAGCAGACTGAGAAATGCCAACACCGCCACCCGCGCCAGACCGGCATCCACCGGCGGAGCTAACAGCTGCACACCTACCGCTATCAGCCACGCACTCAACAGCGCCACTAAAACTGACGTCCCAGCCCAAACAGCAATCGCAAGCCCCACCTGAAACCTGCGACCTCGAGTCAACGCCACACTTTGGGCAAAGCTGCGCCTTGGGCTGCATTCGGTAAACAGGATCAGCGGTAATGCCATCACCCACCCAGCCAAGAGCCACAGCAAAGCCAAAACCAACGCCACCACCAGTGGCGCGGCATAGACAATCGCGCGGATGAACTCGGGTGGATGGGTGCTTAGGTAATAATTGATGTCATAGTCGCCGATCTGGCTGAACACGATCCAGGCGATCAGCCCTGCTGCCGGCAGAACAACAGCGAATACCCGCAGGATCAGCCACCCGGCAAAGACACAGACCGCCACAAACTTCTGCCGCAGCCGCGCAAACACCGCCCGCACCGAACTTGCGCCGCGAAACTCGATCAGCAGGCCTGACAGTTCCAGAACCGAGGCGGCGATGATGATCGCCCCCACCACGACCAGCAGGCCAAAACCCAAGGGTGAAACCAAGTACTTCGCGATATCCTGATCGGTCAGCGCGGCTTTGCCCGAAAAGGACACGGCCAGTTGAATCACCGCCTGGCACAGGGGGAAAATCACCGCAGTTGATAGGGCCACGAACAGAATATGCAGCATCAAAATGCTGCGCCGCTCACGCCACGCCTTGTGCAAGATGGCTTTCATCTGCATTCCGGTCCCCAATATCTTCGCGCGATCTACACAACGAATTATCCGTTATACGCGAACAGACTCGCAGAAGATCACAAAATTATCAATTGTTTTCAATTTTCTGCGTAAATTGGCTATCATATGAAATTGTCGCACCCTGCACATGTCAGCCAGCAAAAGGCACCGATCATGACCCAACGCTCTTTTCCCAAAACCTTGCGTGATCTCGCGCTCGCCTTGCTCAATGCCACGGTGATGCTGGTGATCATCGCCCTGATCTGCGCCACCTTCATGCTGCGCGAACTCAATGAACTGCGCGACAGCGCCGCTGAAATCGCCCGCACCGCCCTTGCCCCGCAAAGCGAACGTCTGAACCAGATTCGCGACCGCGCCGACCGTCTTGAGGCGAGATTAGCCGCAGCAGACACCGTTGAGATGATCGAGATCCGGGATGAGGTCCGTGCCCTGCGTGAGGCCCTGCCCGAATTGTCCGATGTGGCTGAGCTCAGCACCCGCGCCTTTGCAGATCAATTGCTTAACTCCCTCGCCGCGCGTCTCCAATCCGTGACCGGAAATCATCTTTAATCCCGGTTCAGCCAAGCCCGCACTGCCGCCTCGAATTCTCGCGGCTTTTGGGCGTGCAGCCAATGTCCTGCACCGGGGATTTTCATAAACTTGGCTGCCGGAAACAGAGCCTTAATTCGGTCGCGATACTCTGGCTTCACGTAATCCGATTGGGCCCCTGACAAGAACAGCACCTGCCCGTTGTAAGCGCCATCCAGATCGGGAAAGCCCATGATCTCCGGCATCTCCGCCTCAAGCGTCTCAAGGTTCAGCACCCATCGCTTGTTCGGCGCATCCAGCGATTGCAGGAAAAATGAAACCAGCTGCGGGTCATCCACATAGGTCTCCAGCATCGGCACCGCATCAGTCTTGCGGCTGACCTTGGACAGGTCCACCGATTGCATCGCCTTCACATATTGCAGTTGCGTATGCGAATACGCCACCGGCGCGATATCCGCCACGATCAGCCGGTTGATCAATTCGGGTTGCGTCAACGCCAGCGTCATCGACGCCTTGCCCCCCATCGAATGGCCCAGCACATCATACGGTCCATCCAATGATCGCAGAACCTCCGCAAGATCCTCGGCCATCTCGGGGTAATTATGCGTCTTTGTCCATTTGCTGGCCCCATGGTTGCGCATATCCACCGCAACCACATGTCTCTCGTCCGACAGGCGCTTGGCAATCACGCCCCAGTTCCGACCTGAGCCATACAGCCCATGCACAATTACAAGGCCGGGTTTCTCCGTCGGGGCGCCGTGTTCGATCATATTCAACATGTCATCTTGATAGCCGTGCCACCCAGAACCTGCCAGCCCCCTATTGAGACCTGCATCGAAAGCCCCTAAATTCAGCACCGGAGGACTGCCCGTGATTGACGTCGACAAACTGGACCAGCGCACCAAACGCCTGAATGACAAGCTGAAAGAAAAGCTTGGCCTTCGCGGCAAAACGCTCGAAAAACGACTCAAACGCGCCGGTAGAACTTTGCCCAAACATCTGCGCCGCGAAGGGGCAATTATTGTTCAGGCTCAAAAACAAGTCGCCAACCCCAAAATGGCCCGCCTGATTGATCAGGCGGCATTAGACCGGTCCTTTGCCATGTTCCGGCATTATCTCAAAGACATCGACCCGGTTGAGCGCCGTAAAGACAAGATCATCAACTTCCTCGGCTTGCTGGTGTTCAATTTGGTGGTCATCGCTGCGCTCTATCTGCTCTTCCTGCTGTGGAAGGGGTTGGTTTGACGATCCCGCCTTGCCGCCCCCGGGCGCGCTGTGTCACGTTGACTGAAAGCATGACCAGACAGGGCCGCTTTCATGACAAACATCACTGATCTGCCTTTTGCGATGTATGACGCCTTTACCGATGTGCCCTATTCCGGCAGTCAGGCCGCCATCGTATTGAACGCCGGACGAATCAACACAGAAAACCGTATTCGCATCGCCCGCGAAATCGGAGTGCCTGCGACATCCTTTGTGGATCGGGTTGAAGGCACCACCGTGACCCTACAATTCTTCTCAACAGTTATGGAGCTGCCAATGTGTGGCCATGGAACGCTCTGCCTGATTACCCGGCTGATTGATGCGAACCTGCTACCCTGCGACGGGGGTAAATGGCACCACGCGGCACTTGATCTACCGAAGGGCAAAGCCACGGTTGAGTACCGTCGCAATGCCACCGGTCGAATTGAGGTGATGCTCGATGTCGCCACAGCCACATTTGCCCCCGCCGCGCTCGATATGAACAGATTGGCCACTTTTCTGGGAATCACTCCGGACCACTACTCACCTTCCCTACCGGCCGAGGTTGCTAGCGCCGATTTCGTTCATCTGTGTTTGCCGCTCCGCGATCTTGACGCGATGAACCGCCTGCACCCCGATTTTGCCGGATTGGCAGCCTTTTGCATCGAAAACGGGTTGGAAACCGTCGCCGCGTTTTCCACCGATGTCACCGCCGCTGACCGCCACCTACATGTGCGCGACTTCTGTCCCGCCGTCGGCGTTTCCGAATCTGCTGCTGCGGGCACCACCAATGCAGCGCTGGCCGTCTATCTATGCCGGCATGACCTGGTAGATCATGACGGCGCAGGCTCTTTTGAAGTCCGCGCCGAGCAAGGCCTCAAGCTGGGCCGGCCTAGCCAGATCACCAGCCGAATCACGACTTCGAACGACGGAAACACACGGCTTCAGGTTGGCGGGATTGCAACACAGGTAATTGAGGGAAAACTGAGCCTGCCATAACCTGAGAGAGGACCTTCACCCTGCAGTGATTTGTGTACGTTTTAGGTCCCAAAACCTGCATGTTACAAACAGATTGACGGGCTTAAGTGATCGCTTCTAGCCGCTCTTTCGACAAATCACCCGGCACGATCGTGATCGGAATTGGCAGCGAACCCGAGTTCTTCGACAGCTGTGTCACCAGTGGCCCCGGGCCCTTCTTGTCCGTACCCGCACCAAGCACCAACACGCCGATTTCAGGATCATCCTGCACCTGTGCCATGATCTCAATCACCGGCACTCCTTCGCGAATGACCAGCTCGGGCTCAACCCCCTGCTTGTCGCGCATCCATTTGGCAAACACTTCATAATGCACCTGAATTCGCTCGCGCGCTTCTTCACGCATGATGTCGCCAACACCGATCCAGTGGTTGAATTCTTCTGGTGGGATCACCGCCAGCACCTCGACCCCACCATTGGTGTGTGCCGCCCGCATCGCGGCGAACCGCATCGCATTCAGACATTCCCGGCTTTCGTCCAGAACGACAAGAAACTTACGCATGATGATCTCCCTCAGTCCGGCATCATTGCCGAAAAGATTTGTAGCCGCAACAGGTTATCGACTCGTACCCAATTAGTTAAAGGTGCCCGCAACACGCCCCAGCAACATAAATGCCCGCGCTGTACGCGTATTTGACAGCTCGGAAATCTCGGCATCTGTCGCCGTTTCAGCAAACTGAGCGAACATGGTATCGAACCTGCGCAAAAAGTGGTGGGCGGCATCTCTAAAGATCCCGTCATTGCGCATTCTTGCCCCCGTCAACGCCAAGGATGATCGATCTCTGACACCGCCAAGCGCCGCAATCGAACGTCCCCGCTCACCTTCCGCAAACCGGCGCCAAACCTCGGGGCGTATCAGATCTGGGCGCAAGTCATCCATGTATATACCTTCCTGCGACAGCAACGTTAGAACGTCCTGTGACGCCTGAACCAGCTGCGAGGCCGAACGATCCTTGAGTGCCCGGCGCAAGGCAGCAAACCCCTCTTTGTCGTTCACGGTCTCGGGGAAGTTCAATGCCCGAATGAAATCTTTCCGCTCCAATGGCGGTTGGATATCTTCGGCACTTGTTCCCAAGGGCAAAGCAACCTGATCTTCCTTGCCAATTGCTGATACGCTTTTCGTGTTGGGCTTAAATACCGGCGTCGACCCACGCGACGTCGAAAACGTAGCAATTGCCGTTTCCGTTTTACGTTGAGCCGCAGCGATTTCATCCAGTTTACGCGCCACAGAGGCATCAGACACCGTGTTACGTGTTTGATTTTGCGCCACATATGCATGGCGAATGGCATCAATCGCCGCCTGCAGGCGTACGCTTTCTTCACGCATCACACGTGTGGACCGGGCTGCAACAGCTGCCACCCAGATCATCGCAAGGGGCAGAAAGATCGCCAATATGGTCATGACAAACTGCAGCAAACTTCCAGGCGATCCTGTGTTTCCTTCAGAAGGAATCAACAGAAAAAACAGCCCTGCAGCACCTAGCCACAGAACCGAAAGCACCAAAGCAATCACCTCTACGCCCGTGATCCGGGCTTTGCTTAATCTGTCATAAATTCCCAACGACGTCGGGGATGTCTCAGGCCGGTCCGACATATTTTTTGCCTAAATCAAATGAAGGCAATCTTTAGCACTTCATAAGACTTTTCGCCACCCGGCGTGCGCACTTCTACGCTATCACCCTCTTCTTTGCCGATCAGGGCACGGGCAATCGGCGACTTTATGTTCAGAAGGCCGTTTTCGATGCTGGCCTCATATTCGCCAACGATCTGATAGGTCTTCTCTTCGTCAGTATCCTCGTCAACCAAAGTCACGGTTGCGCCGAATTTGATAGCGCCGTTCAGGCTGGCGGTATCGATCACATCTGCAAGGCTGATCACGCCTTCCAGCTCTTTGATCCGGCCTTCAATAAAGGACTGCTTTTCTTTCGCAGAATGATACTCGGCATTTTCTGACAAGTCGCCGTGCTCACGCGCCTCGGCGATGGCCCGAATGATCGCAGGACGATCCTCAGATTTCAGTTTCTTCAGCTCTACCTCAAGCTCAGCATAACCCTTCCGGGTCATCGGAATTTTTTCCATTTTGAGCGTCCCCCGTCTGTACCAGCCATCCAAATCTGGCCGACCATAAATTCACAAATCTTCACGCCAGATTGCCCCAAGCGAAACAGCGATTGCAATAGAGGAAGGTAACGTTGCGTGCAATCTGCTTCTGATGCGCGTCAAAATGCCGTTTTCTGCCGTTTTTAGCCTCATCTTTCAATTGACGATATGCTTCACTGCGCGCTACCACAGCGCAACTTTATTGCCAGCCGGAATACCGGCCCGCCCTGAGAAAGGATTTGGAGTAATGTCCGAGATCGAACGCGAAGCCATGGAATACGATGTGGTCATCGTTGGTGCCGGCCCTGCGGGCTTGAGTGCGGCGATCCGCCTCAAGCAGCTGAACCCGGAACGCGAAGTTGTGGTTCTGGAAAAAGGCTCTGAGGTTGGTGCGCATATTCTGTCAGGTGCAGTTCTTGATCCCTGTGGTCTGGACGCGCTGATTCCCGACTGGAAGAAAAAAGGTGCACCGCTGAACACAGAGGTGAAAGAAGACAACTTCTACATGCTGGGTGAAGCAGGTCAGATCCGCATCCCGAACTTCCCAATGCCACCGCTGATGAACAACCATGGCAACTACATTGTTTCCATGGGCAACGTCTGCCGCTGGATGGCAGAGCAAGCCGAGGAAATGGGCATCGAGATCTTCCCCGGCATGGCCTGTTCCGAGCTGATTTACGGCGAAAACGGCGAAGTCAAAGGCGTCGTTGCTGGTGAGTTTGGCAAAAACGCAGACGGCACCCCCGGCCCAGCCTATGAGCCCGGCATGGAATTGCACGGCAAATACGTTTTCCTGTCGGAAGGTGTCCGCGGCAGCCTGTCAAAAGAAGTTATTGCCAAATACAACCTGTCTGACGGCAAAGAGCCACAGAAATTCGGCGTTGGCATGAAAGAGATCTGGGAAGTTGACCCAGCCAAGCACAAAGAGGGCACTGTCACCCACACCATGGGTTGGCCTTTGGGCTCGAACGCAGGTGGTGGTTCGTTTGTCTACCACTTGGAGAACAATCAGGTTTACGTCGGTTTCGTGGTTCACCTGAACTACAAGAACCCATACCTGTTCCCGTATATGGAATTCCAGCGCTTCAAGCATCATCCCATGATCGAAGAGCTGCTGAAAGGCGGCAAGCGTGTGGCCTACGGTGCGCGTGCAATTTCCGAGGGTGGCTACCAGTCGATGCCGAAAATGGTTGCGCCTGGCGTGGCCCTGCTGGGTTGCTCGGTTGGCATGGTTAACGTGCCGCGCATCAAGGGCAACCACAACGCCATGCTGTCGGGGAAAGCCGCGGCCGAAGCGGCGCATGTCGCGATTGAGGCAGATCGCGCCGGTGATGAGCTGAACGATTACGAAACCGAAGTGCGCACTGGCGCCATAGGCAAAGACCTCAAGAAGGTGCGCAACGTGAAACCGCTTTGGTCAAAATACGGCCTGCTGGCGTCGCTCACGCTGGGTGGCATGGACATGTGGACCAATACGCTGGGCTTCTCGCTCTTCGGAACGGTCAAACATGGCAAAACCGATGCTGCGGCGACCGAGGAAGCCTCAAAGCACAAGCCCATCGATTATCCAAAGCCCGATGGCAAGATCAGCTTTGACCGCCTGACCAACGTCAGCTTCTCGATGACTAACCACGAAGAAAGCCAGCCTGTGCACCTACAACTGGCTGATGCGACAACTCCGATTTCGGTCAACCTGCCGAAATACGCAGAACCCGCGCAACGCTACTGCCCAGCAGGCGTGTACGAGATCGTGGAGAATGAGAACGGGCCGGAGTTCGTGATCAACTTCCAGAACTGCGTCCACTGCAAGACCTGCGACATCAAGGACCCAAGCCAGAACATCACCTGGGTCACACCGCAGGGTGGTGACGGTCCAAATTATCCCAACATGTAAAAATGTGGTGAAAATCGGCTTGCGGGGCGCTCAATTGAGCGCCCCGCATTGCTTTGGCCAGTATCGCATACTACGTTTGCCCTGAAACCAGACATGAGGCTATTCGCGTGCGTTTGAAACTCCTTCTCACCCTCGCCCTGATCACCGGACTGCACGGATTAGCGCAGCCAGCTGCCGCTGAAGAAGCCGTCGGTGCATATTTGGCCGCCACACAAGCGCGCTACAACAGCGACTACGACGCGGAAGCCAAGTATTTCAGCGAGGTTCTGGTCCGCGATCCGAATAACCCGGCAGTGTTGGAAAGCGCCTCTGCCGCATATCTGCGTCTTGGCCAGTTGGACAAGGCCCTGCCAATGGCCCAAAAAATCGAAGAGGCCGAGTTGCGCAGCCAGGTGGCGAACATCGTTCTGACCGCCGCAGACGCCAGCACCGAAGATTTCGACGCCCTGATCAAGCGCGCCGAGGACGAACGCGGAATCGGCGACCTAGCCGACGGGCTGATGGTTGCATGGTCACATCTTGGCAAAGGGGATATGGACGCCGCCCTTGCGACATTTGACGAGGTGTCAAAGCAACGCGGTGTCAAAAACTTTGTCTTGTACCACAAGGCGCTGGCCCTGGCCTCGGTTGGCGATTTCGAAAGTGCCGATGCGATCTTTTCCGGGGCAGAGCAAGGCCCGGTTCAAAACACCCGTCGGGGCATGATCGCATGGTCACAGATCTTGAGTCAGTTGGACCGCAATCAAGATGCCTTGGATCAATTGGGAAACGCCTTTGGCAACAATCGCGACCCGGAAATCTCGGCACTGAAAGACCAACTTGCCGCCGGTGAAAGCATCCCATTCTCACTGATCCAAAGCCCCAAGGATGGTTTGGCTGAGGTGTTCTATTCAATCGGGCAGGCACTGGCTGTCGATTCCGGTGAAAATTACACTCTTTTCTATTCGCGAGCCGCGCAGGCGCTCAAACCCGATCATATCGATGCTATCATCCTTTCGGCTGAATTGCTGGAAGCCTTACAACAGTATGATCTGGCCACCGCCGCCTATAAGTCTGTGCCCACTGATCACCCCGCATTTTTCATGGCCGAGCTGGGCCGCGCCGACGCGCTGCGCCGCTCCGAGAAAACCGATGCCGCCATCGAAGTTTTGTCCCGCCTGAGCGAAAGCCACGCAGACCTGCCTTTGGTACATGTCTCAACCGGCGATCTGCACCGCCAGCTAGAACAATTTGCCGAAGCGGTACCCGCGTATGATCTGGCTGTTGAAATTTACAGCGAGCTCGAAAACGAACAATGGTTTGTCTATTATGTGCGCGGGATTTCGCATGAGCGACTAGGGAATTGGGAAAACGCCGAAGCCGATTTTCGCAAGGCGCTGGAAATCAACCCAGACCAACCTGATGTGCTCAACTACCTTGGTTACACCATGGTGGAAAAACGCGTCAATTTTGATGAGGCCTTAAACATGATCGAGCGCGCTGTCGATGCCCGCCCTGACAGCGGTTATATTGTCGATAGCCTGGGTTGGGTGCTTTATCGACTGGGGCGCTATGACGAATCCATCGGTCATATGGAGCGCGCAGCAGAGCTGGAGCCGGTTGACCCGATCCTGAATGACCACTTGGGTGACGTGCTTTGGGCCGTGGGCCGCAAGACCGAGGCGATTTTTCAATGGAAACGTGCTCTGTCGTTCTATGATGAAGACAATCCTTCGCCAGACATCGACCCCGACCGCGTTCGGCGCAAGCTAGAAGTTGGGTTGGATGAAGTTTTGGCAGAAGAGGGTGCTGAGCCCCTCGCAACCTCCGCCAATGACAACAATTGAGGCTTTCGCCCCTGCCAAAATCAATCTGACCCTACATGTCACAGATCGTCGTGCGGACGGATATCATCTATTAGATTCGCTGGTCGTTTTTGCCGGTATAGGTGACAGGTTAATTCTGAAGTCTTCGGACACGACCGAACTCGAGGTTTCTGGTCCCTTTGCTGGGGGTGTCCCGACAGACAACAGAAATCTGGTTAAAAAAGCTGCCAAGTTGATGGGCGCCACCGCAACCATCAACTTAGAAAAGAATCTGCCTCATGCCGCTGGCATCGGTGGCGGTTCAAGCGATGCGGCAGCAACCATAAAGGCGTTATCCCTGCTAAATAGTCTGTCATTGCCCAATGGTGCTGCAGTACTTGGCGCTGATATACCGGTTTGCCTTGCGGCGCAGGCCGCCCGCATGCGCGGGATTGGTGAAATTATTGAACCATTGCCAGATTTCCCCATCCTCCATGGCGTACTGGCAAACCCTAGACTACCGATCGAAACTAAGACGATCTTTGCAAATCTAAAAAGTCCGCAGAATTCAGCGATGCCGAGCTCTCTACCCGCCTTTGATACCTCCGACGATTGCATCACCTTCCTTCAAACCATGCGGAATGATCTGGAAGCTCCTGCTATCAAAGCTCAGCCGGTTATCGAAGATGTGCTACATGCGCTTACTCAGACAGCCAGCTGCCGGCTCGCGCGCATGTCCGGCTCTGGCGCGACCTGTTTTGGCTTATACGCTGATGAAATCACTGCAAAAATAGCAGCACGCGACCTGCAAAGAACCCATCCTAACTGGTGGGTCACTGCAACTACGCTTAACTAACCCGCGACACCACGAAATCTGCCAGATTTGTCAGCATGTCCCGTACAGGGTGGGCTGGCAGCTTGGCCATCGCCACCTTGCCCTGCTCGGCCCATTTCAAGGCATCTAGGCGTGTCCGCTCAAGGGCATCGTATTTGCGCAAAAGCTCTAGGGCATGTTCCAAATCGCCATCACGCTGATCACCCTTTTCAATGGTACGTTGCCAAAAGGCGCGCTCTTCATCTGTGGCTTCGGCCACGGCCTTGATCACCGGCAGGGTCAGCTTGCGCTCGCGGAAATCGTCTCCGATGTTCTTGCCGGTTTTCTGGCTTTGTCCCTGATAATCCAACAGGTCATCCACAATCTGGAATGCGATCCCCAAGGCATCGCCATAATCATAAAGAGCCTTGACCTGCTCTTCGGGTGCCCCGGCAATCACGCCACCCACCTCGGTTGCTGCGGAAAACAGCGCCGCCGTTTTGCCCCGTACGACCTGCAGATAGATCGCTTCATTGGTGCGCAGGTCCTGCGCAGCTGTGAGTTGCAGAACTTCGCCTTCGGCAATCGTTGCTGAGGCATTGGCCAGAATATCCAACACCCGCAGTGACCCTGTTTCGACCATCAACTGGAACGAGCGTGAAAACAGATAGTCCCCCACCAACACGCTGGACTTGTTGTCCCACAGAAGGTTGGCGGTCGGGCGGCCCCGGCGCTTGGCACTTTCATCAACTACATCATCATGCAGCAAGGTCGCGGTATGTATGAACTCAACCGTCGCTGCCAAGTGAACATCGTATTCACCCGTGTAGCCGCACAAGTCCGCCGCCGCCAAAGTCATCAGAGGACGCAAGCGCTTACCACCCGCCCCAACCAGATGTGCAGTTACCTCAGGGATACGTGGGGCATGGCGCGACGCCATACGAGTTTGGATCAGCCGATTTACAGCTTCCATCTTGCCCGACAGGTGTCGTGCCAGATCTTCATGCGGTTTTGCTGTGGCCTGCTCAAGTCCCATCACACACCTGTAACTTTGCTCGACATTTCTGTGTCGGTGCCTTTATGTCATCCCCATGAAACAGTTGCTACGTACAAACGACACAACCTCAATTGCATTCGCCAAGGCACTGCTTCAAGGCGAGGGTATAGACTGCTTTGAAATCGACGTAAATATGAGCATCCTCGAAGGATCGATTGGTGTCTTTCCACGCCGATTGATGGTGGCTCCGCAAGATTTCGAACGTGCTTTGCGCGCCATGCATGACAACGGAATCGAGACCGATGGCTGAGATGTGGCCAGAGCGCGAGTTAAGCCAGGATGATTTCCTCGGCGGCCGCCTGAAACTGTTCCAGCCACGTCAGGGGTATCGGTCGGGCATGGACGCCGTGCTCCTTGCCGCCAGTGTCCCGGCACGGTCTGGTGACAGTGTTCTGGAACTGGGCTGTGGGGCAGGTGTTGCGATTTCTTGCCTTGGGCACAGAATTCCCGGAACACAGTTAACCGGCCTAGAACTGCAATCACACTATGCAGCGCTCGCCACCCGCAATGCACAAGCCAATAGCCTAACACTCGAGGTCACAACCGGGAATTTGACCCGGATGCCAGAGCTCTTGAAGCAGCAGCAATTCGATCACGTGATGGCCAATCCTCCGTATTTTCTGCGTGAACAAAGCACCGAAGCCCCGGATCAGGGACGGGAAACCGCGATGGGAGAGACAACACCACTGGCAGATTGGGTTGCACAAGCGGCCAAACGCACCAAACCCAAAGGCACCGTAACCTTTATTCAAAGAGCGAATCGCTTGCCTGAACTGCTTTCACACATGTCCGCTCATCTGGGCAGTTTGACTCTGTTGCCACTGATTCCCCGTACCGGAAAACCCGCGCGGCTTGTTATTCTACAGGGCCGCAAGAACGGGCGCGCCGCATTCAAATTTCTAGATGGTTGGGTTTTGCACGATGGTACACAGCATGATGGCGACCGCGAAAATCACACCAAAGCAACCACTTGTATCCTGCGCGACGGACAAGCCTTGCCGCTGGGTCAAATCACTTTGTAAATTTTACGTAACATTTTTTCGCCGATGCTGCGCGTGCAGCGTGACAGATGGCAAAATATGTGGTGCACTCGTTCCGTTATACAAAAATCTAGAGGAGATCGCCTATGAGCTTGAGTTCACATGTTGAGGAACTGAAAAAGAAACATCAAATCCTCTCAGAACAGGTTGAAGTGGCGCAACGCGCCCCCGGGACAGATGATCTCGAAATATCAGAGCTCAAGAAACAAAAGCTGCGATTAAAAGAAGAAATTGAACGACTATCAGTCGACGCATAATCAAGCCAAACATAAAAAGGCCGGTCAAATGACCGGCCTTCGCATTTTCACAACAGCCGTTAGACGAAGAACTGCGCACCGTTGGCCGAGATCGTTGAGCCGTTGATGAACTGTGAATCGTCGGATGCCAGAAACGCCACACAACGGGCAATCTCCTCCGGCTCACCCAGACGACCAGCCGGGATCTGGCTGATGATGCTGTCGCGGACTTTCTCTGGAACCGCCATAACCATTTCGGTCGCAATGTAACCTGGGCAGATGGCGTTTGCAGTAATGCCCGCGCGCGCGCCTTCTTGCGCCAGTGACTTCACAATCCCCAAATCACCTGCTTTGGTCGCGGCATAGTTCACCTGCGCAAACTGACCTTTTTGACCATTGATCGAGCTGATCACGATCACACGGCCGAACTTGCGCTCACGCATACCAGGCCAGATCGGATGCACGGTGTTGAATACACCTGTGAGGTTGGTGTCGATCACCTGATGCCACTGCTCTGGTGTCATCTTGTGGAATGGAGCGTCCCGGGTGATGCCTGCGTTGGCGACAACGATGTCGATGGGACCTACTTCGGCTTCGACCTTGGCGATGCCAGCAGCGCTTTCGTCATAGTCAGCCACGTTCCATTTATAGGTGCTGATGCCAGTTTCTTCTGTGAACTTGGCTGCGGCCTCATCATTGCCAGCGTAAGTCGCGGCAACATTGTAGCCTTCGGCCTTCAGCGCTTTTGAAATTGCTGCGCCAATCCCGCGGGAACCACCGGTAACTAGTGCTGTTCGAGCCATGAAATCCTCCAATATGGCAAAATGCGTTGGTAACTCTATTACTATTCAACAATCAAATGAGCAATTATATTGCGCGAATAATTTGCCGCACTGCAGCAGATTTTTCACCCGTTCCGCTCAATTTGTTTCCTTTACGAAAAAGGGGCGCCCTGTTGGACACCCCCTATCAAATGCGATTCGCACGTGATTCTCAGGGGCGCTCAAGGCACATTGCCACGCCCATGCCACCGCCGATGCACAGGGTCGCCAAACCCTTTTTGGCATCTCGGCGTTTCATCTCGAACAGCAGCGTGTTCAGAACGCGACACCCCGAGGCACCGATGGGGTGACCAATGGCAATCGCGCCGCCGTTGACGTTCACGATATCCGGATTCCAGCCCATGTCCTTGTTCACGGCACAGGCCTGCGCGGCGAAAGCCTCATTGGCCTCAACCAGATCCAGATCACCAACTGACCAACCCGCTTTCTCCAGCGCCTTACGGCTAGCGTGAATCGGACCGACACCCATAATCGATGGGTCAAGACCAGCGGTGGCATAAGACGCGATGCGGGCCAATGGCTCGATACCACGTTGTGCTGCATCATCTGCTGACATCAGCAGAACAGCTGCCGCGCCATCGTTGAGGCCTGAAGCATTGGCCGCAGTCACGGAACCGTCTTTGGTGAAGGCCGGGCGCATCTTTTGCATGGCTTCCAGATTGGCACCGTGGCGGATGTATTCATCCTGATCGACCACGATGTCACCCTTGCGGGTTTTCACAGTGAATGGCGTGATCTCATCAGAAAATTTCCCCGCTTTTTGAGCAGCTTCCGCCTTATTTTGGCTGGCAACCGCAAATTCGTCCTGCATGTCGCGGGTGATCTGCCATTGGTCTGCTACGTTCTCGGCGGTCTGACCCATGTGGTAACCGTTAAAGGCGTCCCACAGGCCATCACGGATCATCGAATCAATGTATTTCACATCGCCCATTTTGTGGCCGGCCCGCAGGTGTGCGACATGCGGGGATAGGGTCATATTTTCCTGACCTCCGGCGGCAACCACGCTCGCGTCACCCAGCTGGATATGTTGTGCGCCCAATGCAACGGCACGCAGACCAGATCCACACACTTGGTTCAGTCCCCAAGCAGAGCTTTCGACTGGCAGGCCCGCATTGACATGCGCTTGACGGGCCGGGTTTTGGCCTTGGCCAGCACTCAGCACCTGACCCAGAATTGTTTCTGAAACGTCGGCTTTGTCGATGCCGGCACGTTCCACGATCGCTTCCAATACGGTCGCGCCCAAATCGTGCGCCGGTGTATTGGCAAAAGAGCCACCAAATGAGCCAACAGCCGTCCGGGCTGCCGATGCAATCACTACGTTTGTCATAGAGTCCTCCACCAGGGTTTGTTTCTCCAGAATCCCCTGCCGCTGCACGCGCAAAACGATCAAAAGACTCTGCCTTCCCCGGCAGGCATAGACTAGTTGCCGCAACGCGGCAACTGATCCTGTGTCGCAGGTCAGCCTTTTGCTTTGCGGGTCTTCGACTGGGCCCAAGGGGGTTGAATGGTGGGGGCACCGAAATGGTATCCTTGCAGGCAATCAACCCCAAGCAGTTCAAGATAGGCCACATCAGCCGCCGTCTCGACGTTTTCGGCCACGGTGATCATATCGAACTGGCGCCCAATGGCGATCAAGGCCGCCGCCAGCACCTGATTGTCAGGGTTTTCGGCGATGCCGCGAATGAATTGTCCCTCTATCTTGAGCACATCGAAGTAGAAATTCTTAAGGTAACGAAACGACGTAAATCCCGCCCCAAAATCATCCAGCGCAAAACTCACACCTTGTTTTTGCAAATCCTGCATGAAGCTTGTCACCAGTTCCGGTACCAACATGGCCGACCGCTCGGTAATCTCCAGAATCAACCGCTCGGCCAAGGTTGGGTCCATCTTAAACCCCTTTTGCAAAATCTCGGACCAGCGGGGGTAGCCGATTGATCGCGCGGACATATTTATCGACAGGCGCAACCCCGGAAACTGTACCAAGGTCTCAATCCCCTTCTCCAACGCAAGACAATCAATCAATCGCCCGGTCTCGGTCTCTTCGATCTCGTTGATAAACTCCGCCGCCGGTATCACCCGGCCCGTGGCATCCAGCACCCGGATCAGCCCCTCGTAAAACGCGGGCCGATCGTGATGACCAGCAGGAACAATCGCCTGATAGGCAAGCCGCACCTCGCCATGGCGCGCCGCCCTGTCGACCATGTCGATCACACGCCTGTCGCGTTGCGACACAGCATAATCAAGCGCATTGTCCTGCCCCGCCGGAATACCGGCCCACTTTTCCTTGTCTCGCCCCATCTGATTCTCCACCTGTGGACGCGCACAGCTTTACGCACCGACGCTAAAGAACCCTTAATTGCCGCCCGCGGCATCAAATCCATGCAGATCTCAAAACCCTTTGGATTCGGCGCAGGAATACTATATGGAGGCACATCTGACCCATAAGACGTACCAAAATGACCAATTCAGCTCCGATCACCCAAGATGTCCTGACCATCCCCCGCAAGCTGCCCGAGGGGCCGACGAACCTTGTCGGGCTCACCCGCGCGCGCCTGCGCGAGGTGCTGATCGAAAACGGCACACCGGAAAAGCAGGCCAAAATGCGGGTCAACCAGATCTGGCAATGGATCTACCAGTGGGGCGTGCGTGACTTTGCACAGATGACCAACCTCTCCAAAGCCTACCGCGCCGAACTCGCCGAAAAATTCGTCATCGCCATTCCCGAAATGGTCAGCCGACAGATCAGCGCCGATGGCACCCGAAAATATCTGGTCCGCATCGCCGGCGGGCACGAGGTTGAGGTGGTCTATATCCCCGAAACCGATCGCGGCACGCTTTGCATCAGTTCGCAGGTCGGCTGCACCCTGACTTGTTCCTTCTGCCACACCGGCACGCAAAAACTGGTCCGCAACCTGACCGCTGGGGAAATCATCGGCCAGGTGATGATGGCCCGCGATGATCTCAATGAGTGGCCCGAGCCCGGCAAAGGCACCGATGAAAACGGCCCGCGCCTGCTGTCGAACATCGTGCTGATGGGCATGGGCGAGCCGCTGTATAATTTCGAAAACGTCCGCGACGCGATGAACATCGCCATGGATGGCGAAGGCATCAGCCTGTCGCGCCGCCGCATCACCCTGTCGACCAGCGGCGTCGTCCCCGAAATCGCCAAAACGGCCCAAGAAATCGGCTGTATGCTGGCGGTCAGCTTTCACGCCACCACGGATGAAACCCGCGATAAACTGGTCCCGATCAACAAGCGCTGGAACATCGCCGCGCTGCTCGATGCCCTGCGCGCCTATCCGAAACTGTCGAATTCCGAACGCATCACCTTTGAATATGTCATGCTCAAGGATGTGAACGACAGTGACGAAGACGCCCGCCGTCTGGTGCAGCTGATCAAAGGCATCCCCGCCAAGATCAACCTGATCCCGTTCAACGAATGGCCCGGCTCGCCGCATGAACGCAGCGATTGGGACCGGATCCAGAAATTCGCCGACATCATCTACAAAGCCGGCTACGCCAGCCCAATCCGCACCCCGCGCGGAGAGGACATCATGGCCGCCTGCGGGCAGTTGAAATCCGCCACCGAGCGCGCCCGCAAATCCCGCAAGGAAATTCAGGCCGAAGCCGGGCTTTAATCCGCCCAATCTGCTCACCTGCGGGGAACGGTGGTTATCTGGCCGCCGCGCATCGCGAACGAGTTTCTGCTTGCATTGAAATAACGATTGGAGCCCGGTTTTCGGGCTTAAAAGAAACGCCATTTGTTCGGTCCAATTGGACACAAAACATTTAAATCAATAGTATGAAAATTAATTATTGGCGTTCAATCAGCATTCTCGGTGGCATGAGTTGCCGGTAGGGCTTTATTTCCGAATTGAACCGCTTAAAACCTTTAGTTGAGGGATTTGACATGAATCTATCACGATTGTCACTTTTGCTTGTCGTATTCATTGATGTCATGGGCTTTGGTCTAATCGTACCGATATTCAATACGATCCTTCTGGACCCGCAACAAACTTTCCTGTCGCATGGAACACCCACAAATATCCGCCAACTCGACTACACGATTTTGATTGTTGTATTCTTTGTGTTCTACTTCTTCGGGGCTGCGTTTATCGCAAAACTGTCAGACTACATCGGACGCAAGAACGGCATTTTGATTTGTCTGGCAGGGGATTTGATCGGTTATGCTCTGACAGTGGTTGCGATCATGTCGTCCAGCTATTGGCTGTTGCTGATTGGGAGAGCGATTTCCGGCTTCACGACCGCGAACCAACCTATAGCCCAGGCTGCGTTGATCGATATTAGTCATGATGAGCAGGAAAAATCCAAAAATCTGGGAATGATTGTGGCGGCTGCCGCTTTGGGTTTGCTTGGCGGTCCGCTCATTTCCGGGTTGCTCAGCGACCAAAACTTGATGGGTTCTGCCGCATCACTTGAACTGCCATTTTATGTCGCAATCGGTCTTATCCTGATCAATATGATACTTGTCATCTTTTTCTTCTTCGAACCCGATTTCAAAAAGCAAAAGATCGACTTCGGTCCCATGGATGTGGTCTCTAATCTGTGGAAAGTGAAATCGAATCCTGTCGTGCTGCGGCTTTCCGTTGTCATGTTGTTCTCGCTTATGTGCCTGAATGCGTTTTTCTTTTTCATCGACACCTATCTACTGACAAGGTTTGACTTCGGCACACTTCAAAATAGCTTGGCACTTGCAGTGTTTGGTGGCTCCATGGCCTTTGGCAGCGCCTATCTGACAGCACCATTGCATGAGCGGTTCAAGAAGTTCCGCATATTATATATCTCTATCGCCGCGATGGGCATTGGGATACTTGTGTTCATGCTCAACCCTGTGGCCGATCTTTCCTATATTTTGATTGTCCCCATAACAATCGCATTCGCGATCATGTACCCCACGATGTTGTCTTTGTTCTCCGGAAGCGTTGGACCGACCGAGCAGGGCTGGGTGATGGGTGTGACAGTTGCAATCTACGCATTTGGCTCCGGATCAATTACAGCTTTGAGTGGTTCTCTCTTGGCCATCAATCTGCGGATGCCTTTCATGATTGCCATCATCTGCTGCATCCTGGCATTGATCTCTATGGCAAAACTGTTTCGGCATCCGGGGGTTCAAGCCTTGGATACCAAAGGTAAATAGAATCCGCCGCAATACCCTAAATGGCAGACCACTTGCATTGCTGCTTGGTGTAGAAAAAGTAGGCTTCCCGCCCAACTGTTGAATTGCAATTTCCATTCTTGACTGCTTGCAAACAATCAAGCTTGCCACATTCCCTAGAAACCACTGTCCTCAGATCATAAACAAGCCCAGATTTGACCACAGACTGTCTCTAATATCGCCACAAGGGCGGTTCAGCTTGGCCAAGTTAGACACGACAAGACATCACTTCTTGAAGGACCAAGAATATGCAAACGACAGATTATATGGATAAAGACGTTTTTGAATTGGTACAGCGCGAGCGCGAGTTGGCGGTATCAGACCGCGAGTGGAAGCACCGCCTGCGCGGCTATGGATACGCCATCCGAGATTACCGCGAAGGTACCTTTGTCACGCCGCTTTACGGCCTCAAGCGCCTTGTTCGTCTGAACTAAGCAGTCCCGCCAGATTGCCCATTTTCAATCCCACCTACCCCGCGTAAAACCAACGCAGAATTCAGGGCAGAGGAAGAAAATCCATGGGCAAAACGGTTATCGGGGTCATCGGCGGCTCGGGCGTATATGACATCGACGGGTTGGAAAACCCTGAATGGGTCACAGTTGATACCCCTTGGGGCACCCCCTCTGACCAGCTTTTGACCGGCACGCTGGACGGCGTGACCATGGTCTTCCTGCCCCGCCACGGGCGCGGGCATGTACACAGCCCCAGTTCAGTTCCCTACCGCGCCAATATCGATGCGCTGAAACGCCTTAGCGTGACCGACGTGATCAGCGTCAGCGCCTGCGGGTCCTTCCGCGAGGAAATGGCCCCCGGTGATTTTGTAATCGTTGATCAGTTTATCGATCGGACTTTTGCCCGCGAAAAGTCCTTCTTCGGTCCCGGCTGCGTGGCGCATGTCAGCGTTGCCCACCCGACCTGCCCACGTCTGAGCGATGCCTGCGAAGTTGCCGCCAAAGCATCGGGGATTGCCGTCCATCGCGGCGGCACCTATCTGGCGATGGAAGGCCCGCAGTTTTCCACCCTCGCCGAATCCAAAATGTACCGCGAAAGCTGGGGCTGCGATGTCATCGGGATGACCAACATGCCCGAGGCCAAACTCGCCCGCGAGGCCGAGCTGTGCTATGCCAGCGTGGCCATGGTCACCGACTATGACAGCTGGCACCCTGACCATGGCGAAGTGGATGTCGCCCAGATCATTGCCACTCTAACGGGGAATGCCGACAAAGCCCGCTCCATGGTCAGCCGCCTACCCGGTCTGCTTGGCTCTGAACGCGCCCCCTGCCCCCACGGCTGCGACCGCGCCTTAGAGTTCGCGATGCTAACCGCTCCCGACAAACGCGATCCTGATGTTCTGGCAAAGTTGGATGCTGTTGCAGGGCGCGTGCTCTGACCGCAACCCCTTGCAGACATCTGCATGATCGGTCTTTACTCGCTCCGAAACATTCGGAGTACTAACCATGCCCTTTGAACTCTGGCTCGCCTTTGTCGCCGCCTCCACCGCGCTGCTTTTGATCCCCGGCCCCACGGTTCTGCTGGTGCTCAGCTATGCCCTTAGCAAGGGGCGGACCGTCGCAGTGGCCAGCGCCACCGGCGTCGCCTTGGGAGATCTGGTGGCCATGACCGCGTCATTGCTCGGGCTTGGTGCGCTGGTACTCGCCTCTGCTACGTTGTTTACTGCGCTCAAATGGATCGGCGCGATTTATCTGGTTTATCTCGGCATCAAGCTGCTGCGCAGCGCTCCGACCGAAGGGCTAGAGGCCAGCGTGCCTGATCGCGAAATCACCAGCCGCAACGTGTTCTGGCACGCTGCTGCCGTGACCGCGTTAAACCCCAAATCCATCGCCTTTTTCATCGCCTTTGTGCCGCAGTTTATCACGGTGAACTCTCCCCTGCTGCCTCAGTTCGCCATCCTGATTGCCACCTTCGTCGGATTGGCAGCCGTCAACGCATTGGCCTATGCTCTGCTCGCCGACAAGCTGCGCCAAACCATCCGCCGCCCTTCGGTGCTGACATGGCTCACCCGCAGCGGCGGCGTCGCTCTGATCGCAATGGGCGTGATGACCGCAACGCTGCGACGGGCAAGTTGAGCGACAATCCCGGCAAAGTTCTAGTCCTCGGCGCCGATGGTTTCATCGGTCGCCATATCGCCTTTGGTTTACGCGAAGAGGGATGGCAGGTTCTGGCCTCGGCGCGCAACACCAATTCCCTGTCACACATGGGCTTTGAGACGCTCAAAGCCGATCTGACAGATCCGCAAACGCATGATCCAGACTGGTGGCGCCCACAGATCGCAGACATCAGCCATGTGGTAATTGCTTCCGGTGTCTTGGATGCTTCTGATGCCGTATATGAGGCCGTTCACGTGACGGCACCAAAAGCCCTTTGCGAGGCTTTGCCTGACGACGCAAATGCCGTGTTGATCTCTGCCGTCGGCATCGATCACAGCGAAACCCGCTTCGCCCGATACCGTCAGAAGGCAGAGGCATTGGCTCAAGATCACAATCTCACCGTACTTCGGGCAGGATTGGTATTGGGCGGGACCTCTTATGGTGGGTCTTCCCTAGCGCGGGCCTTGGCTGCCATGCCTTTTTGCATCCCTGTCGTCGGCGATGGGAAGCAAACGTTCAATCCCATCCATGCCGCAGACCTGTCACGTATCGTGTCGCATGCGTTGAAGTCAGACCCGAGTCCTACTCCGACCGACATCGGCGGCCCGGAAACCATCACCCAAGAGCAAATACTTCAATCCTATCGTCGCTGGTTCGGGCTTGCTCCGGTACGCGCACTCAAATTACCCCTTTGGTGCGCCTATTTGCTGGGCAAGATTGGCGACAAGATGCGTCTCGGTCCGATTTCCTCCACCGCAGTGGCGCAACTTCAATCAGGCGTGTTGGCCAAGCCGGATTTCACAAACTTACCCGGAACCATCCACCCGCGCGGTTTCAGAACCTTTCTCAATGCTCGTCCTGCAGGCACGCAAGACCTATGGCACGCGCGGCTCTATCTGATGCGCCCGGTCTTACGAATCGTGTTGGCAGTGCTCTGGCTGGCCTCGGGTCTGATCGGTTTGTTTTTGCCAGCCACGGAATTCCTACCGCTGATTACCAACGCCCCTGTCAGCGATGCTGTATTGATCGCCCTTGCCCGCATTGGCGGTGTTGCTGACATTGTGTTGGGCGTTTTGATCCTGCGTGGGTGGCGACCACGCCTCACCACACTCCTGCAGGCTCTGCTTGTTCTGGGATACACAGCGGCATTCACACTTCTAGCACCTTTACTCTGGCTGCTGCCGCTTGGGGGGCTGTTGAAAAACCTGCCCATCCTCGCGCTCATCGGCATCTTGGCAATACTCGAGAAAGAGCGCTGATGTTTGATCCGTATTTCATCGCCAAATGGATCCATATCCTCAGCTCAACCGTTCTGTTTGGCACTGGCATTGGCACGGCGTTCCAGATGGTCTGTGCCATGCGTACTGGCAGGCCCGAGGTCATATACCCTGTGTCCAAGGCCGTGGTCTGGGCGGATTGGCTGTTCACCACACCAGCGGGCATCGTCCAACCCCTGACGGGCCTATGGCTCATCCACCTGCTGGACTATTCCTTGACGGAACCCTGGTTGATGGCCACCTATGCTCTCTACCTTCTTGCTTTTGTCTGCTGGGCTCCGGTAGTGCATCTGCAAATCAAGATCCGCGACCTTGCCGAACAGGCATCACAAGCGGGTACCGAGCTGTCGCCAGAGGCCCTGCGCGTCTATCGCGTCTGGTTTGCACTTGGCTGGCCCGCCTTCATCAGCCTGACCGGTATTTTCTGGCTGATGGTCACCAAGCCCAGCCTGTAGTGACCCGTCCCCTTGTCATGACATCTGATTTGCGCCACATCAGGTGCGACTTTCTTGAACAGGTGTCCTCATGCCAAACAGCAAAACCGTCAGCGACTATATTCGCGCCATCCCTGATTTCCCGCACGAAGGCATCATCTTTCGCGATGTGACGACGCTATTTTCCGATCCGCGCGGATTTCGCATGGCGGTGGATCAACTGGTGCATCCCTTTGTCGGTCAGCGGATCGACAAAGTTGTCGGGCTAGAGGCGCGTGGCTTTATCCTGGGCGGTGCCGTGGCGCACCAACTGTCGGTTGGTTTCGTACCGGTACGCAAACAGGGTAAATTGCCCGGTGATGTCCTGTCCGAAGCCTACACGCTGGAATACGGCAAGGCCGTGGTTGAAATTCACACCGATGCAATCCAACCCGGCGAGCGGGTTCTGGTGGTGGATGATCTTCTTGCCACGGGCGGCACCGCCACTGCTGGCATCAAGCTGATCGAACGTCTGGGCGGGGAAATCACTGGCTGCGCCTTTGTGGTTGATCTGCCTGAACTGGGCGGCCGCAAACGGCTCGAAGAATTGGGCATGTCCGTGCACACCCTGTGTGAATTCGACGGCCTCTGAAGGGGAAGGCCACCCAGCAAATGCAGGTGGCCTTATTGAAATTACTTTGCCGGGGCTTGCGGCAAAGGCTGAGCAACCTCTCGTTTCCGCCACCAGCCAGATTTGGCTTTCTTCTCAGGATCGCCGTACCAATCCTCATTGCGGGTGGCGAACATCGTCCCGGCGATTGCAGCAAACAATAAGATTGAGCCCGCCAAAAGCGCATAGTCCGCGCTGCGCAGTATCAGGTACATCACCGTATAGAGCACCGCCTGCGCCAGCCCGAGCACCAATGCGCGTTTTCCCAGCCGCAAGGCCACCACGCCAAAACAGGTAATCAGCGCCACGGTTGCCCCGGCCGATACCAGATAGGCCATGGCAAAGCCGATTTGCTCAGACAGGGCCAGCATCAGCAAAAAGAACGCCGACTGCGCCAGACCCACCAGAATGTACTGCACCGGATGGGTTGGGCGTTTGGATGCGCCTTCAACCAGAAAGATCGTCAGGAACGTCAGGCCGATAAACAACATCCCATAGCGCGCGGCACGGTAGGCTTTCTGGTAGAAGTCATTCGGCTGATAGAACCCGACACCAAACCCACTGCTCCGGCGCGCAGCCTCATCCGTGTCTTCGCGCGAGACCTGCGGGATACTCCGTGCCAGATGTGGAATGGTCCAGTTCGCAGCGAACCCTGCCTCAGTGACCTCATGCCCATCCGGCAGGAAGTTCCCGCGAAACTCCGGGTGCGCCCAATCACTCGTGACTGAAACTTCACTCGTGCGCCCTACCGGCGTGAACTCCAGCGCCTCGGTCCCGTTCAGACCCAGCTTGAGGTGATAACGCTCGTGTTCACGCGGATCACCCGTCAGCGCCTGGATACCACCTTTGCCGTGGATCTCGCTGGCGGAAGGCTCCAGTGGCAGCGCTTTCCCATCTGCTAGCAATTCAGTTGCCCCACGCAAGGCCCGGTTGGAGGATACATGAAACCGCACTTCGGCTTTGTCCCAAACCAGAACCTCCTTGGCCTTCAGCACCTTGGTCGCCTTGTCATAGGGGAAATCAAACTGCATTTCGGCTTGCGCGCTGTAAACGGGCACGGTGAAGATCCCACGGCGCCGCTCTTGGCTCTGACTCTCGACATCCACACTCAGGTTATCTGGATAAATATATACCGAATCTTGGTTGTAGGTGCGCTCAACATCCTTGTAACGATAGAGCGGTTTGTCATTGACGTCCGTCATTTGATGCCCGGTGACAGGGTCCAGAACTTCGATCTTGTCGCGTACACTCACCGTCTTTTGCACGGGGATAACCAGAACAGGGCCGCTCAGCTGCTGACGCCCACCCCATTCATGGCCAATCTCGTATCGAGTGACCCGATTGTAATCGGCGCGCTTATCGATGACACTGCCGACAAAGAATACCGGGACGGTCATCAATACGACCAGCACCGACAATATGAAAAATCTGTATCCGGGGGATTTGTGCATGAGGTTTGCCTTTCTACTTCTGTCTCTTTCCTCTCATGCCCGCCCGAATTGCAGGTCCTGCGCGCAAGTTCTGCAGTTTTTGCGCAAATCGCAGATTTTGTCGGGAACAGAACAGATTAGCCTGCGCGGCCATGGCCCAGTAGTACTATGACAACTGTGCCTAAAATCGGCGTGCGCGATGCGCTCCTTGGTGTCTGCGTCGCGCTGACGTGGGGCATGGGCATTGTTTTCGCCAAAGCGGCGATCACACATTTCCCACCGATCCTGCTGATGTCGATCCGCTTTGCGATTACGGCGCTGGCGCTAGTTTGGTGGGTGAAGCCACCGGTCGGCCAGCTCAAGATGCTCGGGCTGATCGCCTTCATTTCGGCAGCGATGCAATACAGCTTCACATACACCGGTCTGAAAGGTCTTGATGCCTCCGCCGCCGCTCTGATTGTACAGCTTGAGGTGCCGTTTCTCACTCTGTGCGGCATGGTGGCCCTCAAGGAAAAGACCAGCCTGCGCAAATGGCTGGGCATCGGCATTGCCTTCTTCGGCGTCTGGAAAATCAGCGGCACACCGCATATCGCTGCGGCTTGGATTTCGGTTCTGATGGTCATCGGCGGCGCAGCGGTTTGGGCGGTCGGACAGGTCATGATCCGGCAACTTCATGACATCGACGGCCTTACCGTCATCGCGTGGGTCGCCGTCTGGGCCGCCCCGCAATTGCTGGTGATGTCGTTGACCTTTGAAACCGGCCATGTCGAAGCGATTACCAGCGCCACTTGGGTGGTCTGGGGGGCCGCCTTCTACATGGGCCTCGTGATGACCGCGCTCGGCTATGGCATCTGGTACACGCTGATACGGCGTAACCCAGTGGGCCAGGTGGCACCGTTCTTGCTGCTCTTGCCTCTGTTTTCCGTCGCTGGTGCAGTGATTTTCCTCGGCGAAAGCCTTAGTCTACAAGTGATGATCGGTGGTGCCATCGTGCTTGCTGGCGTCGCGATCATCATGTTCGATAAAAACGCTTAGGCCTCCATCCCCGCCGCGCGGCCCGAAAAAATGCAGCCACCAAGGAAAGATCCCTCAAGCGCGTTGTAGCCGTGATACCCCCCACCGCCAAAGCCCGCGACTTCGCCCGCAGCATAGAGCCCATCGAACACCATTCCATCCGGGCGCAACACTTGCCCCTGAACATTGGTGTGCAACCCACCCAGCGATTTACGTGTCAGGATGTTCAAACGTACAGCAATCAGTGGCCCGTTCTTCGGGTCCAGAATGGCATGTGGCTTGGCCGTACGGATCAGCTTATCCCCGCGATAAGCCCGCGCCTGCCGGATCGCGATGATCTGCGCGTCTTTGGAAAATTCATTCTCTAGCTGTGAATCCCGCGCCTCGATCTGTGCTTTCAGTTTTGCACCATCCACCGGTACATCCGGGGTGATCTTGTTCATGCCCTCAACCAGCGTGTCAAAATCATCGGCTACGACAAAATCCTTGCCATGCTCCTTGAACGCCTCAACCGCGCGGGTCGCGCCCTTGCCAAGGCGCTCTTTCAACACTCCGCTCCATGTGGCATTGGTCAGGTCCGGGTTTTGCTCACTCCCCGATAGGGCAAACTCTTTTTCAATTATCTTTTGGGTCAGAATAAACCAGCTGTGCTCGTGCCCCGTAGACAGAATCCGTTTCAACGTCGACAGCGTGTCAAATCCTGGCATGCAAGGCGCTTCCATCCTGTCGCCATTGGCGTCAAACCACATCGAGGACGGCCCCGGCAGAATGCGAATGCCATGTTTGGGCCAGATCGGATCCCAGTTCTCCAGACCTTCGGTATAATGCCACATCCGGTCTTCGTTAATCGCACCGGCCCCGGCATCTTTTGCCGCCTGCTGCATCTGGCCGTCGACATAATCCGGAACACCCGCCACCATCTTCTTAGGCGCAGGACCCAAACGATCAGTTGGCCAAAGGGTGCGCACTTTGTCGTGGTCACCACCAATACCACCCGAAGTGATGATCACGCTTTCACCAGAAAAATCAAACTGCCCCACAACCTCGCGGTTGGTCGAGGCCCCGCGCACAGCATCGTCATCGGCCAGAATGTCGCCTTTGACACCCGAAGCCCGCCCATTGGTGACCTCAAGGCTGGTGACCTTGTGGCGATGCGCAAACCTCAACAAGCCCTCCGCTTCGGCTTCTTTCGCCAGTTTCACAAACGGCGCAACCACGCCCGTACCTGTCCCCCATGTCACATGGAATCTTGGCACTGAATTGCCGTGCCCATTGGCGTAGCTGCCACCGCGTTCGGCCCAGCCCACAACTGGGAACCAGCGCAACCCAATGTCGTGTAAATAGCCGCGCATCGGCCCGGCAGCAAAATCCAGATAAGCCTGCGCACATTTTCGGGGGTTTTCATCCTCGGGGCGATCAAACTGAGCACTGCCCATCCAATCAACCTCGGCCAAATCTCGGCTGTCACGGATGCCCATCCGGCGCTGCTCGGGCGTGTCAATCATAAACAAGCCACCCAGCGACCAGAACGCCTGCCCACCCAGTGATTGCGGCCCTTCCTGATCAATCAGAACAACGCGGCGCCCGCGTTTGGTTGCCTCATGCGCGGCCACCAGCCCGGCCAATCCGCCGCCAACAATAATGACTTCGTCCATGCCCAATCCTCCTATTGCCGAAAGTAGGCATGAACAAACTGGCCCGAAACCGAAACGCTACGTCATGAATTTGATCATAATTGAGGTCGCGTTAAACCGCGCGATCCACCATCATCTTCTTTATCTGTGCAATCGACTTTGCCGGGTTCAATCCCTTGGGACAGGTCTTTGAGCAATTCATGATGGTATGACAACGATAGAGCTTGAACGGATCTTCCAAATAGTCCAGCCGCTCCCCTGTCGCCTCGTCCCGGCTGTCGATGATCCAGCGATAGGCGTGCAAAAGCGCGGCGGGGCCAAGGTATTTGTCTCCATTCCACCAATAGCTGGGGCAAGAGGTCGAGCAGCTTGCGCACATCACACACTCATACAGACCATCCAGCTTCTCGCGATCCTCGATGGATTGCTTCCATTCTTTGGCCGGGCGGTTAGTCTTGGTTTCCAGCCATGGCATGATGCTGGCATGCTGGGCATAAAAATGCGTCAAATCCGGGATCAGGTCCTTGACCACCGGCATATGCGGCAGCGGATAAATCTTGACCGTGTCACCGCGCACCTCGTCCATGCCATAGATACAGGCCAACGTGTTGATCCCGTCGATATTCATAGCGCAAGATCCGCAGATACCCTCGCGGCATGACCGGCGGAACGTCAGCGTCGGGTCAATCTCATTCTTGATCTTGATCAGCGCGTCCAAGATCATTGGTCCGCAAGTGTCCATATCGACAAAATAGGTATCAACCCGCGGATTCTGGCCATCATCCGGGTTCCAACGGTAGATTTGGAACTTGCGCACATTTGAAGCGCCTTCCGGCTTGGGCCATGTCTTGCCCGAAACCATCCGGGAGTTTTTGGGGAGTTTGAACTGAACCATGGGGTCGTCTCCTTCACTTACCTAACGCGCAGGGCGCGTTTGGGGTTGAGCAAATCTTTGAACCAACCGGATCGGGAGCCCGAGCGTTTTACGCTCCCAGCTGCCAATGCGGCATCTTGCGGCGTCAGCCGCTCTAATAATTTCATCAGGTGTAGATCTTGCCGTGCTGCACTCAACACAATCTGGTATTCAGGGTCGCTTTCCATCGCCGGCCACCGCCGCAGAACATCGAGCTCTTCAGCCGTTTTTGCATTTGGCTGAAAAGACGATCCACCACCGTATTTCTGCACGCGTCCCAGATCATCGTCACAATTCTCCAATTCCAAGCTCTCTAATGTTGCCACACGGTATTCTGCCGAGCCACACCAGCCATCATAGTGAATCGCTTGCATGTTGTGACCGCGAGGTTCTTCAACCAATGTGAGCATATGCTTATATTGCTCCAACGCGCCCATCATGATCCGCAAGCGCCCGAGCGGGGTATGGCTGGGGTTGCCCTGCAATTTCTTAAGCAACGATGCAGACCAATTCGTGAAATTGCGATAAATCACAATCTCGTGGCTCACGTCGTCAGCATTGAATTCCGCACTCACGAGGTCCATCAAATCTTCTCGCCCAACCGGGGCAAAATCTTCGTAAGACAGCAAAAGCACTGCACCATCAGAAACATGTTCTGCAATAGGCTGCCCATCCTCTGGCTTGTGAATGTGGCGTTCGCCATTCACTTCGCAGCCCTGAAACGTCTCCAACACAGATGCTTTCCGGCGGCAGTTGTTTAAAAACACTGAATCCCCCGGAGCATTTCGCTGCAACCAGTTGATGATGGCATGATTGCCAGACCGGCGCATCCCAAAAACCCGCAGAATTCTGCCGGGCGTAAACCCGAGTATCTGCAGAACATCCGTCATGCCTGAGTCTTCCCCAAATTTGCTACATTTGGCACGGCAGCAAACAAGTTTAAGCCATTTTCAGCGATACAATTCACAGCTTCTGGCCGACTGGCAATTTCCAAGACCTTCTCAACAGTTGACTGCGTCACCCCCGTAACCGAAGCGCTACCGATTGAGACGATCTCGCTGGCCGATGCCGCATCAATCACACAATCCGTGACCGGGGCCACATTCACACCGGGGAACTTGTCTTCAACTACGCCATTCACAACCGTCTTCGCCCGATCACGCGCAACATTATCAACCGCATCATTGGCTGCAGCACAGGCCGTCAGTGTACAGATTGACATCATCGAAACAAAGGCACGCATCAGCTCTGCCCTCCCACTTGTAAACTCAATAACCTCATCCTTGCGGCATCCATCGGTTAACCTCTTGAAAAACACCTGTCCGGCGATTCACGCAGCGGTCGTTAAAGGCATCAATGCGCTTTTGCCGTTCTTTCTTTGCACGACGTTCTGCGAAACTCAGGCGCTTGTGTTTCTTTTCCTTACCATAGGCCGATCTGGTCGAACCAAATGTCTGCATGGCATAAACTTTATCCGCGCCCTCGTAGACGATCCCGGTGTGATGCACTGGAATCATCGTATGCGACGGCAAGATCTCGATATCAGGCTGCAGTTCTTCGATCATCTTAGCAACAAACAAGTTACCAGTCGAAATCCAAGGATGGACCAACTCATCTGCCGTCACAGTGCAGAGCCTGTCAATCAACTGACCAACAAATTCATTACCCGGTTCACAGGCCAGAATGGGTGAGACCAGCTTGCCGCGGATCATTTCATTCTCGTAAACCGTATGTGCCTTGGCACCGTTCAAAAGCTCATCAATCGGATGCAGGCAAATGCAGTCTGCTGGCGCCAAATACCCGCCATGTTCGAATAGGATCTCATAGCGCATCAGATCAGCCACGCCCGCATACATGGCGACATCAAGATAAAAGTCGATCAGTCTCTGCGTCTTGAAACTTGTCCGCTCAAGATAATCGTTATCATAGATCCTGTAGTCCCAATCCGGATGCTTTTCCTGCCAGGTCTGCATCCACTCGATGGGAGCCGGTTTGGGGCCAATCCAGATGTGCGACATCAACTTAGGAATGCCGGCACTGGATTGAGAGGTATCCGCACGCGTCATATAAATTAACCCTTAGAACGTCCGCTCTTTCGGAGCGATTTTCTTCAGGCTAATGCCGCCTTCATCTTCGGTGGTCAGCGGATCGACCACAATGGGGCGGTAGCTGAGCGAGGTTTTGTTACCATCAACTCGCGCCACGGTGTGGACACGCCAGTTTTCGTCATCGCGGGTGCTGAAATCCTCATGCGCGTGGGCGCCGCGGCTCTCTTGGCGCGCTTCGGCACCATAAATCGTCGCCAAGGCGTTCGGCATCAGGTTGGTCAGCTCCAGCGTTTCCATCAGATCGCTGTTCCACACCAATGAACGGTCGGTGACGTGCAGGTCATCCAGCTTACCGGCGATCACATCCATCTTCTCAACGCCGTCGGCCAGCGTCTTCGAGGTCCGGAATACGGCCGCATCTGCCTGCATCGTACGCTGCATCTCAAGCCGCAGATCAGCCGTGGGGATTGCACCTGTCGCATTGCGCAGACCGTCAAAACGATCAAACGCCTTGTCGACCTCACCGGTATTTGTCGATGGGACCGCGCTATCACGATCCACAACTTTACCGGCGCGAATGGCTGCAGCTCGACCAAAGACCACCAGGTCAATCAAAGAGTTCGACCCCAAACGGTTCGCACCATGGACTGAGGCACAGCCCGCCTCGCCCACGGCCATCAGGCCGGGAACAACAGCGTTGGGGTCTTTTTTGGTGGGGTTCAGAACCTCACCCCAATAGTTGGTTGGAATACCGCCCATGTTATAGTGCACCGTCGGCAGAACCGGGATCGGCTCCTTAGTCACGTCAACACCCGCAAAGATACGCGCGCTTTCCGAAATTCCAGGCAAGCGCAGATGCAGTGCCTCGGCCGGCAAGTGCGACAGGTTCAGGTGGATATGATCACCACCGTCGCCCACACCGCGGCCTTCACGGATTTCCATGGTCATCGACCGGCTGACATAGTCGCGTGGCGCCAAGTCTTTGTACTGGGGCGCATAGCGCTCCATAAAACGCTCGCCTTCGGAGTTGGTCAGATACCCACCTTCGCCGCGCGCACCTTCGGTGATCAGACAACCTGAACCGTAGATACCGGTTGGGTGGAACTGAACGAACTCCATGTCCTGCAGGGCCAGACCCGCACGAGCCACCATACCGCCGCCGTCACCGGTGCAGGTATGGGCCGAGGTCGCGCTGAAATAGGCCCGACCATAACCGCCGGTCGCCAGCACGACCATCTTGGCGTTGAAGACATGCATCGTGCCGTCATCCAGCTTCCAGCAGACAACACCAGTGCAGGCACCATCATCGGACATGATTAGATCGATGGCGAAATATTCGATATAGAATTCAGCATTGTTTTTAAGCGATTGACCATAGAGCGTGTGCAAAATCGCATGACCGGTCCGATCAGCCGCCGCACAGGTGCGCTGCACCGCAGGGCCTTCGCCAAACTCGGTGGTGTGACCACCGAATGGGCGCTGATAAATCTTGCCTTCTTCGGTGCGCGAGAACGGTACGCCGTAGTGCTCCAACTCATAAACAGCTTTTGGGGCCTCACGTGCCAGATATTCCATCGCGTCGGTATCGCCCAGCCAGTCAGAGCCCTTGACCGTGTCATACATATGCCATTGCCAGCTATCGGGGCCCATGTTGCCCAGACTTGCAGCAATTCCACCCTGTGCCGCAACCGTATGCGAGCGGGTCGGAAACACCTTGGTCACACAGGCCGTGCGCAGCCCCTGCTCCGCCATTCCCAACGTGGCACGCAAACCAGCGCCCCCCGCTCCAACGACCACGACGTCATAGTCATGCGTCTCGTATTCGTAAGCAGCCATTTCTGAAGTCTCCGGTCGTAAATTAAAGGGCCAACTTGGCGATGGCGAATAGCCCCGCCGCGATCAGCGTGTAACAAAAGGCGCGCAAGGCAACGAGCGTCAGCTTCTCGGCAACGCCGTGAACATAATCCTCGATGGCTTCCTGCGCTTCATACATCAGGTGAATGAGCCCCACTATCAGGCCCAGCGCCAGAACAATCGCCGGGAACGGTCGGCTGAAATACTCCTGCACCTCGGCAAAGGAACCACCAATGCCATGGCCCAGCGCACAGATGAACAGTGGAACCAACACCACCATGATCATCGAGCGCACCATCATCTGCCAATGTCCCTGGGTGCCTGAACTTCCAGCTCCCAGCCCCTGTGCGCGTTTGCGATCCGTCAGATATTGCATGAGCTTTCTCCTTACACCACAAGCACGGTCAGAATGGTCAGGACTGTGGCACCGATGAACATGCCCATCCCCATCTTCTCGGATATTTCCACATCAAGGCAGTAACCAAAGTCCCAGATCACATGGCGCAGGCGTCCCAGCGTGTGATACCACAGCGCCCAGATCCCGCCGAACATGATCAGCTTGCCAAACCAACTGCGCAGGAACCCGTCAATTGCAGCAAAGCAACTTTCGGATGTTGCCGCCGCTAATAACCACCCGACCACTAACGGCGCCAGTGCGAGCAATGCCAAGCCGGACATCCGAACCATGATCGAAGACATCGAAGTCATTTGTGGGCGATAGATCAACAAATGGGGTGAAAGCGGGCGATTGCCCCGGTTCACATCAGCCATAATTACATTCCCTCTGGTTGGCACATGGAGCTATTTCCCATGCAGAGCTGTCCTTTTGTGGAATCTTTTATCGCAAGTGTCACCCTTTCAAAGCCGTTTTAACGCTTTTGAGGTACAAATGGCCGGATTTTTTACATTTTGTGATCACACGAAATTTCATGTGATCACGAATCCCAAAACTCCGCTACAAGACTCAATAGAATCTTGAAAAATTAGACTTAATGCCCTCTATCAGACAGTTTCCAGGATGAGGGGAAAGCTACATTACATCGGCATCAATGCCCAGTAATCCAGATCCAGCATCACATGCGGTAAATATTTTCCATCGTCGCCCTTTAGGGTAAACGGCTCGCCACCCTTGGTTGCCACCAGGCGCAAACGCAGTGCACCAACTCCCGGTGCAGCGGTTTCTGCCTTGTCCAACACTTCGGACCAAACCTTGATTGTATCTCCGCTGTAGCACGGATTGGCATGTGTCCCGCCATTCAGGCCCGCCACGATCTGTGCGTTAGCCAAACCGTTAAAGCTTAGGGTCCGTGCCATCGAAATCACGTGCCCGCCGTAAATCAGGCGTTGCCCATCTTCGCGCAGGGTCGCATCAAAATGCACCTTGGCTGTATTCTGCCACAGTCGCGTGGCCATCATGTGCTCAGCTTCTTCCACGGTCACACCGTCAACGTGGTCGATCACCTCGCAAACCTCATAATCACCCCAACGGTGCGGCTCACCGGCAAGCGTGAAATCGTAATCAGTGAAATCCAACCCCTCGGGCACGACTAGGTCCTTAGACGCCACAACCTTGGCCAGATCGGGAATGACAGTTTCCGGTGCGGGCGCATCAACATCGCGTTTGCGCACCATGGCCCAGCGCACATATTCCAGCACGACGTCATCATGTTGATTCATGCCCCGTGTACGCACCCAGACCACACCAGACTTGCCGTTTGAGTTCTGCTTGACGCCGATCACTTCAGAAGTCGAGCGGATGGTATCACCGGGCCACACCGGTTTCAGCCAGCGCCCTTCGGCATATCCCAGGTTGGCCAAGGCATTCAGTGAAATGTCTGGGACAGTCTTGCCAAACACGACGTGAAAGGCCGCGATGTCATCCAGTGGGCTGGCCGACAGGCCACAATTACGCGCAAATTCGTCCGAAGAGTACAATGCATGACGCGCCGGATAGAGCGCGTGATAAAGCGCCCGCTCGCCCCCCGACACCGTGCGTGGCACCGCGTGATGAATAGTTTCGCCTATAGTATAATCCTCAAAGAACCGGCCCGGATTCGTCTTCGCCATGTCACTGCTCTCCTAATTTTGTGTCCGGGGTGTATTCCCCATCAGTCTCTTTCACCACGGCCTGTCCGCACCGCATAATTCCGTTTGCCTGATCAAAGGCATATGTGGGTGAGCCGTGTAACTCCCACCCTTTGTTCAACGCCTCTGTCACCTTGTGACAAAAGTCCGACGTGTCGTCCGCACTGAGAAAACGATAAAGCTTCATGATTTCTTACCCGAATGTTGGATAGCCAAGTGCCGTATGGATCCCGGCGATTACCCCATAGACCACCAGCGTTCCGACCAGCGCCATGATTTCTTTGCGCATCGGTACCACTGGCGGCGGTGTCCACTCTGGTTCGGCGCGATTAATCACAATCATTTCGACCACGGCCCAGACCAGCATGCCACCAAAGAGCACAAAAGATGGCGCATCCCCATTCACCAACAGGTGCGCCAACGCCCAAACCTTGACGCCCGCTAGCATCGGGTGGCGCATCTTCCGCGCAATCGCGGTTTTCATCCCTGAGGCTGCGAATAAATACACGGCCAGTAGCATCAACAGGTTGTTAATCCCCACCAGCGCCGGACTACGCCCCCAGAACACCGCACCATCAGCCATACGGTAGCCCAAGACCATCAGCACAATTCCGACAACCATCGTAATTGCCAAGCTTTTGCGCCCGGCCTCGCCCATCGCGGCACGTCGCGCAGGTGCGAGGCGTTTGAACAGATGCGCGCCGCTCCACAAAAGCAGACCCAAAACAATCAAAAACATGCCCATCACTCCGCCGCCATCTCAGCCACGGCATGCGCCTTGGCCAGAACCCGTTTCGCTGCAACCACATGCAGATTTTCAACGATCTGCCCGTCAACCACCGCGATTCCCTGCCCCGAGGCTTGGCTTTCCTCATAGGCCGCAATCTGGCGCTCGGCCACTTCAATCTCTGAATTGGTCGGAGCAAAGGCGGTATTGGTAATTTCGATCTGCGCCGGGTGAATCAAAGTTTTCCCGTCAAAACCCAGATCACGCCCCTGCTCACATTCCGCCTTCAACCCGTCGCCATCACGAAACCGGTTATAGACCCCGTCCACGGCCACAATTCGTGCTGCCCGCGCCGCCATCACGATGCTTTGCAATGCCAGCATCAACGGCAAACGATCCGCGCGGTAGCGCGCTGCAAGATCCTTGGTAAGGTCGTTGGTCCCGGTGACCAACCCTTCCACCTGACGGTGCGCCGCGATCTCACGCGCATTGAACACGCTTACTGGCGTTTCCATCATCGTCCAGATCGGCATATCCGATCCGACCAGATCCGCCAGCACGTCCACGTCTGAGACAGAGTTTACTTTTGGGAGCAAGATCGCATCAGCGCCTACATCCTTAAGCGCGCGCACATCTTCCCACCCCCATTCAGTGGTCAGCGCGTTGATCCGCACGATCTTGGCGCGTTTGCCATACCCGCCAGTTTTCAGCGCATCCGCCAACGTCTGACGCGCGCTCGCTTTGGATTCCGGGGCAACCGCATCTTCGAGGTCAAATATTATGGCGTCCGCTGGCAGATTGCGCGCCTTGTCCAGCGCGCGCTCTTTCGATCCAGGGATATACAGAACAGACCGAAACGGGTGGGTGCTGCTGTCCATTGGCTGTCCTCTCCAGTTCGCGTCAGAAATATTCTTGCGCAGGAATGGCATTTTTTGCCTGAATAATTCAAGCCTTTTTACGCCGCAGCGCAGAAACACCGGCACACAATCGGCATCGATCTGCCCTTAAAATATAGCAAATTCGCCCAGAAAAGGCGTGAAACGCATTGTACCGTCCTGAGTGTTAACCGGGCATTGACACCTCCTCTCGCAGGCTTTTCGCATCTGGCAAAGCAAATCACCCGGAAAGGATATGACCATGAAAGGTAAATTGATTCTTTACGCCGTCGTCGCGATGGGCCTCCTGTCGCACCCCGCCACAGCACAAAACAACTGCGGGCAGCGCGATATGGTGCTGGACCGTCTGGCCAGTAAATACCGCGAATCTCGCCAATCCGTCGGTCTTGGCGCGAACAACACGATGATCGAAGTGTTCGCCTCTGATGAGACCGGCACCTGGACCATCACCGCCACCAATGCACGCGGCATCACCTGCCTGCTGGCCAGCGGCCAGGCCTTTGAAACACTGACCGAAGCGTTGCCCGCCATCGGTAACGAGCTTTGAAAGCTCGCAGCACTTGCGCGACTCACCAAGATTCGCTGAACGCTGTCGATGCTCGCAAAACTAACGGTCTGAAGTGGCAGCCGTTCACATCTTTGTGCCAACTTCAGCCCTTACCGGCGGGACAATAAACATCCCGATCCCCTCTGTTTTATAGCACCGTTAGCGCTCAACAGCACCTAAGCAACGGGACATACAGAATTTCGCCGCAGTGCAGCACCCTTGCGCGCGGGGGGTTTTCCGACTACCCAAAACAACGAAATTCTAACCATTCCGGAGATTTTTCCCATGGCCCGACCCAAAATTGCCCTCATCGGTGCTGGCAATATCGGCGGTACGCTCGCCCATCTTGCTGCGATCAAAGAACTCGGCGACGTCGTTCTCTTCGACATCGCGGACGGCCTGCCTCAAGGCAAGGCACTCGACATTGCAGAATCCGGCCCGGTTGAAAAAATCGATGCTGCCATGTCCGGCACCAGCGATTACGCCGACATCGCAGGCGCTGACGTCTGCATCGTCACCGCCGGTGTGGCCCGCAAGCCGGGCATGAGCCGCGATGACCTGCTGGGCATTAACCTCAAAGTGATGAAGTCCGTTGGCGAAGGCATCGCCGCGCACGCGCCTAACGCTTTTGTCATCTGCATCACCAACCCGCTGGACGCGATGGTCTGGGCGCTGCAAAAATTCTCAGGCCTGCCCGCCAACAAAGTCTGCGGCATGGCCGGTGTTCTGGACAGCGGTCGCTTCCGCCACTTCCTGGCCGAAGAATTCAACGTCTCGATGCGCGACGTCACCGCCTTCGTTCTGGGCGGCCACGGCGACACCATGGTACCATCGCTGCGCTATTCCACCGTTGCTGGCATCCCACTGCCTGATCTGATCGAGATGGGCTGGACCACGCAGGAAAAAATGGATGCGATCATCCAGCGCACCCGTGATGGCGGTGCTGAAATCGTTGGCCTGCTGAAAACCGGTTCCGCTTTCTATGCGCCAGCCTCTTCTGCCATTGAGATGGCCGAAGCCTATCTGAAAGACCAAAAACGCGTCCTGCCCTGCGCCGCCTATTGTGACGGCGATCTTGGCGTCAAAGACATGTACGTCGGCGTGCCCACCGTGATCGGGGCTGGCGGGATCGAGCGGATCGTCAACATCAAGCTCAACAAAGAAGAGCAAGAAATGTTCGACACCTCGGTCAATGCCGTCAAAGGTCTGGTTGATGCCTGCGTCGCCATCGACGGCTCACTCGCGTAAATCCGCGCAAGGTCAGGATTTCCTGACCTAAAAATTTGCGTGAAACGCGCCACATAAATAGTGTGGCGCGTTTTTATTTTGGGGGCAGTGAATACGTGAATGAGTAACCGCCATGGCCTGTACTCTTGCCTTCTGAGCACAGGCCGCCCTTTTTATACGAAAGAAAAAAGAACCGCCTTTGTTCGCTCTCGCCTCTCAAAGCGCAAAATCTGGTTAACCATTTGTTAACAAATGATTTGTTGCCAGAAATGTGTCGCTGAAATACACTTTTATGGAGATTCTACTTAAAACACTCACGGTGACCTATGCGCATTGCTATCATGACGGGCGGACACTCTCTGGAGCGGGAATTATCCTTTCGCTCAGGAACCGAAGCCGAATGGGCCATCAAAGAACTGGGACATGACTGCAAAACATTCGACGTAGGCTCTGCTTTTGTCCATGACCTGACGGCATACGCCCCCGACGTCGCCTTTTGTGCTCTGCTCGGCGCGCCGGGAGAAAACGGCGAACTGCAGGGTCTGCTTGAACTGTTGGAAATTCCCTATACCCACTCTGGCACGCTTGCCACCGCCCTCACCATGGATAAAACTAAAAGCAAAGCCGTGCTAAGTGAATCTAATCTGCCGGTACCCAAGGGCAAACTGGTCCATCGCCAAGATATCGAAGCCGAACATCAGATGGATGCTCCCTATGTCATAAAACCCAATGATAACGGCTCTAGCTTGGGCGGGCTTTATCTTGTCGAGAACCTCGACAATCCTCCTCCAAAGATCAAGGAAAATGGCCGCGACATTTTTATGATCGAAGAGTACGTTCCCGGTCGCGAGCTTACGGTCAGCGTTTTGGGGGACCGCCCCCTTGCGGCGAGCCAGTTCGAATTCGAAGGCGTCAACGATTACGTCACCAAGTATCATCATGCATCTGAAAATCACACCGTCCCGGCGCAACTCCCCTGCGATGTCGAAACTCGCCTAATGGATCTCGCACTCGCGACACACAGAGCTCTCGGATGCCGGGGTCTGACCCGCACTGACTTTCGCTGGGATGAAGCTCGAGGGCCAGACGGCCTTTATATTCTCGAACTCAACTCACAACCGGGCTTTCGCCGAAATTCATACTCTGGACTGCACGCTAAGCATTGTGGAATTGACTTCCCACAGCTTTGTGATTGGCTGATCCAGGACGCGTCTCTCATGCGCTGACAGTGTGCACAGCCCGATTTTACAGTAAAAACGCCCGATTCGCCGCGCGTGATATTTTTTGTGATCACAGGTTTTTTTCGTGTGATCACATATATGAATAATTCTCCCTATTTGACAATAATTTCAAAAAAACACTTTATTCCGCATGCAATCCTGCAAGGATACAAAATAATTAATCGCAGCAACACGGGATAGGTTGATGAATATCCACGAATATCAGGCGAAGGCTCTACTTCGCTCTTATGGCGCACCGGTTTCAGACGGACGCGTCGTTCTTCGTGCCGAAGAAGCCAAAACAGCAGCCGGTGAAATGGACGGCCCACTTTGGGTGGTCAAGGCGCAGATCCACGCAGGTGGACGCGGCAAAGGAAAATTCAAAGAGGCCGGCGCTGGCGAAGAGGGCGGCGTTCGTCTGGCCAAGTCGGTTGAAGAAGCCGCCGACGAAGCCAAGAAAATGCTTGGCCGCACATTGGTCACCAAACAGACCGGCCCGGCGGGTAAACAGGTCAACCGCGTCTACATCGAAGACGGCGCAGGGATTTCAAAAGAATTTTACCTCGCCCTGCTGGTTGATCGTGGATCGTCGCGCGTCAGCTTTGTTGCCTCGACCGAGGGCGGCATGGATATCGAAGAAGTTGCTGAAAGCACACCAGAGAAAATCCTCAGCTTCTCGGTTGATCCAGCAACCGGGTATCAGGCATTCCACGGACGTCGCATCGCTTTCATGCTGGGCCTTGAGGGTGCACAGATCAAACAATGTGTTGGCTTGATGGGTACGCTGTACAAAATGTTCTTGGAAAAGGACATGGAGATGCTCGAGATCAACCCACTGATCCTGTCAGACAAAGGCGACCTCAAGTGCCTTGATGCCAAGATGGGTTTCGACAGCAACGCCGTCTACCGCCACCGCGACATCTCAGAACTGCGCGACGTAACCGAGGAAGACCCTAAAGAGCTTGAGGCTTCCAAATACGACCTCAACTATATCGCGCTGGATGGCGAGATCGGCTGCATGGTCAACGGCGCGGGTCTGGCGATGGCCACAATGGACATCATTAAACTCTACGGAGCCGAGCCCGCCAACTTCCTTGATGTGGGCGGTGGCGCGACCAAGGAAAAAGTCACCGAGGCCTTCAAAATCATCACCTCAGACCCTCAGGTCAAAGGCATTCTGGTGAACATCTTCGGCGGCATCATGCGCTGCGATGTGATTGCCGAGGGCGTTGTGGCAGCCGTGAAAGAAGTCGGCCTCAAGGTGCCGCTGGTTGTTCGTCTCGAAGGCACCAAGGTGGAAGAAGGCAAAGCGATCATCAACAACTCCGATGTTGACGTCATCGCCGCCGACGACCTCAAAGACGGTGCCGAGAAAATCGTGAAAGCGGTAAAGGGTTAAATCGTTGCGTCTGACCAAAACACTTCTCGGCCTTGGCCTCATCGCCGCCCTCGGGGCCTGTGCAGGCAAGTCGTCCCTCAAGGCCGACAGCATCCGCGCCCTGCCCGAGGTTTCGATGGATCAGGCGATGGATGCTTTCCGTCAGGTCTGCATCAATAACGGTACAGATCCGACAGGTGGTAAGGTGAAGTTCGCTCGGGGCAAGACACCCGGTGGGCGGCAAGCCTGCACCATGCGGGCCCGTCCCGAGGCGGGCGTGGATGTTCTGCAGGATCTGCAATCTCGATTTGGCAATACGCAACAGGTTCCCGACACCATTCTCATCCAGTTCCCCGGCTATCCGAACGGGCCGCTGACATACGTCGGTGGCAAGGACGGGACAGCCGAGGAAGGTACATATCAGGTCGGCGTCACGTCGTGATCCGATCATCCCAGGGCCATGAGGCCCGACACATTTTTTCAAAGGAGAACGCCACATGGCAGTCCTCGTAGACAAAAACACCAAAGTCATCTGTCAGGGTCTGACCGGCTCGCAGGGGACTTTTCACTCGGAACAGGCCATCGCATATGGCACACAGATGGTTGGTGGGGTCACCCCCGGCAAGGGCGGACAGACCCATCTGGACCTGCCGGTTTTCGACAGCGTGCACGAGGCGAAACACGCCACCGCCGCCAACGCATCGGTGATCTACGTGCCGCCTCCATTTGCGGCGGACAGTATCCTCGAGGCGATCGACGCCGAGATGGAACTGATCGTTGCCATCACCGAAGGCATCCCGGTTCTGGACATGCAGCGTGTCAAACGCGCCTTGGAAGACAGCAAATCCATCTTGATCGGCCCCAACTGCCCCGGCATCATCACACCCGACGCCTGCAAAATCGGCATCATGCCCGGCCACATCCACAAGCGTGGCTCGGTCGGCGTTGTTTCTCGCTCGGGTACTCTGACTTACGAGGCGGTGAAACAAACATCGGATGTGGGCTTGGGACAATCAACTTGTGTTGGTATCGGCGGCGACCCGATCAAAGGCACCGAGCACATCGACGTGCTGGAATGGTTCCTGGCGGATGATGAGACGCAGTCGATCATCATGATCGGCGAAATCGGCGGCTCGGCCGAGGAAGAAGCCGCGCAATTCCTGATCGACGAGGCCAAGAAAGGCCGCTCCAAACCCGTCGCGGGCTTCATCGCTGGCCGCACCGCCCCTCCGGGCCGCCGCATGGGCCACGCCGGTGCCATCGTTGCCGGTGGCAAAGGCGGTGCAGACGACAAGATCGAAGCCATGCGCGCCGCAGGCATCATCGTCGCCGACAGCCCCGCGGGCCTTGGCGAAGCGATGCTTGAGGCGATTGGCTGATTTCGAACAAAATAGTAGGCCGAGCTTCAGCTCGGCTTACACAAATCATCACAGTACTATGAGTTTATAATGGGTCCAATTGAAGCAATCACGACATGCTTCCGCAAATATGTCACCTTTTCTGGCCGTGCGTCTCGCGCTGAATTTTGGTGGTTTGCGCTCTTTTTTATACTAGTGGATTACGGTCTCTCTCAGTTGGACAAAGCACTATTCACGTACCCGGTAATTGACCTACCATACATCACCATGTCAGGTGCTAACATGACCTTCACGTTGAGCTTAGGTTCAGGTTTTTTCTCCCCTATATGGTCATTTCTGATTTTGCTTCCATTTCTGGCAGTAGGTTGGCGGCGGATGCAAGACGCAGGTCGCCCCGGCTATTGGTTTGCATTACTTCCGGTATGTCTTACCGTGATCGTGGGCGCGGTTTTCCTTCTAGCCACTATCGGTGCAACCATACTCGCGCATTTCCTTTTGAAATCTAGCTTTCTCATATTGATTGGAGCGTTCGTTACTACGCTGATCAATCTTCTCGGTAGCAGCCAACAAAAAACAAACAAATACGGCCCCAACCCAAGTGAGGTAACGTCATGACCGACCAATCCCCCAACGACCAGTTTCATGCCTCGTCCTTCATGCAGGGGCACAATGCGGAGTATCTGGAGCAGCTTTATGCCCGCTACGCCAATGATCCGAATGCGGTAGATGAAGCCTGGCAGGCCTTCTTTGCCCAGCTCGGTGATGACGAAGTATCCGTCAAGGCCGAGGCGGCAGGCCCTTCATGGACCCGTCCCGATTGGCCCCCGGAACCCATGGATGACATCACCGGCGCACTGAACGGCGAATATCCGGCCGAGGCCAAGGACGCAGGCAAGAAGATCAAAGCCAAGGCAGAGGCGGCTGGGGTTGAGGTGTCTGACGAGGCCATCAAACAGGCGGTTCTGGATAGCGTCCGCGCCCTGATGCTGATCCGCGCTTACCGGATTCGTGGTCACCTGATCGCCAATCTCGATCCGCTGGATCTACGTGAAAAACCCTTCCGGCCTGAACTCGACCCGAAATCCTATGGCTTTGCCCGCGAAGATATGGACCGCCCGATCTTCATCGACAACGTGCTTGGGCTCGAAATGGCCTCGATGCGCGAGATCCTGTCGATTGTTCGCCGCACCTATTGCGGCACCTTCGCCCTGCAATACATGCACATTTCTGACCCCGAGCAGGCCAACTGGCTCAAGGAACGGATCGAAGGATTTGACAAGGAAATCCGTTTCACCCGCGAAGGCCGCAAGGCGATCCTGAATAAGATGGTCGAGGCCGAGGGTTTCGAGAAATACCTCCACGTCAAATACATGGGCACCAAGCGTTTCGGTCTTGATGGTGGTGAAAGCCTGATCCCGGCGATGGAGCAGATCATCAAACGCGGCGGCTCACTTGGTGTGCAAGATATCATCATTGGCATGCCCCACCGGGGTCGTCTGTCGGTGCTGGCCAATGTAATGGGCAAACCCTATCGCGCCATCTTCAACGAATTCCAGGGCGGCAGCTTCAAGCCCGAGGATGTTGATGGTTCTGGTGATGTGAAATACCACCTCGGGGCATCCTCGGACCGTGAGTTCGACGGCAACAATGTCCACTTGTCGCTGACTGCCAACCCGAGCCACCTTGAGGCGGTGAACCCGGTCGTCATCGGCAAAGCCCGTGCTAAACAAGATCAGATGGGCGACACAGACCGGATCAAGGTTCTGCCGATCCTGCTGCACGGTGACGCGGCCTTTGCCGGTCAGGGTGTTGTGGCCGAATGTTTTGGCCTCTCGGGCCTCAAGGGTCACAAAACCGGCGGCACCATGCACATCGTGGTCAACAACCAAATCGGCTTCACCACCGCTCCGCACTTCAGCCGCTCTAGCCCCTACCCGACGGATATCGCTTTGATGGTCGAAGCGCCTATTTTCCACGTCAACGGCGACGATCCAGAAGCGGTGGTTCACGCGGCCAGAGTGGCCACCGAGTTCCGCCAGAAGTTCCACAAGGACGTCGTGCTCGACATCATCTGCTACCGCCGGTTTGGACACAACGAGGGCGACGAGCCCATGTTCACCAACCCGATCATGTACAAGAAGATCAAAAAACAAAAGACCACGCTCAGCCTCTACAGCGACCGTCTGGTTAAAGACGGGTTGATGCCCGAGGGTGAAGTCGAAGACATGAAGGCCGCTTTTCAAGCGCATCTGGCAGACGAGTTTGAGATCGGAAAAGAATACCGGCCCAACAAGGCCGATTGGCTGGATGGCAAGTGGTCACACCTTGACAAGAAAGACGAGGATTACCAGCGCGGCGAAACCGCGATGAAGCCCGAAACCATGGCCGAGATTGGGAAATCCCTGTCCTCGGCGCCCGAAGGCTTCCCACTGCACAAAACCGTTGCCCGCCTACTCGACACCAAAGCCAAGATGTTCGAAACAGGCACCGGCTTCGACTGGTCCACCGCCGAGGCCATGGCCTTTGGCTCGCTGCAGCTCGAAGGCTACCCGGTCCGGTTGTCCGGTCAGGACTGTACCCGCGGCACCTTCAGCCAACGCCATTCGGGCCTAATCAACCAAGAAACCGAAGAGCGCTACTATCCCCTCAACAACATCCGCAAAGGTCAGGCGCATTACGAAGTCATCGACTCGATGCTCTCGGAGTATGCCGTGCTCGGCTTTGAATACGGCTACACGCTGGCCGAACCCAACGCGCTGACCCTGTGGGAGGCGCAATTTGGCGACTTCGCCAACGGCGCGCAGATTATGTTCGACCAATTCATCAGCTCGGGCGAAAGCAAATGGCTGCGCATGTCCGGTCTGGTCTGCCTGCTGCCCCATGGGTTCGAAGGGCAAGGCCCCGAACACTCCTCGGCCCGTCTGGAACGGTTCTTGCAAATGTGCGGTGGTGACAACTGGATCGTAGCGAACTGTACGTCCCCAGCGAACTACTTCCACATCCTGCGCCGGCAGATGCACCGCACCTTCCGTAAACCGCTGATCATGATGACGCCGAAATCACTGCTGCGCCACAAGCTCTGCGTTTCAGACGCCGAAGACTTCACCACCGGCTCCAGCTTCCATCGTGTCTTGTGGGATGACGCCCAAAAAGGCCATTCCGACACCGAGCTGGTCAAGGATGGCAAAATCAAACGCGTCGTCATGTGCTCCGGCAAGGTCTATTTTGATCTGCTCGAAGAGCGCGACAAACGCGGCCTTGATGATGTTTACCTGATGCGTCTGGAGCAGTTTTATCCGTTCCCGGCCATTTCGATGGTGAACGAACTCAGCCGGTTCAAACAGGCCGAGTTTGTCTGGTGTCAGGAAGAGCCGAAAAACCAAGGTGCCTGGTCCTTCATTGAACCCAACATCGAATGGGTCCTGCAACGGATCAAAGCCAAAAACACCCGCGCCGAATATGCCGGTCGCCCGGCCTCGGCCTCGCCTGCCACGGGCCTGGCCGCACAACACAAAGCACAACAAGAAGCGCTGGTCGACGCCGCGCTGACCAGCAAAGGGAAATAAGAGATGCCAGTAGAAGTCCGCGTACCCACCCTAGGCGAATCCGTGACCGAGGCCACCGTTGCCACATGGTTCAAGAAACCCGGCGATGCCGTCGCCGCCGATGAAATGCTCTGCGAGCTGGAAACCGACAAGGTCACCGTCGAAGTGCCCGCCCCCGCCGCTGGCACCATGGGCGAGATTGTCGCCGCGGAAGGCCAGACCGTTGGCGTTGATGCCCTGCTCGCCATGATCAACGAAGGCGAAGGGGCCGCCCCGGCCCCCGCCGCCGCAGCGCCCGCCGCTGCAGCGCCTGCTGCCACAGGCGGGGGAGACAGCATCGACGTCATGGTCCCCACGCTGGGCGAATCTGTGACCGAAGCCACCGTTGCCACTTGGTTCAAAAAGGTCGGCGATGCCGTCGCTGCCGATGAAATGCTCTGCGAGCTGGAAACCGATAAAGTCTCGGTCGAGGTGCCTGCCCCTGCCTCAGGCGTGCTGGCCGAGATCGTTGCAAACGAAGGCGACACCGTACAGGCCAACGGCAAATTGGCGGTACTATCGTCTTCGGGCGGAGCCGTCGCCGCAGCCCCAGCAGCAGCCGCTGCGGCTCCCGCTGCCTCCGCCAATACCGGCAAGGATATCGAGAACGCACCATCGGCGAATGTCGCCATGGCCGAAGGCGGCCTGAGGCCTGATCAGGTACAGGGTACCGGGCGTGACGGTCGCATTATGAAAGACGATGTCGCCCGCGCCGCCGCAGCTGGTGCAAGTGCGGCACCCGCCGCAGCACCAGCCCCGGCACCCGCTGCCGCAGCACCGCGCCCGGCCTCTCCGGCAAACGATGCCGCTCGCGAGGAACGCGTCCGCATGACCAAGCTGCGTCAGACCATCGCGCGCCGTCTGAAAGAAAGCCAAAACACCGCCGCCATGCTTACCACCTATAACGAGGTCGACATGACCGAGGTGATGGCCCTGCGCAACGAATACAAAGACGAGTTTCTCAAGAAACACGGTGTCAAACTGGGCTTTATGTCCTTCTTCACCAAGGCCTGCTGCCACGCCCTGAAAGAAGTGCCCGAGGTCAACGCCGAAATCGATGGCACCGACATCGTCTATAAAAACTTCGTCCATATGGGCATTGCCGCTGGCACGCCCACCGGTCTGGTGGTTCCGGTCATCCGCGACGCCGACGCAATGTCATTTGCAGGCATAGAAAAAGCCATCGCCGAAAAAGGCGCTCGCGCCCGTGACGGTAAGCTTAGCATGGCCGAAATGCAGGGCGGCACCTTCACCATCTCCAACGGTGGTGTCTACGGCTCGCTGATGTCCTCCCCCATCCTGAACCCGCCACAGTCAGGCATTCTGGGCATGCACAAGATCCAGCAACGCCCGATGGTGGTGAACGGAGAGATCGTCGCCCGCCCGATGATGTATCTGGCACTTAGCTACGACCACCGCATCGTCGACGGCAAAGGTGCCGTTACCTTCCTCGTCCGCGTCAAGGACGCGCTCGAGGACCCACGTCGTCTATTGATGGATCTCTGATATGGCTACTCATGTTTTATGGCAGGCCGATGTCGCCGATTTCGATGTCTGGCTCAAGGTTTTTAACGAAGACAAATCTGTCCGAGAGGCCGCGGGCATCCGCGACCTCCACATCTGGCACGATCCGGATCAACGCAACCATGCCATCGCCCTATTCGAGATCACCGATCTGGACAAGGCGACAGCCTTCCTCGAATCCGAGGCACTGGCCATGCACCACGAACGCGGCGGTGTGGCACATATCGAGATCAAGGTGCTGAAAGAGTCCTGAGCTTAGGGCGCACTTGATCAAAAGGTGCTCGTAGGGTGGGCAATTTGCCCACCTAATCCATATTTCTGGCGGATCGCTGTAATTCCAGAGGACAACATTCATAGTGTCAAATCGCTCGCAATACTGGCTAACGAAGAAGATAGAGTCAGCTCTGCCTCCACTTATGTTGATACCCTTGGCGGCCCCATCGCAAAATGCTGCTATGGACATGGCAAGCCTTCGCTTGTCCATGAACGAGGCCGCCCCGATGGAAGCTTCTGGAAAGGTTCGACTTTTTACAGGAGTACGCCTTACCATAATATTATGCGCACTAGCACTTGCAATTGCATATGCACTTGGCTTGGACGCAGCTTCAAAGATTCCCGGCCAATTCGTAAAAATCTCATTAGTTGTGGCTATCGCCGCCGCCCATGGAAGATACGGCGAATTTTTCATGGCCTCCACTCAGCTGTGGAAAAACCTATTTTGGTATATAGCCATGGTTATCTCTGGTGCCGCCGTAATTCTTTTGCCAGCGGGGCCGCTGATCCCCATAGCTGCAGCCGTCTTCTCACTGATTTTACTTGTACCGCTTACTTACGGTGGTTGGGTTTGTTTCACGAATGTTAAGCTGGCTTTATTTGCCCGCCAGCTGTCTCGATTTTCGAAAACGCTTTCCAAATCTGACAAGGCTGAATTTCAGGTTCGTATGAAACGCAACGTTAATGCATTATGACCCCCGAACTCACCGCCCTCACTCTCGCCGCGCTCCTTCAGGTCATCCAGTTCGTCCTGATGTCCGTGCCCGCCAATCTGGAGCTGGGGCCGGGCAAAACTACTTCGGCGCGGGATCGCTCGAAACTGGGCGGTAGTCTCGAGGATCAGCTCAGCGATAAAACAGCGCGGCTCTATCGGGCGATGAACAATCATTTCGAAGGGCTCATTCTCTTCTCCATCGCCTGTGTGGTGATCACGCTATCTGATCAGTCCACATCTTACACGGCTTTCTCAGCGTTCACTTACCTCGCCGCGCGCATCCTCTATATTCCAGCCTATTACTTCGGCCTGCGCCCCTGGCGCTCTGTGATCTGGTTGATCGGTTTTGGTGCCACAACCCTCATGTTGATTGCGGCGCTGGTCTGACCTCGCGCACCCCCAAAGACCGATTTGTACATTCCCGACACCTCGGGTAACAATTGCGTACATAATCCGCGTATATGTTGTACCACTGGTACATAAATCAGACCCGACAGGAGACCTAAATGGCAAATTATGACGTCATCGTAATTGGTGCAGGCCCGGGCGGCTATGTCGCCGCAATCCGCTGTGCCCAGCTGGGCCTGAAAACCGCCTGTGTCGAAGGGCGCGAAACCCTCGGCGGCACTTGCCTGAACGTTGGCTGCATACCGTCCAAGGCGCTTCTGCATTCCTCACACATGCTGCACGAGGCCGAGCACAACTTTGCCAAAATGGGCCTAAAGGGCAAGTCGCCCTCGGTCGATTGGAAAGAGATGCTGGGATACAAGGACAGCGTCATCGAACAAAATACGAAAGGTATCGAATTTCTGTTCAAAAAGAATAAGATTGACTGGCTTCAAGGCTGGGGTTCCATCCCCGAAGCGGGCAAGGTTAAGGTGGGCGCCGAGGTCCACGAGGCCAAAAATATCATCATCGCATCGGGATCTGAGCCGTCGTCGCTGCCGGGTGTTGAAATCGACGAGAAAGTCGTCGTCACCTCCACCGGCGCGCTGGAGCTGGGTAAAATTCCAAAGAAAATGGTCGTCATCGGTGCCGGCGTGATTGGTCTGGAACTTGGTTCGGTCTATTCCCGATTGGGGGCCGAAGTGACTGTTGTTGAATTCCTCGATGCTGTCACCCCCGGCATGGACGCCGAAGTGCAAAAAACCGTCCAACGCATGCTGAAAAAACAAGGCATGAAGTTCGTCATGGGCGCTGCGGTGCAAAAAGTCGAGGCCACCAAAACCAAGGCCAAAGTGCACTACACACTGCGCAAGAACGACAAGGAAGGCATGCTTGAAGCTGATACCGTTCTTGTCGCCACCGGCCGCAAACCCTTCACTGATGGGCTGGGCCTTGCCGAGCTTGGCGTTGAAATGACCGAGCGCGGCCAGATCAAAACCAACGCGCAATGGCAGACCAATATTCCTGGCATCTACGCCATCGGAGACGCCATCGAAGGCCCGATGCTGGCTCACAAAGCTGAAGACGAGGGCATGGCCGCCGCCGCACAGATTGCGGGCAAACATGGCCATGTGAACTACAACGTGATCCCCGGTGTGATCTATACGCACCCCGAGGTCTCAAGCGTCGGCGAAACCGAAGAAACTCTGAAAGAACAAGGCCGTGCCTATAAGGTTGGCAAGTTCTCTTTCATGGGGAATGGTCGTGCCAAGGCAGTTTTCGCGGGCGAAGGTTTTGTCAAACTGATCGCCGACAAGGAAACCGATCGCATCCTTGGCGCCCACATCATTGGACCTGCTGCAGGCGATTTGATCCACGAGATCTGTGTCGGAATGGAATTCGGCGCCTCTGCCGAGGATATCGCCCTGACCTGTCACGCGCACCCGACCTTTTCCGAGGCCGTGCGCGAGGCCGCACTGGCCTGCGGCGACGGCGCGATCCACGCCTGATCAATCAACAAAGGCCGGTGATGTTTTTCACCGGCCTTTTTTATTCACAGCGCAGGCCGCAACAACGATAGGTTAAACATGCCAAACTGGGTTTCCGACGCAATCAGGAAAATCGAAGCAGACTACCAGCGTTCAGCGGACACCCACTTGTTTAAATTGCCGATTCCTAGTCTTGATGGGATCGACATCTATCTTAAAGACGAAAGCACGCACCCCACTGGCAGCCTGAAACACCGTCTGGCACGCTCGCTGTTTCTCTATGCTCTGTGCAATGGAAAATTGCACGAAGGCAGCACTGTTGTTGAAGCGTCCTCTGGAAGTACCGCGGTGTCTGAGGCTTACTTTGCCCAGATTTTGGGTTTGCCCTTCATTGCCGTGGTGCCCCGCAGCACCGCCCAAAGCAAGATCGACAAAATCGCTCTGTTTGGCGGCAAGTGCCACTTTGTCGACAGCGCCCCACAAATGCATGATGCCGCGACCAATTTAGCGACTGATATTGGCGGCTATTTCATGGATCAATTCCTCTATGCCGAACGAGCTACTGATTGGCGCGGTAACAACAACATCGCCGAAAGCATCTTTTCGCAGATGGCGAGTGAGCCCCATCCAGTTCCTCACACCATCGTTATGAGCGCCGGTACCGGCGGGACCTCGGCCACCTTAGGGCGCTTTATCCGCTACAAAGGCCATGGCACGCAACTGGTTGTGGTCGACCCGGAACACTCTGTTTTTTATGACAGTTATCAGAGTGGCGACACAACACTCACCGCCGATTGCTCCAGCCGGATTGAGGGGATCGGGCGACCCAAAGTCGAGAAATCCTTTCAACCCGATATCATTGATCGGATGTTAAAAATTCCCGACGCTGCCAGCGTTGCCACTATCCACTGGCTTGAAAGGTTGATTGGGCGCAAGGCAGGTCCTTCGACCGGAACGAACCTCTGGGGGACGTTGAAAATCGCACAGGAGATGGTTGAACGCTGTCAAAAAGGTTCCATTGTTTCGCTGATGTGCGATAGTGGAGAACGGTATCTCGACACCTATTACAACCTGGATTGGGTTGCAGAGAAATTTGGCGACATACAGCCTTATCATGAAACTCTGAAAATCTGGAGCAAACGCGGCTAAGATAGGAGCCGCCGAAAATGACGACCTCACTTACCACATGGTTTTTGCCGCACGCGGCCCCCACTCGGTGTCGTACGTTTCGCCACCTTCTTCACCATCCGTTTGCTCGGCCAGTATTTCGCCAACTGTTGGCAGGCCTTCGCTATCGTCGCGCGACCAGAGGCCTGCACGCATTGGCGCCCGGGCACATTGTGTATAAATCTCGCCAATGCGGATCACGATCACCGTCGTAGGTTGGCGGGCTTTGTGTTCAAACCGTGCTCGCAGATCGGCATCTTCGGTCAATTTGGCTTGACCATTCAGGCGCACAATCGTGTTCAATCCGGGCACTATAAACATCAGCGATACACGACCATCCGACACGATATTGCGCAGCGAATCCAAACGGTTGTTGCCCCGCCAATCCGGCATCGCCAGCGTCTGTTCGTCCAGCTCGGTCACGACCGGTCCGTCATCCCCACGCGGGCTGCCATCGGTACCGCCCGGGCCGACGGTGGTAAGTACGCAAAAGCGCGATGCCATGATCCACTTTCGATATAGAGGCGTCAGGCGTGTGGCCACCTTTCGAATAGCAGCCGATGGGGGCTGACCGTAAAGCGCTTCCAGATTTTCGACATCCTCAATCCACTGCATCAGGATCAAACCCCGCTTCCCGCATCAAAGCATTCGATTTGGTTTCAATGATCTCTTCCAATGTCGCCAGAAATTCTCGGCGCGATAACCCAGCCTCGATCCGAGGTAAAAATTCCACCACCGCCGTGCCCGGTTTACGCATGATCCCTTTGCGCGGCCAAAACAGGCCGACGTTCGCAGCTACTGGTACGCAGTCCTGTTTGAGTTCCTCATACAATACAGCGGTGCCAACCTTGTAGGGGGCTTTTACGCCGGGTGCGATCCGGGTGCCTTGTGGGTAAATGATCAATTGGCCCGGATGCTGTTTGCCCTTGGCAACATCAACCACCATTCTCTTGATCGCCGCGCTGCGTTTGCCGCGATTAACCGGCACACATCCCAACCGAAGCCCGTACTGCCCGATCACCGGGGCCCACATGAGCTCGCGCTTCATAATAAATTTACCCGAAGGAACGCTTGCGAAGATTAGAATGATATCGAGGAAAGACTGGTGTTTACCCGCGACGACAACCTCATCTGTCGGGGGTGTTCCGCGCACTTCGGTCTTCAAACCCACCATCCAACGCGCCGTCCAGCGGACCCACCAGCACCAGGTTTTGCACGCCGCTAGCGCCCCACGGCGACTGATCAATGCCCAAGGGAAAAATAAGATGCCTAGCACACCCATCATGATGTAGATCTGCCCAACAAAAATCAGGGATCGCACCCATTGAACTGCGTCTTTCATGGTGTCTCCCTCAGAATCCTGGTTGCGGCTATACGGGTCGCCACAAAGGCCACACAACCCGCCAATAGGGGCACGATCAGTGGCCACAACCATTGTGCCCCCACAAAACCTAAGTCGGTCAGGAACCCGCCTTCGGCCTGCGGCGTAGGCAACAACAAAATCGCGAAACTGGCAAGCAACATGCCAACGGCACCGCCGGTCAAGGCCCGCAAAGTAAACCTGCGGACAAAGGCATGAACGATGTATGTGTCGCGAGCACCAACCAAGCGTAATACATCAATCACTTGCTTGTTGGCCACCAGGGCAGCATTGGCCGCCAGAGTGATGATTGCGCCTACTGATGCCGCAATCAAAAGCAGTGACATCCAGCCAAAAAACCGGAGCCTGTTCGCCGCCTTGATCAGTGGTTGTCGCCATCTGGTGTGATCATCCAAGGTGGCCCCCGGGGCCTCGGCAGACAGACGCAGTCGCAGGCCGTCTGAATCAAAGCCTGCGCTGCTCTCGATTACTTCGATAAGGCGCGGAATTGGCAATGCATCCACCGGGACATCCGGCCCAAACCATGGCTCCAACAGCGCGCGTTGTTCATCATCAGTCAATGCACGGGCACCGGCGACGCCGGGAGTTGTCTCCAGAACTTTAAGCACGGCAGCGGTTTGACTATCGAGCTGGTCCTGTGGCGCAGAAATCTTGATCGTAGAGCTGCGCGACAGGTCAGCCCCCCAGTGTTCCGCCAGTTTCCCCGTTGCGAACGAAAAGGCCAGAACAAAAACCGCCAAAAACGCCATTGCCCCGGCACTGAACAAGGTCAGCCAAGCTGTGTATCCGGTCGGTGGTACAACCTTATCGGCCTGCGTGTCGCCCGCGAAAAATTCTGTTACTTTGGTCCAATCAATATTCACAGATCCGCCCCCGCAAGTTGCACCCGACGATTGGAAATGCGCAGCACCCGCGCCTGAACCTGCGATTTTGCAGCGCGGATCAGGCCAAGATCATGGGTGGCAATCATGATTGTCTTTCCCATACGGTTCAGCTCGACCAGCAGGCGTAAAAGGCGCTGAGACATTTCCCAATCTACGTTGCCCGTGGGCTCGTCCGCCAACACCACATCCGGCGACATAATCAAGGCCCGCGCCAAAGCTGCGCGTTGACGCTCACCACCTGACAGTTCTGGCGGCAAAGCCTGCGCGCGCGATGCCAGACCAACCCAATTGGTCAGCTCTTTGAGGTTCACCGCCTCGGCCAGAAGATCACGATTTGAGACCATCAACGGCAGGGCAATATTGTCAGATACACTCAGGTGATTGAGGAACTGGCAATCTTGGTGCACCACTCCGATCCGCCGTCGCGCCTGTGCAATGTCATCACGCTCCATCGTCCGGCGATCTTGGCCAAACATCTTCAGTTGCCCGGTCGTCGGAACCAACGCGCCATAGCACAGTTTTATCAGCGTCGTTTTCCCGGCACCGGACGGTCCCGTGAGGAAATAGAACCCCCCCGGTGACAGCTCAAGCGACACCTCGCTCAGCAACTCTCCGCCGCCATAATTGTAGGCGATGTTTTCTAGCTCGATCACAACAATGCAGCCCCTTTTGCTCTTGCACACTAAATGCCTGACCGGGCACATTTGTGCAACGATTAGAGCGAGCTTTTGCTTTGGCCTTTTCCATGGCCAATTTTCAGCCTATGGTTCGAACAACTGTCGGCAGAAACAGGTGGGACTATGCGGCTGACTTGCCCAAATTGCGGAGCTCAATATGAGGTTCCTGCTGAGGTTATTCCTGAAGCAGGACGCGATGTGCAATGTTCGAATTGCAACGATACTTGGTTTCAACCTCATCCAGATAGCGAACCTGACATTCAAGATGAGTCACTGCAGGCGCACTTTGCGCGCCGTGATTCGGAATTGAGTGGGAGTACTGAAGAGGCAGAACCGGAAATCTTCGAGCAAGAATCTGGATCTTCGCAGGAAGAAATTGCAACCACGCTCAATGACGATATGGCACAAAGTGTGGCAGACGCCGAAGCCGAACTTTCAGAAACACTGCCTGACGAATTTGAAAGCGATGAAGCGGCTGAAGATCTGGGGCAGGTAACGCCAAATTGGGACGAACCTGAAGAGGTCCGTGCATCGACCAAAGAGGATACCGCTGAAACCGAAGATGAGCATGGGCCTGATCTGGAAGCGGAGCCTGTTCATCCGGAACCCACACCGGCACCTGCCCCTCGTGATATCGATCCAGCGATTGCACGAATTTTGCGCGAGGAAGCCGAATGGGAACAAGAAGCCCGAAAAAAAGAGGCCGCAGGCGGGCTTGAGGTGCAACAAGATCTGGGATTGCCCTCACCTCAAACAGCGCTCCCTGAAACAGAGACACAACCACGTGTCGTTCAAGTTGCAGATCGTACCGAAGCCATTGCCGATGAACCTGCCTATTCCTCGCGACGGGATCTGTTTCCAGACATCGAAGAGATCACCTCGTCTCTGGGCAGCGACGAAGATCACGTGCCTATGAGGGAACCCGAGGCAAGCTCTGCCGAAAAGAAGCGTGGGTTCAAAAGCGGCTTTCTGCTCGCGGTTTTGGTATTCGTCACAGCAACAGTGATTTACGTCACCGCAGATGACATAGGTCAAAGTTTCCCCTCTATGGAAGGTGCGATGTCCTCATATTCAGACGCTGTTGATGCCGGGCGCCTGAAGCTTCAGGAAAGCGCGAGTGGCCTAAAGGGATGGTTCAGCCAAATGTCAGAGCCGACTGCGGAATAATATCGAACACTGCAGATAATCAAACGCGCTTGGATGCCCTGCTTGGGGCTGAACGAACTTTTGCGCCGTAGTCTCTGTATCCTCCGCAAACCGCGCCAATTTTTCAACGGCTGAGCCCCGGTTTTCTTTGCGTGTTCTTAGAAAGCGATGATCATAGTTTGTCGCCAGACTGCTAACTTCTCCTGTGGAACGCCCTAAACATGATCACCGACATTCTTCTTCACCAGATCCGGGACCGCTTCGCACTGATCGACTCTTGCCCCCAGCAACCGTCTCGTGTGTTTTTCGAAAATGCCGGTGGGTCACTGACATTGAAGTCCGTGACTGAAACCTCTGCCCAATATGCCGCCATCCCCGACAACCAAGGCCGGGCGAACACAGGTAGTCAGGAACTGGTGCGCGTGATCGATCAGGCCAAGGACGATATGCGCGTGATGATGAATGCACCGGGCGGGCAGTTCTTTATCGGCGAAAGCGGCACCGAACTGTTGTTCCGCCTGATCATGAATGCCTGTCTTGGTACAGCAACAGGCGGCACTGTGCTCGGATCAACGCTTGAGCATCCGGCGACCCGTTCTGCCTGCGATCGCTGGGCGCGTGTTGCAGGCCAGAACCATGTTCTGATTACCCATGCTGATGCGACAGGCACGATAAAACCAAAAGCCTATGCCACCGCAGTCACTGCCGACACTGTTGTTGCTACCATTGTTCACACCTCACCTGTTACTGGCATGGGTGTGGATCTGCCGGCCATCGCTGCGGAAATCCGTAAAGTGGCCCCTGACTGTTTTATCATCGTTGATGGTATCCAGCATGCCGCGCATGGTCGGATTGATCTGACTGCTTATGACATCGATGGGTATGTCATCTCGCCCTACAAAATGTTTTCACGTCACGGCTATGGACTGGCATGGATTTCTGATCGCCTGACCAAGCTTCCGCACAATAGCCTGATTGATGGCCCCGCAGACAACTGGGAAATGGGAACCCGCGATACCGGCAGTTACGCAACACTCAGCGACGTCGCAAACTATCTCGAGTGGCTTGGCGGCGAAGTCAGCGACAGCACGAACCGTCGCGAGAAGTTTGTCGCGGCTGGTGAAGCAATCCATGCACAGGAAAAGGTGTTGACCGATGCGATGCTGCACGGGGCAGGTAACCTGCCCGGTTTGGCCGAGATGGAGAACGTCACCATTCTGGGCGGTGTCGACAACCCCGCGCGCGAAGGGCTTGTTTCCTTCCGGTTGGAAACCATGCCATCGGTTGAGGTTGTCGAAAAGCTAAACGCGGCGGGCATTCGCACCCACGTCCGCAAGGCCGACCATTATTCCGGCAACATCCTAACGCCGCTCGGCATGGACAGCTGCATTCGTGTGTCGATGTGCCATTACAACAACGTCGAGGAAGTCGCCAAGTTTCTGGCCACTGTCAAAGAGATGAATGGCTGAGGCCAATTCTAAAATCCATACCACTCACGGGCCAATGCCCGAAACCCAAGGACCCACACAATGAAAACCCACGCACAGGCAGTTGTCATCGGCGGCGGATTAGCCGGCTGCTCGATCCTGTATCACTTGGCCAAACTCGGCTGGGCCGACTCCGTGTTGATTGAACGCGATGAGCTGACTTCGGGATCAACCTGGCATGCGGCGGCCAACATTCACGGCCTGCACGACAACAACAACATCACTCGCATCCAACACTATACGATGAACCTGTATAAAGAGCTGGAAAAGGAAACTGGTCAGGGCTGCGGCGTGTTTCAACCCGGCTCGCTCTATCTGGCACAAACCGAAGCACGTGAACATCAGTTGCGCCTGCAAGAAGCCAAGGCAAAGTTTTACGGCCTGAACTTCTTTGAGGTTAGCAAAGAAAAAGCCAAAGAATTGCATCCACTTGCGCAATTCGATGACGTGCGCTGCATCATGTATGAACCTGATGGCGGCAACGTTGACCCGTCGGGTGTGACCATGGCCTATGCCGCTGGCGCACGACAGCTGGGGGCGACGATTGAACGGTTCTGCCCAGTCATTGGCAATGAACAACAGCCCGATGGCAGCTGGATCGTCAAAACCGAAAAGGGTGATATCCACACCCAGTGGGTGATCAACGCCGCAGGTCTTTGGGGGCGCGAAGTGGCTGCACTGGCAGGAATTGAACTGCCACTTCAACCAACCGAGCACCAGTATTTCGTGACCGAAACCATTGACGAGGTCGAGCAACTGGGGCGTCGCCTGCCCTCCATCGCCGACCGTGATGGCGAATACTATTTCCGGCAAGAGGGCAACGGCCTGCTGATCGGTGCCTACGAGAAAGACATGAAGTTCTGGGCTGAAAACGGCACGCCGCTGGACTTTGCCCATGAGCTGTTCCCCGATGATCTTGACCGGATCATGGACAACGTGATCCGAGCGACCGAGCGTGTGCCCGCGGCGGCCACAGCTGGTGTGAAACGCGTGATCAACGGCCCGATGATCTGGTCGCCAGACGCCAACGCGATCTGGGGGCCGGTGCCTGAACTCAAAAACTACTTCGTCTGCGGCGGCATCATTCCCGGCTTCTCGCAGTCGGGTGGTTTGGGCTTGATGACGGCGCAATGGATCATCGAGGGCGAACCGCAATATGACATGTTCGCATGGGATCTGGCGCGCTTTGGCGATTGGGCCGACAAGGCGTTCACCAAAGCCAAGGTCGAAGATCAATACACGCACCGCTTTGCCATCCACTTCCCGAACGAAGAGCGCTCTGCCGGACGGCCTGCGCGGATGCGGCCCGCATATCAAATGCAAAAAGATATGGGCGGCGTGTTCGGCTTGAATGCCGGGTGGGAGCATCCACTGTATTTCGACCTCGACACACCAGATTCTGCGGGCTTCACGCGTCAGCCCTGGTGGAAAAGTGTTGAGCGTGAAGCCAAGATACTGCGTGACCATGTCGGCGTGATCGATATTTCGAACTTTGCCAACTATGTGATCAAAGGACCCGGTGCGCACACGTGGCTGGACCAGTTGATGGCCAACCGCATTCCAACAGAAGTGGGTCGGTCTTGCTTGACCCCAATGATTGGCGTGCGCGGCGGCATCGCTGGCGATTTCACCATCACCAAAGTGGCCGATGACGAATATGTGATGGTCGGCTCAGGCATGGCAGAGCGCTATCATCAGCGGTTTTTCAATATGATTGAGCTGCCCGAAGACACGATCTTTGAGAATGCGACCAACCGCATCACCGGCTATAACGTCGCTGGCCCCAAAGCGCGCGACCTGCTGCAACGTATGACAAATGCGGATCTCAGCAACGAAACCTTCCGTTTCATGCGCTCTCAAACCATCACCGTGGCCGGTGTCGAGTGCCTTGCCATCCGCGTCAGTTTTACCGGCGATCTGGGGTGGGAGCTGCATTGTGCACAGGACGATCAAGTCACGCTTTACTCTGCACTCATTGAAGCCGCTAAATCCATGGAAGGTGGCCCTGTCGGTGGTCGTGCCCTTGGAAGCTTACGGATCGAAAAAGGTTACGGGTCATGGGGTCGCGAATACAGCCCGGAATATTGGCCACAAGAGGTTGGCTTGGACGGTCTGATCAAGCTCGACAAGGATTTCCTGAACAAAGATGCCTATCTGGCGATCAAGGACAAAGCACCGCGCGAGGTTCTGGTCACCTATGACATTGACATTAGCCATGATGCCGATGCGACGGGCGGAGAGCCGATCTTTACGCCAGACGGAAAGTCTGTTGGCCGAGTGACTTCAGGCTCATATGGCTACTACGTCGGAAAATCTCTGGCGCTTGGCTATGCCAATCCCGAGGTGGCCAAGGCGGGTGATGAGGTTGAGGTTATGATTCTGGGCATTCCGCACAAGGCCCGCATCCTGCAAGAACCGCCTTTTGATGCCAAAGGCGCACGCCTGCGGGCATAATAAGTTGGCAAGCGGGCGCACAGATTTGAGCGCCCGTTTTTCTAATTGCCGTCCAGGTTATCTTGCATTTCTTTAGACTTGGTCGTCAGCCAATCCAGACAGCGCCGTACGGATTGTGGCGGATTGGAATCCGCGACTTGCAAAAAGTAATTCCACGGGCTTGCGATATTCAGTTCAAACGGCTCTCGCAACAACCCACGCTGCACATGTGCCATAACCAGAGAGCGCGGCAATACGGCACAACCCAGGCCATTCACCACCATTTCAATGGCGATATTTGATGAATTGGTCTTGGCCCCGCTTCGGGCTTCCAGCTCCGCCAGATTGAAATGGTTCGAGATTAGCTTCCAATAGACCGGGCGGCCTAAAATATGAATCAATTCCGCCTCAAGCAATTGCTCGGGCCGGGTCAGAAGCTCAGCACCCGCCTCGAAATCCGGCGCGCAGACCACGGTCAATTGGTCATCCCACAGCTTTTTCAATTCCGGCGTGGCTTCACTATCATGTCGTACTGTGATCGAAATATCCGAAACCCGCTCGGCCACGTCATCCCAGATCGTGCCATGCACCGTCAGCCCAACCTCAGGATGCGCTTGGTGGAATCCATCCAATACATTCGGTAACCAGCCGCCCGCCAAAGCGACGGGGCAGGACAGCACCACCTCGCGTTTGAGAGTTTGCGTCATCAGAGACTGCGTCGCCATGTCGATCTGAACGAGAGCTTGCCTCACAGATGGCAAATACGCGGTTCCCAAGTCCGTCAAAGATAAGGATTGCGGATGGCGCACAAACAAGGGGCGCCCAAGGTACTTTTCCAAAGATCGAACATGGTTGCTTACTGCAGACTGCGTACAGTTCAATTCCTCTGACGCGCTGGTGAAACTCAAATGCCGTGCCGCCGCTTCGAACGAGCGTAAATAAGACAAATGGGGAAGGTTCATCATAGAGCCATGCATGACAGCCATTTACCCGCGCCAGTCAATTGATTGCAAGGGCCACCCCACCGAAATCCACCCCATCGCATAGCGCAAAAAATACCCCCCCAAAGACCTAGATTAATTTTCGCGCCACGCTGTTCTGTTTCGCCTTACGATAAGCAACAATACGCCCCAGCGCTCCGCAATACTCAGGCCCTGACATGACCAACACCTTCGACAAAGTCGCTGCCTTTTCTCTTGATCTTGCACCGCGGGACATTCCGCAATCGACACTCGAATCCGCCGCACTCATGCTTCTGGATACGCTTGGCATCACCATCGCGTCTGGCCCGATGGACGCTGGCCGAATTGGGCGGGAAACCGCAACGGCGCTCTATGGTGCGGGGGATCCTTCCACTGCGGCCCGGATGATGTTCGATGGTCGGCAAGTGAGTATGGCAGGCGCAGCCTATTCTGCCGCCACGCAAACGGATAACCTTGATGGGCATGATGGCTACAACCCAAGCAAGGGGCATATCGGAGTTGTCGTCATACCAGCGCTTGCCGCCTTGGCCGAAACCGTACCTGATTTTTCCGGCCCTGAGGCTCTGACAACCATCACCATTGGTTACGAAGTCGCAGGGCGCGCGGGCATTTCGCTGCACAAAACTGTGAGTGACTATCACACCTCTGGCGCGTGGAATGCTTTGGGTGTGGCCGCCATGGCCGCTCGCCTGCGGGAGCACACCCCTGAACAGCTGCGTCAATCCATGGGGATTGCCGAATACCACGGCCCACGCAGCCAGATGATGCGCGAAATTGCCAATCCAACGATGCTACATGACGGGTCCGGTTGGGGCGCGATGGTGGGCATATCCTCCGCGATTCTAGCAGAGAAAGGCTTTACCGGCGCCCCGGCCATCACCATCGAGGAAGAGCGCGTGGCGCAGCATTGGGCCGATCTGGGTCATTTTTGGCAAATGGAACATCAATACGTGAAGCCATATCCCGTTTGTCGCTGGGCCCATGCCGCAATTGACGCGGTACGTGCACTAATGTTGGATCATAGTTTCACGGCAGATGACATCGCGAAATTGCAGGTGAACACCTTCAACGAAGCGGCCTGCCTGTTTCAAGGCATGCCAAATGATACATCCTCGGCGCAATATTCGCTGCCGTTCGCGGTGGCGACCATGGCGCTCTATCGCCATATTGGCGTGGAGTATATCACCGGCGCGGGGTTGAGCGATCCAGCGGTCGCAACTTTCTTGGACAAAATCAACGTGTCCGAGGTGCAAGTGCACAGTGAACGCTTCCCGCAGTATCGCTACTCGGATGTTGAGATCACACTAAACAACGGTCAAGTGTTGGCGTCGGGAGATGTGCATGCCCGTGGCGGCCCCGAAAGCCCGATGAGTCGTGATGAAGTTGTCGGGAAGTTCATGAAATTCGCCGCACCAACCATTGGAGAAACGCGTGCCGAAGCCATCCGCGATGCTTGTTTTGCCTTGCTGCAGCCCGACAGTCAGTTCTCAGATCTGGGACAGCACCTGTATGACCCGCCCCATGCTTCAAACCCAGAACATACTCTCTGATCGAGTCCTCATTGAACCAAAGGATAAACGATGAAATCCCCTGTTGTGATCCTGCACACCGACAACCCGGAGCCGGCCCATGCCATTCTGCACCGCGAGCATGGCGACCTGGAAATTCACACCTGTGACACCTACGAAGGGCTCCCGGATCTGGTGACACAAACAAAGGCGGAAGTGATATTTTCGGTCCGTTTCAATGGCACGCCCACTTTCCCCCGACAGGCCTTGATTGATGCGCCCAGTGTCAAATGGGTCTCGGTCGGCGGCTCTGGCATTGATCATCTGATTCCGTGGAACCCCGGTGAATTGGACGTGACGAATGCCGCCGGTGTGGCCGCCGACATGATGGCGCAATACGCGCTTGGAGGCATGCTCCATTTCAGTCTGGGCCTGCCATGTTTTCAGGCAGCGCAGGCCCGGCGGGAGTGGATTTCGGGCAAAGTTGAACCAATCGACGGCAAAACCGTTCTGATCATTGGACTGGGCAAAACCGGCGAGGCCGTTGCCGCACGTTGCAAAGCGATGGAGATGCACACCATAGGTGTCCGTGCGCGCCCAAAGGCAACTCCGAATGTCGACCGGGTTTGCGGGATGGAGGATCTTTCAAGCCTATGGGGTCAGGCCGATTTCATCGTGACTTGTGTACCTCTGTTGGACAGTACGCGCGGAATCGTTGGGCCGGATGCCTTTGAAGCAATGAAGGACACGGCTGTTATTATCGACGTCTCTCGCGGCGGCGTGATCGACGAGACTAGTCTCATCAATGCCCTTGAAAACAAGCGTATCCGCGGCGCGGCGCTGGACGTCTTTATGACCGAGCCCCTGCCCTCGGATCACATCTCTTGGGGTTTGGACAATGTGATCATCACTCCGCATTGTTCCTCGGTTTATGATGGCTGGGACCTCAAATCGGTTGAGATGTTTTCTGAAAATCTGATGCGCTATCGCAAGGGCGAAGCGCTGAACAATATCGTCAACCCCGAAAGAGGATACTGACATGGCACGAGAAAGACGTGGCGGTGGCCGTCGCGGCAAAGCCGGACGCAGCGGCGGAGGCATCAGCCAGCTGCCCTGGAGCAACGTGGTCAACACCGCCCCCAAGGTGGAATTGCTCAGCCCCGATCAACTGGATCAGCTCCACGCCACCTCCATGCGCATCCTGTCCGAGGCGGGTATCCGCGTGATGGGCGACAACGTGATGGACCTGTTTGAAAACGCTGGTGCCATCGTCGACCGTGATACCAAAACGATCCGCATTGACGAAAGCATCGTCATGGAAGCGCTGAAGACAGTCCCGAAAACCTTCACCCTGACCGCCCGGAATCCAGCAAAGCGGATTGCGCTCGGCGGTAACAACGTCAACTTCGGCCTCGTTGCTGGCCCACCGAATGTGCATGACTGCATCAATGGTCGCCGGCCCGGAAATTATGAGGATTACTGCAACTTCATCAAACTGGCGCATCACTTCAACGCCATTCACCTGATAGGCAATCAAGTGACAGCACCGCAGGAAATGCCAGCCAACAACCGGCATCTGGATACTTATAACGCCAACCTCACTTATAGTGACCTCAGCTTTCACGCCACTGCGATTGGCCGAGGTCGGGCCATGGACGGCATCAACATGATGGCCATATCGCGCGGTATCTCGGTTGAGGAAATGCGCCATGATCCCGGTGTGATCACCATCATTTCTGTCAACTCTCCCCGCCTGTTTGATGATGCAATGGGCGATGGCTTGATTGCTATGGCGGAACATGGCCAGCCGGTGACAATTACGCCCTTCACCTTGATGGGGGCGATGACCCCGGTGACATTGCCTGCCGCTTTGGCACAACAGAACGCTGAGGCTTTGTTTGGCGTCACTCTGACCCAGTTGGTCAACCCTGGCACGCCGGTGATGTATGGCTCTTTCACCTCGAACGTGGATATGAAATCTGGCGCGCCTGCCTTTGGGACACCGGAAAACAGCAAAGCCAACATGATCAGCGGCCAGCTATGTCGTCGCTATGGCATCCCCTATCGGACATCGAATGCCAATGCCTCGAACGTGGTGGATCTTCAGGCTGCCTATGAGACGATGATGGCCACTTGGGGCGCGGTGCTGGGCGGGGCCAATCTGGTCTATCACGCGGCGGGCTGGCTCGAGGGCGGATTGACGGCGTCGTATGAAAAACTGGTCATGGATGTGGAGATTCTACAAAACATGATGGAGTTCCTCAAGCCGCTGGAATTCAATCAGGATGAACTTGGGCTGGACACAATCAAGGATGTGCCTACGGGCGGGCATTTCTTTGGAACGGATCACACGATGGAGCGCTATGAAACCGCCTTTTATGCGCCGATGCTGTCCGACTGGCAAAACCATGGCGCGTGGGAGGCCGCAGGCTCGAAAACCGCACTGACCCGCGCCACCGAAATATGGCAACAAGCCCTGCGCGAATATGAGGCCCCTGAAATGGACCCGGCTATCCGCGAGGAGCTGGATGCCTATATGGCCAAACGCAAAGAAGACATTGGCACTGATGAGCCGTAAACCAAAAGGCCGGGCAATCAGCCCGACCTTTTCTTTCAGAAACACACTGAACTTTAGAGCAGATCAAACAGCCGTCCCGGCAAACCATCGTGACGTGGCAGGTTCAGCGCTTGCATGAGGCAAAACATCATCGCTTGATTTGAGGTGACGACCGGTTTGCCCAACGTGACCTCAATGCGCTCCACCGCCTCAACTGATCGCATGTCGGTACAACTCAGGACAATTGCATCGGCCTCTGGGGCATCGGCCTGAAGCGCAAGGTCATAAACCTCATCCGGGGTCAGTTCACCCTGTCCGTAATTGCCCAGTTCGCGCCCGACATCCGCTCGTTTGACGACATCTATGCCATTTTGCCCTAGAAAATCTGCAGCCTGTTCGTTCACCTCACCAACATAAGGCGACGAAAATCCAACTTTGCTGACATTCAGTGCCTTCAAAGCGGCAACCAAGGCCCCCGCAGCAGTCAAAGATTTAGCACCAGATCCGGCTTTGATTTTCTCCGCCAGATCCGCATCAAAAGATGGTCCGTGCGTCAAGGTGGCCGACGTGCAGCCATAAAGCACCACATCGGGCCGCGCGCCAGAAATCATCCGCAAATCATTGGAGATATCGGAGGCCCCCAGGCCAGCCATCTGATCTGATCCTGGAATCTCATCCACGTCATAGCCGCCCATGCGTTGAAAGTGCACGGTGGTATTGGGCGGGCGCATCAGCATCATATCGGGTTCAAGATTGGTATTGGTGAAAGGCACTAGCACCCCGATCTTGGCCAGCGTTCGCGTTTCATGTGTCATGATCAAACCTCTCTCAACACTGTCACACAGCGCCGCATGACATCCTCATTGCAGATGGTGGCGCGCAGACAGTCCGCCAGACCATAGCCCCCCATTCCCCTCATCAACAGCTTATTGGCGCGCAAGGCAGCATCTGCTTCTTGCGCCTGCTTAACATTCTCAAATCTTAGAAGAGCGAAATTGGTATGGCTTTGCGGAACGGTTAAACCCAGCTCCCGGCAATCTGCAGCGAACCGATCTCTTATTGCCGCCGTCTGTTGCACGACATTCTGCATATGTGCCTGATCCCGCAGTGCAGCCGCCGCCATAGCCTGCGATGGGATTGAGATGTTGTTGGGGTTCAACAACTTGCGTACTTCATGCGCAATTTCTGCTGGGAAGTACCCCCAACCGGCGCGTGCACCGGCCAAACCGTACGCTTTGGACAAGGTCCGCATCACCACCGTATCGCCGCGTGCCGCCAAATCGAAGATCGCTTTTGGGTTTTCGACCACATCGGAAAATTCGGCGTAAGCCTGATCAACAACCAAAAGCACGTCGCTGGATAGATTTTCACGCAACCGAATAAGTTCAGAATTTGCAATCAAGGTCCCCGTCGGATTGCCCGGATTGCAAACGAATACGATCTGCGTATTCGGTGTCACAGTCGACAGAATGTCATCCACGGAAACCGTCAAATCGATCTCGCGCGCTTTGACATAGTCCGCTTGCACCTGTGCTGTCGCCGACGCAATGTAGGCGTAACCGTAGTCGGTGCCAAGCACCCGATCCCCGACCCCGGCGTATGCCCGTATCAGGCAACCGATCAACTCCATTGAACCTGCCCCACAAAGAATGTTCTGCGGGGCCAGTCCATGTACATCTGCAATGGCCGCACGCATCTCGGGCCACTCTGGATCAGGGTAGAGCGGCATCTGATCCAGCGCCTTTTGCCCCGCCAATATCGCTTGTGGGCTAACAGGAAAGGCGCTTTCATTCTGGGCCAGCGATATGATGTCTGGATCGCCAAGATCCGCCAGCGCATAGGCGGCCATATCGGCCACATGGGGAACCGGGCGGATCATGACGCCCCCTTATAGGCCTTCTCGCCTTCCTTAGTGACCAAGCCGCGCTTGAGGTCTAGCGCCAGCGCATCCGGGTCGCGTTCAGTCACCGGGCCAAAGCCTCCGCCCCCTGGCGTTTCAAGGATCAAATAGTCACCACCTTCGACCCGCAATTCGCCTTTGCCCGGAATATCCGTGTCGCCATCCCGGAAGCGGATGCGCCCGGGTGCACCCGCCTGCCCGCCCATTCGGCCGAGTGCCGGGAACTTCAGTCGTTCCACAGAAAGGAACACGATGAACGGCGCATCGTTTGAGGCTGTCATTTCGATACGTTGACCAAGGCCTCCGCGGTACTTGCCTGCACCGCCTGAATCAGGCCGCAGCTCGCGCCGCCACATGACGACCGGAGCCACCGCCTCGGTAATCTCAACCTGCGAACCAAACACCCCAGACGGATATGCCGTAGCCGACAAGCCATCAGAATGAGGACGCGCGCCGGTACCACCATTGTGGACCGGCTCAATAGCAAACTCCCGCCCGCCATCACGAGCCACCTCGGGCGCATGACGCATCGGCAGGTCGAACATGCACGATGCCCCCTCCGCTGGCACCTCATCTGGCAAGGCCTGATGCAGGCAGCCCAACACCAGATCCGGCGTCACCTGCCCCAAGGTATGGCGCATCGCCACCGGCACAGGGCGTTGCGCATTCAATATGCAGCCCTTCGGTCCATCCACCGTAAACGGCGCTAGCGAACCCGCGTTGTTGGGAATGTCTGATCCGACAATGCAGCGCAGCGCAAAGACGGTATAGGCAGTGGCATAGTTCAGCGGCACATTGATGCCCTTAGAGGAGCATCCGGACGTGCCACTGAAATCCACATGCATGCTCTCACTGGTCACGGTCAGGGTCGCGTGAATTTCCAGTTCAGTCTCATAACCGTCCATACGCAGAACGTTCTTGTAAACGCCTTCTGGCACCTCCTTGATCGCTTCAATCGTACCCCGACGCGAGGTGTCGATGATGTAGGCTCCCAGCGACTCCAGATCATCAAGCCGGAACTCTTCCATCATATCCAGCAGCCGTGTCACCCCTGCCTCGCAGCAGGCAATCAATGCGTAGATATCCCCTTCATTCGCAATTGGTTCGCGAGAGTTTGCACGGATGATATCGAGCAGCAGGGCATTTGGCTCGCCTGCTTCAACCAGCTTGCACGGAGGAATCAACAGTCCTTCGTCATAGATATCCGAGCCTTCTGGCCCCATGCCCTGACCACCCAAGTCGACAAGGTGCGAAGTGCAGGAGGTAAACCCGATTACCTTGCCATCCTTGAACGCGGGCATCATCAGCAGAAAATCATTCAAATGCCCCGACGCCAGCCACGGATCATTGGTCATATATATATCACCCGGCTTCATCATCTGGGTTGGAAAGACCGCCCGCAGATGCTGCACCGCCTCGGCCATCGTATTGATGTGCCCCGGCGTGCCGGTCACAGCCTGCGCCAGCATCCGACCATCAGCATCAAAAATCCCGGCAGAGATGTCACCGCATTCTCGTACAATCGGTGAGAACGCCGCACGGATTAAGGTTTGGCCTTGCTCTTCAACCACGGCCAAAAGCCGGTTCCACATCACTTGCAGGCGGGCGGGGGAAAGATCAGTCATTGTGCGGCTCCTTTCTGGTCCTGAACTAGAACAAGGTTTCCGATCGCATCGACATGGGCCGAGAAATCGGCCGAAACCAAAGTGGTGGTCTGCGGCTCTGTGATAAGCGCTGGCCCCGCGACATGATCACCGGGGTTCAGATCCGCACGTGCGACGAATGCCGCACGTTTGGCTGTGCCGTCCACATCGCAAGTAATTGGACGTGTTGATTGCACCGTGATTTTCTTGCGCTCCGGCGCCTGAGGCATCGCGGGCACAGCTTCTTCTTTGGTCGCCACACGCACTGCCCAATTGAGGATCTCAATCTTCATGCCCGGCACCGGGCGCGAAAACTGCTTACCATATTCAGTTTCAAACGCGGCGGTCAGCGGCGCGATATCCGTTGACGTCAGCGCACGATCCGGCAGGGTAATTTCAATCTCATGCCCCTGCCCGTTATAGCGCATGAAGGCCGTGCGTTCCGTTAAGGTTTCTGCAACGCCGGCACCCTGTTTCACCACATGACTGGCCTCAGCAATCATGTCGTCGAACAGATCATTGATGCTAACCACATTCATCTCATCCAGCAGTGCATAACGCGAGCGCACGATTTCGAACGACACGGGCGCAAACAGGAACCCCACGGCAGAGCCAACGCCTGGATTGGGCGGGATGACGATGGTCTTGACCCCAGCAGACCTCGCCACACGGCTGGCATGCAGCGGGCCGTTGCCACCAAATGCTATCATCACCCGAGATCCCAGATCCTTACCGGATTCGACTGCATGCATCCGACCAGCACTGGCCATGCTTTCATCGACAATCCGGCTAACCCCATCAGCAGAGCCAACAGCGTCCAGCTCCAGTCGCTCACCAATCACCCGTTCCAGTGCGAATTTTGATGCATTTGGATCCAGCGCTATATGGCCCTCGGCAAAGGTGTCGGGCACGATATAGCCAAGCGTTATATCACTGTCCGTCACCGTTGGAGCTTCGCCGCCCCGCATGAAGGCCACCGGTCCGGGTTCAGACCCTGCCGACTGCGGGCCAACGGTCAGACGCCCCAAACGATCAACACCCGCAATGGAACCGCCCCCCGCACCAATCTCGATCATCTCGATCACCGGAATACGTACCGGCATGCCCGAACCTTTAACAAACCGCGCTGCGCGAGCGATTTCGAACTGGCGTGAGGTTTGCGGACGAGCTTTATCGATTAGGCACAGCTTGGCTGTGGTACCTCCGACATCAAAGGACACCACCTCATCAATCCCGGCCCGCGCCGCAATGCGTGCAGCAAGAATGGCCCCACCCGCCGGACCGCTCTCCACCAGGCGGATCGGGAAACGTGCAGCCGTTTCAATGGTGCACATGCCTCCACCTGCAGTAATCATTAGGATCGGGCAGTTTACGCCCTCCTCAGCGAACCGCGCGCGGAACCGCGACAAGTAGCTTTCCATCAAGGGCTGGATATAGGCATTGGCCACGGTGGTGCAAAGCCGATCAAACTCGCGCGCTTCGGGGCTGACCTCAGATGAGATCGAGACCACCAAATCGGGACGTTTTTCAGCCAACACCTCTCGCAAACGACGCTCATGTCCAGCGTTGGCGTAGGAATGCATCAGGCAAATCGCAACGGCATCGGCCCCAGTTTGATCCAGTTCCGCAATCAACACATCAATCGCCTCATCGGTCATCTCGATCAGGACGTTGCCCTCGGCCGACATGCGTTCCCTTATCGTCAAGCAACGCTCACGCGGCACCAGATAGTCAGGCTTTTCCAGATTGATGTCATACTGCAGATAACGACGCTCATAGGCGATCTCAAGAATGTCCCGGAACCCTTCGGTCGTGACCGTCGCCACAGTCGCCCCGCGCTTTTCAATCAGCGCGTTGGTCGCCAGGGTGGTGCCGTGAATGAACCCAGTGACTTGATCCAACGCACGACCTGTTTGCGCCATCACCCGCGCCGCGCCCTCCATCGCCCCGTCTGCCGGGTTCTGATGCGTGGTCAGCGTCTTGGTCGAGGCGATGATCTCCTCCCCGTCAACCAAGACCGTGTCTGTAAATGTTCCGCCGATATCGATGGCGAGGCGTATATTTGTGGTGATTGTCATTTCCCATCCCGATCAGATAACCTTGTTGCATGCGAACCCAAAAGGGCGCGCGGTTAGGCGACGAGGTCTGATCCGGTTGCACGGCGGTCCATGCGTTTTGGGATGGTGAAACTTTTCATGACAAATTGATGGCGCGCAAGCAGCTTCAATGCAATCCCGAAAACGACAAAACCTTGTCTGTCTGAACTGCATACCCGCCGGATTTCGAATTTACTTCCCATTCGCGGATATTTCGCCTATACGCGCGCATCTACCAGAGAATCTGGTGGATTTCTCCATAGGACCCTGCTGGACGACATCCCGGCTTGCGCCCTTCACCCTTAATGACAAGGAGACCCCGATGTCGATTACTGCTGAAGAAAAAGCACGCGTCATGAAAGAATTCGCAACCAAAGAAGGCGACACCGGTTCGCCTGAAGTACAGGTTGCCATCCTGACATCGCGCATCACCACCCTGACCGAGCACTTCAAAACCCACAAAAAAGACAACCACGGTCGTCGTGGTCTTTTGATGATGGTTGCTCAGCGTCGTAAACTGCTGGACTACCTGAAAGGGAAAGAAGAGCAGCGTTACAAAGACCTGATCCAGCGTCTGGGTATCCGCCGCTAATCAGCGCGCAAACGAATTAAAGAAGCCGCGCCCGGGACCTCCCGCGGCGCGGTTTTCTTTTGGGCATACCGAAAAACTATCTGGTCAACTTTGCGGAACATTCCTGCTGCTCGAAACACGAAGAGTTCCTCATATCTTCTGCTCTTGTAGTCACAACTGACGTCAGGGCATAGTGCGCCAACCGCTCAGCTTCTACACATTGGCAAGTGGATATCAAAGTTACTGAGCGTTTTCACTGTTTGTGGGTGGATTCGATCATGTGCGCGAAAAATGATGCTCCAATGGGCGCAACATCATCATTAAAGTCGAACTTTGAAGTATGCAGACCAGGACCATCGCCCTGGCCTAGAAAGAGAAAGGCACCTGGTCTTTCCCGAAGCATGTAGGCAAAATCCTCAGCACCCAAAACCGGATTGACTGAGGTGTCCACGCTGTCTGATCCAACAATATCACTGGCGACGCCGACAGCTACGCTCGTTTGATTGTCGTCGTTAACAACCGGCGGGTAGTATGTGACTATATTGACTTCGGCAGAGGCACCAAATGCCTGAGCCTGGCCATGTGCAATCTCTTTGATGCGCTCACGTACCATCACCTGCATTTCCGGTTGCAGGCAACGGATCGTCCCCGCCAAGCGCACGCTGTCAGGTATGACATTGGTCGCATTCCCGCCATTGAAACACGTAAGCGAAACGGTCACCTGGGTACTTGTCGGCATGTTGCGTGCGACGATACTGTTCAGGGCTTGCCCGATCATCATTGCGGGCTGAAACGGATCAATCACTGTATCGTGAAAGGCAGCGTGCCCCCCTTTACCGGTTACAACAATTTCGAAATCGTCAATTGCACCAAGCATTGGCCCTGGTCGGGTCTGGAAAATACCTTTCGGTATGTTGGGCCATGTATGCAGGGCGAAAACCCTTTCGATGCCGAAACGGGACATGACGCCTTCTTCGACCATAATACGCCCGCCGCCACTGTCTTCCTCGGCAGGCTGAAACAAGAGAACAACTTGGCCCGTAAAATTTCGGGTGCTGGCAAGATACTTAGCCGCGCCGAGCAACATCGTGGTGTGACCATCATGACCGCAAGAATGAGCGATACCTTCATTTTTTGACTGCCAAGGCAGATCAGAGTTTTCTAGAATTGGCAGAGCGTCCATATCAGCCCGTAGACCGGTAACCGGACCATCTCCGTTGCCGGGGATGACGGCAACCACTCCAGACGTAGCGATACCTGTATAAATTTCTGTGATTCCAAATTCTCGCAACCGCTCGCAAACGAATGCGGCTGTCTCATGGCAGTCAAGGTCAAGCTCGGGGTTCGTGTGGATATGGCGTCGCCATTGAATCATTTCGTCGGCATATGCCGCAATGTCAGGAAGTACAGGCATGTAACGCTCCTATTCAAATTTTGGTTTTAGTGCGAACAACAGACGACACCATGCCGCTTGAATTCGCTCACATTCCTGCACTTTTTTCAAAAAATTATGTTGCAATAAACAACAAATTAAGAAACATCAGTTGCAGTCAAATGAAACCAACAGCAGATATCATATGGCTCAACGCACAACAAAGCTGAACGTAACGAACGGAGATTTGCGTCTCGCCAGGATCTTTTTGAAGATTGTCGAGAACGGCGGCATTTCCGCTTCCGAAGAAGAACTTGGCGTCAACAAATCAACGATTTCACGGCATTTGGCCGATTTTGAAACGCGATTGGGACTGACCCTTTGTGAACGAGGTCGAAGCGGTTTTCGCCTAACGCTGGATGGAGAGCGGGTTGTTGAGTTTGTTGAGCGATTGCTGGCCTCGGTTGACGATTTCTCAACCAATATTTCCGGGTTGAACGAAGCGGCCGAAGGACATCTTCGTATCGGCGCAATGGACAGTTGCATAAATGACCCGGACAACCCGACCAAACAGCATCTATATAATTTCAAAAAATCTCACCCCAATGTAAACTTCTCCCTCAAAATTGGCAAAATAACGAAGCTTGAGCGTGCTGTGATGGACGGGCGGTTACATGCAGCTATTTTGCCGTTGTATTGGCAAAATGATAGCTTTGACTATTTCGAACTTTATCAGGAGCGTGTGGGCCTTTTTGCAGGGCAAAAGCACGCTGTAACGCAAGCAAAACGCAATGGTCAAAAACTTACGGTAGATGATGTTTATCAGCACCCTTTGATATCTCGCGGCTCCAGAGAGCCTCCTTCGATCAGGTCGCGCAAAGCAAAATTCGCGATTGGTCCAACTGTCCCTGATGGAGAAGCAATTATGGCCTTGGTTACCTGTGGTCTGTATCTGAGCTTTATGCCCACATACGCAGCAATGGACAGCAGTCGAGGCCTCGTTGAAATCCTGCCAGACAAGTTCGCGTATAAAATGCCGGTTTGCTTGGTTTCGAAAAAGACGCACCAACACTCTACTTTGGTTCAGCGCTTTCTAGAATTTGTAGCTCAGGGAATTGAGAAAAGTAGCTGACCTTTCCAATACGCGTCCCAACTCACAATGCCTGCGAGAGGCGAAAGTAGCTTCGTTTCATGTCCTGAACAAACGGCGCCTTGGAGAGAAATGAAGACCTGGTTAGAGCTAAAAGTGGGCAATTGCTAAAAGGGCGTGTGAACATTGTCTTTACTTCGGCGCGGAATGCTGCGGCACCATAGCACCGCAGCTATTGTTTACTTCCCAGCGATCATTTCCGCTTGGTTCACAATCACTTCGGCCTGTTTGATCGAGGCAATATCGACAAGGCGACCTTTGTAGACAGTCGCACCTTCACCGCGTGCTTTGGCATCGGCCATAGCTTGCAGGATCTCGCGGGCTTCTTGCACAGCTTCGTCGGACGGGGTGAACACCTCGTTCGCCAGTGCGATTTGTTTGGGGTGGATCGCCCACTTACCGACCATGCCCATGGTCGCAGCGCGTTTGGCCTGTGCGCGGAAGCCTTCGTCATCCGAGAAGTCACCAAATGGCCCGTCAACTGGCAGCACGCCATGCGTCCGGCAGGCCGCCACAATCGCGGCTGTCGCCCAGTGCCAAGCGTCACCCCAGTAGTTCTGGCCATCACGCACCATGTAATAGTTTTCCTGCGTGCCGCCGATGCCGGTGGTCGCCATGCCCATGGATGCGGCAAAGTCCGCCGCGCCCAAGCTCATCGCCTGCAAGCGTGGGGACGACGCAGCAATTTCTTCAACGTGCGCGATACCTGCCGCCGATTCGATGATCACCTCGAAACTAATCGGCTTGGTGCGGCCTTTGGCGGTTTCAATCGCCGTGACCAGCGCATCAACGGCGTACACGTCTGCTGCACAGCCGACCTTGGGGATCATGATCTGATCAATGCGATCTCCGGCCTGTTCCATCAGATCCACCACATCACGATACCACCAACCGGTATCCAGACCATTGATCCGCACCGACAGGTACTTGTTGCCCCAATCAATCGTGTTGATCGCCTCAATGGTGTTGGCGCGAGCAATATCTTTATCCGTTGGCGCAACAGAATCTTCGAGGTCGATATTGATCACATCTGCCGCCGAGGCCGCCATTTTTTCAAACAGCTTGGTATTTGAGCCAGGGCCGAACAGTTGGCAACGGTTAGGGCGTTCGGGGGCTTGGGGTTGCAGGCGGAAGCTCATCTTAGGCACTCCTTTGAGCAATGAAGTTGCGTAAATTCTCGGGCCATCGATATGAAATTACGCAAAGGGGGGCAAGTTTATTTTGCACCTGCAGCATTCTACCGTGGCGTCGGGCTGGGAAAGGGCGAAAACCGATCAGGCGGTCGTAAAACGTCCCGATGGTTCGGAAACGACCGCCATGTCGAAAACAGAAGCGTCAACGCAGGAATTTTCTGAGACGGCTTGAACTATGGATGCGACCCCTTTGTTCGACCCGATCACAATCGGCAAGATCGCGTTAAACCACCGCGTGGTTCTGGCGCCGATGACCCGTATCCGAGCGGATGAAGCCACGCTCGCCCCGACCGATCTAACCGCGCTCTATTATGCCCAACGCGCGAGCGAAGGTGGATTGCTGATCACCGAAGCCGTTCACATCTCGCCTGAGGCCACGCCCGTCTGGTCAATCTACCCGCGCGTTGCCGAGGTTGGCGGTCATGTTCCTGGCATCTGGACCGACGTGCAAACGCAGGCGTGGAAGGAGGTAGTCGCGGGTGTGCATGCCAAGGGCGGCAAAATCTTCTGCCAGCTGTTGCACACGGGCCGTGTCGCACAGCCGGAGATTGGTCAGCATCCATTGGTGACAGGCACCGGTGCGCCCCTGCCTCCAGTGTCCTCCTCGACCACCGCAATCGAAGCCACCAGCGAAGAAGGCAACCAATACAACTGGAACAAAGCAGCGATACCACCGCGCGCCTTATCCGAGGACAACATCCAACGGGTCATCGGAGACTATGCGCGTGCTGCCCAGAACGCACGAGTTGCGGGATTCGATGGCGTTGAGCTGCACGCCGCACATGGCTACCTGATCGAGCAATTCTTGAATAACGGCGTAAACAACCGCACTGACCGATATGGCGGTTCCATCGAAAACCGCTGCAATTTGCTGTTCGAAGTGGTTCAGTCGTTGATTGATGTCATGGGTGAGGGGCGTGTTGGCGTCCGCCTGTCCCCCACCCACATTGATCCGCAAACCGGCAAATCGCAGCAGGTTTACTTTGGCGTTCGCGACAGTGATCCTGTTTCGCTTTACTCAGTAGCTATCGAATGTCTGAACACCTTTCCCTTAGCTTACCTCATGCTCACCGAGCCACGCGTTGGCGGATTGGGCGATCATGTCGAAGAGGAACGCGCCTACCAGCATCCCTTGGCCAATTCCCGTTATCGCAGTCTCTATAAAGGCACCCTGATCGGCGCTGGCGGCTTTACCCCGACAACGGCTGCGCAAGCAGTTCGGGACGGGGCTTACGATTTGATCGCCTTTGGCCGATGGTTTTTGTCCAACCCCGATTTGCCGGAGCGTCTTCGTCTTGGGACGCCGCTCAACGTTTATGAACGCAGCACCTTTTATGGTGCAGGCGCCGAAGGCTACACTGACTATCCAACCCGCACTGGACCCAAGGGGCGCTTCCGATTAATGGAGCCAGCTCAAATAGGCACATCCCTAGCCACCAGCAGAAAGACAATACAATGAAACGTGCACTCTTTGAAAACTGGGCCCTGTTTTTGGGCATGATGATGTTGATGGTGGCCAACGGATTGTTGGTGACCCTGCTGACCATCCGTGGCAATGATCTGGGCTTTAGCGAGTTTACGATTTCGATCATGCAGGCCTGCTATCCGCTTGGGGCCTTGCTGGGCACAGTGATTGCCCCGCTCTGGGTCGAAAAGGTTGGCCACATTCGGGTGTTTTCAGCGCTGGCCTCTCTGGTCTCGGTCTCGGCCATTGTGCACCTACTGACGAGCGACCCGATCAGCTGGAGCGCCATGCGTTTCTTTGCCGGTTTCTGTTTCCCGGGCCTCTACGTGGTGACTGAAAGCTGGTTGAATGCGAAATCTGAAAACCGGATCCGGGCGCAGGTTCTGTCCATCTATTTCATCATCCAGCTTGCAGGCCCGGCCCTTGGCACCGCCATGGTGGGCCTGCCGGATCCCAGCGGCAATCTGCTCTTTGGGATTGTATCGATCCTGATTTCGCTAGCCATCGTGCCGTTGCTTTTGTCCAACAACAAAGCGCCGGAATATACCGCTCCTGAGCGTATGTCTGTCGGCAAGCTTTACAAAGTCTCGCCCATGGCCGTGACCGGGATCGTGTTGATGAGCGCGGGCGTTTCTGCCTGGTTCATTGCATTGCCCCTCTACGGTTTGCAAAACGGATTTAACGATGCGCAGGCATCGGGTGCACTGGTGATCGCGATGATTGCGGCCGCGCTTGTACAGTATCCTCTTGGCTGGCTCTCAGACAACACAGACCGACGTTATGTCGTGATCGGCCTCGGCGTAGTCTCAGCCCTCGCCGCACTGTGGATGGTCGTGGACACATTGCCATCCCATATCGTCTTTGGCTTCGCAATCATCGCGGCCTCCACCCTGCCGGTTTACTCCATCCTTGCCGCACACGCGAATGATCAGCTTAGCGCAGGCCAAATCGTTCCGGCCAGCGGCACAATGGTGTTTTTGCTGCAGTTGGGACAGGTATTCGGGATGCTGCTCGGGCCGAACGCCACGCAGATGGCGGATGGTCGTGGCCTTCAGATCATGCTGGCAGTAATTGGAGTTGGTGTCGCTTTGATCGCCATCGCACGCCGCGTCACAACCGAGGCTCCAGAAGATACAGGCGAGGTTCAACCCACTGGCGTTCTTGGCATGGCGCAACCCGGCATGCTGCAAGCTGAAGTCATGGCAGCGGAAGAGGTCGAAGATAATTCTAATAATGTAACCCAATAGGGTTATATCTTCGACATTTTCGTCATAAAAAGGTGAATTCAACAAAATTTCGCACGCATTCCATCAGATTATACCTTGAACCTCGATTCTGGGATGGGAGACGCGCCATGATTGAAACACCTTATCTGCTTTTCCTGGGCGATGCGCCCGACATGTTGGCCGCCAAGGTGGCCATTGGCATTCGCGACTGGCGTCCTGAAAACGCCCTTGGTCAGATCCGTCTACCCGGTTGCGGCGCGGACCTTGGGCTTAAGGACATGACACTGACCGAGGCGCGCGAGGCTGGCGTGAAAACCGTCGTGATCGGAGTCGCCAACCGGGGTGGCGTGATCAGCGCGGCGTGGAAAGAGGTTCTGATCGAAGCGCTAGAAATGGGCTTTGATCTGGCATCTGGCCTGCACAACCTTTTGCGTGATGAGGGTGATCTGGTTGCCGCTGCTCAGACCTTTGGCGGCACGCTGCATGACGTCCGTGTTCCCACTGTCGGCTACCCAATCGCCAACGGCGTCAAACGCACAGGAAAGCGCTGCCTTGCGGTCGGCACCGACTGTTCCGTTGGCAAGATGTACACCGCCATGGCAATGGAACGCGATATGGCGGCACGCGGCATGAAGACCACCTTCCGCGCGACAGGCCAAACCGGCATCCTGATCACCGGCCACGGTGTGCCGCTCGACGCGGTTATTGCTGACTTCATGGCAGGCTCCATTGAGTATCTGACACCAGACAATGACGCAGATCACTGGGACATGATCGAAGGTCAAGGCAGCCTGTTCCACGTTTCATATTCTGGCGTGACCATGGCCCTGATCCACGGCGGCCAACCCGACGCGTTGATCCTATGTCACGAACCAACCCGCGAACATATGCGCGGCCTTCCCGGTTATTCCCTGCCCAGCCTCGAAAAACTGCGCGATACGGTCCTACCGATTGCTCAGGTGGCCAACCCCGGTTGTCAGGTTGTCGGCATCTCGGTCAACACGCAGCACATGTCCGAGGGAGATGCGCGCGCCTATCTGGCTGAGGTCGAGGAGCTCATGGGCCTGCCCGCGACAGATCCTTATCGCTTTGGATCGGACAAACTGGTGGACGCGCTCGCCGCGATCTGATCAGAAACAAGCATTGGCGGCACTTAGCGGTCGCCAATGCACTTTCGATATTGAGACAAGGCCGCCACAATGCAGATTGCCGTCACTCGCGACACCTTCAAACTCGCTCAGGTATTTACCATCAGCCGCGGCTCTCGTACCGAAGCCAAGGTTCTGACTGTCCGTATCACCGATGGCGCGCACAACGGATGGGGTGAATGCGTGCCCTATGCGCGTTATGATGAAACACTGGACAGTGTCGAAGCGGAGATCGCCGCGCTGCCTGAAACCCTCACCCGTGCTGCGCTTTACGATCTGCTGCCTGCCGGGGCTGCCCGCAACGCGGTCGACTGCGCGCTTTGGGATCTTGAGGCCAAGAAAACTGGCAAACGTGCGTGGGATTTGGCAGGCGTGTCTGCTCCTGGACCCGAGATCACCGCCTATACTCTGTCCCTAGACACGCCGGAAAAGATGCAAACGCAGGCGGCTGAAAACGCCTTTCGCCCATTGCTAAAAATCAAACTTGGCACACCGGATGACATGCCCCGACTTGAGGCGGTCCGTGCCGGGGCGCCCAAATCAACCATCATCGTTGACGCCAACGAAGGTTGGAGTGCTGCAGTCTATGCTGATCTGGCCCCGCATCTGGTCCGACTAGGCGTGGCTTTGGTCGAACAACCCCTGCCTGCTGGCGAGGACGACGCTCTGATCGGAATGGAGCGCCCCGTTCCTGTCTGTGCGGATGAGAGCTGCCATGATCGTACCAGCCTACCCAAACTCAAAGGCAAGTACGACGTTGTGAACATCAAGCTCGACAAAACCGGTGGGTTGACCGAGGCCCTCGAGTTACGCCGCGCAGCGTTGGCCGAAGGGTACAAAGTCATGGTCGGCTGCATGGTCGGCAGCTCTCTTGCCATGGCCCCTGCAACATTGGTTGCACAGGGTGCCATGATTACAGACCTTGACGGGCCGCTTCTCTTGGCCGAAGACCGAGACAACGCTTTGAAATTTGATGCCGCCGGGGTGCACCCCCCTGCCGCCGAACTCTGGGGATAATGTGATGCGCACAGTTTACGTGAATGGCGAATACCTGCCCGAAACCGAGGCGAAAATCTCGATCTTTGATCGCGGCTTTCTGATGGCCGATGGCGTTTATGAGGTGACCAGCGTGCTGGATGGCAAATTGATCGATTTCGAAGGCCATGCTGTGCGTTTGCAACGTTCGCTTGATGAGCTCGACATGCAATCGGCGTGTAGTAAGGAAGAGCTGTTGGAGATCCACCGCGAGCTGGTGCGGATCAATGAAATTGATGAGGGTCTGATCTATCTGCAGGTCACCCGTGGCAGTGACGGGGATCGCGATTTTGTATTTCCTGACCCAGTAACAACCAAGCCCACAATCGTTTTGTTCACCCAGAGCAAACCCGGCCTGGCTGACAATCCCGCCGCCCAAAAGGGTGCCAAGATCATCTCGATCGAGGACATCCGCTGGGGTCGCCGCGACATCAAAACCGTGCAACTACTCTATCCTTCGATGGGCAAGATGATGGCCAAAGCTGCTGGATGTGATGATGCGTGGCTGATTGAAGACGGCTATGTCACAGAGGGCACTTCAAACAACGCTTACTTTGTGAAAAACGGCAAAATCGTCACCCGCCCGCTGTCAAACAACATCCTGCACGGGATCACCCGCAAAGCTGTCCTGCGTCTGGCAGCCGAGGCCCAGATGGAAATCGAAGAACGGCTGTTCACCATTGATGAGGCCAAGGAAGCAGATGAGGCTTTCACCACTTCCGCCAGTGCGTTTGTCATGCCCGTGGTAGAGATTGATGGCGTAGCGTTAGGCGATGGCAGCCCCGGACCCATCGCCCAGCGTCTGCGCGAAATTTATCTAGACGAAAGTCGCAAAGCGGCGATCTAAAAAACCCTAGATATAGCGTCAATAGTCACCCAACCGGGTGGCTGTTTGCTTTTGGAATACTAAGACCCTTAGCCTTCTTTGTGAATTTCCACAGAATGAGGATAAGGAATAGTAACACCACCTTTGTCAAAGGCTTCCTTGACGGCTTGCGTCATCTCAAATTTCAGTTCCCAGTAATCTGCACCGTTGCACCACAGGCGTGCTGTCAGATCGACAGAGCTGTCACCAAGATTTGTCACGCGCGCCCATGGCTCCGGATCTTTGAATACGCGTTCATCCGCAGCTGCCTGATCCAGGATGATCTGCATCGCCTTATCTGCATCATCGCCGTAATCAATCCCAAATGTCAGATCCAGTCGGCGGGTATCGTGATGTGAATAGTTCGTGATGATCGAACCCCAAGCTTGGCCGTTAGGGATGATGATCTGAACGTTATCAACTGTCACCAGTTCAGTCACAAACAGATTGATGTCCACAACGGTACCAGATGTGCCGCCAATATCGACAAACTGATCGATCTTGTACGGGCGAAACAGGATCAACATGAAACCGGACGCCAAATCGCTCAACGTGCCCTGCAAGGCCAGACCAATGGCCAATGTCGCGGCACTGAGCATGGCAACAATACTGGTGGTTTGAATACCAAAGACAGCCAGCACAGCTGCCAAAACCATCAACAAAATAACCCATTTGATGATACTGGCGACAAAATTGCCCAACGTCTTGTCAATGTTCACATTCTTGTTGATACGGCTGCGCACCATACTGCTTAAGATACCGGCCGCCACCCATCCCACGATAAGAATAAGCAGCGCTTTGCAGACATTGATCACCACCGGTAAAAAACCTCCAAGGCTTTCCATTATCCCTTCCATTTCGACCTCTCAGACTCGAATGTTCCAGTGCTGTTTGCACCACTCATCACGCGCATTTTAGATATCTGCAATACCGCAAAGCGCCTTCAATTCTCCTATACGAAATACCCCAGCCATAACGCCAGACATTTCCCCCACCTCATGAAGGGGAAAATTCAGCGCGCAAACTCATACGCCCCACCCTCAAAAGATGAAATCTGTGCCATCAAGGGCGGTGAGGTCACGGTTCATGAGGGTGATTGAGTTGCCGTCGCCGGTTTGGATGAACGTGTCGTCGCCCTCCTGGCTGGATGCATTGATCACGGCCTCAAAGTCGTTGAGTGTGCTCAGGCTGCTGAAGTCGATCTTTTCCGAGCTGCGGGTCGAGAAGAAGGTGACCACATCGTTGCCGTGGTTGTCGGCAAAGACAAAGGTGTCGCTACCGAACGAGCCGGTCAGCGTGTCGTCGCCCACGCCGCCCGTCAGCGTGTCATTGCCCGCGCCGCCATGCAGGCTGTCATTGTCGGCCCCGCCATCCAGCTGATCATCGCCATCCCAGCCCATCAGCTTGTCATTGCCGGTCCCGCCGGTCAGTGCGTCGTTGCCGGTCCAGCCGCTCAGGCTGTCGTCGCCTGCGCCACCATCTACGCTGTCATGCCCGCTTGAGCCGAACATTGTATCGTTGCCCTCACCGCCCGACAGCGTGTCGCTGTTCGAGCCGCCGTGCAGCCAGTCGTCGCCGTCACCGCCCTCAAGCGTGTCATTGCCGCTCCAGCCGCGCAGGCTGTCCGCGCCATCACCACCCGATACGCTGTCGTCACCGCTCCAGCCGCTCAGGCTGTCGTTGCCATCGCCGCCCAGCACCGTGTCATCGCCGGTTGAGCCGGAAATGGTGTCGTTGCCGATCCCGCCCAGCAAGGTGTCATTGCCCGAGCCGCCATTCATGCTGTCGTGGCCTTCGCCACCTTCCAGCCGGTCATTGCCGCTCCAGCCGCGCATGATGTCGTCGCCAGCCTCACCGGTGACCAGGTCATTGCCGCTCCAACCGCTCAGGCTGTCATTGCCATCGCCGCCCGACACGCTGTCGTCACCCGTCGAGCCCGAGATCGTGTCGTTGCCATCGCCACCTTCGATGGTGTCATTGTCCGCGCCGCCGTTGATGTTGTCGGCCCCGTCACCGCCATAGATCAGGTCATTGCCGGCCCAGCCCTTGACTCGGTCAGCCCCGGCATTGCCCGTGATCGTGTCGTTGCCGCTCCAGCCGCTCAGACTGTCATTGCCCACGCCGCCGATCACGCTGTCATCGCCGCTCGAGCCGTAAAGCGTGTCGTTACCATCGCCGCCCAGCACCGTGTCATTGTCATCACCGCCGCTCAGCCAATCGTTGCCATCGCCGCCATTCAGGTTGTCATTGCCCGCCTGACCATACAACCGGTCATTGTCCACGCCGCCATCCAGGCTGTCATTGCCCGTCCCGCCATATAGCGTATCGCGCCCTTCGCCGCCCTCAAGCGTGTCAGCGCCGTCGTCCACAGAGCCGTCAAAGCTGGATCCGTAGCCTTTGAGGGAATCATTACCAGTGCCGCCATCAAGACTGTCATCACCGTCCCCGCCATAGAGGCTGTCCCAACCGGCGTCCCCAAGCAGCGTATCGTCGCCAGCCTGGCCGTAGATCAGGTCGCTATCAACACCACCGTCCAAACTGTCGTTGCCATTGCCACCGTAAAGCGTATCACGTCCCTCACCGCCCTCAAGCGTGTCAGCACCGTCATCTTCAGCCGACGCATAGCGAAGGCCATAACCCTTCAGTAGGTCATTTCCGGTACCACCAATCAGACTGTCGTCGCCAAACTCGCCATACAAACGGTCATTGCCAGCCCCGCCGTCGATGGTATCAAGACCAGCCCCACCATAAAGGGTGTCCCGACCTTCAAGGCCAGTGATATCATCAGAAAATACGCCACCACGTAAAAGTTCTGAACCACTGGTCCCTACAAGTGGATTTGGCCCACCGTCAGATCCTGATTTTGCTAAGATCGTGTTAAATGACGAAAAATCAGAGGTAACCAGCGATCTGCCGCCTGAACTACGCAATTGATAGGTTTCTTCACCATAAGTGATTTCCACCCCCCAACTCCGCTGCGTAATGACCAAGTCATCAAAGCCAACTTCGTTCCCCAGACTTGTCAAATTCAGCTTGTCAGACAGTGGTTCAAAATCCATAATGACGTCGATCTGCCCATCGGCACTCAACTCAAATTGATCTGCACCGTCACCGCCGGTCAAACTGTCTACGCCGCCACCGTCGATCAATGTATCATTCCCCGCCCCCGCAGAGATATCATCGTCCCCGTTCTTGCCGTCTATTTTTTGCGTACCTTCTCCACTCGAGATCGTATTGTCGCGGTCGTTCGCATTTATCGTGATATTTTCAGGGGTATCATAGATTGTCAGGTTGTTCCGAGCTGACGCAAAGTCATACACCACAGGTCTATCGTCTTGTGCGCCATAGATTTCTCGTATCGTCGAAATATCAAGAGGCCTTAATTCAGTTGCACTCAGTGTTGGCGTCATCACCGAATCTTGCCCTTGATCCGCGTGATCCAGCCCAATTGCATGGCCTATTTCATGCAGCGCCAACGCGTCGAATTGCGATTGGCTGGTCCGAACTATGAAATCCTTGTCCAACAGAATATCGCCTGCGATTGCTGAACCATAAGAGGACGGGTAATACGCAATCCCCGCTGTGCTCCCCGGTATCGGGCCAAAGAAAATTCGAATATCTACAGTATTGGTCGATCCAGGGTTTCCCCCGGGGTCTGCGACTTGCATAAACTCAATATTGCCTTCGTCGAACCAAGCATCGAACGCGGTCCTGAGCCGTGCCTCAACGTCAAAACCAGAATTGATTGGCACATTTGTTGATCGACCACCTGTCTCGACAAACTCATCAAGCTTGTAACCAGATCCCGCAATGCTCCACGTCACTACGCCGGCGGCATCTCCCAGCCCCGGTGTCCCCCAATTGCTTCCTGACACCAAGCTCATGTTATTTCCCACAGCGCTATCGTTTCCCGGTGTTTTCAATCACATATGTGGCGAAATACGGAACTTATTCGTGTCTAAAATATGCCTTGGTATCGTTGGCGTGAATACGCCCCCCTAAATGAGTCAAAAGATGAAATCTGTGCCATCAAGGGCGGTGAGGTCACGGTTCATGAGGGTGATTGAGTTGCCGTCGCCGGTTTGGATGAACGTGTCGTCGCCCTCCTGGCTGGATGCATTGATCACGGCCTCAAAGTCGTTGAGTGTGCTCAGGCTGCTGAAGTCGATCTTTTCCGAGCTGCGGGTCGAGAAGAAGGTGACCACATCGTTGCCGTGGTTGTCGGCAAAGACAAAGGTGTCGCTACCGAACGAGCCGGTCAGCGTGTCGTCGCCCACGCCGCCCGTCAGCGTGTCATTGCCCGCGCCGCCATGCAGGCTGTCATTGTCGGCCCCGCCATCCAGCTGATCATCGCCATCCCAGCCCATCAGCTTGTCATTGCCGGTCCCGCCGGTCAGTGCGTCGTTGCCGGTCCAGCCGCTCAGGCTGTCGTCGCCTGCGCCACCATCTACGCTGTCATGCCCGCTTGAGCCGAACATTGTATCGTTGCCCTCACCGCCCGACAGCGTGTCGCTGTTCGAGCCGCCGTGCAGCCAGTCGTCGCCGTCACCGCCCTCAAGCGTGTCATTGCCGCTCCAGCCGCGCAGGCTGTCCGCGCCATCACCACCCGATACGCTGTCGTCACCGCTCCAGCCGCTCAGGCTGTCGTTGCCATCGCCGCCCAGCACCGTGTCATCGCCGGTTGAGCCGGAAATGGTGTCGTTGCCGATCCCGCCCAGCAAGGTGTCATTGCCCGAGCCGCCATTCATGCTGTCGTGGCCTTCGCCACCTTCCAGCCTGTCATTGCCGCTCCAGCCGCGCATGATGTCGTCGCCAGCCTCACCGGTGACCAGGTCATTGCCGCTCCAACCGCTCAGGCTGTCATTGCCATCGCCGCCCGACACGCTGTCGTCACCCGTCGAGCCCGAGATCGTGTCGTTGCCATCGCCACCTTCGATGGTGTCATTGTCCGCGCCGCCGTTGATGTTGTCGGCCCCGTCACCGCCATAGATCAGGTCATTGCCGGCCCAGCCCTTGACTCGGTCAGCCCCGGCATTGCCCGTGATCGTGTCGTTGCCGCTCCAGCCGCTCAGACTGTCATTGCCCACGCCGCCGATCACGCTGTCATCGCCGCTCGAGCCGTAAAGCGTGTCGTTACCATCGCCGCCCAGCACCGTGTCATTGTCATCACCGCCGCTCAGCCAATCGTTGCCATCGCCGCCATTCAGGTTGTCATTGCCCGCCTGACCATACAACCGGTCATTGTCCACGCCGCCATCCAGGCTGTCATTGCCCGTCCCGCCATATAGCGTGTCGCGCCCTTCGCCACCCGACAGCGTGTCGTTGCCGTCATTGACCGACGACACATACCGCAGCCCATACCCCTTGATCCAGTCGTGGCCCCCTCCCCCAACCAGACTGTCACCATCATTGCCGCCATAGAGCCGATCCTTCCCCTCTCCACCCGTCAGCGTGTCCGCCCCCGTGTGACCGAAGATTCTGTCGCCATCTGCACCACCATCCAGGCTGTCATCGCCATTGCCACCGTAAAGCGTGTCACGGCCCTCACCACCCGAGAGCGTATCAGCTCCATCATCCTCGGACGGCGCATATTGCACCCCATACCCCTTCATCCAGTCGTGGCCATCTCCCCCAACGAGACTGTCGTCGCCCGACTCCCCATACAAACGATCATTCCCAGTCCCGCCCTGCAACGTGTCTAGGCCAGCTCCTCCGTAAAGACTGTCCTTCCCTGCAAGACCAGAGAGCAGATCATCCGTGTCAGCACCATTTATTCTTTCATTTCGATCAGTGCCTGTGGCACTGGTTAATTGGGACTGTGGATTCAAAATCACCCCACTCGCACGATCCGTGGAAATGAAGTTTACGCGCATCAGGTCGCTGGTTGATAAGATATTTCCCCCCGCACCACGTATTTCAAATCTCTCATCCCCATATCTCAGTTCAACACCCCAGTCGCGTTGCAACTTGACCAGCGCAACGAAACTCCAATGCACCCCCAAACCCGTAAAATCGAGGCGATCTTGTGCGTGATCAAAATCATCGACTCGGTCAATCTCGTTGTCGGCTATAAAAATAAAATCATCCGTACCAGCACCGCCAATTAATGTGTCCGCACCCCCTCCATCAATGATGATGTCGTCACCAGCATGCCCTTCGATCCGCTCATCGCCATCCAGACCGGATAGAATATCATCTCCTGCACCTCCTTGAAGCAACGTGCTTCCACTTGACGCTAGTTGCACAGCCTGGACTACGGATAACTCTACTTCGAAGGCGGAAAGATAAGGTACTGACTCGGTCGACACCCATATTGAGAGGCCACCATTGTGTGCGATCATCTCGATATTGGTGATCCCTCGAAGTGGCACCTCGGCAGTGACTGCAAAACTTTCCAGATAATGCAGGCGCCCATCGGGCAAAACAGTTAAGAGAGACAAGCCATTGTCGTTTCCGGCGGCCAGTACAAAGTTTTGCCCATTGATTTGAACCACCTCGATGAATTTGGCATTGGCAAACCGCGTGTCCTGATTGTCCAAGATGTGATCCACCGCATGAAGCTGCCCATCGATCATCATGCGAAATACTGTCAGCGAGCCACTGCCCGAAGCCGCAGCTATAATGTAGCTGTGCCCTGCAACTTGAACATCGGCAATCGCCTCGAGTGTTGTGGCGGCAAACAGCTCTGTATCAGCCGTGACCAAAGACACTTGGCTCAAGCTGCCATCTGGATTTTTGCGAAACACCGCGATGGCTTCTTCGACGAACCAACTGGCAATCGCATAATCAGATACTCCAACTCGCAAGGACAACAAGTCTGAGACTCTATCTTGTCGCAGATGTTCAGAAGTTGTGAGCGAAGTAGCCGATAGTGCCCCCTGAGCATCAAAACTGAGTTGAACCAACTCTCCCGTTCGCAGTGCACCAATTGCTACATTCGAAAACCCACCTTCAAAAATTGCCATCTCCATCAGATTGAAGGCGTCCACTCCGGCAACAGTACCCGCATGAAATTGTAATGAATCTTTCGATAAGCTCTGTAGCGATGGGCTGTTCAACCCAATGAGCAGTAAGCCCTCACCGGCTTCACCAGATCGTAACACGAGATCTGTCCGTTCAAGCTGTAGCCAGTCCTCGCCGATCTCAAGATGATCAAAATATGTTAAATTTCCGGTCGCCGCATTAATTTGATAGCGCACGAGCTGACCGCCCCCTCGAGTGACGGAAACAAGCATTGGTCCCCCTGCACCATTCACCACAGCAAGGTCAGTGATCCCCACTAACCCGTTTTGCGCAGCCCCCTGAACGGGCCCGATCATACTGAACTTTGTGCGCGCCACATCCATCCTCATTTGTTCGTATCACTGGGAATGAAACGCTGACACGGTGACGTGAACAAACAGTGAATATTTTTATTCAAATCCGTCGAATCTCTGCTTCCAGGCTATCCCTAAAATTCGGCATCTCGTCACCGCGCACGTCCAATTAAGTTACTGTTAACGCTTACGAAACAAGGTCATGCTGTTCAGTCACCCACGAAAGGACGTTCAATGTCAGAGTCTTCGCCCGTGTTATCCCTGCCCTACATTCAACCATCGCAAGCGCAAAAGCACGTCACACATAACGAAGCGCTCCGAATCCTGGACGCCGTCACACAACTATGCATTTCAGGCTATGAAAACAGCGCACCTCCGGCTGCTCCTGCACATGGCGAACGGCACATCGTGGCGACCAGTGGCAATGGCGATTGGGCTGGGCACGACGGTGAAATTGCAGTTTTCAGCACCGGAGGATGGGTTTTCTTCTCTCCTCAAAACGGTTGGCGGGCAGACATTATTGCGACGGGCGAGCAACTGCGTTTTGACAGCGCCGGCTGGACCTTGGTTGAGCCCAACACACAAAACCTGTCCGGTGTTGGCATCGCCACTGCATCCGATTCCGCGAACCGTTTGGCAGTCTCCTCTGAAGCCACGCTTCTGACCCATGATGGCAATGGTCATCAACTCAAGATTAACAAAGCCAACACCTCTGACACTTCCAGCTTGCTGTTTCAAACCGGGTGGTCAGGCCGGGCAGAAATGGGCACCACCGGATCGGATAACTTCGCCATCAAGGCGAGCGCCGATGGCAGTACCTTTCATACCGCTCTGTCAGTTGAAGCCAATGGCGGAGCTCTGCATACGCCGCAGGGTCAGATCTACTTTGACGACACGTTCATCACGAGTGACTCCGTGCATTCCATCGACATTCCCTGGTCCGACCCGGCACGAATGCTGCTTTGGCTCGGCGTGGACTTGCCCGGGCATAGTTACCTCTTTGCGGTTACCGGCGCGCTAAGTGGGGTCGCTAATTTCACTGCCATGTTCGTGAACCCTGCTGGGACATTGAATTTTCAAACAGGTGCGCTGACAGGCACCACTGGCCCGGCCGCAGCGATTAATCTCGCTATCGATATCAGTGGCTCTGTGCCTCAGCTCCATATTGAAAACAGACTGGGCAGTGACCAAACCTTCACCCTCGCGACTTTGGGCAAATAACCCTTCGCCAAGAGGCCAAGATAACGTATTGATTTTGCCTCGCGTCTGCGTGACATTCGTATCTCTGACTGCTAAGGCAGCAAAAAAGTACGGTACGTATGTTCACGGAGGGCGCGTTGAAAATTACACAAACAGCTTTGCCAGATGTTCTGTTGTTGGAGCCTGCGCGTTTCGGAGATGAGCGTGGTTTTTTCAGCGAAAGCTGGAGCCGCAAGACACTTGCCAACCATGGCATTGAGGTCGATTTTGTACAGGACAATCATTCATTGTCGGCAACACTTGGCACCGTGCGTGGTTTACATTTTCAATCGCCCCCACATGCGCAGGCTAAACTGGTCCGTTGTGGCAGAGGGCGATTGCTCGATGTCGCCGTTGACGTCAGAAAGGGAAGCCCAACTTTTGGACAGTGGCTCGGAGTTGAACTCAGCTTTGAAAACGGGCGTCAGCTGCTAATACCTACGGGCTTCTTACACGGCTTTGTAACGCGCGAGCCCGATACCGAGATCATATACAAGTGCTCCGATTACTACGCACCCGAATGTGACGGGGCGGTACGATTTGACGACCCAGACATAGACATTGATTGGGGCCTGACCGCCGATCCCGTGCTTTCCCAAAAAGACATCGATGCGCCTCGACTCAAGGACTTTGACAGCCCTTTCATCTATGAGGAACAACAATGAAAATCCTCATCACCGGAGGTGCAGGCTTCATCGGCTCCGCAGTTGTTCGGATGGCCGTCAGTCTTGGTCATGAAGTGGTCAACCTCGATGCCCTGACCTATGCTGGGCGACCAGAAAATGTAGCCCCTGTAGAGGACAGCCCGTTATACGCGTTTGAACACGCAGACATTCGCGACCGAGATACGCTGGACCATATTTTTGCTAAGCACAGCCCAGATGCAGTCATGCACCTTGCGGCTGAAAGTCATGTCGACCGTTCCATTGACGGTCCTGGCGACTTTGTCGAGACCAATGTCACCGGCACCTACAACATGCTTGAAGCGGCGCGCGCCTTTTGGATCAAACAAGGCCAGCCCGACAATTTCCGTTTTCATCACATTTCAACAGATGAAGTTTATGGCTCACTGGGCGAAAGTGGCATGTTCACAGAAGACACCCCTTACGATCCCCGCAGCCCTTACTCTGCGTCCAAAGCCTCATCTGATCACATGGTTCGGGCCTGGCACGAAACCTATGGCCTGCCCGTTGTATTGACCAACTGCTCCAACAATTATGGCCCCTATCACTTCCCTGAAAAGCTGGTACCCAAGGTGATCCTAAATGCTCTGTCAGGTAAAGAGATCCCGGTCTATGGTCAGGGTCTGAATGTCCGCGACTGGCTTTATGTCGAGGATCATGCCGAAGCTCTGCTGTGCGTTCTGGACAAGGGGCAACTTGGGCGCAGCTACAACATCGGCGGCGAAAACGAACGCAGCAATATCGACCTGATAAAGACGATCTGCCGCCTGCTCGACCAAAAGCGCCCTGGTACAGCTCCTTATGAGGACCTGATTGCCTTTGTCACTGATCGTCCCGGGCATGATGCGCGTTACGCGATTGACCCGACACGTATCCGGACCGAACTGGGTTGGCGTCCGTCTGTCACCGTCGAAGAAGGGCTGGAACGCACCATCGATTGGTATCTTGAAAACGAAGGTTGGTGGCGCCCCTTGCTGGAACGCGAAGGTGTTGGCACCCGACTGGGTCACGGCTGATGACGGCTCCTCTCCTCATATTCGGTCAAACCGGTCAGGTCGCTCGTGAACTGGCCCAACTTGCCCCGGATGCCATCTTCTTGTCGCGGGCCGAGGCAGATCTTTCGAATCCAGAAAGCTGCGCCAAGGCCATACACACCCACGTCCCGCGCGCCGTCATTAACGCTGCAGCCTATACAGCCGTCGACAAAGCCGAAGAAGAAGCGCAGGCTCAAGTCATAAACGGCGAAGCTCCCGCAACGATGGCCCGGGCCGCTGCGGAACTTGGCTGTCCCTTCGTGCACATCTCAACGGATTATGTTTTTCAAGGGCACGGAGATGCCCCGTGGACGCCCGACGACCCAACCGCACCACAAAATGCCTATGGGCATAGTAAACTGGCCGGCGAAGACGGCATACGTGCATCTGGTGCTACTTACGCCATCCTGCGCACATCCTGGGTCTTTTCCACGCATGGCAACAACTTCCTCAAAACCATGCTGCGGTTGTCTGAAACCCGCGACGCCCTCAGCATTGTGGACGATCAGATTGGCGGCCCTACTCCGGCGCAATCCATTGCCGAGGCCTGCCTGAGCATTGCAGATCAGTTGCAGAAAGACCGCGGCAAGTCAGGCACCTATCACTTCTCCGGGGCGCCGGATGTCAGCTGGAAAGAGTTTGCCAAAGAAATCTTTGACACGGCAGATCGCAAAGTGGCTGTTTCTGGAATTCCGACCTCGAATTACCCAACCCCTGCCACGCGCCCGCTGAATTCGAGACTGGATTGCAGCGCATTGCAGAGTACCTTTGGCATTCTTCGACCCGATTGGCGCATCGCAACACAGACCATCATTGATCAATTGCGCCGCATGGGCGAGATTGAGTGAAATTCATTTACCCCATTCGATAGGCTGCAAGGAGCACAAGGTGACAGATCGCAAAGGCATTATTCTGGCAGGGGGCTCTGGCACGCGGCTCTATCCGATCACCATCGGGATCTCAAAGCAGCTACTCCCGCTCTATGACAAGCCGATGATCTATTACCCAATCTCGGTCCTAATGTTGGCCGGAATCCGTGACATCGCGATGATCACCACGCCGCAGGACCAAGAGCAGTTCAAGCGTACTTTGGGTGACGGCAGCCAGTGGGGTATCTCCCTCACCTATATCACCCAGCCTTCTCCGGATGGTTTGGCGCAGGCTTATTTGCTCGCCGAAGATTTCCTCGATGGCGCGCCCTCTGCCATGGTGCTGGGTGATAACGTCTTTTTCGGCCACGGCCTGCCCGACATTCTGGCTCAAGCCAACCGGCAACGTGATGGCGGCACAGTCTTTGGCTACCACGTCGCTGACCCTGAACGCTACGGGGTTGTCAGCTTTGATGCCGACGGCAATGCCAAACAGATCATCGAAAAACCCGAAGTTCCACCATCAAATTATGCCGTGACCGGTCTCTATTTCCTCGACAGTGACGCACCAAAATTGGCCCGCGATGTCCGCCCGTCCGCACGCGGCGAGCTGGAAATCACCACCTTGCTGGAAATGTACCTGCATGCCGGCAAGCTGACCGTCCAACGCATGGGGCGTGGCTACGCCTGGCTCGATACTGGCACCCATGCCAGCCTTTTGGATGCGGGCAACTTCGTACGGACATTGGAACAACGTCAGGGGCTGCAAACCGGTAGCCTCGAAGAGATCGCCTTTGACCAAGGCTGGATCTCTGCCGATAACCTCGCTGAACGTGCCAAGATGTTCAGCAAAAATGCCTATGGTCGCTATCTGGCAAATCTGCTGGATTGACCTTCAAAGCCGTTTTTCAGGCCGAACTGGTCATTTGACCAAATTCGGGATAGTTGATGGGGCCGCAATTGTTTGTCGCAGCCTAAAAGTTACCCTTTCGCGCCCTGCCCCCGAGAATAGACATCCTCGTAGCGGATGATGTCATCCTCCCCCAGGTAGCTGCCGGTCTGAACTTCGATCAGTTCCATCGGCACCTTGCCCGGATTCTCCATCCGGTGCACAGCCCCCAGCGGGATAAAAACCGATTGGTTTTCTGTGACCAACTTGACGTCATCATCAATCGTCACCCGCGCAGTACCCGAGACCACAATCCAATGCTCGGCCCGGTGCACATGACTTTGCAGGCTCAGCGCCGCACCTGGATTGACCACGATGCGTTTGACCTGAAACCGCTCGCCCAAAGTCAATGTCTCAAAGAAACCCCAAGGCCGGTGATCCTTTGGAAAGGTATCTGCCTGTACTACATTTTCAGCGCGCAGGGTTTTCACCACCTTGCCCACATCCGGCACCCGAGAGCGATCTGCCACAAGCACCGCATCGGGCATGGCGATGGCAACGATATTGTCTAGCCCGAGCCCAACCAGTTGTTGCGCATCCGACTCTGAGCGCAGCAATGTGTTGGAACATTCGACCGCCGTCACCGGGCCGGATGTCGCCAAACCGTTCTCATCCGCATTGCCATGCTGACGTACAGCTTCCCAACCGCCCAAATCTGACCAGTCACCATCGTGGATCACCACCGACAGGTTGTCAACTTTCTCCATGATCGCGTAGTCGATGGAAATATCTTCGCTCTCGCCCCATGGCTCGGGCGCCAAGCGCAGGAACCCCAGATCAGCCTGCGCTTCCTCCACAGCCTTGCGAACGTTCGACAACAATTCGGGCTGATACGTTTCAAAGGCCGCAATCAGTGTTTTCGCGGAATAAAGAAAAATCCCCGAATTCCACATGAAGTTGCCAGCCGTCAACATTTCAGTCGCGCGCACTTCATTCGGCTTTTCCACGAACCGGGTCAACGGATGCACCGCCGCCCCCTCGGCCATTTCTCCCAGCTCAAGATATCCGTAACCGGTTTCAGGCCTGTCGGGAGCGATGCCAAAAGTCACGATCCGACCCTGTGCCGCCGCTTCGGTCCCGCGTGCCACGGTTTGGCGAAACACCTCGGGTTGCTCTATGTAGTGATCAGAGGGCGCCGCCAGAATCAACCCTTCTGGATCACTCTGAGCCACCACAAACGCCGCTGCCAGCAAGGCGGGCGCAGTATTGCGCGCGTCAGGCTCGATCAGGATCGCTCCTGGATCGATACCCTCAGAAGCCAATTGCTGCGTGACAATGAATCGAAAGTCAGAGTTCGTCACCACAACTGGGGCATTATACCCGTTCCCATGGCAGCGTTTGGCAGATTGCTGAAACAGGCTACCATCGCCAACTATCGGCACAAATTGCTTGGGGTAGCTACGGCGTGACAATGGCCAAAGCCGTGTCCCCGATCCACCGCACAAAATGACCGGTGTAATGTTGTTCGCCATATCTCTGCCCACTCTGCAATTCGTTCAATTCACCGAGGCCCATCCGGCCAAGTGCTTCAATTCATTCATATGCTGCATTCTTCGCAAGAAAAAGTGCAATTCGGTCACCAAAAACTTACATTCAACTCGCGCGTTTCACTTCGGTGACCACCTTGTCCAGCACAGAATCCATCAGTGCCGGATCCAAGGCCTCGGCCATCACACGGATCAGCGGCTCGGTCCCGGATTTGCGGATCAAAAGGCGCCCGTCACTACCCAGCGCCTTTTCACCATCAGCAATGGCCTGCTGAACCGCATCGGTATCCAACGGCGCCTGCCCCGCTTCATAGCGCACATTGATCAATTTCTGTGGTACAGGTTCAAACACCTGCGTCAGCTCGCTGGCCTTTTTGTCCTGCTCAACCATGCACGCTAAAAACTGCAAAGCCGCGATCAACCCGTCTCCGGTGGTCGAATAATCGTTCATCACGATATGGCCGGATTGTTCACCACCAAGGTTGTAACCACCCGCGCGCATCTCTTCGACGACATAGCGATCCCCAACAGAGGTTCGCTTAAGGTCAATCCCCTTAGCATTCAAATGCCGCTCCAATCCAAGGTTTGACATCACAGTGGCCACCAGCGTATCGCCAGACAGCCGCCCTTCTGCCGCCCAACGCGTCGCAATCAATCCCATGATTTGATCGCCATCGGCGACCTTGCCATTCTCATCCACAATTACGATACGATCGGCATCTCCATCCAGACAAATCCCCAGATCCGCGCGCGATTCCAACACCTTCGCCGCTGCCGCTTCTGGATGGGTTGACCCACACTCCAGATTAATGTTGTGGCCATTGGGTTCTACGCCAATCGGGATCACTTCCGCGCCCAACTCCCACAACACCGCAGGCGCTGTGCGATAGGCCGCCCCATTGGCACAATCGAGCACAATCCGCAATCCATCCAAACGCTTACGATTTGGGAATGTCGTTTTGGCATATTCGACATAGCGCCCTCGCGCATCTTCAAACCGGCGCGCACGGCCAATGTTTTCCGGGGCAGCAAGTCGCGGACCTTCATCCAAAATCGCTTGAATTCCGGCCTCTGCTTCATCACTCAGTTTGTAACCATCCGGCCCGAAAAACTTGATCCCGTTGTCACCCGCAGGGTTATGGCTAGCTGAAATCATCACGCCAACATCAGCCCGCAAACCGTGTGTCAGGTATCCCACTGCTGGTGTTGGAACAGGCCCCAACAAAAACACGTTCATCCCAGTTGAGGTAAACCCAGCCGTCAGCGCGTATTCGATCATATAGCCAGACAAGCGGGTATCTTTGCCAATTACGACACGGTGGTCTTGCTGATCCCGGCGAAAATACCGTCCTGCAGCCGCCCCCAGCTTTAGCGCCATTTCCGCGGTCATTGGCCAGCGGTTTGCCTGTCCGCGAACACCATCGGTGCCAAAAAGCTTGTCAGCCATATATGTGTGCCCTCAAATCAATCTCGTGGAATTACAACTAACCTTTTTCATAGCCGGTTCACCCCGGCAACGCAATTTGCAGGATTGGTCAATGCGCCAATATTCACGCTCGCTTGCAAATCGCAATAAATGGCGAGGATTGTAGCGTTTACAAAATAGTTGATTGAGGAGGTCACCAGCTGACCTGCCTGCCATCTAAAACTTCAAAGTGCTGCAGGGTTTCGCCATTCACCCACGCCAGACCGTCATCGGTTTCGACAACCGTGTAAGGTGTCCAATTTGTCATGTGCCACCAGCTTTCATACTGATTTGTCTCATGGTTCACCCGCCAGCGCCCCTGATCCGGCGGTCCACCTTTGGGCACATACATGGTAAAGCCCCCCTCGCCGTAATATTGCTTATAAGGCGTCCCAGACCACGTGCCCGAAACGGTATTGCCAGTCAAAAGCACCTCAATTTCTGATGCGGTCAATTGGCGCTCTTCTGCCTGAACCGGAATAGCCCAGAAAACAACGGCAGTTATTGCTGCCAGCAAAAGGTCCTGACGCTTCACGTGCCCTCCTGATGAACGAATGTTTAAGCCAATCTTAACCTTGCTGAATCTATGCACATCTCACGTCAAAATCCAATTGAACCGTGCATTCGATCAGCCAAGATGACATGGAAGTGATAATGTAGAACGATGTTTCGAAAACACAGAAATGGGGCATTCGCTCGGCGTAAAAAGCTTAACCTATTTATTTTATTAAATTTAATAAATTTGACCTCAAGTTACCTTTAAGAATTACAGTTCAAAAGCATGAACAGACATAGATCCGCAGAAACAACGGAATTAAACGATTGGCACAAACAGAACTTCCCCCCGCTGCGCTATCCAAAGATCAGCGAACCAAACTGGCGCTGTTGTGCTTTGCCGTCTGGTTGCACGCCGCCAGCAGCATGCTGGCGGCCACCACGCTGCCCAGTGCCGTGCGGGAATTTGGTGGCGGTCACCTGATCGGCTGGGCCTTTGCACTCTATCTCCTCGGTTCGATCATTGCCGGATCCTCGACCAGCCTCTTGACACGTCGCTTAGGACTACGTGCTGCTGTCAGCCTTGCCGCGCTTCTCTACGGCATCGGAAGCATGATCTGCGCCATCGCCCCCAATATGATCATCGTACTGGCCGGGCGCCTGGTTCAGGGCGTGGGGGGCGGTTATCTCGTGGCCATTGCCTTTGTCGCACTGCGGCACTGGTTCGCCCCCAATCTGGTGCCAAAGGTTATGGCGCTGATTTCCGCCGTCTGGAGCCTATCGGCATTCGCCGGGCCATTGGTCGGTGGATCATTCGCCACCTTTGCCAATTGGCGCATGGCCTTTGTTGCGGCAGCAGTGCAAGCCGCTCTTTTCTTCGCGTTCGCACTCAAAGTCGCGCCCAGATCAACTGACCGAGCCACAGACGAAAGACCAAGCATCCCCCTGCTCCGCCTTGGCCTGATCAGCGGCGCTGTCCTGTCACTCGCCTTCGCCGGGGCCGAGGTTCAGCCCCTGCGCTCCACGCTCCTCTGCATTCTGGGCATTGGGATGTTTCTGCTTATGCTCCTGCAAGACAGAAAACGCCCAAACACCCGCCTCTTCCCCAGTCGGCCCTTTGCCACCTCTACTCCGGTGGGCGCAGGCCTCACACTGGTTCTCAGCGCATCATTCGCCTCGGTGTCTTTCATAGTTTACGGACCGATCCTGCTGGAAACCCTGCACGGGCTCAGCCCTCTTGCCGCTGGCTACATCGTTGCCTTTGAATCAGTCTGCTGGGGTCTCGCCGCTGTCATCGTCGCTTCCTTCAAATCGGTTGATGATGCTTGGCTCATCCGCACAGGCACGGTGATCCTGTCCATCTCTCTTATCGGATTTGCCCTGCTCATGGCCAGCGGCCCGGTCTGGGCCATCCTCGCCTGCGCCGGGGTTCAGGGCGCGGGCTTTGGCATCATGTGGGCCTTTGTCTATCGCCGCATTACCGATCACGCAGATCCGACTGAAGCCGACACCGCCGCCTCGGCCATCCCTACCATCCAGCAGATCGGCTTTGCCTGCGGCGCGGCCGCCTCGGGGCTGGTTGCAAACGCGTTGGGTTTTGGAGAAGACGTCGGTCTCGCAACCGCTCACAGCGCTGCGTTCTGGGTGTTCTTCGCCTTTGTTCCCTTTACCGTGATTGCCGCTATCGCGGGGTGGAGGCTGGCAAAAGCCCAGTGCCTCATCCCACGTAGCGACACAGAATCGCGCGGAAGTCATTGACGTTGGTCAGGGTCGGCCCTGGCACCACCTGATCACCCAGATCTCCAAAAAATCCATGTGCATCATTGTTGACCAGCGCCGCAACCGCATCGCGCCCGACCTCAGTCGCCTTGGCCAAGGTTCCCGGCCCGATGATTGCTCCTGCAACCTCGGCAGCGCCATCAACACCATCGGTATCACAAGCAATTGCATCAATGCCCGCAGCCCCATCCAAGGCCAGAGCTAGTGCCAGCGAATACTCCGCATTTGGGCCACCGACGCCATCGCCAGTACGTGTCACGGTCAGCTCGCCACCCGACAAAAGCACCACAGGCGCATCGCCTTCCGACAATCCGGCCTGCACCTCGCGCGCCAATGCAGCATGCTCTGCAGCCACCTCTCGCGCTTCGCCTTCCAAGGCATCACCCAAAATGCGCGCTTCAACGCCTGCAGCTTGCGCCACCTCTGCCGCTGCGGCCAAAGACTGCGACGGCGCCGCGTAAATCACATTCTCGACATTCGCCAAACGCGGATCATCCGGGCGCACAGTTTCCACACCAGATGCCAGATAGTCAGCAATAGACTGCGGCGGCGTGACCCCCCAGTTCTTCAGCGTCTCAACCGCCCGCCCCGCATCGTCTTCATGACCCACGGTCGGCCCGCTGGCGATGTCAGATGGATTATCCCCCGGCACATCCGAGATCATCAGCGCCAGCATCTTCGCCGGATGCACACGCGCCGCCAGATTGCCACCTTTTACGGCCGAGATCTGCTTGCGAATACCATTGATATCACCAATCGGCGCACCCGAAGCCAGCAACGCCTGCGTCAGCGCCTGCTTTTCCTCCAGCGTGATATTCCCTGCCGGGGCACTCAGCAGGGCCGAACCCCCGCCCGAAATAAGCGCCAGAACAAAATCATCTTCGCCCAGACTATCCACCAGTCCCAGCATCCGTTTGGTCGCCGCTTCTCCTGCCTCATCCGGAACAGGGTGTGCAGCTTCGACAATTTCGATCCCTTGACAGGGACGCGCATAACCATACCGCGTGATCACCAAGCCCTCACAAGGGCCGTATTCCGCTTCAACCGCTTCAGCCATCCGGGCCGACGCCTTGCCCGCCCCAATCACAACCAACCGCCCTTCAGGGCGCGGGGGCAACGCATCCTTCAGGCTTTGCATGGGATCGGCAACTTCAACGGCTCGATCAAACAGGCTGCGCAGAAAGGAGGCGGGATCGGTCATGGCGGAACTCCAAGTCAAAAGGTCCTGCCTTTTGACGCAGAACACCCAAGCATATCAAGCTCAACCAGATTTACAGGATTTATCAGGCTAGGTAACGCGACAAAAAGACATCAACAACACCTTTCACGACCCGCTCAATGTCAGCCTCGGATGTATCATGTGCCACCCCACATAATTTGCGGACGAACAGATCGGACTTGCACAGTTCAGCAAACTGGCTTGTTGCCAGTTCCATATCATCAATCTTCAGGATGCCCTTCTCGACATAAGGAGCGAAGATTTGAGACAGCCGTGATCGAAGCAAAGCTGGCCCCGAGTCATAAAACCGCTGCCCCAATTCTGGGAACCGATAGGATTCTGCCACGCAAATTCGAAAGACCTGCATGCCAAATTCCGAAAGAAAAAACCGCACAACGCGGCTCGCGGCTTCATGCAGGACAAGCTCAATTGGGGCACCAATTCCGATAACTTCAAAAGCTTCTTCAGCCTGCCGATTGCACTCTTGGCGTGACACTTCGGAAAACAGCAGCCGCTTATCGGGAAAATAGCTGTATAAGGTCGCCTTGGAGACACCCGCCTCGCGGGCGATATCGTCTACGCTGGCCCCCTCGAAACCGTCACGCATAAACACAGTACGCGCGCCCTCAAGGACCTGATCGAACTTACGTCCTTTTTTGATTTCCGCGGCCATTGCCGTCATGCTTGCTCTCCAATTCAGTTTGGCCATTTTAAGCGCCACCCCTGTGAATACGCAAGCATTACTGCGATTTAGCGGAAATTACGGTCCGTCATTTGCCCAAAATTTCAGCGCTCGGTTTGCGTGGTATCCCGTGTAACAGGCTCCGGTGTGGGTTCCGGATAGGTGATGGTTGGAAACAGGCTTCCTGTATTGAAACTCAGGGCCTGCATTGGGGTAATAACCACTCCGCATGCAAGGATTGCGATTGCCAATGGTCTGATCATCGTTTCACTCCGATTCTAAACTACGTGGTTTAGTTTAATAAACTATTTAGTTTAGTTATCAAGCTCATTGTTGAAATACGGTTCATTATTCAATTTATCGCTTGCGTATATCTGCCGCCTCAGTAGCTTAGAATTATTCTAAAAAGGATAACCCGATGATTCCCGGTCATTTTCATCGCCGCCGCTTCTCGGACCTGTCAGAGCAAGAGGTTCTCGCGCTCGCAATTTCATCCGAAGAAGACGACGCCCGCATCTATCGTAGCTACGCAGAAAAACTGCGCACAGATTACCCTGATACGGCGGAAATCTTTGATGGCATGGCGCAAGAAGAAGATCATCACCGTCAGGCGCTCATCGACCAGCATGAAGCGCGATTTGGGTCAATCATTCCGCTCATCCGCCGAGAACATGTCGCTGGGTTTCATCACCGCCGCCCTGTCTGGCTGATCGAAAATCTGGGAATTGACCGCATTCGTGAAGAAGCCGCAGCGATGGAGCGGGACGCAGAAAAGTTTTATCTCAAAGCAGCCCGACAAAGCACTGACACATCAACCCGCAAACTGCTCGGGGATCTGGCCGCCGCCGAAGCCGGGCACCAAACGCGCGCCAACGACCTGACAAACACTCACCTCACAGAAGATGCGCAAGAACAGGAAGCCAAAGCTGCCAATAGACAATTTATTCTCACTTGGGTGCAGCCAGGTCTTGCGGGATTAATGGATGGCTCTGTCTCCACCCTCGCCCCAATCTTCGCCACCGCCTTCGCCACACAAGACACTTGGACCACCTTCCTCGTTGGTCTTGCCGCCTCCGTCGGTGCAGGTATCTCCATGGGTTTCACTGAAGCCGCCAGCGACGACGGCGAACTTTCCGGTCGCGGCAGCCCGGTCAAACGCGGTTTCGCCAGTGGCATCATGACCACCATTGGCGGATTGGGGCACGCCCTGCCCTATCTGATCACCGATTTTTGGACCGCCACGAGCATCGCCATCATTGTAGTGTTTATTGAACTCTGGGCCATCGCATGGATCCAGAACCGCTTCATGCATACCCCATTTTTCCGGGCTGCCCTGCAGGTGGTTTTTGGCGGCGCGCTGGTTTTTGCTGCAGGCGTAATCATCGGCAGCGGATAGCAGACAAAAAGCGGGATTTGACAAATTAGGACAACCGTCCTAATTTTCACTCATGACCTCGACGCGCGAGACCATAACCTTGCAGGCTGACACCTTGTTTTATGAAAACGGGTTCGAAGCCACCTCCTTTGGCGACATCGCCAAGGCGGTTGGTATTTCGCGCGGCAATTTCTATCACCACTTCAAATCCAAAGACGCGATTCTGGATGCGGTGATTGAGCTACGCCTCGCTAGAACCCAAACGATGCTGGACAATTGGAGCGCAGAGGCCGACCCACAAGAGCGCATCTTGTCTTTCGTCCGCATCCTGATCACCAACCAAAGCAAAATCATGGCCTTTGGCTGCCCGGTTGGCACACTCAGTTCCGAACTGGCCAAGCTCGAACACGCCGCCCACCCGCGCGCGGTCGAAGTGTTTGACCTGTTCAAAACCTGGCTGGTTACGCAATTTACTGCCCTTGGCCATGGCGATAAGGCTAAAGATCACGCTTTACACGTGCTCGGACGGTCCCAAGGCGTGGCTGTCATGGCCGCCGCCTATCAGGATCCCGACTTTGTTCAGGCCGAAGTTGACGCGCTTGAAGCTTGGCTCAACACCCTCACTCCCCACAATTAGGAAAGCCCATGTTTATCGTCTTTCTCAAATTCTCATACAACAAAGCCGCAGTCACCGAGCACATGTCCGCCCACAACGACTGGATCGCGCAAGGCTTTGCCGACGGCGTGTTTCAATGCGTGGGCTCCATCACCCCTGCGGCTGGCGGGATGATCCTTGCGCTTGAGGACGATCTGGAGACCCTGCAGGCCCGTATCAATCAGGACCCGTTTGTCATACACAACGTCGTCCATGCCGAAATCACCCAAATCGACGTCAAAAAAACCACCCCAGCCCTCGACCATCTGAAAGGTGCCGCATGAGCACGCTGATCACTGGCCCGGACGGGCAAAACCGCTGTTCATGGTGCGGCGACGTGCCCGAATTCCTGCCCTATCACGACAATGAATGGGGTTATCCCGTGGACGACGACACCCGCCTGTTTGAAAAGCTCTGCTTGGAAAGCTTCCAGTCCGGCCTCAGCTGGCGCACCATCCTGAACAAACGCGAAAACTTCCGCGCCGCCTTTGCCGGATTCGATTATCGCGAAATCATGAAGTTCACCGATGCAGACCGCGAGCGCCTACTCAATGATCCCGGCATCGTCCGCAACCGCCTCAAGATCGACGCCACAATCAACAACGCTCACCGCATGGCCGAAATGGTCGAAGCCGAAGGGTCCCTCGCTGCCTTCATCTGGCGGTACGAGCCACCAGCAGAGGAACTGGGCGAACCGCAAACCGCCTCCATCTCGCCCACCTCTATAGCCCTGTCAAAAGAGCTGAAAAAACGCGGCTGGAAATTTCTCGGCCCCACCACGATCTTTGCCTTCATGCAGGCCATGGGCCTGATCAACGATCATGCCATCGGCTGCGCCATGCGCGAAAAAGCCCGTAAAAACCGCGCGGCGTTTACGCCGCCCAGATAAATGTGAAACGCTACTCCCCTTGGAGGTATCACTGCGAAACTCGCATGTCTAAAGCACGTGGCTAGATGGCTCCATTGAACCCAGTTTGATCCATGCTGCGTAAGTCTTGAATGACGGCTTTCTTTCGCTTTTCAGGCAGATTAAGTGTATTTTCATGCGTTGGGAGAACTTGGAGGCCCGATATGAGACCGCTTTTTGTGTTAGTTGCTGCGGGGCTGGTCGGATTGCTGGGATATCTTTTTTTGTGGCCGGTTCCGGTCAGGCCCGTTGCTTGGATCGCCCCTCAAAACCTAGGGTACATCGGAGAATTCCAAGCCAATGATCGTCTGGCAAAGCTCGAGTTTATTGAGCTCGATGGCCGTTCAGGTCCAGAGGACGCCGATGTCGGACCGGATGGTCTTATCTATCTCGCCATGCACGGCGGAGAAATCTTGCGCATTGGTAATGATGGCAGTGTCACGTCGTTTGCCCAAACAAACGGTCGCCCATTGGGCATTGAATTTGGCGCTGACGGGACACTCTTTGTGGCAGATGCCTACCTTGGGCTGTTGGCGATTGATCGAGACGGGCGCGTAACACTGCTTGCCAATGAAACAAGGGATGGCAGCCCTATTCGATATGCTAACGATTTGGACATAGCAACGGATGGAAAGATCTACTTTTCAGACGCATCTACCCGATTTGGCGCGCAAGAAAACGGGGGAACGTTAGCCGCTTCGATTCTGGATTTGGTTGAACATTCCGCGAATGCACGTGTGCTGAAGTATGACCCCTCATCTAAGACAACAACGGTGTTTGCAGAGGGGCTTACATTTGCCAATGGTGTTGTCGTTAATGAAGCGAACGACGCATTGCTCGTGGTCGAAACCGGCGAGTATCGTGTGTGGCATTTTCCTTTGGATGGTAGTCAGGGAAAGGTTATTCTAGCCAATATTCCCGGCTTTCCCGACAATCTGAACCACGCGTCCGATGGGACGTTCTGGCTCGGCGTTGTCAGCCCGCGCAATGCCATCATGGACCGGTTGTCCGGCTCGCCTTTCCTTAGACGTGTTGTCATGCGATTGCCTGAATCGATAAAACCAAAGCCGACACGCTACGGATTTATCCTCCGCTTCGACGATAAAGGTAACGTTGTTGAAAGCCTGCAAGATCCGACAGGAGACTTTGCGTTGACGACCGGAGCGGTCACTCTTCCAGACGGCGGCATTGCCGTGACCTCACTTACAGAGCCCCGCTTGGGGCTGCTGAAGTGATCTTTCTGGCAACTTAGTTACGCCGCGCGACTATTCCGATCAACTCCCAGTCCTCTCAAACGGTGCGCATAGCTGATCCTAGCGCAAACATCGCGAATGCTCACTTTGTCTCTTCCGCTGCTGTTAACCCCTTTGCTGAAATTCTCATTTGATACCGTTGCAATGCTTAGCGGCCAAAGATTTGTGAACACTTCATTTCGACCCACCTAGCAATGGGATCATCCAAATCAGATACGAAGTCACCCAGATCACGCTTCCAATAATCGTTAGCGGATCGCCAAAATTTATCCCCGCCGCGATAAAAACCAGACCGGCAATGATAAAGCCAATGAGGCCAAAAAGCTGGCGGCGTTGCTCAGTCATACCGGTTACCGTCCAAGCGTGGTTTTCCAGTACAACTCTTCAATGTCAAACCGGCATAGTGATGTGTTTTCTCTGAAGCCATCATCAAAATTCCGTTTCCCCCAATTACACACAATTAATGTCGACCACAGTGCACGAGTATCTGACGGGATTCGACTGGATGGCAGGCTTTCCTCCTTTCCTGCGCTTCACCACCATCGTCGAACATCCATTAACAAACGAAAACGGGTCCATTTTTGGGAAAACCCAATCTCTGTGTTATCCTGCCCGATATTTCAGTTCCAAAATTCAACAGTGACATTTCAACACCAGACCATTTGGGGGGATCAAAATGGCTTATATCGACTGGAAGATCAGCGGGCCCAAGATTGGCGTCTGTAGCTGCGACTATGGCTGCCCTTGCGAATTCAACGGCAAACCGTCACGCGGCGTTTGTGAAGGCGGCGAGGCACACCTTATCGAAGAGGGCTTCTTTGGTGATGTCCGTCTTGACGGACTGGTCATCGGGGCGTCGTATCGCTGGCCGGGGCCGGTACACGAAGGTGGCGGCTGGGCGCAAGGCATCATCGACAAACGCGCGACCGACGAACAGGTCGACGCGCTGTTCAAAATCCTCGGCGGCGAGGAACAGGAACCCACAACCGTCTTCAACATCTACGGCTCCACGATGGACGGCGAGGATGATCCGCTCTTTGCTGATCTGGAGTTTGAAGCCGATATCGAAGCGCGCACCGGCAAGTTGGTGGTCGATGGCAAAACCATGCTCAACATCACCCCTATCAAGAACCCGGTCACCGGGAAACCCCACCGCGCCCGCATCGTTCTGCCCGAAGGATTCGAGTTCCGCGAAGCCGAGATGGGATCGGGCGATATCACCATCACCGAAGGCCTCAAGATGCAGTACGAGAAAGTTTACGGCGTCCTCTGGCATGCCTCCTACGGCCCCTACGGCGTGATTGAAACCGCCGCCTGAGCGTGGACACCCCGGCCCTCGAGCGATTGATCCGCCGCGACCGCGCGCTTTTGCTCGGCGGTCTCACTCTGATCTGCGCGCTGTCTTGGCTCTGGGTCATTTCCGGGGCCGGTATGGGCATGAGTGCGCTGGAAATGACCCGCACCGGCCTTTTCCCCCACCTCGGCCAGCCCCTGCGCTCAATGCAGATGGGCACGCCTCTGGCCAACGCAGGCCTGCCCTATTTTATCCTGATGGTCTCGATGTGGTGGATCATGATGATCGCGATGATGCTGCCATCAGCTGCGCCCACGATGCTGCTCTATGCCCGCACCCTGCGCCACGCCCAACGCAAGGGCCGCCTGCAACAGGGCCCGGTATCAATCACGCTTTTCCTGTTGGGGTATCTCACTATCTGGCTGGGGTTTTCCGTGCTCGCCACAGCCCTGCAGATGCTGCTGGTCAACACCGGCAGCCTGTCACAAATGATGCTCTGGTCCACCGGCCCAACCTTCAGCGCGCTGATCCTATTCATCGCCGCTGCCTATCAACTGACTCCGCTAAAACAGACCTGCCTGCACCACTGCCAAAGCCCGGCGGAATGGCTGTCACGACACTGGATCAAAAGCGGTTGGGGCACGTTCAGAATGGGGCTCCATCACGGCACCTATTGCGTCGGCTGCTGCTGGGCGCTGATGCTGCTGTTATTTGTCGGCGGGGTGATGAACCTGATCTGGATCGCCGCACTGGCTGTCATCGTCCTGCTCGAAAAGCTCAGCATTCCCGGCTTCAAAACCGGTCACTTCTCCGCCGCCCTGCTCGGCCTTTGGGGCGTTGCCACCCTCCTGATCTGATCTGCTACACCGAATTGATCCGGTTTAAGAAACAGGCCCTCAACGCCGACGTCTCATAAGACGTGATGCACAACATGCTGATCAACTTCTCTCACGGCTTCATCTTTGCAGACGTCGCCGCGGCTTCTGACATCGCCCCGATCCTCGCCAAACATGAACGCAGCCTGGTTTGGATTCTGTCGAGCTCATAGTGTCAATGTCAGCCGCAGCTCCCAACCAACCCGCCCCATATATGGCGCGCCCACCTCCTGCATACCGGTCCCGCGATACAGGGCAAGCGCGGCATGATTGTCAGTGTCCACCGCAATGGCCAGTTCCTTGATATCAGGCCAGCGTAGCTTAAGTTCCGCAATGACCAATCTCAAGACAGGCCGCCCTAGGCCCTTGCCCTGAAACGGGGCTGCAATTTTCAAGGCATGCATGGTCGCCGCGTCTGCTTCCGCCCAGTCCGGTGCAAGTAACCCGCGTTTCAAAAGCACCAGGCCAACCGGATCCGCACCGAGGTAAAAACTCAAACCGATGATCTGGTCTTTCGGGGCGGCCTGCCACGCTAAAATCGTATCAGCAAAAGATCCGGCAAACTTTTCCTGTTGCCGCGAGATCTCGAGCCCACGCAAGGCACGCACCTCCGCAACAGACAGCGCGGACAATTCCTGCGCAACAGGTACATCGCTTGTATTCATGGCAACACTGTTCCAAAACGCAACAAGGCGGGCAAGCCCGCCTTGTGTGTAAAATTTAATCCAGACTTACTCCGCCGGGATGGCTTCAGCTACATTTCCCAACGGATGGGGCAACTTATCCAGCATCTCAACCGGACAGAGCTGTACGAAATTGCCCACCTCAGCCTCCCAATGCTGCAGGATCTCCTGCGCCTTGCGGCTGCCGGTCTCTCTAGCGTGACGTTCCACCAACGCTTTCAACTCGTCCTGCCAATAGGCCTCGGACACCGCACCGCTGACCAATGTTTCATGGTTCATCAGGGTCGCCGCACGCCTGTCAGGATCATAGAGATAAGCCATCCCCCCGGTCATGCCTGCGCCAAAGTTGGCCCCAATCGACCCAAGGATCACCGCAACCCCGCCGGTCATGTATTCACAACCATTGCTGCCACAGCCCTCAATCACCACCTTGGCGCCCGAATTACGCACGGCGAACCGCTCCCCCGCGCGACCGGCAGCAAACAGATAGCCATCGGTTGCGCCATACAAAACAGTATTGCCGATGATGGTATTTTTCGATGCTTCCAGTGGGCTGCTTTGCGGCGGATGCACCACGATGGTGCCGCCTGAAAGGCCCTTGCCGACATAATCGTTGGCATCGCCGGACACTTCGATCTTAAGCCCGGGTGCAGCAAAGGCTCCTAGCGATTGCCCGGCACTGCCCGACAGTTTCACCGTCAGGTGGTCCGGCTGCAGCGTGTTGCGCATGCCAAAGTTCCGCACAATATGGCTCGACACCCGTGTGCCTACGGTCCGGTGCGTGTTCTGCACCGCGTAATGCAACTGCATCTTCTCGCCGTCATTCAGGAACCGGCTCGCATCACGCACTATCTCGGCATCCAGCGTATCGGGTACCTCTGTCCGGGGGCGACCACGGTCATAGTCGGCAATGCCCGCATCCCCAACTGTGATCAGCATCGGGTTGAGATCCAGATCATCCAGGTGCGCCGAACCACGCGACACCTGCGTCAGCAGATCCGCCCGCCCGATCACCTCATCCAATGAACGCGCACCGATGCTGGCCAGTACCTCGCGCACTTCTTGGGCATAGAAGGTGATCAGGTTCACCACCTTGTCGGCGTTGCCGGTGAACTTGTCGCGCAACGCCTCATCTTGCGTACAGACACCCACGGGGCAGGTGTTGCTCTGGCACTGACGCACCATGATGCATCCCATCGCAATCAGCGCTGCAGTGCCGATACCATATTCCTCGGCCCCCAACATCGCGGCCATCACAATGTCACGCCCTGTGCGCAGGCCGCCATCGGTGCGCAGGGTCACGCGATCACGCAGGTTATTCATGCTCAGCACCTGATGCGCCTCGGTCAGGCCCATCTCCCACGGCAAACCGGCATATTTGATCGAGGTCGCTGGGCTGGCCCCGGTGCCACCATTGTGGCCAGACACCAGAATGACATCGGCCTTCGCCTTTGCCACCCCGGCCGCAATTGTGCCCACGCCCGACTGCGCCACCAGTTTCACACAGACCTTCACCGTCGGATTGATCTGTTTGAGGTCATAAATCAGCTGCGCCAAATCCTCGATTGAATAAATGTCATGATGCGGCGGCGGTGAAATCAGCGTCACGCCTTTGGTCGAATGCCGCAACCGCGCGATCAAATCGGTGACCTTCATCCCCGGCAACTGGCCACCCTCACCAGGCTTCGCGCCCTGCGCCACCTTGATCTCCAGCTCTTCGCACTGGTTCAGATACTCCGCCGTCACCCCAAACCGGCCCGAGGCCACCTGCTTGATCTTCGCAGACGGATTGTCCCCATTCGGCTCTGGCACAAAATGCGCTGGATCTTCGCCGCCTTCGCCACTGTCCGAGCGCGCCCCAATCCGGTTCATCGCCACATTCAGCGTCTTATGCGCCTCCGGGCTCAGTGCCCCCAGCGACATGCCCGGCGTCACAAAACGTTTGCGGATCGCAGTCACGCTTTCCACCTCTTCCAATGCAATCGCATCGCCCATCGGCTTGATTGCCATCAGATCACGGATATGGATCGGTGGATTGTTCTGCATCATCTTTGAATAGCGCTGCCACAACGCATAGCTTGCGTTATTACAAGCCATCTGCATCATATGCATCGTACCCGCGCCCCAGGCATGGGTCTCACCCGATTTGCGCGCCTTGTAGAATCCACCAATCGGCAAAATGTCCTGCCCGTTGGCAAACCCCTTGGCATGCACCTCTTCCAGCTTGGTCTGAATGCCTGACACCCCGATGCCGCTGATCCGGCTGGTCAGACCGGGGAAATATTCCGCACACATCGCCCGGCTCAGGCCCACGGCCTCGAAATTCAGACCGCCACGATAGGACGACACAACCGAGATTCCCATCTTCGCCATGATTTTTAGCAAACCCTGATCAATCGCACCGCGATAGCGCGCAATGTTTTCGGTCAGCGTGCCATCCAGCAATCCGCGTTCAATCCGGTCAGCAATGGAATCTTCGGCCAGATAGGCATTCACCACGGTCGCGCCGGCGCCAATCAGAACGGCAAAATAATGCGGATCAATACATTCCGCCGCCCGCACGTTCAGCGAACAGAAGGTACGCAACCCCTTGCGTGTCAAATGGCTATGCACCGCTGAGGTCGCCAAAATCATAGACATGCCGATCTTCTCGGCATCCAGATACTGATCGGTCAGCACGATATGCCCAGCGCCTGAGCGCACCGCATCTTCGGCCTCCGCCCGGATCCGTTCCAACCCGGCCTGCAAGGCACCCGGCCCCGATACAAAAGTACAATCAATTTCGGCCACATCGGCAGTAAAGCTGGACTTCAACTCTTCCCACTGCGCGTTGCCCACAAACGGGCTTTCCAACACAATGATGTCAGTCTGCGCACTGCTCTCATCCAACACGTTTTTCAGGTTCCCGAACCGCGTCTTCAGGCTCATCACCCGATATTCGCGCAAGCTATCAATTGGTGGGTTGGTCACCTGCGAGAAATTCTGTCTAAAGAAATGGCTCAATGGACGATACTGCGCCGACAAGACTGCCGAGGGCGTATCATCCCCCATGCTGGCCAGCGCCTCTTTCCCATCTTCGGCCATCGGGGCCAGAATTTGCTCCAGCTCTTCAATGGTATAACCCGCCGCGATCTGGCGTTGGCGCAGGTCCGCCCCGGTGAACAGCGGCTTTTCGGTCACGCCGCCCAGCTGCTGTTCCATATCGTTGATCCTGCTCACCCAGTCGCCAAACGGCTGGGCCGCCGCCAGCTTGTCCTTGATCTCGTGATCGCGGTACATCACGCCCTTTTGCATATCCACGGCCAGCATCTGCCCGGGGCCAAGCGCGCCTTTTTCCTTCACGGATGCCTCATCAATCGGCACCATCCCGGCCTCGGACCCGGCAATCACCAGCCCATCACCGGTCAGAACATAGCGCATTGGACGCAATCCATTCCGGTCCAGTCCCGCACAAACCCAGCGCCCGTCAGTCATCGCCAACGCGGCCGGTCCGTCCCACGGCTCCATCACCGAGTTGCAATAGGAATACATATCGCGCCACGCCTGCGGCAGTTCTTCAGCCTGCTTGGACCAGCTTTCCGGCACCAGCATTGTTTTCGCCATCGGGGCCGAACGTCCCGCGCGCACCAGAACCTCGAACACGGCATCCAAAGCCGCCGAATCTGACGAACCACCGGCGATAATCGGTTTGATATCCTCGGCCATATCGCCAAATGAATTACTCGCCATTCGGATCTCATGGCTTTTCATCCAGTTCATGTTGCCCTTAAGCGTGTTGATCTCGCCGTTATGCGCCAACATGCGGAACGGCTGTGCCAACCACCACTGCGGGAAAGTGTTGGTCGAATAGCGCTGGTGATAGATCGCAAAGGTCGAGATGAACCGCTCGTCCAGCAGGTCGGGGTAGAATACCGCCACCTGCTCCGCCAGCATCATACCCTTGTAGATGATCGACCGGCATGACAGCGAGGCGATGTAGAAGCCATTGATCGACGCCGCGACCACGGCTTTCTCAATCCGACGACGGATCACATAAAGCTCGCGCTCAAACGCCTCTTCATCAATCTGCTTGGCGTTCGAGATCAGGATCTGCTCAATCTCGGGCCTGGTGGCATTGGCCTTCTCCCCAAGGCAGCTCACATCCACCGGCACATGCCGCCAGCCATAGATCGTGTGCCCCATGCGCAGCACTTCGGTTTCCACGATGGTCCGGCACGCCTCTTGCGCGCCAAAATCCGTACGCGGCAGGAATACCTGTCCGACAGCGATCAGCTGATCAGTGCGCGGCTCGTGCCCTGTGCGACGGACCTGATCATAGAAAAACGGCACCGGGATCTGCACGTGAATGCCCGCGCCATCGCCGGTTTTGCCATCGGCATCCACTGCACCGCGGTGCCAGATCGCCTTGAGCGCATCGATGCCCGCCTGCACCACCTTGCGACTGGCAAGCCCGTCCGCTGAAACCACGAAACCCACCCCGCAAGAGGAATGCTCTTCCTCTTCCTTATAGAGGCCATTCTCAGCCAACCACTTGCGCTTGGCCTCTTCTTTGGCCGCCCAGTTAAGATCCAGTTTCGTCATCGGTCTTTACCCTTCCTTTACCCGGTGGGTCAGGGCCACTGCCCTAATCTCGTATTTTTCGCCCGCTTTGCGTTTGCTCATTCATGATCTTGAGCAGTCTGATAAGCGGGCAGATTTTGTACAAAACTCACGTACAACTTGTACAAGTTGTACAGGTTTTATTCGGCGGCCACGGCCTGTTTGCTGTTCAGATAATCCAGTATGGCAGCGGCTGAATCGCGTCCGTCCTTGATGGCCCAAACCACCAATGAGGCCCCGCGCACAATGTCGCCAACCGCAAACACACCGTCCATTGAGGTCTGACCCGTCGTGAACTGCGCTTTAACGGTGCCCCAATTGGTCACCTCCAAATCGCTTTCATTCCAGAGGCTTGGCAGGTCTTCCGGCTCAAATCCCAGCGCCTTGATCACCAGATCGGCAGGCTCATCCACCTCTGCACCATCAATCGGTTCCGGGCTTCGGCGGCCACTGGCATCAGGTGCCCCAAGGCGCATTTGCTGAACCTTGACAGAAGAAACAGGATCACCTGAAAACGCCAAAGGCGCACTAAGCCACTGAAACTCAACACCTTCCTCTTCGGCATTTTGGGTTTCACGCTGGCTACCCGGCATGTTTTCTCGGTCACGACGATACAGGCATTTCACCGAAGTTGCCCCCTGCCGGATCGCAGTACGGACACAATCCATGGCGGTATCACCACCGCCAATCACGACAACCCGCTTGCCTTCGGCATTCAGTTCACCGCTTTCAAACTCTGGCACCGTGTCCTCAAAGCTCAGCTTGTTACTGGCGGTCAGATAGTCAATCGCCCGCACGATGCCTTGTGCACCCGATCCCGGCCCCTGCAAATCACGCGATTTGTAAACGCCCGTGGCGATCAGTACCGCGTTGTGTTTATTACGCAATTCCTCAAATGTGATGTCCGTTCCGACATCGCAATTCATTACAAATTCAACACCAGCCTGCACCAGTTGATCCACTCGGCGCAACACCACGTCTTTTTCAAGCTTAAAACCCGGAATGCCGTAGGTCAGCAATCCACCTGCCCGGTCATGCCGGTCATAAATCGTCACCTGCACACCGGCCTGCCGCAGCACATCTGCCGCCGCCAAGCCACCCGGCCCAGCGCCAATAATGCCAACGGATTCAATACGTTCCTGCTGGGGCACGATCGGCTTGACCCATCCATTTTCCCACGCGGTATCGGTCAGATACTTCTCAACAGAGCCAATCGTCACCGTGCCATGGCCCGATTGTTCGATCACGCAGTTGCCTTCGCAAAGGCGGTCCTGCGGGCAGATACGACCACAGATTTCCGGGAAGGTATTGGTCATCTGGCTGGTCTGATAGGCCTCTTCCAGACGCCCCTCTGCCGTCAGCCGCAGCCAATCCGGGATATTGTTGTGCAGTGGGCAATGGCTCTGACAGTACGGTACACCACACTGGCTACACCGGCTCGCCTGCTCTTTCGCCTTTGCGTCGGCATATTCTGCATAGATCTCATGAAAGTCTTTGCTCCGCTCATTCGCCACACGCTTTTCCGGCATGTCGCGATCCACAGATACAAATTTTAACATCGGTTGCTTTGCCACAGCATGGCCTCCGGAATTTCCCTCGTCAGGCCTGTCTAGAGGATACCCAAAGTAAAATAAAGTCACAAAAGCTTACCTATTATCAAAAATTCAGGAAGGCAGCGTTCGTATAGGAAACAAAATTTCAATAAAATATAACCGATCCGGACTTAAATGCGATCTTCCCAATAAATCTCAATGGGTTATAGCTGTATCTGCAGATCAACAGGACCACGCATGCCATTACTCCATCTGATCCTCATTGCCGCAATTCAGGGCATCACTGAATTTCTGCCCGTTTCGTCATCAGGGCATTTGATTCTTTTGCCCGCCCTCACCGGACTTGAAGACCAAGGTCAGGTGATCGATGTCGCGGTTCACCTTGGCACACTTGTCGCCGTGATTCTCTATTTTTGGTCCGACGTCAAAATCGCCATCCTGGGCCTACCACAGCTCTTTATGGGACGGTTCGACACGCAAGGGGCAAAACTCGCCCTTCTACTGGTGGTCAGTTCAATTCCCGTCGTGGCTCTTGGTCTGATCCTGCACATGACGGGGCTCGATTACATGATGCGCTCGATCAAGGTGATTGGATGGGCCATGTTGGCCTTTGGCGTGCTGCTCTATTGGGCTGATCAGATTGGCGAAACCAATCAGAACCAGAAAGACTGGGGGATGCAAGACGCAATGATTTTGGGTGTCTGGCAATCTATTGCCCTGATCCCGGGCACATCTCGGTCAGGCATCACCATCACCGGCGCACGGTTTCTGGGCTATGCCCGGCGCGATGCGGCAAAGCTCTCGATGTTGATGTCGATCCCCACGATCATCGCAAGCGGCGCCTATCTGGGTAGCGAGGTCATCATGACCGCCAACACCGCCCTAATCCGCGACGGGGCAATTGCGGCCTTCTTTGCCTTCTGGGCTGCCTTACTGGCACTCAGCCTGATGATGCGCTTGCTGAACAGCGTTAGCTTCACACCATACGTGATTTATCGGTTCATTTTGGGGATCGTGCTTTTGGTAATTGCCTATAGCTGATCAACTGCCCAGCTTGCCCGCAGATTCCTTGATCGCTTCGTATTGACCAGCCGGACGGAACCGCCACAGATAGTCTGGCAAAACTGCCTCGGACGCCATAGGTTTGATACCTAGGTCTGAAAAACTGCGCGCACCATCAGAAACGACATTGTCACACCGCAAGCTTTTAATCTGATCCCGCGTGATCTGTGCGGGGATGATACCAAGCGTTAGTGTCTGAAGAAGCTCCATCGCACCGCCCAGAATGCCTGCGATCCAGAATGGGATATTTAGCACCAAACGACGACGACGGACAACGCTCAACATTTCCTGCATCAGTTCCCGGAAGCTTTGCACATCGGGGCCACCCAGCTCATAAATACCCGCCTCGGCCCGGCCTTCAGCCCCCAGTGCGGCGACTTCCGCCACATCATCGACGTAGACCGGTTGGAACCTGGTCTCACCGCCAACCAATGGCAACACTGGCCCCCAACGTGTCATGGCGGCAAAACGGTTGAAGAATCCGTCTTCCGCACCAAAGATTACCGAAGGGCGCAAGATCACGGCAGAAGGGAAATGCTCCAGAATACCCGCCTCGCCCCGCGCTTTGGTCTGACAATAGATACTGTCTGATTCCGCATCGGCTCCGATCGCAGAAATATGCACCAGTTGCGCAACGCCGCTTGCTGCCGCCCAGCGCGCGATCCGCTCGGCACCTTCGTGTTGAACGGCATCAAAGTTGTTGCGCCCCTTGCGATCAAAAGTGCCAACGCAGTTGATCACCGCATCGGCCCCCAGCATCGCGGCGCGTACGCTGTCTTCGTCGCGGATATTACATAGAACTGGCTCGACCTGACCGACCACACCGCAGGTCTTCACATGCATCGCCTCGTTTGGACGGCGCACCGCAACCCGCACCCGCCAGCCTGCTTTAGCCATGCGACGCACTATATAACGCCCAACAAAACCCGATCCGCCGTAAATGGTGACAAGTTTTGACATCCGAAGCCCCTTTGATACTGGCAATCTTTCGCTATCTTCCTACCCGTCCACGCCGCGTTGGACAAGACAGGACAAAGAATGTGACAAAATGCCGAAATCGTCGTTGACACCATCTCGGCGCACGTCTAAATGGCTGCCTCACGACACCGGCCCAGGTGGCGGAATGGTAGACGCGCTAGCTTCAGGTGCTAGTGTCCGTATGGACGTGGAGGTTCGAGTCCTCTCCTGGGCACCATTCTCTCCACACACAGGAGAGAAGAGTATGGCAAATTTTCTTTACAAAAATGACCTTCCCGATGATCTTGATCTGGGGCCTGTCGTCGCGATTGATTGCGAGACCATGGGATTGAATCCGCATCGTGATCGTCTGTGTGTGGTGCAGATGTCAGGCGGCGACGGCAATGCTCATCTTGTGCAGGTTGAGCTGGGTCAGACTGAAGCGCCAAATCTTTGCGCAATGCTGGAAAATCCAAACGTTCTTAAGCTGTTTCATTTTGGCCGTTTTGATATTGCCGCACTCTACAATGCCTTTGGCGCACTGACAGCACCGGTTTACTGCACCAAGATTGCCAGCAAACTGGTCCGCACTTACACTGATCGGCATGGATTGAAGAACCTGCTGCAAGAACTTCTGGCTGTCGACATCTCGAAACAACAACAATCGTCAGACTGGGGCGCACCTGAATTGACCGCCGCTCAACTAGAGTATGCAGCATCGGATGTTCTCTATCTGCACAAGCTTCGCGATGCCCTGAACACCAACCTCACACGCGAAGGCCGGATGGAATTGGCTCAATCTTGTTTTGATTTTTTACCTACACGCGCCCGCCTCGACCTTGCAGGATGGCCTGAGCAAGATATCTTTGCACATTAGAGATGGCACACGGAAACAAATTTCACTCGCAATTTGTGGCTTGGATGAAAATTGTCCTGCCTTTGATTGCACTTGGCATGTTGTCAACTTTGTTTCTGCTATCGGAAACGATTGACCCGACCAAAACCATCCCATTCACCAAAATTGATCTTAAACAACGAGCACAGGATGCAGGGGCCACCAATCCATCATTTTCTGGCTTGATGAACGCTGGCCATGAAATGGCTGTGCAGGCCGTTACTGCCATTCCTGACAAAGAAGACAGCCAAAAAATTAACGCGACAACAGTGACGGCACAAATCAAAATGACCAGCGGCGAACTGATTGACATCGTATCCGACGAGGGTGACCTGCATCAAGCAAACGACACCGCCACATTAATCGGCAACGTGAACATTACAACAGCAGATGGCTATCATGTTGTAACGGACTGGTTGAATGCCAGAACAGATGTTTTATATGCTGATACGCCAGGCACAGTGACCAGCACCGGTCCCTTGGGCGACCTCGAAGCCGGGCGCATGGTATTGACCTCGGATCCCGACACCGGGGACGCACATTTACATTTCACCGACGGCGTGACGGTGGTATACCAACCGCAAACCAGTAAGGAATAAGTAACGTGTTCAGGCCTCTGCAAGCCCTCGTGGCAGCACTCGTGTTTCTTTCAGCAGGTGCCGTTTGGGCACAAAGTGGTCAAGTCGCTTTTGGTTCCGAGCCGCATGACAATGAACAACCCGTTGAGGTGACGTCAGACAACCTCGATGTCGATCAAACCGCTGGCACGGCGGTGTTTACTGGTGACGTCGTGGTCATTCAGGGCGAAATGCGCCTGTCTGCCCCCCGTGTTCTAGTCGTCTATAACGAAGATAGAAGCGGCATAAAACGTCTCGAAGCCACCGGCGGCGGCGTTATATTGGTCAACGGACCGGATGTGGCCGAAGGCAACCGCGCAGACTATGACGTCGAGACTGGCCTGATGGACATGCATGGCAATGTGATCCTGGTACAAGAAGGCGGCAACACGATCACCGGCGACAAGCTCCATGTCGATACGCTCGCTGGTACGGCCAAAGTTGACGGTCGCGTCAAAACGATTCTCCTCCCGTCCGAGGGAGAAAACTGAGATGAAACAGCCTGATCTCACAGTTGCGCATGATAGCGCGACACCAAAGCAAACCCTAAACACGGGTCTGGTGGTTGAAAATCTACGAAAAAGCTATCGCAAAAGAGTGGTGATCCGCAGCGTTTCGCTCAATCTGCAACAAGGCGAAGTCGTCGCCCTTCTGGGTCCAAACGGATCAGGCAAAACCACAACATTTTACACAATCGCCGGCCTGGTGAACCCAGAAGGCGGCCACGTCTCGATTGATGGTGAAGAAGTTACCAACCTCCCAATGTATCGCCGTGCCAGAATGGGTATCGGATATCTTCCGCAGGAGATGTCGATTTTCCGTGGCATGTCAGTTGAAGACAATATTACGGCCATTTTGGATATATCGATTCGCGACAGGCACAAACGCCGCGAACGCTTGGAAGAGCTACTCTCTGAGTTCTCAATCGAGCACCTACGCCGCGCGCCAGCGCTGGCATTGTCTGGCGGTGAGCGTCGCCGGGTTGAAATCGCGCGCTGCTTGGCGGCGAATCCCCGCTATCTGTTGCTGGACGAGCCCTTTGCTGGGGTTGATCCGATTTCGGTGGGCGACATCCGCCATCTGGTGGCAGACCTCAAGAAACGGGGCATCGGCGTCTTGATCACGGACCACAACGTACGTGAAACCCTGGAAATTGTGGATCGGGCATATATTCTGCATGATGGTCAAGTACTTATGTCTGGCAGCCCGGACGAAGTCGTTGAGAATGAAAATGTGCGCCGTGTCTATCTGGGCGACAATTTCCGCATCTCCTGACTGCAGTCGAATTTACAAATTCCGGTCAAGCCCCCGAAATCGCATTGACATCCGACACAGAAAACGCCTCAATTGGGGTATGACATTGAAGCTTTTGAACGCTGCTAAGGTTTCGATCCCGTCTTCATGGGACCCTTTAGGGCAAGCAAACTCAATGTCTCCCCTGAGCCTTTACTAAAGCCTGATGCGCCTATTTTGTGCGTGATTGATTAGTATTGGTTCCAACAATGAAGGAGAAAAAATGCGCTATCAAATCAGTGGAAAACAGATCGATATCGGTGATGCGCTGCAGGTCCATGTCAAACAGGAACTCGGCTCCATAGTCGAAAAATATGCAGAACGCCCAACCGACGCACATGTGATTTTCTCCAAAAGCGCTAGTGAATTCGTCTGTGAAACCATTGTTCACCTGTCAACAGGGTTGACGACCCAAGCCAAGGCTCACGCGCATGACATCTATGCAGCATTCGATCAATGCTGTGACAAGATGGAGAAACAATTGCGTCGCTATAAGCGTCGCCTGAAGGATCACCACCGCGACCGTGAAGAACCCGTTGCACAATTTGGCGCTTCCTCGTATATCCTCGCCTCTGAAAGCGAAGGACAGGACGCAGAACCCGACAGCCTGAAGCCAATCATCGTCGCCGAGATGGAAACCAAGATCCCATCCTTGTCTGTCGGTGAAGCGGTGATGCAAATGGAGCTGGCCGGGGCACCGGTTCTGATCTTCCGTAACGAGGGAAAAGACGGGTTGAACGTCGTGTATCGCCGTGATGACGGTAATATCGGATGGATCGACCCGTAAGAGCAGTGAACGGTCGATGACCGTTTCATCGGAGCGACATAACGATGGATATTGAAACGATCCTAAAACCTGAAGCCGTTCGGGTCATCTCATCGGCTTCAAGCAAGAAACGTTTGTTGCATGAACTTGGGGGCATCGCCGAAAGCGTTTATGGCGTGCCTCAATCCACGGCGGTCGACGCCCTGTTGGAACGTGAAAGCCTTGGTCCAACAGGCGTAGGTAAAGGCGTGGCCCTGCCGCACGCCCGTTTGCATGGACTTGATCAAGTTGTGGGCGCGTTAGTTCTTCTGGAAAAGCCAATTGATTTCGATGCAGTTGATCGGCAGCCGATTGATCTGGCCTTCGCGCTCTATGCGCCGCATAATGCCGGGGTTGAACACCTCAAGGCGCTGGCACTGATTTCGCGGACTTTGCGCAGTGGGTCTGTTTGCACCAAATTGCGCGCCAATCTGGATCCGGCTACGCTTTATACCATCATCACCGAAGCGCAGACCGCACAGGCTGCCTGAAGATTATTTCCAGCGATCAAACCCAAACATGACATAGTCTCGCTGATATACCATTTTGGCGAGGTTTTCGATTTCTTCATCGTAAATTTCGCTGAGCGCGTAGGGCTCATCGACACTTCGAATCGGGGCATAGGGCTGACGTCCATATCCTATCGCCTCTGACAGTGCGGGCAGCTCGGTCTCCAACTCCTCTTCATGATACACGCGATGCGGAATTGCAAAATTCGACATGCCTTGCAAGACAGCCGCCTGCGTCGCCCAGTGAGCATCGACCCTGATATCTGTTTGACCCGCAAGATTTGCCCTCAGAAACTTAAGAAAGGCCTTGAACGCCTCCTTGTGTGTTTTACGCCCGTAGTCAGGATGCGGAATTCGCCCCGGGATCTGGAGCTTATAAAAATTCCGCAATTTCTTTCTGATCATGCCGAAGTTATCCGGCCCGGTTGATAGAATCTTCGAACAAAACACCGCATGCGCACGCACGACAGGGTGCCGCAAAACAGAAAAACTGCGGTGCCCTACATTCTGCAATTTCCACTGACGCAATTCCTTCGGGGGCAGCTTGCTCGGCAGGCAATCGGCGGTATATCCATCCAGATCAGCAAGCCAGCTGCACACTTGATCTTCGACCCCTGAGCGCACCGGCATATACATCAATGGGGCCTTCGCCGCCAAAACATACGACGGCACAGCTGGTGGTCGTCGAGGTTCGAAATTGGGTGTTCGGCTAAGACTAAAATAATCGAACTTTGCCAGCGCTTGCTTCATCTCGTCGTAATTGGAGACTTTATCCTCGAGTGGGCTCGGATTTTGCTTCTTCAGAGTATTGTCGAACTTTTCCAATCGTTCCGCTACACCCAGAAACTGCGTGAGACCATTAATGACATCGAGGTCTTGCAAATCTTCGTAAGACAAATAGTACGCCGTTTGCCCACTGGCTTGTAAGCTCTTGAGAAGCTTGAGTTGAAACGTCTGCAACTGAGTCAGATATTGTTCAAATTCGGCATCTTCAAAAGTCGCCTGTCCCTCTTTACGCCGTTTAACATTCGTCAACTTCCATTGCCCGGTTGATCTGGCAATCCCGAGCGACACGTAACTTTCCAACGGATTGCGCGTCAGGATAATTTTGGCACAGCGCGTGTCATTCAGAACAGTGCTAAGGATGCGAGGGTCATGGTCATTGAAGTATCTAAAGCCAGCCAGAACATCTGGTTGATCTTTGATCGCAGCCAGTAACAAAAATGGATCAAGATCTCGACCTTCACGAGTAACGCCCAGCACTTCATCGCGATTTGGATAGCCAACAAAGCTCGGATTGAATGCCTCGCCATGGCATTCGATGTCAGCAAAGCCATTCAAGTTGCTCTCCAGCAAATTGGAACCGGTTCGCATTTCTGCAAACACCACGAAATAATCAAAACGTTCAGACATATGCGCTACTGCACCAAATAGGGCTTGGGTTTTGGTTTTTGTGGTTCAGCCGTATCATGGATCACCGGAAAATTTCCCATCAGATAGGGATGCATGCCCTGATTTCTCAAGTTTTGCAGAAATTGACCGAACCCGGTCAAATCCACCATTTTCGGAACCTCCGCCAAACCGCTTCCTTCACGGGCCACTTCTTCAATGATCCCTTGCAGAGGTTCCATCGGAGCTTCAATGAACTCTGCCATATTCCAAATTTTCACCTGAGCTTTAGTCCACTGCGATTTTAGAATTTCCAGATGCTTGCTTTCGATTTGCTGCAAACGCGCGGCTTCACGGCGGACCTCGACAAAACTTGCACTGGATTTGAAAAGCGGCACAGCCCAAGCACCCGCGATCACTGAAATCCGCGCATTGATATCCTTGGAGATATCCCATTCAATTTCTTTTATGACGTCCCGTGGTCCGAGCTGAAAACACTGACGCTCTCCACGGGTATTCCACAGCAGGTTAGCTAAAAACGCCCGCGGATTATAATTTCGCAAAGCGGCACTATCACTCAGAGCGCCGCTAATAACAGGCAACCCATCTGCAAACTCAGCTTTTTCCTGTGCAAACAAATGCCCATGAACACGTGCCCCCGTTTGCTTGGCCAACCACGTTTCAAAATCCTCAAATAAGTCTGAAAAACCTTCAAAGACAGAATACGGCGCGCAGGTTAGGCCGTTTTCTCGACCCGCTACAGGAAACCGGCTCTGCATATAGAGTCCAGAACGCCCGTGCACCCGTCTGTCCACAGCTTTGGAAAATATCCTGTCAATTTTCCCGGGGTTTGGCTCCCGCCGTTGCGCATTGCCGTCTCCCGCATTTAGAAAAGCCTCGTACAGCCGGTCAGCATAGGGCCAGATTTTACGCGCCACAAAGCAATCTGAGCGGCGAAGTAACTGCAGGTGGTCATCATAAAAGATGTGGGGCTTACCTTGATAATCGAACTTCGACAATGTGAGAGACCGGCTCTCCACCCTTGTGGAAAAAAGCCGCACCAAAGTTTGAAAATAACTTTCATCCGGAATCCAGACCCGCCGGAAATAGGCATCATAGATAGGTCGATCAGGGTCTTGCAATATTGACGTCAAGGTGTTGCGCGTGAGGCACCACCATTGGCTTCCCATATGCGGCACAATTCCATTCGGGATTTTGCGCTCATACCCAACAAGCCTCTGTAGCTTAACGCATTTATCAAAAAGAAACCGATTCTTGCGCCAAGAGAACGGAAACCTCAACGTGAACCGTTCCTCGTCTAGCCCCCCCATCGTCCACGGTACATCCGCCGTTGTGACCGATTCAATGAAATCCGTCTTTGGATGGGCAGCCAGGTAATCTTGCAACTCTTGTACCGGGCGCAACGGCATGCAGGACCCCGATGCCGTAAACACGTGACCGACGTGTGGAAATTCGTCCAGCATAATTTGCGCCGCATCCTGCGTTGCCGCAACAAGACCCCACGTCCCCCATTCACACCGGTGCCTTTTGGAAAAGCGAACATCTGGCAAATCTGACAAAGATTCAACAAAGCCATTGTAGGTTTTGTTATGCACATTTTGATCCACATGGAGGACCAGCGGGCAGCCAGCCTTGGACCAATGCCGCGCCACCTGTTCGGCCCGATCAAAGGCGGTATGGACCAACATGACAATCCCAACGTTCATGTCGTTTAATATCCTCCGCTCACGCCCAGTTTCCTTTGGACATCAGGCCTAAAATTTCCAACTGTCGCCAGTTTATATATTTTTCTGACCAATTGCACCAAAGCTCGGGATTTTCCTGAACGCTTTGCGCGTAAGCCTTGTATTCACTACTCTGTGCATAGTGCTGTTTGCGCTTTAGTTCCTCTGCAGCCTTTGACGTAAAAGTATCAAGAAACTTCACATGCAAAAGCGCGCCGCTAGCCTTTTCGCCTCCCCATTCATCATAAGTCAGATTCAGGCCACGAGGCAGCAGCATATGGGTTGAGCTAACATAAGCATATTTTCGGTCCCATTTAACCAGTGGGATTTTGTTCAGCGCCGGTGCTTTTTTCGGTTGGTCCGGGAAAAACACGCGCGCTCGCGCCCCTCCTTGTATCCAAAGATTCCCGTACTGATTGTTCTTTGAGATGGTATAGTTTCCAGGATCAAACCAAGAGGCAATCTCGATCGGGTCCTGACCTGCCCGATATTGCACCTGATCAATCCGACCTTTGGGATACATGTCCAGCAACATGGCTCCAAAAGATCGCACTTGCGAGACATCCAGCCAGTCAGTCAACGCCCGGATCGACCGCGTGTCACAAAACGGATAAACAAACAGTTCATCCGGGTCGACCACAAGCGTCCAATGCCCATGCCCGTACTTTCGCTGCAGCCAGTTCAACCAATCCACACCGAAACGCGATTTCAGGTAACTGGCCTTAGTTGTCCAGAGTGAGACATCTTCCTGCTCAGCCAGATACTCGCGGCTGCCATCCTCGCTTCCATTGTCGACGATCAAAAAATGCGCGACTCCCCGATCGCGATAATATTCTAAGAAGTATGGCAATCGCACCTTCTCATCACGCAATGTTGAAAAAAGTAAGATATCTAAAGATCGGATTTTTTTTGTGCGGTTGGTAACAGATTTCAACTCAAAATGTTTGCGCCAGGACCGGGCCTGAAACCGTTTGCGCCGCAGCCGCATCCGATATGATTGCGCAATACTCAACTTCTGTTCCTATCCATGCCGGGCGTCATGCCAATACCGTTATGCAACAGCGTGAAATCACTTTGTTGCGAAGCACTTCACTCATATCCAGTTTCCCTTAGACATCAAGCCCATCGCCTCCAATTGACGCCAACCCCGATACCGTGCGGACGAAGCGCACCATAGGTCCGGATCGCGTATCAGAGTATCATAGTAGGCATCATAAAGAACGCTGTTTGCAAAGTGCTCCTGGCGGCATTTTTCCTCTTCTGATTTCTGCACAACAACGTTGAGAAACTTGGTGTGCAACAATGCACCCGAGATCATCTCACCGCCCTGCATGTCGTAGACATGGTTCAAGCGGCGCGGCAGTATCGAATGCGATGAACTGACATAGGCATACCGTCGGTTCCATTTCACCAATGGCACCTTGCCCATCGTAGGCGCACGCCTTGGGCGATCCGCGAAAAAGCATCGCGCCCGAACGCCGCCTTGGATCCACAAATTTTCCAGATCCTGTTTTTGGCTGATCATGTAATTTCCGGCATCGAACCAGCACAGGTTGGCAAAGGGATCATCTCCTGCTTCGTATAGATGCTCCGATAATCGCCCCTTGGGATACATATCCAGCATCAAGGTTCCAAAAGACTGTCGTCCATGCCCCTCTAACCAGTTGACTAACGCAGGCAATGGTCGCGTATCGTGGTGCGGATAGATCAAAATTTCATCTGCATCCACCGTCAGGCACCAATGTTTGTGAGCGTATTTCATCTGCAGATAAGTCAGCCAGTCCATGCCAAAGCGTGACAGTCGATAACTGTGCGAAGTTCGCCAAAGCGAAACGTCCTGCTGCTGCTCAAGCAACGCCCGTGTGCCATCCGTACTATCGTTTTCAATGATTACAAAATGCCCCACCCCCAGTTTCCGGTAGTGATCCAGAAAATAGGGCAATCGCACTGCCTCGTTGCGTACGGTCGCGAACAGAAGAATATCTTCTGGCTGGACTTGTTTCATTCGGTTCATGACTTCCGTCAATTGATGCCGCTTACGCAAGGCGCGCAACAGAAGCCGTCGTCGCTTCCACCGCAACCGATACGCCATCACCGCACGTTTCAAGCCAGACTGCCCATTGCTCATGGCATCAGCTTTGTTGTTATATTTCATAATGTCCAGATTGGTGCCAACGCCACGCGTCCGAGACCATGGTTTTCAGATCAGATCTTTGCGGTGTCCATCCCAGCTCGACCTTGGCACGCAACGACCCAGACACCAATTTGGTACAATCACCCGGGCGCCGCGGTCCTTCCGTAATCGGCACCGGCCGATTGCTGACAGTTTGCGAATGTTCAATCACTTCGCGCACCGAGAATCCGTGCCCTGTTCCCAGATTGAACGCCCGGCTACCCTTACCTTCTTCGAGCCATTCCATACCTAAAATATGTCCCTCAACCAGGTCCATGACATGCACATAATCTCGGATGCAGGTCCCATCTGGGGTATCATAGTCGGTACCATGAATTGTTAACGTATCTCGGCGGCCATCCACGGCGTCCAAAATTAACGGAATGAGATGCGTCTCAGGCTGGTGAAATTCTCCGACTTCCGCTTCGGGGTCGGCACCTGCCACATTGAAATAACGGAACACAACATGTTGCAGCCCATTCGACGCCTCAAAGTCACGCAGGATTTCCTCAACAGCTTTTTTTGACCCACTATAGGCGTTGATTGGCTGCTGGGCGCTGTCCTCATCAAGCACCACGTTGTCCTGATCACCATAGACGGCACATGTCGAAGAAAAGACAAACTTTAAGCAGCCAGCGGCGACTGCTGCCTCGATCAAATTCAAGGATCCTAAAACGTTGTTGCGCCAATACAAGCCAGGCAACTGCAAGCTTTCGCCAACCTGAGTCAGCGCGGCAAAATGCATAACTGCCACCGGCTGATATGCGGCAAACACTGCATCCAATTTTGCACGGTCCTGCAAGTCGCCTTTCTCAAAAGGGCCAAATTTGACGGCCTCTTCCCAGCCGGTGCTTAAATTATCAAAGGTCACAGGTGTATAGCCTGCAGCCTTCAATGCTTTGCATGCATGGGATCCGATGTATCCAGCACCACCGGTAACCAGAATATTTGGCACCCTGCCCCCCGGGTTGATTATTGCGCAGCTTTTTGTGCGTAGACCGTATCGTTCAAGAAGTTCATCAGATCTTCCCGCAACTCATCGCGAGCGAGCGCAAAGGCCACGGTGGCCTGCAAAAAGCCCGCTTTGGATCCGCAATCGAACCGCTGGCCCGAAAAACGAAATCCGTAAACTTCCTCACCCGCTTCCTCGCGCGCATCTGCAATCGCATCAGTTAGCTGGATTTCGCCGCCTGCACCGGCTTTTTTCTTGTTGAGCTTCTGCAAAACGGTCGGGGTCAAGATATAGCGCCCAATGACGGCCAGATTGGATGGCGCCTCACCGCGAGCTGGTTTTTCAACCATCCCTTTAGTTGACACGATCTGCCCCATATCTTCTTTGATATCCAGCACGCCATAAGCTGACGCCTTGTCTTCAGGCACCTCCATCGCGGCCACGATGTTGCTTTGCGTTTCCTCAAACGCTTCAACCATCTGGGCAAGGCAAGGCTTGTCGGCTGCAATTACGTCATCCGGCAAAATGACCGCAAAAGGTTCATTCGCGATTAGACGTCGCGCGCACCAGACCGCATGTCCCAGACCGAGTGGCTTATGCTGTCGCATATAGGCCACTTCACCACTATCCATATTGGTATTGCGCAAAATATCCAGAAGCTCATCTTTGCCCTTGCGGCGCAGCTCTTGCTCCAACTGTGGGGCGTTGTCAAAATAATCCTCAAGCGCCCCTTTGCCCCGCGAAGTCACAAAGATAAATTCCTTAATCCCAGCGGCCCGCGCCTCATCAATCGCGTATTGCACCAAAGGGCGATCAACCAATGTCATGATCTCTTTTGGAACGGATTTAGTGGCGGGCAAAAACCGGGTTCCCAATCCTGCAACCGGAAAGATCGCTTTTGTAACCTTGCTACGCATGAGGCCTCCTGAAATTCTCTGTCAGTCACTGTCTACCAAGTGATTTTGGCAAATGCATGGGCGTATGATGACAAATCAACGTTATCATAACGTAATATTTTCAATATTAGTATGGTGGTATTCCTCACCATATCACGGGGAAAATATAGCACAATAAACGCATAAGCGTTAATCCATCCCCATATCTGACATCATCTTTTCCAACCGAGGGACGTCTTCGGGGTTGTTCAATTCCCAAAACTGCCGATCACGAGCTTCTACCTCAACGCAAAGAACTGAGCGTCCTTGTTCCAGAAACCGTAGCTGTTCCAAACCTTCCAGCCGCTCCAATGGACCCGTTGGCCAATCGCAATACAGTTTCAGTGCATCTGGCCGGTAAGCATACACACCAACATGGTGGAAAACGGGTGTTTCAGCGTCATTTGCGTAGCGCTCCGGCGTGTACGGAATGACCTCTTTTGAGAAATAGAGTGCTCTGCGTTCCTGAGTGAACACTGCCGTCGTGCCGCCCACTCGTCCTTCAGATCTGTCATGCAAAAACCCGTTAAGCGCTTCTCCATCGCAACGCAACACAGGCGTCGCCACTTCAGCCTGCACATCCGCCTGCAATCCCTGCACCAGATCTTCGACAAACCAATGTGGCGTCAGCGGCGCATCCCCCTGGAGGTTGACCACGATGTTATACCCCCCGCCCAGCGCATCCAGCGCAGCGGAGCAGCGTTCTGTCCCGTTGGCGCAGCTCTCCGGGGTCATCACCACTTCCGCCCCAAAGGCTTCGCAGGTTGCCTTGATCCGATCGTCGTCCGTAGCCACCACCACGCGGTCGACACCCTGAACCTGTAGCGCAGCTTCCCATGAGCGTTGCACAAGACTTTTTGCAACACCTGATGCCCCGGTCAAAGCCACAAGCGGCTTGCCCGGATAGCGAGTTGAGGCGTAGCGGGCGGGGATCACAATCAGAACACTCATCAGGCTTCTTTCAGCTCAACGGTCGGGGAGTAGGCGATGAAAAATGGATTGGCATAGCCGTCCTTACCATATGTCAGCGGGGTATGATCATCAAAACGGACCACTTTTCCGCCAGCACCCTGCAAAACCGCATGTCCAGCGGCCGTGTCCCACTCCATTGTGCGACCGACGCGCGGATAAATGTCTGCCTCGCCCGTGGCGATTAGGCAGAATTTCAGCGAAGATCCCGCGCTTTTCATGTCGGCAACCGCGTATTTCCCGATGTAGTCATCTGTCGCCTGATCACGGTGGGATTTGCTGGCGACAACCAATAGCGCGGCATTATCTGGATCAGACACACGAATGGGCGCGGTCGTGCCAATCACATCCTTAGCAAAGGGTCCAGCTTCCTCCACGGCGCTGCCATCGGCCAAGGTATAAAACATTCGTTCTTTCGCCGGGGCATAAACGACCCCACGGGTTGGAACACCGTTTTCCACATAAGCAATGTTCACGGTGAAATCACCACGGCGATTGATGAATTCCTTTGTACCGTCCAATGGATCAACAATCAGGAATGTCTCAGCCCTTTCGCGATGCGAATCCGCTTGCTCTTCCGTCACCAACAAGACTTCCGGAAATGCCTGAACCAAACCTGCTGAAATCAAAGCATCCGCAGCTTCATCGGCTTCGGTAACCGGGCTGTCGTCCGATTTGGCCTTCACCTCGAAGTCATCTGAGTTGTAGATTTCCATGATCTTGTCACCGGCCTCAAGCGCCAGCCGACGAATTACCGGAATGAGCGTTTCAAAATCCAAATCAAACTCCTTTTCACCTGCTGCCGACACAGATTGTTTACGGGTGCAATTCGCAACCTTATGATACGTCGGTAACCAGACGGCAAGACTTGCGTGAAAAACTCGACCAAAGAGATAAAGGTACATCATGTTTGAGACCCGACGCCCGAGTTCCAGGCTACGCGCCGCCGCGCATATCGCAGATCTAGTCTTTCTTGAAACCTCGAACCAACTGCGTAAGGGGCATAAAAGCGCATTTGTTTCGCTGGCAATAAACATCATGCAGTCAGTCGCGTTGCTTGCTGCTTTTTATGTCACGTTCACGCTTTTGGGTCTCAAAGGCGCAAACATTCGAGGAGATTTTCTGATCTACCTTATGAGCGGGATCATGCTCTACATATCCCACATAAAGACAGTGAGTGCCATTTCCGGCGCAGCCAGTGCGTCAAACGAAATGCTCAAACACGCCCCCATGCAGCCAATTATTTTGATCATTTCCGCAGCATTGGGGGCGCTTTACATTCAGGTGCTATCAATTTTCATTGTACTATTTTTCTATTACGTGTTGATTACACCATTCGAGATCGACCAACCTGTAATGGCGTTTTTCATGTTCATTTTAGCATGGTTTACAGGAATCGGCGTCGGATTGATCTTACTCGCGCTCAAACCTTGGGCTCCTAAAGCCGTACAGGTTTTTCAACTCATTTACACACGTGCAAATATGATCGGCTCGGGCAAAATGTTCGTCGCCAATTCCTTGCCCCTCTTTATGCTTTCGATGTTTGATTGGAACCCTCTGTTTCACGTCATCGATCAATGTCGAGGGTTTATCTTTATCAACTATTTCCCACGCAACTCCTCGCTGGAATATCCTTTTATCGTCAGTATTGCATTGATCGTTATAGGCATGATGGGCGAATTCTATACGCGGCAGTATGATTCTCAAAGCTGGTACGCGGCCCGATAAATCTGTAGCGGCTTATCTGGATGGTCCGCCTGCTGCCTTGCAATGCCCACGGTGATAGGCTGCTGGCATTCGCTGATGTCAAAGGGTTGCCAGAAATGGCATGATCGACATTCGATAGCGCTCCGCCCCCAACACCTATTTTCTGAATAGCGTAACCGCAACTGATGCCAATGCAGTCAGCTGTTAGGAAATCCCCGTATTTATAGATTTCCAACAATGGCACTTCCAAACAAGGCGGGGAACAATAGGTTACAGAAGTATCATCGATAGAGACCGGAAGCGGAAAGTGTTAATTTAAGTGATTAGAACCACTAAATCGTCACTTCTGAAATTCGACCAGCTCATAGGGTGTACCAACATTGCTCTCGATCTCATGAATATGACCCTCTACTTCCTCTGTTGTCGGAAAGAATTTTTGACAAGAAGGTTCCAGAAATCCACCATCAACTAAATCTTGATACATTTCACCAAAATCCAAAACAGAAAAATTTAAATTTGGATTTGCAACATCACGAGGTCGCCATTCCCCTTTAATGTGATGAATAATGCTGGAGGGCGTTCCAATTGCAGCCTCAAACTGACCCGAAAAGTTAACAACTGGGCCTCCATCGTGATTGCGCCTTGATATTATGGCGACTTTAATATTCTTGGGACAGACAGAGGGGATAAGATGGAAGGGCGTTCCGTCAAGTCCCACGATAACGCTTGCGGTCTGGTATTTCTCTATCTGCTCAGATAGTGAAAATTTCTCTGGCGAATAAATCTCGTACCCGGCCGCAGCAAAAGTTTTTTCCAGTGCAGATTCACCGACGATACCGCGTCTCTTGACGCTAAGTTTAGAACGCGTAACATAAATTTTCGTCCGTGATTTTTGTCTAAGTGCATGTCCGTGCAGTGCATTCCTTTCGCGTAAGAAGCGATGATAGTACGATGAGCCCTGAGCGTTTTTGTAGGAGGCGATGCCGGGCTCTGACAGGATCAGGTGGTCGACACAGGTTGGACCCGTTACCGTATGAACGGGCAAATCGATACCCAATTGTTCAAGGTAGGAGCACATATTTTCCTCGTCTCTTTTCGTTTTGTCAGGAGTGTTTGCCACTATCCTGAAGCAAAGGATTGCGTCGATATGGTCCTTCACGTGATCCATCGCCCAAAGTGGTCCAAGGGTGCCCGTCAGAAAATGACCTAAGTGGGATGAAATATAGCCGCTTAGGATATAGGTCCCTGAAAGTTTCTTGGCCGGGAGGTTGAGACTCTTTGCAGCGTATTCACTTAAAGGCCGGTCACAAATATCGCGATGCTGGTAAATCATTTTGTTGTTGCCTGTATCTGTGACATGGCAAATTTCTTCTTGTCTATTCTCCCCCCATGGAACAAGCAGTGCATTGTCACAGGAAATCAAATTGCCTTTATAGCCTTTCGCAATATCCAATTTTGTCAGAGCGGGGACGACCATCTTAACCTCTGAAATTACCGTGGACTTGTATCTTCATAGTCTCAAACTCTCATCCCGTTTAAGCTGTCTTTCTCTTCAAAGGCAATGAGCATATTCCGCCGAATGTTGAGTTTTTACTCTTATGGGGAGTGTCTGGATCTCTGTTGAAGCTTTGATTTAGGGTGGCGTTACTTCTCCCTGAGTATTCGACCCGGAGTGATTAAACCAAGTTGAAGTCGTTGAAAGAATACGATAGCGCAAGCCATTCTTGGATGCGTGTTTGGAAAATTATGCTGATGATCCTTCGGTAGATGAAGTTTACTTACACCAACCTGTAAATTATTTGCTCAAAGCTTCTGGTCGTATCGAAAAACTCGCAGATCTTACGCCGGTTCGCAAACTGTCAAACATTCCGTTGGATCAACTGAACGTATTTTTGAAGCTCATTAATCTGTTAGCGAAACAGCCTGAATTGGTTTTCCATAAATCAGGCTGGCGTTAGTCCTCGCCTCCCTGTTGATCCTTACCTTTTTCGGTGAGCTAGTGCTTTTCAGGGTGATCGTGAACGACAGTATGGTGACGACACCCTGGTCAGCGTCATTGTAGCTCGCTGTGTCAAGGTCGCTGCCACCAATCAACTTTTCGGCGCCGCTACCGGACAAAATTGGGATTGAAGTAATGATTCTCAAAATTTCTGACTATTGATGGAAACCAACCTGGAGGTAGGCTAAGGCTGGATTTTCATGCATTTACTTAAGCGTCTCGATCAATCTGAGGGGTACAGGAGCCAACCATCAAGACGCAACGCCGCTTGGGAAATTTTTCTCAGACAGAATATCCAACCGGATCTATGATATTCGAATCAGCTTGATCAAGACAACCGTTGAACCAATACGTCCTGACTGTCATCTATACAGCTGCGGCTCCCATTTGCGCTGAACTCAGTCAACCACCCGCAAGGTCAGATTCAGCCGCCCCCCTTTGGGCAACAATTGCGATGAGCCATACCTGATCCGGTCGATCCCGTGATAGGTCAGGCGCGCGTCGCCACCCATCACCACCACATCACCCGATTGCAGCCAGATCGATTCGGTTGATCCACCCTTGGTTGGGTTGCCGATTCGAAACAACCCGTCATCTCCCAATGACACTGAAACGACCGGCCAGCTGAAGTCCGCCTCATCACGGTCTTGATGCAGTCCCATCCGGGCGCCTTCACCGTAGAAATTGGCCAAACAACAATCCGGCAAACGCTCAAAACCCACCACCTGCCGCCAAATTTCAATCACCAGATCAGGAATCACGGGCCAAAGTGCCCCATTTGGGTGATGTGTTTCATAGCGGTAGCCCGATTTATCGGAAAACCAACCATATTTCCCAGCCGAGGTCATCTTGACAGTCATAGGCTTGCCATAGGGCGTCATCGGTGAAAATGGCGGTGCGCAAGCCGCAACATTCCGAATTTCCGCAAGAATCTCAGCCTGCAATGCTGCATCCAGAAACCCTTTAAAAATGCGAAATCCGCGTAGTTCCAGTACTGTTGTTTCCATTCTTCCACAGAACTCCTGCATCGTTGATGCATTTCCGCCAAAATTACGCATTCCTAGCCTGCCGAACGCTTGCAGCAAGGCACTCGCCTCCCTATATACGCCCGGAAGCGTCGCACTGAGCAACCAGTACGGCAGATTCAATTTGGGGCTTGATGCCGTAACGGGTCAGGTATCCAGACCATCGCCTAAAGTAGAAGGGATTAAAATATGTCGAAAGTTATCGGGATTGACCTCGGAACCACCAATAGCTGTGTGGCCATCATGGATGGCAGCCAGGCACGTGTAATCGAAAACTCCGAAGGTGCACGCACAACGCCTTCGATCGTTGGTTTCGCAGAAGACGAGCGCCTTGTTGGCCAACCAGCCAAACGCCAAGCTGTTACTAACCCAGAAAACACCGTCTTTGGCGTCAAGCGTCTGATCGGCCGTCGCGCCGATGATGCCGATCTGGCCAAAGACAAGAAGAACATGCCATTCAACGTCATCGACGGCGGCAATGGCGACGCATGGGTTGAGGCCCGCGGTGAAAAGTACTCACCTTCACAAATCTCCGCTTTCATCCTCGGTAAGATGAAAGAAACCGCCGAGAGCTATCTTGGCGAAGAGGTGACCCAAGCCGTCATCACCGTTCCTGCCTATTTCAACGACGCCCAGCGTCAGGCCACCAAAGACGCCGGTAAAATCGCCGGTCTCGAAGTGCTGCGCATCATCAACGAACCAACGGCTGCCGCTCTGGCCTACGGTCTGGACAAAGAAGAAACCCACACCATCGCGGTTTATGACCTTGGCGGTGGTACCTTTGACGTGACCATTCTGGAAATCGACGAAGGTCTATTCGAAGTTAAATCCACCAACGGTGACACATTCCTGGGTGGTGAAGACTTTGACATGCGCATCGTCAACTATTTGGCAGGCGAGTTCAAAAAGGAAAACGGCGTCGACCTGACCAAGGACAAGATGGCCCTGCAGCGTCTGAAAGAAGCCGCTGAAAAAGCCAAGATCGAACTGTCCAGCAGCTCCCAAACCGAAATCAACCAGCCGTTCATCTCGATGGGCAAAGACGGTGCACCTTTGCACATGGTCATGAAACTGACCCGTGCCAAGCTGGAATCACTGGTTGCTGACCTGATCAAAGCCTCGATCAAACCTTGCCAGGCCGCGTTGAAAGACGCCGGCATGTCCGCCAGCGAAATCGACGAGGTTGTTTTGGTCGGTGGTATGACCCGCATGCCACGCGTCATCGAAGAAGTGACTAAATTCTTCGGCAAAGAGCCGCACAAAGGTGTGAACCCTGACGAAGTGGTTGCCATGGGCGCCGCCATTCAGGCTGGCGTTCTGCAAGGTGACGTCAAAGACGTTGTTCTACTCGACGTGACCCCACTGTCGCTGGGTATCGAAACTCTGGGCGGCGTCTTCACCCGTCTGATCGACCGCAACACCACGATCCCGACCAACAAGTCGCAGATCTTCTCGACCGCTGAAGACAATCAGTCGGCCGTGACCATCCGTGTCTTCCAGGGCGAGCGTGAAATGGCGGCGGACAACAAGATCCTCGGCCAGTTCAACCTCGAAGACATCCCACCTGCGCCACGTGGCATGCCTCAGATCGAAGTGACCTTTGACATCGACGCCAACGGCATCGTCTCGGTTGAAGCCAAAGACAAAGGCACCGGGAAAGAGCACAAGATCACCATTCAGGCCTCAGGTGGCCTGTCGGATGACGACATCGAGCAAATGGTGCGTGACGCCGAAGAGAACGCCGAAGCCGACAAAGCTCGCAAAGAGTTGGTGGAAGCACGCAACCAGGCAGAAAGCCTCATCCACTCGACTGAAAAGTCGATGGAAGAGCACGCCGACAAGGTTGACCCGACCACCATCGAGGCAATCGAGCTGGCCATCGCCGCGCTCAAGGACGATCTGGAAGACGAGAAAGCCACTGGTGAGAAGATCAAAGCTGGTGTCCAGAACGTCACAGAATCGGCAATGAAGCTTGGCGAAGCCATCTATAAGGCCAGCCAAGAAGAGGCCGACGATGAGCCAACTGCTGCTGATGCAGGCCCAAGCGAAGACGATATCGTCGACGCTGACTTCGAAGATCTCGACAACGACAAGCGCGCCTGATGCGCTGACGGAAACTTAGGGGGCGTTCTGGTTCGCCAGATCGCCCCCGACGTTCCCGCAAAGGGAGATCCCGATGGCAAAACGCGATTATTATGAAGTTCTTGGCGCCTCCAAAGGGGCCACGGCGGAGGAAATCAAAAAAGCCTACCGCCGCAAAGCCAAAGAACTTCACCCCGACCGCAACAAAGACAACCCCGGATCAGAAGCCGCCTTTAAGGAGGTCGGCGAGGCTTATGATGTCCTGAAGGACGCCGATAAAAAAGCGGCCTATGATCGCTATGGCCATGCCGCATTCGAAGGCGGAATGGGTGGTGGCGGCGGACGTCCCGGCGGCGGGCATGGTGATTTTGCCAGCTCGTTTTCAGACGTTTTTGATGATCTCTTTGGTGATTTCATGGGTGGTGGCCGCGGTGGCGGCGGACGTCAGCGCGCGGCGCGCGGCTCGGATTTGCGCTATAACCTGCGTGTAACGCTGGAAGAGGCTTATAACGGCCTGCAGAAAACCATCAACGTGCCCACGACAGTGTCCTGCGACTCGTGCAACGGCACCGGTGCTGATGGCGGTGTTGAACCCACTACCTGCCCGACCTGCTCCGGCATGGGCAAGGTGCGTGCGCAGCAAGGCTTCTTTACTGTTGAACGCAGCTGCCCGACCTGTTCGGGCCTGGGGCAAATCATCAAGAACCCGTGCAACAGCTGTCATGGCCAGGGCCGCGTAGAAAAAGAGCGCTCGCTCAGCGTCAACATCCCCGCAGGTGTGGAAACCGGCACCCGTATCCGTCTTGCCAACGAAGGCGAGGCCGGCATGCGTGGTGGTCCATCAGGGGATCTCTATATCTTTATCGAGGTCTCCAAACATGCGCTCTTTGAACGCGAAGACTTGAATCTTTTCTGCCGTGTGCCCGTGTCCATCGCGACTGCAGCACTTGGTGGTGACATCGAGGTTCCGACCATCGATGGCGGTCGTTCGCGGGTGAAAATCCCGGCCGGGTCGCAATCCGGTCGCCAGATGCGCTTGCGCTCCAAAGGCATGCCCGCACTACGTGGGGCGGCCAGTGGGGACATGTTCATTGAGCTGGCAGTCGAAACCCCCGTCAACCTGACCTCGCGACAGAAAGAGATCTTGCGCGAATTTGATACGCTGTCCGAGGAAAACAACCCCGAAAGCAGCAGTTTCTTCAAATCGGTCAAATCCTTCTGGGATTCGATGAAAAGTTAAGGTCTTAAACGCCACCGAAATTCAAATCGGTGGCGTTTCACATGCTCCCGACACAACTAGATTGAGTTTCTCGCATATCCGTACATCATAGGGTGAACGGAGGGCGCTGATGAAACTTTTGTCCGGCATCGCACTGACAATGCTACTGTTATCCACCAGCTTCGCTCAGGCAAACGAAACTCGTATGAGTTGGTTGGCGGACTCCTACCTCATTGATAACCTTGAGAAAGGCGGAACTTGGGAGGTGGAAGCCTTCGACACAAAAATCGAATATTTGTGTTTGAAATGTGATGGGAAGGTTGCGGCCACGATTGAAGTGATCGCTCCTTATGAGGCTCTACAACATGTATCCAAACAAGCGCGCTATCTTTCAGAGCGAAAATCATATTGCGCCAATTTGGCAATCAAAAATGAAGGCCGTTGCATCAGCACATCAGAAATTGGGTTTCGAGGTGGCGCACTTTCAGGCTTTGAATCGCGCCACATAGCAGACGGCGAAGGAAAGATTGAAGTCGTTTTCTTTTATACAGAAGGACAACGAGATCCCGAGCTTATCAAGGGAACGATCACCGACAGTGGGGCGATTTCTGATCCGCGCGAACTTCTTTTATGGCATATGGCGAAACTCACTCTTTGGTGGTGACGAACTTGGCCCGAGTTTGACCGCTCTCATACCGCATGCGCCTTACGAACGCTCTGCGCGATCTGATCCAGATGTTTGTCCCAGGTACCACAGCACCCGCCCCACATATCGACAGCGGGATAGCGCCGTGCCAGATCGCCCATCAATTCGCCAAGCTCAACCGGATCCCCCTCTTCGATATGGCCCAGCTTGCAGAGCGATATCTTATCCATCTTGGCCGCATTCGGGCGCAGTGATCTGATCCGCTGGCTCCAATCGCCGGGTTCCAGCGCGGGTTCAAATTCAACAGGGTGCGAGCAGTTGATTCCATAGGAATCAGGCCGCGCCTCCCCCGCCTCGGCATCCGTCGCCTCAATTGCCTCTTGAAGGCTTGGCCCTGACTTCAGCTTATGTGTGCTGTCCAACGTAAATGACATATTCACCGGCAGGCCGACAGAAGCCGCCGCCCGACTAACACCAACGGCTTCAGGAACATTATTGAATGTCGCAGCCCAAACTATATCCACATCACATTCTTTCAACGTGTGCATCTGAGTGGCGTGATATTCTTCTGCATCTTCCGCTGTAATATCACGGTTCAAAGAATACGCGTCCCCACGTGGGCCGATGCAGCCAGCAATAACCACCCGAGGAACCTGCTCTCGGTAAGGCGCTGCAACATCGTTCAAAAACGCGATGCATTTATGCTGCACTTCACGCAATCCTTCAGCGGAATACCCAAGCTTTTCGCCCCAATCCGGGCTGGCCCGATAATCAAAACCGGCCAACATCGCGCCAAACCCGTGTTTCGCTGCTATATCAAGATAGCGTCGGTACATGTCCTTCAGATCTTGAGCTGCCGACGGTTTCTCGATCAATTCGAACATGGCAAATTCACGGAGTTCATGACCATGGCGATACATGGCTTCGGTCTCGGTTCCCCCTTCCATAAGGAAAATAATTCCATCCTCTCGAGGAAAACTTACTGCTGATAATGTCATTGTTGCCCCCAGGCCAAATCTAATTTTCAAAGAATACCATAGAAATAAGCTTCACCAAAATCGGCCCGCGAGCACCTCCCAGTTGATGTTTAACCATTTCCTAACCAACTCTGCGCAATACTCGCGATATGGCACAGACACACGCCTTCTCAGACACTCCGCTTTTGCCTCTGTTTGATGCCGACGAGGCGGTGGTTACGGAACGCCCTCCCTCAGGGCGGTTTCCCTCCTACATCCGCGATCACCGCAAACGTCTGCGCGAACGGTTCCTGTCCGGTGGGGCGCAGGCCATGCCGGACTATGAACTACTGGAACTTGTCCTGTTCCGCGCCATCCCCCGCCGCGACGTCAAACCCTTGGCGCGTGCTTTGATCGACCAGTTTGAACAGTTCTCCAACGTCATCTCGGCCCCGATCGAACAACTGTCCGAGGTACCGGGCGTCGGCGACGCCGTTATTTGCGAGTTGAAAATCATCGAGGCTGCCGCCCATCGCCTGTCGCGCGGAAAAATCCTGCGCCGCCATGTATTGTCGTCTTGGAATGCACTGTTGGAATACTGCCAAACGACCATGGCCCACCGCGACACCGAACAGTTCCGGGTCTTCTATTTGGATCGCAAGAACACCTTGATCGGGGACGAGGAACAAGCCAGCGGCACCGTCGATCACGTCCCGGTCTACCCGCGCGAGGTGGTCAAGCGCGCCCTCCACCTCAATGCCAGCGCGCTTATTCTGGTTCACAACCACCCCTCTGGTGACCCCACACCATCAGACGCAGATCTCGCCATGACACAACAGATCAGAGCAGCAGCCGAAGCCCTGAACATCACGCTGCATGATCACATCATCATCGGAAAATCTTGCGAACTTAGCTTTCGTGCAGAGGGCCTACTTTAACGCACCCAGACCTCAACCCGCCGATTGATCTGCCGCCCCCAAGAACTGTTGTCACAGGCCATTGGGAGCGCCTCTCCAAAGGCTTCCGTCTCCAACTCAATATTCTTCAGGTCTGCGGTCTCAGCCGCACTCAACACTGCCTGCCGGACCGCCGTCGCCCGGCGCATAGCAATGCTTCGGTTCGCCGCTGCGCCACCGTCCCCATCACTAAACCCGACAAAGACCAGACGCCGCGCATCGTAACGACCTGCTTCCATCGCATGTGCCAATTGCAACACATTCGAGCGCGATTGCGCATCCAACCGGCTGGACCCAGCTTCGAACCGAAAAGTCGTGCTCAGCCGTTTCAGTGGCGTCAGTACATCAACCATTCGCTGTAGTTCCTTCAGGCTCACTTCGCTCCCCGCCCGCGCAATGGCATTGGCAAATCTGTCACCTTGCGCATTGATCGCAATCTCTTCGGGACTTTGATCCACGAACCCCGCCCGCCGAATGATCAACTGCGCCGAGGGTTCGCTCAGGAAGTTCACAAACTCCCGCCCGACCTTGGGCAGGCGTCGTGCCGGGAAATACAAAAACAGTGGCGCAGTCAGCGGGTAATCCTCGGTTTTCATAGCCGTCCGCGAGGCTTTCATCGAAAAGCCGCATTCCCCGCTCAGCCCCAGTTCCTGACTGTCTCCCAGTTCCGAACGACTCGTGATCCCCAATGCGAATGACCCTGCTGCAACCGCCTCAGCAAGAGATTGATTGTTGGCATGGCGGTAGATTTCTGCGCGCAGATCCTGAGCCACTGGTACTAAAAGCTGATCAAACGTCGCCTGACCAAGCCCTGATTCACTATCTCGAATATGCAGGTCAATCGGCGCGTCCACACCACCCAAATCTTGCCAGTTGGTGATCTCGCCAGCTAGCACACGCGACAACTGCGTTGGCGTCAAATCTTGCACCGGGTTTTCCGGTGCGACCACCGGCACCAGCGCGTCCAAAGCGATTACGCGGCTGCGCCCCTGACCTTTCAGGTCCCCAAGGCCGCGTTCACGCGCGCGATCTCTCTCTTGCGGACGTACTTCGCGAGCGGCCATGACAACGTCAGCCTCGTTGGCAAGAAGATCGGCAAAGCCTTCATCGGTATTGGTCAGGTGAAAGGTAAATTCCGCCAGCAAGCGGTTATCTTCTTTCGCGCTCAGACCATAAAGAGTTTGCCCCCCCACCAGATCGTCACGCATGAGCTCAAGGTCATTGCGCGAGGCATAGGCTTCAAGCAGGGCTGGCATTAAAACCCGACCAACCACCGGCGCCCCTGAAAAGGAAAGGCGCGCCACATAGTTTTCCAGATCGGGGCATCCCGGACCAGAGCACACCACGCCAGATCCATCAACGGTCAGCTCTCCGTAGATGGTATCAACACGGTAAAATTCACCGTCGAACCCCAGCAAATCACCGGTGATCTCAATCTTTCCGTCCTGAGAGGTCAGGCTGACATCCTGCGCGTCAGCGACGATAGCACCTCCAAAAACAAAAAGTGCCGCGAATTTCGCCGCGCGTGCCCACTTCATGTGTTAACTCCTGGTGCTTAAACGATCTTGCGCGCAGTTTTCGGGTGATTGGCAGTAATATTCAACACCCTTATAACGCCCTGCGACAAACATCACACAGGTGAGGCATCGGTGAAACGATTCAGGTGCCTACGGACGTCTCACATTGACAGAGCCATCAGATCAAACTGCGGGGATGGCACTTCGCTTGGGAACTCTATGATCGGCATGTCAGATGAAATATCTCTGGTATGGATCACTTGGGCATATGGGCTAAGACGCTCCTGCCTGTCAGCAGCCTGATTTTTCTCGCCTGCCGTCTGTACCACGCTCATAAGTGCGTAAGTTTCTGTGTCGTGGGCATGTTCATGGGAGCTAAAAGTCGTATGCACGAAATTTTTGATTTTCGAATAATGATCATGCATTTCCGGTTCATGTGAAGGATCATGTGAATCATTTTGCATTATGTGCCCTAAACCAAAGGCACAAAGCAGAGTTGCCACAACTTTAGCACTTCTAAAAGTGTATGATTCGCCCAGAATCATTGTCCCAAACCCTTCACCCCCAAGGCTTTGGGACATTGATTCACAATCGTGGCGATGGTGTGGCAACATCAGGGCAGCAATTAGATCAGGCCGCCAACGCTTTTTATGCTAACCGCCCATGGCAATGCTTGAACTTCTTGCCCGAACCACAGGGGCAAGGGTCATTTCGGCTTGGGTTGCCCCAGGTTGATGGATCATCCTCGATAAACCCATCAACGACTTCGCCTTCAGGCTCGACTGGCTCAGAATTCGCGTCGTCAGCGATCGCCTGTTGCTGCTGAACCAGTTGTTGCATCATCGCCTGTTGCTCATCTTCCGAGATCGGACGCACTTGCGACAGCTTCTGCGTCACCTCATGCCGGAGACTGTCCAGCATAGTCTCGAACAACTGAAAGGATTCGTTTTTGTATTCGTTCAGCGGGTCCCGCTGCGCATAGCCCCGAAACCCGACAACACTGCGCAGGTGTTCAAGCGTCAGCAAATGTTCACGCCATTTGGTATCGATGGTCTGCAACAAAATCTGTTTTTCGATCATGCGCATGTTTTCCGGTCCGAACTGCGTCGCCTTTTGCGCCATCATTTCGTCCGCAGCGTTTTCCAGGCGCTCGATGATGTCTTCGTCGTCCACACCTTCTTCGTCAGCCCATTCGCCGACCGGTGCGTCAAGCGTCAACTGTTCGATCACCGCATTGTGCAGACTTTCGGTATCCCATTGATCCGCATAGGTTTTAGGCGGCATATAGGTATCAACCAGATCACCAATAACCTCATGGCGCATTTCCTGCGCGACGTTAGACAGATCCTCGGCCTTCATGATGTCCAGACGCTGCTTAAATATCACTTTGCGCTGCTCGTTCATCACGTCGTCGAACTTCAACAACTGTTTGCGGATGTCAAAGTTGCGGCCCTCGACCTTGGCCTGCGCGCGCTCCAGCGATTTGTTCACCCACGGGTGAATGATCGCCTCGCCTTCTTTCATTCCCAGGGTTGAAAGAACTTTCTCAAGTCGCTCTGAACCAAAAATACGCATCAGGTCGTCATCAAGGCTCAGGAAAAACGCCGAACGCCCGGGGTCTCCCTGACGACCTGAACGGCCACGCAGTTGGTTGTCGATCCGGCGAGATTCGTGGCGCTCTGTTGCCAGAACGAACAGGCCACCAGCCTCCATGACCGATTTTTCCGCGGCTTCATGCTCCGCTTCGATCCGATCACGGATCGCCTGATGATCTCCATCGGGGTCGGCCTCGATCGCCTCCATAATCTTGAACTCGACATTGCCGCCCAGCTTAATATCGGTCCCGCGGCCAGCCATGTTGGTTGCGATGGTCACGGCATTCAGCTTACCCGCATCCGCGACAATCTGGGCTTCCTGCTCGTGCTGGCGTGCATTCAGTACGTTGTGCGTCACATCCGCTTGCGTCAGCAACTGGCTCAATTGCTCGGACTTTTCAATCGAGGTTGTACCAACAAGAATCGGCTGGCCCTTCTGATGCGCCTTGCGAATTTCTTCCAGGATCGCTTTGTATTTCTCTTCTTGCGACTTATAGATCGCATCGTCTTTATCGATCCGCGCAATCGGCTTGTTGGTTGGGACCTCGACCACACCGAGATTGTATATCTCGCCAAATTCCTCGGCCTCGGTCGCCGCTGTGCCGGTCATCCCGGCCAGTTTGTCATACAGGCGAAAATAGTTCTGGAAAGTCACCTGAGCCAAGGTCACGTTTTCGGGCTGAATGTCGCAGCCTTCCTTAGCTTCAATCGCTTGGTGCAAACCATCCGAAAGACGCCGCCCCGACATCATCCGGCCGGTGAACTCGTCAATCAGCACAACATTGCCATCACGCACGATATATTCTTTGTCGCGCGCAAACAGCTTGTGCGCCCGCAGGCCTTGGTTGACGTGGTGCACAATCGTGGTGCTTTCCGGGTCATAGAGAGACTGTTCGCCCTCTAGCAGGCCGTGCTGTTGCAGTAGCTCTTCCAGAAACTCGTTGCCCTCATCAGTAAAGGTCACATTGCGGGATTTTTCGTCCAGCTTGTAGTGCTCTTCCGCCAGCTCAGGGATCAGCTTGTCGATCGCGGTGTATAGCTCGCTGCGATCCTGCGCTGGTCCGGAAACGATCAGTGGCGTACGGGCTTCGTCAATAAGGATCGAGTCGACTTCGTCCACCACAGCAAAGTGGTGGTCCCGCTGGTTCATCTCTTCGAGCGACGATTTCATATTATCGCGCAGATAATCAAAGCCCAACTCATTGTTGGTGGCATAAGTCACATCCGAGGCATAAGCCTCTTTCTTCTCAGCATCAGGCTGCTGCGGGTACACCACCCCGGTGGTCATCCCCAGAGCCGTGTAAACCTTGCTCATCCATTCCGCGTCACGACGCGCCAAATAATCGTTGACGGTCACAATATGCACGCCGCGACCCGTTAGCGCATTCAGATATGACGGGAAGGTCGCCACAAGCGTTTTACCCTCACCCGTCTTCATCTCGGAAATATTGCCCTGATGCAGGAAAATCCCACCCATCAACTGCACATCAAAGGCGCGCAGGCCCAATGCGCGGCGGGCCGCTTCGCGGCAGTTGGCAAAAGCCTCCGGCAAAAGCTGTTCCAGCGTCTCGCCGGCCTCATAGCGTTTTTTGAAATCTGAAGTCTTTTCAAGCAGGCCTTCGTCAGACAGGGCCTCAAATTCGGGCTCCAGCGCGTTGATCTTTTGCACCAGCGGGCGCGTCGCTTTGACTTTGCGGTCATTGGGGGTGCCAAAAATCTTCTTAGCGACAGTTCCTAAACCCAGCATATTTTATCCGTTCTGGCCTATTATCTTTTTGTGCCGGACATCTGCTTGCCTCATCCGCATTCCACCCATAAGTATCAGGGCGAAAGCCAGTAGTCCCGCTTGGTCATAAGGCGATGTAAGGGGCCGCCGGTAGAGTGTCAACGCCGCGCGCCTGCGCCCAACCCAAGACGTATCCATAAAGGGACATTTTCATGCTATTTTCTCGCCCTCTCCACCCGGTCTTTTCACTTGTGGCCGCAGGTTTTTTGGCCTTTCCAGCAGCTGCACAGGAAAGCACTGACGTCGATCAGGTTCTGGCCGAGGTCAACGGCGTGAAGATCACATTGGGTCACGTTATCGCGCAACGCTCAACTCTGCCGCAGCAATACGATCAGGTCGACAGCAAAATCCTGTTTGATGGCCTGCTGGAACAGCTGATCCAACAAACCCTGTTAATGCAGTCCGTTGATGCAGAGCCTTCCAAATTGATCAACCTTCTGATCGAAAACGAACGCCGCGGCATGATCGCCAACCAAAACAGCCGCGACGTCCTGTTGGCCCCGATTGCCCCTGCAGAAGTTGAAGCGGTTTATAACGAACGCTACCAATCCGGCCCGAAGGCAGAGGAATACAACGCCGCACATATTCTTGTTGAACAGGAAGACGAGGCCAAAGCGATTATCGCTGAACTTGACGGTGGTGCCGACTTCGCTGCACTGGCTCAGGAAAAGTCCATCGGCCCTTCCGGCAAATCCGGCGGCGAATTGGGCTGGTTCGGCGCTGGCGCGATGGTCGAACCCTTCTTTAATGGCGTCACTGCTTTGGACGTTGGCTCATATACCGTCGCTCCCATCAAAACTGACTTCGGCTGGCATGTGATCCTGCTCAAGGAAACCCGCGAAGTTGAGCCTCCAAAACTCGAGGAAGTGGCCCCTGCCATCGAAGAAGAGTTGCGCACCCTCGCATTAGAAGCTTATCTGACCGAGCTGGAAAGCAAAGCGGACGTAACCCGCGCGGACACAACTGAGCTTGATCCCTCCGTGGTCAACAACTTCGATCTGTTGGAGAACTAAACAATGGGCGGCACCCCTCCTCTTTCGCCACTGGCACCCGCAAATTTTCCTGAACTTCCCGTCATCAACGGCGTGCGTTTCGCGACCATCGAGGCTGGCGTTCGGTATCAGGGTCGTCAGGACGTCATGCTGGCCGAACTGGCTCCCGGTTCCGCCGTTGCAGGGGTGTTCACCCAATCCGCCACACGCTCGGCTGCTGTGCTTGATTGCCAGTCTAAAATCTCAGGCCATAGCAATCAGGGCGCGGCCATTTTGGTCAACTCGGGCAATGCCAACGCCTTTACCGGGCGTAATGGAGCAGAGGCAGTGCAGGCCATCACCAACGCCGTTGCTAAAACGCTGAACCTGCCCGAGGCGCGTGTTTTCACCTCTTCGACCGGTGTCATCGGGGAATCCCTGCCGCACGACCGCATTCGCAACAAGCTTGCGGATCTGTCAGGCGCGCTTTCAGAAGGTGCGATTGACCAAGCCGCGCAGGCGATCATGACTACTGACACTTTCCCCAAGGGCTCCAGTGCGACGGTCGAAGTTGATGGCGCATCTGTGCAGATCGCAGGCATCGCCAAAGGCTCGGGCATGATCGCGCCGGACATGGCCACCATGCTGGTCTACATCTTCACCGACGCCAAGGTCGAAACCTCGGTCCTGCAATCCATGGTCTCGGCCCTGAATGACACCACCTTCAACTGCATCACCGTCGACAGTGACACCTCGACCTCCGACACGCTGCTGGCCGCTGCCACCGGGGCGTCGGGTGTTGAAATCACTGAGAACAGCGTTGGCTTCATGGAAGCGCTGCGCAGGGTGATGCTGGATCTGGCACATCAGGTCGTGCGGGACGGCGAAGGTGCGACTAAGTTTGTCGAGATTGCCGTCACCGGGGCCACCAGCGACGCTGACGCCAAAACGCATGCGATGGCGATTGCGAATTCTCCACTGATTAAAACAGCCGTCGCAGGCGAAGATCCCAACTGGGGCCGCGTCGTGATGGCCATCGGCAAGTCCGGCGCACCTGCGGATCGAGACACGCTGTCGATTTCGTTTGGCGATATCTCGGTCGCGCGCAACGGTTGGGTCGATCCAGACTACAATGAAGATGAAGCTGCGGCCTATATGAAAGGCCAAAACCTTCAGATCCGCGTCGATCTAGGGCTTGGCGGTGGCAAAGCCAAGGTTTGGACCTGTGATTTGACCCACGGCTACATCGAAATCAACGCCGACTATCGCTCATGAAGGTAGTCCTTGTTTCTGCCGTCGCGTTGATCGATGTTGACGGTCGCATCCTGCTCACCCAAAGGCCCGAAGGGAAATCCATGGCCGGCCTTTGGGAGTTTCCCGGCGGCAAAGTTGAACCGGACGAAACTCCGGAAAACGCCTTGATCCGCGAGTTGCAGGAAGAGCTGGGTATCAACACTTGGGCCAGTTGCCTCGCCCCATTAACCTTTGCCAGCCACAGCTACGAAGACTTCCATCTTCTGATGCCGGTATTCGCCTGCCGCAAGTGGGAGGGCATCCCAACAGGCCGCGAAAATCAGGCCCTCAAATGGGTGCGCTCCAAGGATCTCTCCAGCTATCCGATGCCGCCAGCGGATATTCCGTTGATTCCCGTATTGCGAGATTGGACTTAAATTTTACACCCAGCACTAAAAGGCATATTAGGCTCTACATTCCCAACATATTGTTTCACAAAGAATAGTTTTTCTATGCGACGCGCCTGCAACGCACTATATTCAGGCCCACAAGTACCTGTTTGACTTTTTCCCAGTATTCCTACCACTCATTTCGCACCTTCTGTCGGGGGCTTATAAGATGTTGCGCACAATCAAACTTGGAAGCTGTGTTTCCGTGCAGGGGATCTTCCTCGGTATGCTGCCAAACGGCATGATGCAGGTTCGCGTCGGCGATCACGTATTTCAGGGAACACCGATTTCGAAAGCGGCCTGAACCACCGTAACTTCAAGGCTTCTAACGAAAAAAGGGCAGCTTTCGCTGCCCTTTTCGCATTCTATAGTTTGAACGGCCTCACAGCGTGCGCGTGACTTCCTCTCGTTCAAAGATCTCGATCACATCATTCTCACGAATGTCGTCATAGTTTTCAAACGCCATACCGCATTCCTGACCGGACTGTACCTCTGGCACTTCGTCTTTGAAGCGCTTCAGAGTTTTCAGCGTGCCTTCGTGGATCACAACGTCATCGCGCAGTAGACGTACACCTGCCGAACGACGGGCCACACCTTCGGTGACCAGACAGCCAGCAACCTTGCCGATGCCAGTGACCTTGAAGACCTCTTTGATCTTCGCGTAGCCAATGAAATGCTCGCGGATTTCTGCACCCAGCAGACCCGAAGCCGCCGCTTTCACATCATCCACCAGATCGTAGATGACTGAGTAATAGCGGATCTCCACACCCTTTTGGTTGGCCGTGTTACGTGCCGAAGCATTCGCCCGGACGTTAAAGCCCAGAACCGGTGCGCCTGACGCTTCGGCCAGACCGATGTCGGATTCGGTGATTGCGCCGACGCCAGAGTGCAGAACCCGAACGCGCACTTCGTCATTACCGATTTTTTCCATCGCCTGAACGATGGCTTCGGCACTGCCTTGCACGTCGGCTTTCATCAAGATTGGCAGCTCACTGACATTTTCGTCCGCCTTGGCCTGCGCCAAAAGCTGCTCCAGCGATGTACCAGCACCAACAGCGGCGCGTTTCTCCTTGCTGACCTGCTCACGGTAGGACGCAATTTCACGTGCTTGCGCATCAGTATCGACAACGTTCAGAACGTCACCCGCTTCTGGTGTGCCATTCAGACCCAGAACCTCAACCGGAACCGAAGGACCAGCCTCTTTCACACGTTCACCAGCATCGTTGATCAGCGCACGCACTTTACCGTGTTGCTCACCCACAACGAAGATATCGCCTTGCTTCAGCGTACCGCGTTGCACCAGAACGGTGGCAACCGGACCACGGCCAACATCAAGTTGGGCTTCGATCACCGCGCCCTCCGCCGCCCGGTTCGGGTTGGCTTTGAGTTCCAGAATTTCCGCTTGCAGCGCAATCGCTTCCAGCAGTTCATCCAGACCTTGGCCAGTAATTGCTGAAACTTCAACGTCCTGCACTTCACCGGACATCTTTTCAACAATCACCTCGTGCTGTAGCAATTCTGCCCGCACTTGATCAGGGTTCGCTGCCGGACGATCGATCTTGTTGATCGCCACGATCATCGGAACCCCAGCCGCTTTGGCGTGATTGATCGCTTCAACGGTTTGCGGCATGACCGAATCGTCCGCAGCCACAACCAGAACTACAATGTCCGTTACCTGCGCACCACGGGCCCGCATGCTGGTAAAGGCCGCGTGACCAGGCGTGTCAAGGAAGCTCAGAACCGCGCCGCCGTCCGTGGTGATCTGATAGGCACCAATGTGTTGAGTGATCCCGCCGGCTTCACCCGCGACAACCTTGGTTTTGCGAATCGCATCCAGAAGCGATGTTTTACCGTGGTCAACGTGACCCATGATCGTAATGACCGGAGGACGGGCAACCAGATCTTCATCTTTGTCATCAACTTGATCAATGACGTCTTCGACATCAGCATCAGATACCCGGACAACCTTGTGACCGAACTCATCGATGATCAGTTCTGCGGTATCCGCATCGATCGATTGGTTTTGTGTAACCATCATGTCGTTTTGCATCAAAGCTTTGACAACATCACCAACACGTTCCGCCATCCGGTTGGCCAGTTCTGACACAACGATGGTTTCTGGCAACTGCACTTCCCGCACAACCTTTTCGCGGGCCTCAACGCCACCCATGGCTTTTTGCCGGGCACGCTCCTGCTTACGCTTCATCGCAGCCATTGATTTCTGACGTCCGCCTTCGCCACCAGTCAGCGCCTGATTCAGCGTCAGCTTGCCGGAACGGCGCGCATCATCACCACGGCCCTTACCTCGGCCACGGTTTTGGTCGCGTTCTTTATCTTGCTTTCGCGGTGCGGTGGCGGCCGGTTTTGGAGCTCCGCCAGTCCGGTTTACCGGAGCAGACGTTTCAGGCTTGGCAGCAGCGGCCTCAGCAACTGCAGCTTTTTCAGCCGCTTCTGCTTCAAGACGCTTGCGCTCATCTTCTTCTTTTGCCCGAACACGCTCTTCAGCTTCACGTTGTTCGCGTTCTTTTGTTTCCGCTTCTTCGCGGCGGCGCTTACGCTCTTCTTCACGCTGGCGTTCTTCGGTTGCCCGACGCTCGGTCTCTTCAGCTTCACGTGCTTTCGCAGCCTGAAGTGCCTTCAACCGGCGCTCCATCTCCGCGTCAGAAATCCCGGCTGGGCGTTTACTTGATCCACCCGCCCCTGCACGCACACCTGTGCCGATGCTCGTGGATGCCGCACCCGGTTTGGCGCCCGGCTTAACGACCCGCTTACGCTTCGTTTCCACCACGACGTTTTTGGTCCGGCCATGGCTGAAGCTCTGCTTCACATTCCCGGCCCGGGGACCACCACGCACACCCAATGTCTTTTTACCGTCGTTGTCGCTCATCTCGTCTTCTTTCCTTTCCGGTGTACCGCGTCACCGTCCAAGACACGTAGGCCTTTTAGCCTTGCCGCATCCTCTACAACACGTTGCGCCAAACCACCAGCGCCCAGTGTCGCGTGAATTGTTGTTTGTCGCCCAAAGGCCCGGCCAAGTTCATCCGCCGTCAGCCAACCAATATAATAACCACGATGGGGCGTGCTCAATTTCGATTTGCCCCGCTCTGAACCATCGCTGGCCTGAATCAAAATCAGGGCCTCTTCCTTATCCAAAGAGGTTTTGACCTTTTCATAGCCAGAAACCGCTCTGCCGCCTTTGCGCGCCAAGCTAATCAGATCGACCACCCGCCGCGCCAACTGTTCCTCGACCTGCTGCACCAGATCCTCAGGCACGGTCACCGCTTGCTTGGCTGCACGGGAAAAAAGCCCCTTCTTTACAGCCAATTCAAGTGCGGATCGATCCGCCGCCACCCAAACACCTCGTCCGGGCAGTTTTTCCATCAGGTCCGGAAAGATTTGATTCTCCGGCCCCACAGCAAAACGGATCAACCCATATTTAGGTTGAACTTCGCCCGTGGCAATGCACTTGCGTTCGGGACCGTCTTGCCGATCTTTGGGTTGCCCACCGCGCCCCATGTGTTGACCTCGAGGCCTGAAAAATCAGGCCTCGGCCTCCTCTGAAGTCTCCTCAGACAGCTCAAGCTCTTCACCTTCGCTCTCGTCTTGCTCCAGATCGGCGGGATCAACCCAGCCCAACATGATTCGTGCAGTCATCACCATATCCCGCGCCTCATCCAGCGAGATATCATAGGGTTCCAAAAGTCCGTCATCTTTGATGCGTTCGCCGTCAACTGTGGTCCAACCACCGGCCAGTTCCCAGTCGGCACAGGTTGCAAAATCTTCCAGCGACTTCACACCATCTTCGGCTAGTGCCTGCACCATACGCGGAGTCAGACCCTCAAAGGCGAACAGGCTGTCCTCGGCGCCCAGCGCACGGGCAGCTTCAACCGCTTTGCGTGCCTGCTCTTCCAAAACATCACGCGCACGGGCCTGCAGCTCGTTCGCAGTGCCTTCGTCAACACCATCAATCACCAGCAGTTCATCCAGCTCGACATAAGCAACCTCTTCAAGGTTGGTGAAGCCTTCGGAGACCAGCAATTGAGCAAAAAACTCGTCCAGATCCAGTGCCGCCATGAACAGACGGGTGCGCTCTTCGAATTCTTTCTGACGGCGCGCAGAATCTTCGGCCTCGGTCATGATGTCGATGTCCAGATTGGTCAGCTGGCTGGCCAGACGCACGTTTTGACCACGGCGGCCGATGGCAAGGCTCAGCTGCTCTTCGGGAACAACGACTTCGATGCGCTCAGCTTCTTCATCCAGAACAACCTTGGACACTTCTGCAGGTTGCAGTGCATTCACAAGGAACGTCGGCTGATCATCATTCCATGGAATAATATCGATTTTCTCGCCCTGCAGCTCGTTCACAACGGCCTGAACACGGCTACCACGCATACCAACGCAAGCCCCGACAGGATCGATTGAGCCATCATAGGAAATTACGGCAATCTTGGCGCGCGAGCCCGGATCACGGGCTACGGCTTTGATCTCGATGATACCATCATAAATCTCAGGCACTTCCATCTTGAACAGCGCAGCCATGAATTCAGGTGCGGTCCGGCTCAGGAAGATCTGTGGCCCACGGTTTTCGCGACGCACATCTTTGATGAAGCAACGAATTCGGTCATTCGGGCGATAGCTCTCGCGGCCGATCTTCTCGTTGCGGCGCAGGATCGCTTCGCCACGACCCACATCGACGATGACGTTGCCATACTCTTCACGTTTGACAACACCGTTGATGATGGTGCCAGCGCGGTCTTTGAATTCTTCGAACTGACGATCACGTTCCGCTTCGCGAACCTTCTGCAAGATCACCTGCTTGGCGCTTTGGGCGGCAATCCGGCCCATGTCCACTGGCGGCACTTCTTCGATGAACTGATCGCCTACTTTAGGGTCTTCCAGATACTGACGTGCCTGCTCAACCGTGAACTCGGCCTGATAGTTTTCAAGCTCTTCGTCCTCAACCACTGTGCGCACACGAGTGAACGTCGCGCGGCCGGTCTTACGGTCAATACTGACGCGGATGTCCATCTCAGCGCCGTAGCGGCTCTTCGCGGCACGGGCGAGCGATTCTTCCATCGCTTCGACCACCAGACCGGGGTCGATCATCTTTTCACGTGCGACCGCTTCTGCGGTTTGTAGCAGCTCCAGCTGGTTTGCAGATGTAATTGCCATAATCTCAGCCCTCCTCGGACTCGTCAGTCTCGATATCGTCGAATTCGTCTTCGTTAATTGCGCCGGACGCCTTGCGCGCCCGCAGCATTTCTTTGATCAACTCATCGGTCAGCACCAGCTTTGCATCCGACAGCCAGTCGAATTGCAAGCCAACAGTGCCTTCTTCGATGTTGATCAGCACTTCTTCGCCTTCCACACCGGCCAAAACGCCCTTGAACCGCTTGCGCCCGTCGATCAGCTCGCTGGTTTCCAGCTTCGCCTCATAGCCTTCGAATTCTTCGAAATCCTTAAGACGGGTCAACGGTCGGTCGATGCCGGGGCTGGACACTTCCAGTGTGTAAGTCTCAACAATCGGGTCTTCGACGTCCAGAATGGCGCTCACCGCGTTTGAAATGTCAGCGCATTCATCAACTTCGATCCCGCCATCGGCGCGTTGCGCCATGATCTGCAGGATGTGCGTCTTGCCGCCCATCAGGCGCACGCGCACCAGCTCAAACCCCAGATCCTCGATCACGGGGGTAATGATCTGCGCCAAACGGCGATCAATCGCTGCTTTTGCAATCAGGTCGTTGCTCATGGTTTCCTACATAATGCAGACACAAAAAAACGGGCGCGCGGCCCGTTGCTTATTCCGGTGGAGCCTTCGGTTTGGACCCGTCAGCGCCGCTGTTGAAGTGCATATACGCATCTTCATCCGAGTCTGCAAGAGAATAGAGTCCAAGACATACAGCTATCATTCTACTAGGGTTATTTGATTATCTATTTTAGGGGAAAATTTATGTCGGATATTTCAGTAATTGGCCTCGGCGCCATGGGCAGCGCTTTGGCCCGCACGTTAATCAAAAACGGATACATCGTCACAGTTTGGAATCGTAGCAAAGATAAAATCGGCCCTCTCGTTTCTGAAGGGGCGATTGCTGCTGGATCTGCTTCCGAGGCAATAGATGCCAGCCTCGCCACAATCATCTGCATCAAATCACATGATCAAACTCTTGAGTTATTGCAAACCTGCAAGACGTCGCTCAACGGCAAAACCATTATTGAACTCAGCACCGGCGGCGCATCCGAAGCAGACGCCCTTACTCAGTTCATTGCCGCGCAGGGTGGTTCTTGGCTGGTTGGCATCATCAATTCCTATCCAACTGCAATTGGCGGGAAAGACACGGTGTTAACCGTCGTCGGGGAACCTGCCCTTTGGGAAAAGTGGCAACCGCATATCACGGCCCTTGGCGGCGGCTCAATTCACGTCGGCACAAATGCAAGCATGCTGGCCGCACTCTTTGCAGCACTATTCACAACCCGCCAGGGCTTCATGTTCGGCATGCTCTATGGGGCACTGGTATGTCAGAAAGCCGGGATTCCTCTGGACAATTTTGCAAAACTCATTCCGGTTTCGATGGGGGTTCTTCCCAGCTACCACCAATATTTCGCGGACACTGCGCCGACCGGGAACTTTGATAATCCTCCTGCAACCATGGCGACCTACACGGCAGCCCTTGATGACGCCCTGAAAACGTTCGATGAAGTTGGCGCTCCAAATGAGCTCCCGAAACTTTTCAGCGATGCCGCGCACAAAGGGATGGACGCTGGGTTAGAAGACAAGGCTCTGACCGCGTTGGTCGAGTTATTCAACCGAAATTGACCCTATGAATTCTTTAAAGGTGGAAACCAAAATGCCTTCGCAAGTTGAAAAAATTCAAAACATCATCAATGCCCATATCAACGCATGGTGCCGTAAATCCGCCGAGGGTGTCGCCAATACCTATACCAAAGACGCCTGCTTTATCATCAACCATGGTGAGCCCATGAACGGCCATCAAGACATCGCCGATATGGTCAATGGATTTTGTGACGAATTTCCTGACGTGGTGCTTAGGCTTGATCACAGCTTTATTGCGGGTCTTCACGCGGTCTACGTCTGGACTTTCTTAGGCACACAAGTTGGCACAGGCAAATACGTCGAGTTCCAAGGCTGGGAAGAATGGGAATTGGATGAAAACCTCAAGGTCACGTCATCTCTTGGCTGGTATGATGCCGAAGATTACGAGCGGCAGCTACAGGCCTGAGCATTCAACCTTCGTGCAAAACCGTCTCAAACCCTTCAAACTGCGGCGGGCCCATCAATTCGTATTTCTTGGTTTGGCTGCCCGCGTTCTTATGAGCCTCGCGGAATTGCTCGGATTTGGTCCATGCTTCAAAATCACTGCGGCTGTCCCAGATCACGTGGCTGGAATAGAGCGTGTAACCTTCGCCCTCGGGCCCCTTCAGCAGGCGAAACTCCCGAAACCCGTCAAGTTCCTTCAGTCTGCTTTCGCGGGATTTCCAGACAGTCTCAAACTCTGCCTCGGACCCCGAACAGACCATAAAACGATTCATTGCGATAAAACTCATGACTTACCTCATGTATCAAAGTTGAAGGCTGGCCGGCGGCGTATGTTGACTTCATTTCAGCCAAAAGGTCCAGCAACCTGTTACTGTCCGCGCGCAATACGATCCATCGCACTGACCAGCTCGGCACTGATGCCCGGCTCTGACAGCGCATGCCCGGCCATAGGAATCATGCGTAAATCCGCATTGCCCCACGCATCAGCCAACGCATAGGCTGATTTCGGAGGGCAGATCATATCGTACCGCCCCTGCACGATTACCCCGGGAATGTGCTGGATCTTGTCGATATCCCGCAGGATCTGACCATCTTCGGCCAAAAACCCGTGATGTCGGAAATAATGATTCTCGATCCGCGCAAAGGCCCGTACATAATCAGCTGGCCCTTCGGGGCTGCGCCCGGTTGAATTGACCGTCGCCAGCGCATTTTCCCACGCGGCCCAGGCCTTGGCATAAGTCGCCTCAACCTTCGCATCCCCGCAAAACAGACGCCTGCTGTAGGCCTCGATCATATCACCGCGTTCACCCTCAGGAATCAGCTTTTCAAACCGCGCCCAGGTTTCCGGCCAGAACGCCCCAGCGCCACCGCCGTAGAACCAGTTCAATTCGGAATAGGTCATCAAGAACACACCGCGCAGCACCAGATGGCGCACCCGGTCCGGGTGTGTTTCGGCATAGATCAGCGCCAGCGTCGCCCCCCAGCTGCCACCAAAGACAATCCAGCTATCGATACTGAACATCTCGCGCAGCGCCTCGATATCCGAAATCAAATGCCAGGTGGTATTCGCCTCCACACTGGCATGTGGCGTTGAGCGCCCACACCCGCGCTGATCGAACAGAATGATTCGATAAACCTTCGGGTCAAAATACCGCCGCATCGCCGGGCTGCACCCACCACCGGGGCCACCATGGAACACCACCACCGGCACGCCATCAGGCTTGCCAGATTGTTCAACATAGATGGTGTGGCCATCGCCCATATCTACCATTTTCCGATCAAATGGCTCGATCGGAGGATAGAGGTACTGGACTGCGCTCTTTTGGCCTGCGTATTTATCCATAACCGTCCTATATACTTAGGGCAGAACCACATGAGCATATGGAGAGCAAAATGCAAGCGGCTCAAACCACAATTGATCCCGCCGAGGTCGCCAAGTTCGAGGCCATGGCCGCCGAATGGTGGGATCCCAATGGAAAATTCAAACCGCTACACATGCTCAACCCCTGCCGGCTGGATTATATCACATCCCAGATCGCCGCCGAATTTGACCGCGATCTGAACGATGCTTTGCCCTTCAAGGGCTTGCGGATCCTCGATATCGGCTGCGGTGGCGGCCTGCTCAGCGAACCGATGGCGCGCCTTGGGGCCACCGTCGTGGGCGCCGACGCTGCCGAAGGCAACCTTCCCGTCGCCCGCATCCACGCCGAACAGTCGGGGCTTGAGATCGATTATCGCCACACCACCGCCGAAGCGATGGTCGAAGCAGGCGAGCAATTCGATGCGGTCCTGAACATGGAAGTGGTCGAACACGTCGCCGACCCGCAGGCCTATATCAACGCCTGCCAGCAATTGCTCAAACCCGGCGGGCTGCACCTGTGTTCTACCATCAACCGCAACCCCAAAAGCTTTGCCATGGCCATCATCGGCGCCGAACACATCATGCGCTGGCTGCCCAAGGGCACGCACGAATGGAACAAATTCATCACCCCCGACGAGCTTTACACCCTGCTCGAAAACGCAGGCCTTTCGCCAGTGGACCGCAAGGGGTTCGTCTTCAACCCGATCACCTGGAACTGGTCCATCTCCGCCAAAGACCTGAGCGTGAACTATGTGACGGCGAGTTTGAAAGCCTCCTAACATTTCGGCAGCCAGACCGCGGGATGGCGATCAAAGGTTTTGCAGGCCCGTTTATGCCAGCCATGTCCGAAAGACCCATTGCGCACCGCAGCCGTAACCAAATCGCCGACCCTTGCGGGCGGTCTGGCGATCGCGCGGCGGCCTGCGGCCTCGATTCCGCGCGGTGAGAACAAACCATCGCCAATCACATATCTTGCCTGCGACGCTCATTCATCGCAACCTTCACCAAGTGACGCGCCAAACAGGACGATAGAATGACAATCCACACCGGCGGCTGCCAATGCGGCGCAGTGCGATACGAAATCTCCAGCGCGCCCCTTCTGGCCTATTGCTGCCACTGCACCGATTGCCAGCAGCAATCCAGCAGCGCTTTCGGTATGTCGGTCTGGTTTCCGGGCTCTGCCTTCAAGCTGACGTCCGGCGCGCTCAAAACATGGGTCACACATGGCGAGAGTGGCAATCAAAAATCCTGCACGTTTTGCGCCGACTGCGGTACGAGGATCTATCACGCCTTTCCCGATGAATCTGACACCCTCAGTGTCAAAGGCGGGTCCTTAGAACGGATCAAGGACATTACCCCAATTGCGCATATCTGGACCAAGAGCGCCCAGCCTTGGCTCAAGAAGCGTCTGGCAGCAGAACACTGCTTTGAAACCGAGCCAGCAGATTTCGAGGGTCTGATCGCCGAGTTCCACAAGAGCTGAGCGCAAAACACCCCGACCGCGGGCAAGCAACGCGGCCGGGATGTCTTTTGTTTTCGGCGTTTCCTTATGCCACGTCCAAATCGGACGCGGGCCCGAAGAACTCAAAATGAATGCGCTCCTGCGGCACGCCAGCGGTTTTCAATCCATTCACCGCCATCACCATGAAGCCCTTTGGTCCGCAGATGTAATAATTGGCCTGATCCACCGCCGTATTCGCCGCCAGCCAATCGGGCGAAATTCGCCCCTCCACGTCATAGTTGCTGGCTGCACGATCTGAGTCATTCGGAGTTTCAAAGAATGTCACGCTGCGACCCGCCAGAGATTTCGCAATATCCCCCATCACCAACTGCGTGCCATCCACGGTCGCATGCAGATAAGTTGCAGACTGTCCCCGCTCCGCCAATGTCTCCAGCATCGACACCATTGGGGTCAGACCAACACCGGCCGACAACAAGACCACTTCGGACCCTGCAGTGTCCTTCAACATAAAATCACCTGCAGGTGGTGCGACACGTAGTATCGTACCTTCATCGGCCTGTTCATGCAGCCAGCCTGAAACTGCGCCACCCGGTTCCCGCTTCACGGTGATGCGATAATACTCACCATTTGGCTTGGACGAGATCGAGTAATTCCGCCGATGCCGCCCCACCCCGGGCAGATCAAAATCAAACGACAGGTACTGGCCCGGCTGGTGTCGCAGTACCGCCCTGCCATCCACCGGTTTCAGGATGAACGACATGACAGACCCGGACTCCTGCCGACGCTCAGAAATCCGGAACTCCCGCCAGCCTTCCCAGCCGCCATCAGCCTGCGCCTTGTCCTGATACAGCTGCTTTTCACGCCCGATCAGGATCCCCGCCAGGAACCAATAGGCCTCACCCCAGGCGCTCAAAACCTCGTCTGTGGCCGCATCACCTAAAACATGCGCAATCGCGCCGATCAGCGCGTTGGCCACATGTTCGTAATGCTCTTCCTGAATCTGCAGCCCGACATGCTTGTTGGCGATCCGCTCAACCGCGCCGGCCAGCGCGCCCAGATTATCGATGTTCTTGGCATAGGCCAAAATCGCATTGGTCAGCGCCTCATGCTGCGGTGAACTGCCGCCCTGATGCGACTGGTTGAACAACACGCGGATCTCATCGTCCGCCAGCAGGCGCGCATACATTTCAGTCACGATGCTGCGCCCATGCGCCTCCAGTGCCGGCACGGTGGCCGTGACGATGGCCTTGGTGGATTCGCTGATACTCTGTGCCATTGGCTTCTCCTTCGTTGTGGGTCGATTGCGATTAATCATTCCGTTAAAATGAATGTATTATCGTGCAGCTTGAAACATTCAACCAAAATGAATATTAAACCGCGACCGAGGGCCAATTATGAAACTGAATCTTTCCACCGATTACGCACTCAGAGTGTTGATTTTCTTAGGCTCAAAGCCTGATGAGTTGCACTCGATTGAGACATTGAGCCGCACCTATAATTTACCGCAAAGTTCACTGATGAAAGTGGTCAGCGAACTGGTCCGCCATGGCTATGTCAGCAGCACAAGGGGCCGCGCCGGGGGGATTCGCCTTGGCAAAGATCCAAGCGATATCAACATTGGCGATGTCGTCCGGGCGATGGACGAAAACCTCGACATCATCGACTGCACCAACTGCATTCTCGACCAGCGCTGCCGCCTCAAAGGTGTCCTGTCCGAGGCCACCGCCGCCTTCCTCAATGTGCTTAGCAGCTACAGCCTCGCCAATCTCATTTCGACAAAAGATGATTTCTTAGTGTTGTTTGCACTCCCGGAAACTCCACAGCATTTGACCCAGAAATGAAGATTCGCATGGTCAGTTCACAACGCGACCTTCCCGCTCACCAAACTACGAATACTAGCCATTCTAAGAACTACGGGTAAAATTGCGGTTCCAAATCCCCGATCTACAGAAAATCCAAATGAAATAGAGAATTTGGGTTGCGGGACGCTCTCATTTGATTTTCAAAGAGTCCATTGTTGCAGGAGATTAATGTGGCCGATCCAAAAATTCATCCATTGGCACCGGAGCACATCCCATCCTATGTCGTGCAAGCGGACGGAAGTGATTTCCTCTTCAACTTCATGATCGTTTTCACCGTCGGGATGATCCTGCTGATCGGGGTCGCCTATTTCACCTTGCATTCCGTACCAGAAAAGATGGCACATGAATCCAATCATCCCCAATTCCAGCTTGTGGGTATTTTGGCATTGCTCGCGCTGTTTACACACAATGGTTTGTTTTGGGTTGCCGCTATTCTTGTCGCCGGTTTTCAAATTCCTGACCTTGCAGCACCTCTTAGATCGATTGCCGATGCAATCAGATCATTAAGACCGGTTCCACCACCTGAAAAGAGTGTGGATATAGAGCCTGCCGACGTTCCTGAAACATCGACACAGGAGTCCTGATTAATGTTGGAAACAATGATGTGCGCTCTGATCACGGTGCTCCCTGATTTTCTGTTTCGGCGCTTTGTACAAGGCAAACGGATCGGCTATGAGCTCACGCTGTTTACGATGTGGTATGAATTGCGTTGGGGTTTGACGGCCTGTGCAATTCTTGCGCTGACAGTCATCACAACTCTGTTCTATTTTCACCCGGCCACTGGCAGCGTTGCTTCCTATTTCAGGACGGTTACCATTTTACCCCAAGTCGGCGGGCGAGTGTCTGAAATTTATGTGAAAAACAACGAGCTGGTCACACTCGGCCAACCAATTTTCAGGCTTGAGGATTTCACTCAGCAAGCCCAAGTCGAAGCCGCCAATGCACAAATTGCCCAGGTTCAGGCCTCTCTCAAAGTTGCCAAGACCGATCTGGCCGAAGCAGATGCTGGCATTGCCGGTGCTAAAGCCTCGCTGGCGCAATCCGTCGAAGATTTAGAGCGCAATCAAACATTGCGCGACGAAGGCTCCAGTGCGGTGCGCCTTACTGAAATTGAACGCTTGGAAAACCTTGTTGCCGAAAGAGAAGCGCAAGTCGTTGCAGCTCAAGCGAACAAAGCCGCCGTAACGCAGCAGATAGAAGAACTCATCCCCGCCCAATTAACCAGTGCAGTTGCGCAATTGGATGCAGCGCATGCAGAACTGGACAAAACGGTCATCTATGCCGGCGTTACCGGCACCGTTGAACAATTCGGATTGCAAGTGGGCGACTATGTCAGCCCGCTTCTTCGCCCTGCCGGTATTATGGTGCCCTCAAATTCTGGTCGTGATCGCTTTCAGGCGGGGTTCAACCAGCTGTCCGCTCAGGTCATTAAACCCGGCATGGTGGGGGAGTTGGGCTGCATGACACGTCCCTTCAAGGTGATCCCAGTGGTTGTCGTCAATGTTCAGGATGTCATTCCATCCGGGCAAATTCGACCAAGCGACGAATTGCGCGATCCGCAAAGAAATGTGACCCCCGGATCAATCACCGTCTACATGGAACCGCTCTATGAAGGGGGCGCAGACCATATTCCGCCCGGCAGCAATTGTCTGGCGAATGTTTATACTGACAACCACAAGGCGCTGGAAGAAGAAAACTTAGGCTTTTGGGATAAAGCATTCCTGCATGTCGTCGATACCATCGGTGTGGTCCATGCCGCAGGCCTACGGCTCAGACTGATCCTCATGCCGGTGAACACATTGGTTCTCAGCGGACACTAAAACAGTGTTCGCAGTTCCATTTTATGGAACCTTCGATTCAATAAACTGTTGGTGGCGAGAGCGGAGACGCTTTAATCGACTTCCAACTTGATCCGCAGTTCGCGCAAAATTGGCAGGGTCGCACACACGCGACCTTCGCCCAGCTCATTCACCAGATCACCAATCATGGAGGCCATGACTGACAGCGCCGCGATCTGGAAAATGCCTTTTCCAAGGCTCCCGTCCCCTTCTTCAAAGTGCTCTGCAGCTAAGGCTTCGCAGATTTGATTGCGACAAGAGACGACTTTCTTTCTCTGTTTGTGCTTCCCGGAACGTCACAGGACACAAAACGGAAGTAGCGATGTCCGGTTCGTGCTCGATATGCGAATGCGCTATTACCACTGGATCTTTTGACATGCAGATTTGACCAAACGTCTAAACCATTGATGGGCAGGGTCCTTTGTAAAGCGTTCGTGCCAGATTTGTGAGACTGTGAAGGAAGGTGTCTGGAGTTCATCAGGCAGCGACATAACTTGGAGCTCACTAGTCATCACCTGTTGGGCGAGTCGCTCTGGAACAGTGATGATCAAATCCGTGGGCGAGATTACTGCGCTAATAGTCATAAACTGCGTAATTCTAAGAGCTATCGTTCGTTTGAGGTCGTGTTCTTGCAACACATCGTCAATCCTGCCACCGCCTCTACCTGTGATGCTTAGCTGGGCATGTGCCGAGGCCGAATAACCTTCAAGGCTCATACCGTCTACGATCAGCGGGTGCTCCTTGCGCATCAGGCAGACTTGGCGGTCTTCGAATAAAGACTGTGAAGCAACATTGTAGAGAGTCGGGCCGTCATCGACGACACCAAATCCTAGCGATATTTTACCTTCACACATATCCGAAATACCTGTCGCTGAGAGGTTTTCTAAGTCGATCTGAACTTGCGGTGCCAGTTTGAATACCTGCCCAAGGACCGTTGGCATGATCATTTGTGCAATGTAGTCGGGTGCCATGATGCGGAAGTGGTCCTGCGCGTTAGATGGATCAAACACATGCGGTTTGAAGACATGGTATACCTGCGCTAGCGCGTCTCGAACGGGAGTACGAAGTGCCTCGCCGCGAGGAGTCAAAACCATTCCCCGGCCCGAACGAATAAGCAAGGGGTCCTTTATTGTATATTGTAGGCGGTTGAGCGCGCGACTCATGGCGGGCTGTGAGAGGTTAGTAAGCTCTGCGGCTTTGGTCACACTTTCTGTTTCCAATAAGGCATCGAGAGCCTTCAAGAGGTTTAGGTCGATGTTAGAAACATTCACTTGGTGCATGTATTATATATAAAACATGCATTAGAGTAATTCAATGATTGCTCCTAGATTTGGCCCATCACATTCACACCAAACAAGGAGAAATCATCATGTTTGTCATTTCAGGAGTTACCGGAAACACAGGTTCCGTTGCCGCTCAATCTCTCATCGACCAAGGTCATCCTGTTCGTGTCATCGTGCGCTCTGAAGAAAAAGGCACGCCCTGGAAGGCAAAGGGGGCAGAAGTCTCCGTCGCTGAGATCATGGACATCGACGCAATGACCAAAGCACTTGAAGGGGCCAGCGGCGCTTATTTTCTGTTGCCGCCTGACCTCACGAACGAGGACTTCCTAGGCGACAGTCTCAAGCGAGCAGAAGCGATTGTTGAAGCCGCGAAAGCAGCGCGCCTACCGCATGCCGTCATTCTTTCGTCAGTTGGCGCGCAACACGGTGACAAGGTCGGCCCGATATCCACAATCGGCCAAATGGAGAGGCTGTTCGTTGCAACTAACATTCCTCTGAGTGCTGTTCGACCAGCCTATTTCCTTGAGAATATCAACGACCTGATGCCGGCAGTGCTTCAGGATGGCGTTTATCCCAGTATGATTCTGCCGCTGGATCACAAGATTGATATGGTCGCAACAAAGGACATTGGATTGACGGTGGCCGATGCATTGATCAATCCACCTGCCGTTCCACACCGTGTGATTGAGCTCAAAGGTGCCAAACAGTATTCCGCAAAAGACATTGCCGCCGCGCTTTCCAAATCTCTGGGCCGCCAAATCACCCCAGTCCCGGTACCACAGGAAGCTTGGGTCGACACGTTCAAACAAAGCGGGCTTTCCCAGCAGTCGGCCGAAACCATGGCGGAGATGCACGAGAACATAAACAACGGGCGCATCGAATTTCTGGATCCAAATGCCAGAAAGGCAGGCGTCGACTTGGCAAGCTTTATCGAAAAATTGGTCGCATAGACCTACCGGCTAGAGAAGGCTCCGCTTGTATCGTCCAGCGGGGTCATCCCGCCTGCTCAGCCCAAGTAGTGATGCGATGTCATAGCATCGGGCTAACTTGTTTCCCAAGATTAAATTCTGGGACGTCACCTGCGAATTGTAGGGGCATGAAAGAAATTTTAACGGAGGCGTAGTTATGGAATTACTTCAACTGGCAGTCCTAATTTCTGCTCTGCTTTGCTCGCTGGTTGCGGGTTTCGTGCTCTGCTTTGCAATCATCGTCATGCCCGGCATCAAAACGCTTGGCATCCGTGATTTCTTCAAATCCTTCAAAGCAATGGATCGTATAATTCAGAACAATCAGCCATTTTTTATGGTAGTCTGGCTCGGTTCAACGTTGACACTTGTCACATCCACCATGCTGGGTATCTGGCGACTGGAAGGCCCCGACCTCAGCCTCCTGATTTTCGCCTGCGTGATGTACCTACTTGGCGTTCATCTACCAACGATTACTATCAATATCCCACTCAACAACCGTCTCCAGTCTCTCGATCTCGACGCGACAATGGAATCCGAGTTGCATGAAATTGCAGAATTGTTTGAGTCTCACTGGTTGCGCTGGAACACCATTCGGACGGTGGTTGCGACGCTAACAACCTTGATGTTGCTTGTGTTGCTCCTCAGGCTTTGACGAAATATTTCAAGAGTTAGGCGTCAACTTCGATGGTGCATATTCCTTAGTATGGTTAGCACAAGCGGGCATTCAATATTTAACATGACTGTTCCGCTTGGGGCTCGGAGCAGACATTCAAGGCCCTATCTAAGCTTACTCGTCTTCGAGCTTGATCCGTAGTTCTCGCAAAATTGGTAGCGTAGCACGCACCCGGCCTTCGCCCAGCTCATTCACCAGATCACCAATCATTGGGGCCATGGCAGATAACGCTGCCTCGCGCGCTTGCCGTCCGGCTGGGCTGATGGCAATTTTTTTGCGTCGGGCATCGTCCCAATCGGGGCGGATGTGGATATAACCTGCCCATTCCAGCTTGCTCAGCGTGTTGGTCATCGCACCGCGTGTGACGTGAAAGCTCTTGGCCAGTTGCGCCGGGCTGCGTTCATCCTTGGCCCGTGCCAGATGGTTCAGCACTGAAAAATGCGAGATTTCCATGCCCTTGGGCAGCACCCGGCTCAGACGGCTGCGGATCAGCTGCTCATTGGTCATGATCTCGCTAAACAGCGCAACCGCCAGAGAATTTTCAACAGTATCGTTCATCAAGGTCCGGTAAACTGGGCCGTATGGCGCAAGGATGGAACACGTCCCCGTGCTTGTGCCACTTCCATGGGGTCCAGATCAACGATTATCACGCCCGGCTCCGTTCCACCGTCCGCCAAAACCTCGCCCCATGGCGCCACCACCATGGAGTGCCCATAGGTCTTGCGCGGCGCGCCCCTGCTTACCTCATGGGTGCCGGTTTGTCCCGGGGCCAATACGTAACAGCCGGTTTCAATTGCCCGAGCTCGCAGCAAGGGCTCCCAATGTGCTGCGCCCGTCACGGGTGAAAACGCGGACGGGATCACCAGCACCTCGGCGCCGGCCTCGGCCAAAGCGCGATACAGATAAGGAAACCGAATGTCATAACAGACGCTCATCCCGATCTTGGCAAAGCCCGCGTCATGCACAATCGCGCGCCCACCGGGGCGATAGCCCTTGGACTCGCGGTAGCTTTCAGTTTCCGAGACCTGCACGTCAAACATGTGGATCTTGTCGTACCACGCCGCAATCTGCCCATCGGGCGCAATCAGGAACGACCGGTTGGCAAACCGTCCATCGGGGTCATCCGTTTTCAATGCGAGCGATCCGATCAACAACCAGATCTTCAGCTCTGCCGCTTGTGCACGCAAGGCCACAAGGGTTTGATCTTCATCCTGATGCCGCAACACATCGTTTTGATGTGTCCGGCTGCCTGACACGCAATTTGTCACCTCAGGCGTCAGAACAAATCTGGCACCCCGCTCTGCAGCCTCGGCGATATAGCCTTGAATATCAGGCAAATTGCGCGCTGGATCATCGCTGCTATTGAGTTGAATGAGACCTGCGCGCATTGTCATTTAGGCGACCAACAACGAGTCGAGCTTGCCCGCGCGTTCCAGCGCATAAAGATCGTCGCAACCACCCACATGGGTCTCGCCGACAAAGATTTGCGGCACGGTGCGGCCACCATTGGCTCGTTGGATCATCTCTGTTTTTCGTGCAGGCTGCGCCAGCACGTTCACCTCGGAGAAGCTCACGCCTTTTTCGTTCAGTAGACGCTTAGCGGCGTGGCAAAACCCGCAGAGCGGGGATGTATAGATTTCAACCAGTTTCATTCGTCATGATTCCTGTCAGTCGCGTTTCGGCGTATTTAAACATCCTTTGCCACGCGCGCCAGTGTAACAATTCTAACATCTTCGGCACCGGCCTCCAGGCAGGCCCGCGCCGCCGCCGCCAGTGTCGCGCCCGAGGTCATGACGTCATCTACGATCAGCACAGATCTCCCCTTCAAGAGGTGACGTCTCTTGGGGTGCACCACCAGTGCCCCCTCCAAAATCGCAAATCGTTCTTTCGGGCTCTTTCCATCCAAAGATTGCGTGCGCCTTCGACGCAATAAAAGATCCGGACAATACGGCCGATCGACGACCTTTGCCAGTTCCGCTCCTAGCAGGGCCGATTGATTGTACCGCCGACGCAGCATCCGACTCCAATGCAAAGGCACGGGCGCTACGATCGTATCTCTATCAATCAGTGGAGCTGCAATCTGTGCCATCCACCCCGCTGCCGGACGTGCAATATCCTGACGGTCTCCATGTTTTAGCGCCAAGACCAGCCTACGTGCCTGATCTCGATAAATCAGTGCTGCCCGCCCCTTGCTCCAAGGACGCAGGACTGACAGGCAATCGTCACAAACCTCTTCAAACCCCATATCTTCTCCGGGCAAGGGCACGCCGCACAGATCACAACACAGCCCCGAAATGAACGGTACGTCTTTCCAACAGGCCGGACACAGGCCAAAAGCGCTCTCCACCTGTTCTCCGCAAATCAAACAACCGGGTGGATAGATCGCTCGGGTCAACACCTGAAACCGGGCCCGAAACTGCGTTTGTATTGCCGACCTGTCCACCCTATTGTCCCCGCGATGACCCAATCTCTGACCGATCGCCCAGCCCTGCTCAGAAACCGCCGCCGCGCTTTGGCGGATCCGGCGTTGTTCCTGCATCAAGAAGCCATGGCCGAGATCAAGGATCGGCTCTTGATGGTTAACAAATCCTTTACGGATGTCAGCGTGATCAGCGGCTTTCCCAAAATCTGGCGCTCGGAATATCCTGATGCCACCCATCTCAGTGACGAAGATACCCTTGACCTCAAATCCGAAAGCCAAGACCTGATCATTCACGCCATGGCTTTGCACTGGGCTGCCGACCCCGTCGGCCAGCTTATTCAGGCCCGCCGTGCCCTGCGCCCCGACGGGTTGTTTCTTGGTGTCTTTCTGGGCGGCGGTACACTCAACGAGCTGCGCACATCTCTTGCACAGGCCGAATCCGATCTCACCGGTGGCCTCTCTCCCCGTGTGCTTCCGATGGCCGAAATCCGCGATCTCGGAGGCCTGCTGCAACGCGCCGATTTTGCCCTGCCCGTCGCCGATGTCGTGCCCCTGACGGCAACTTATGAAACTCCGATCAAGCTGTTGCATGATCTGCGCCAGATGGGCGAGGCCAATGCCATGGCCGCCCGCCCCCGGCATTTCACCCGCCGCGCGATCCTGCTGCATGCCATGCAGATCTATACGCAAACCTTCCAAACCTCCGATGGTCGCATCCCCGCCACGTTTGAGCTCATGGTCCTCACCGGCTGGGCCCCCAGCCCGGATCAGCAACAACCCCTGCGCCCTGGCTCTGCGGCACAGCGTCTCGCACAGGCGCTTGGCACCTCCGAAACCACGGTCAAAGATTGACGCGCCGCCAAACTTCACTATGTCCAACGGCAATGCCAAACCAAAAGTAGCCAACATGCCACACGCCCCAGCCGATCACCCCAGCCTCCCAGCCGCCAAAACCGGCATCCTGCTGGCCAACCTTGGCACCCCGGACGGCACCGATTACTGGTCGATGCGCCGCTATCTGAATGAGTTTCTGTCGGACCAGCGCGTCATCGACTATCCGCGCTGGAAATGGCAACCCCTGCTGCAACTTATCATCCTCAGCAAACGCCCGTTTTCCAGCGGCGCGGCCTACCGCTCGATCTGGAATACGGAGCGCGACGAAAGCCCGTTAATGACCATCACCCGCGACCAGACGGAAAAACTCGCCGCCGCACTGCATGATGAATACGGTGATCAGGTCATGGTCGATTTCTGCATGCGTTACGGCAACCCCTCGACCAAATCCAAGATCCGCGAAATGGTTGATGCTGGCTGCCGTCGCATCCTGTTCTTCCCGCTCTACCCGCACTATGCCGGGGCCACCTCGGCCACCGCGAATGATCAGTTCTTCCGTGCGTTAATGAACGAGACCTGGCAACCCACCGCCCGCGTGGTCGAGCCGTATTTCGAGCACCCGCGCTACATCGAGGCTCTCGCACAATCGGTCGAAGCCGCCTACGCCAAGCTTGATAAAAAGCCCGACATCCTTGTTGTCTCTTATCACGGCATGCCCAAACGTTACCTGATGCAAGGTGATCCGTACCACTGCCAATGCCAGAAAAACACGCGCCTGCTGAAAGAGCGCCTCGGCTGGGATGACACCCAGATCACCACAACCTTCCAGTCTGTCTTTGGCCCCGAAGAATGGCTCAAACCCTACACGGTTGAGGAGGTCGCGCGTCTGACCAAAGAAGACGGCAAGAAAAACATCGCCGTCATCGCCCCCGCGTTTTCCGCCGATTGCATCGAGACACTGGAAGAGATCAACGAAGAGATCCGTGAAAGCTTTGAAGAGGCGGGCGGCGAAGATTTCACCTATATTCCCTGCCTCAACGATAACGATGCCCACATCGACGCGCTAAAATCCATCGTCCAATCCAATCTCGCAGGCTGGCTCTAATCTGTAGGGTGGGTGCCAACCCACCAACTACGACAAGTTCTACGCCTGACCCTGGGTGGGCGTTCGAAAATTAACTGCAAGGCAACACCCTTAAACGGCCGCAAAGGCTTTGTTTGCCGATACCGCACTAAACGCCCTTCCGCGTCGAAAACGACGGCGTACAAACCTAAGTCACACCCGCCCTCACCCAAAGCGACCAGTGTAGCATTCTGGATGATCTTGGTTGTCAGGCGTCGGACATTTTGCAATCCAACGCCATCATCTGGGTCGAAGGGCCCTCAGACCGGATTTACCTTAACCACTGGATCAAAGCTGTTGATGAGCGGCTGATCGAAGGCATCCATTACACCATCATGTTCTATGGCGGCGGCTTGCTCAGCCACCTCAGTGCCTCGGACGAGGCCATGGATCAATTCATCCAACTCCGAAAACTCAATCGCAACATGGCCACCGTCATCGACAGTGACCGCTCCGAAGAAGGCATGCCCCTCAAACCCCACGCGCAGCGCCTGCTGGAGGAGATGGACGGCGAAGACGGAGTGGTCTGGGTCACCGCAGGCCGCGAGATCGAAAACTATGTCGACGGCAACAAACTCCAAACCGCCCTGAAACAGCTCCACCACCGACTGTACAAATCACCCGGCAACACCGGCCCCTACGATCACGCTTTCTATTTCTATCGCGACGATCCCAAAAATCCCGGCAGAAAGATAACACACAAAGATGGAGACAAAGTTGGTGCCGCCAATCTTATTTGCGAAGGCGATGCTGAACTCGACATCTTGGATTTGCGTAACCGAATCGAACGCTTGGTTCAGATGATTTTAAAAGCCAACACTATGGCTGATTCGCAGGCGAGTCCGGAAGACATTTCAGACGAAACTCTGGCCTGACCGCGTTTCGTACAAAACCCACGTACAACTTGTACAAGTTGTACATAAAAAAGGCAGCGTCAGACGCTGCCTTTTTCAAGAATTCTTGTCTGACTGAAATTAGTCAGCAGCAACAACTGCGGCAACGATGGCCAGCAGCAGCAGTGGGATCCAGATGCCCGCTGAAGAAGAAGATGCTTGTGTTTCTTCAACGATTACTGGCTCTTCAACAACTGGCTCGGACAGGTTGCCGGCGAAAGCTGTGGATGCGGCGGCTGACATTGCAGCGGCGAGAACGAGTTTTTTCATAGTATATCCTCCAGGAATAATGGCCTGACGTCACACACGCAACGGCAAGCATAAAGACTTACCTCGTATTTTTGTCTCTACCCATGAAAAAGGGCATGTTGCAATTGCAACATGCCCCTTCTGGTGCAGTTCCAGATTGATTGTCGTCAAATTAGCAACACTTGAGTGCCTACCTTGGTGTTGGCAAAAAGCTCCGCAATGTGTTGATTATAAAGGCCAATACAGCCATTCGAAGATCGGCGGCCGATCTTGCGCGTGTCATGCGTGCCGTGAATGCGGTAATAAGTCCAACTTAGGTACAGCGCATGGGTGCCCAGCGGGTTATCCGGGCCTGGCCCCACAAATGCAGGCCAATCCGGATTACGTTTCAGCATTGAAGGTGTAGGTCGCCAGCTTGGCCCTTCGACCTTGCGCACAACCTTTGTCCGGCCGCGGCGTGTCAGCTCCTCAGACAGCGGCACACTCGAAGGGTAAAGAGTATATTGTCCCGCTTCGCTCCAATGGTGCAAGGCGCGCGATGATATATCGACCAAAATTGCACCATTGTTCAAATTGGAAAAGTATGGCTGCCAATCAAGCGCACGAAAGCTGGAAATATTCCGCCGCACTGAGCTGGTGATTTCCTGTTCAATCTCGATACTAGTAGCCCCGTCAAGATCCTGCGCGATCGCCGGGACACCCAGCGAAGCGGCAGTTCCGGCAAGAAAGGATCGGCGGCTCAATCTATTTGTAAAAACTTTGGCCATGTCAGCACTCCGACGTTCAATAAGCATTCTGATTTTGGCAACTATATGGCTGGAAAGCCTCAGTCGCAAATCAAACCAGCAACATTTTGCAAAGGATCCACCAACTGGGTTTGAATAACGCGGCCAGTCACGCTAGAGCAGAACAGTAATATACAACAAAATAATGGCGATAAACGATGCTGCGGATATTTGGACTTTTACTTTCGGCACTATTGGTGCTTTCTGCCTGTGCACAAACACCAACATCATCGCAGATCGGAGCCGACGGCAAACCCCTCCCCAAAGTTTATAAGATCCGCGCGGGGGACACAAATGACATTCAATATCGGATGCTCGATTCGGTTAACTCTCTTCGCCAAGCGGCGGGTCTTGCACCTGTTGATCTCGACTCGAAGCTAAACGCTGCTGCTGCAACCCATGCCCGCGACATGTCGATCCAGAACCGCCCTTGGCACTTTGGTTCAGACGGCTCTTCTCCAATCGATCGCGTTAAGCGCGTTGGTTATTCCGGCCAACTGGTAGGTGAAAATATCTCCGAAACCTACGAGACCGAATTAGAAACTTTGGCAGCTTGGATGGATACTCCCAGCACCCGCACAGTGATCCTGTCCCCTAATGCCCGCAAGATGGGGTTTTCTTGGGAACAAGAAAACAACGGCAAGATTTGGTGGACCATGGTGATGGGAAGCTAATGTACGCGCCAATCTAGAAAAGAGAAAAGCGCCTGCGATCTGATCGTCAGGCGCTTCTTTTTTGATCCTCTGGCAGAGCGATCAGGGGCGTAGCGTAATCGGCGTACCGTCCTTGATCATAGCGTAGATACGCTCCATCTCTTTGTTGGTCACCGAAATACAACCAGCCGTCCAATCCGGATCAGAGGCTTTTTTTCGGCTGCGCACCAATTTGTTGGGCTGACCATGTATAAAGATATCGCCGCCCGGACTTTTACCCTCAGCTTCGGCGTAGGCAATATCGGCTTCATTCGGATATGAAATTCCAAGTGACAGATGGAAGCTGCTATCTGGATTGCGGCGATCAATCACATACTCCCCTTCCGGGGTTTTGCCGTCCCCTTCGAATTGTTTGTGGCCAACAGGCGCAAACCCAAGTTCCATATCATAAGATTTGAGCACCTTATTGTGGTGAATCAAAAACAGCTTACGATCACCCTTGTCTACGATCACCCGAGTGACCTCTGGGCCATTGTAGCGTTTGAATTTGGAACTACTGCAGCTTGCCGCAATACTCAACACGAGCAACATCGCGACCGTGACAGCGCTTTTTCCAAGCCTCATTTTTGTTTCCTGCATTTCTTGCCTCATATCACTTTAACAGCAAAACTGCTGCCAAGCACCTACCGTTTAAAAGTCTCACCTTTTAGTGATGAGCTACTGCACAATTGAAAGCGTCATATCAATTTCCAGATTCAAAAACAACGTGCCGCTTTGCGAGCTGAAGTACCGTGTTGTAATTTAGAACCTCTTCAGAATGGACGAAGAGTCTCTCTTTCTAGTCCTGATCGTTTTGCAAAATCACTCATCCACCCGACCGCGCAGCGATTTAACTTCTCCGCGCACTTTTTTGGCCTTCAGTCTTCGGTTCTTTGATCCCAATGTTGGACGGGTCGGGATACGGCGTTTAGGCTTTTCGGTTGCCTTGCGGATCAATTCAGTTAACCGCTCTCGTGCAATTTCCCGGTTCCGCGATTGATGCCGGGTTTCATCACATTGGATTACAAGCGCACCTTCCTTGGTCCAGCGCCGCCCAGCTAATTGCCGAAGCCGCCTCTTTACTGACGGTGGCAAATTTGGAGAGCGCTCTGCCTCGAACCGCAATTCGACAGCCGAGGATACCTTGTTCACATTCTGCCCTCCTGGCCCACTCGCGCGCATAAAGCTCTCAGTCAGCTCCCAATCGGCGATTGTGATGGTATCGGTGATTATTAACATGGCTTCAGAACGACACGGTTGGGTCAAAAAGTTTTTCAAATCGAAAAGGCCGCCCGCAGTGCGGTACGGCCTTCTAGAAGCTAGCGAAAGTGGGCCGGTTAGGCGCACCAATTCAGATAAATCTCACGCAAGGGCTGCCTCAGGTGTGATGTCTCCGAACTGTTCCGACACCTCTCTCCAATACCTCTATAGACACTGGCCACCTCCTTTCGCTTGATTATTTTGACTTATCCATAGCCTGCCACATATTTTGTATTTGTCAACAAAATGATGTGGTTTTTTTCATATTGGCCGCTTCATGCGGTATCAATTAGACTGCAAAACTGACACGCATTGCCCCGGCAAATTGGCCATTGTCAGCTCACCACGCGGCTTGGGCTTCGGCTTGGGTGCGGTCGGATCCGGTGCTGGAGGATTGAGGATATTGTTCACCCATTGCTGCGCATCGGCGCATCCATCACCCTCCGGCGGTAGGTCCTGATTAACGCACCCTTTGGCGTTGGCAGGGCACTTCAGACGGACATGAAAATGATAATGGTGTCCCCACCATGGACGGACCTTGCGCAGCCATGCGCGGTCACCAGTTTCGTCATTGCACATCTGCACTTTGGCACCCGGGAATACAAAAATCCGTGCCGTACGCGGATCTTTGGCTGCAGCTTTCAGAATTTCATGGTGCTGCCGAGTCCAGTTGGAATTGGTGTAGGCCCCCTTGGCACGACGCATGGAGATCGACGAGATGTTCTCACGTTCAGTAACAGATAGGTTCAACCGGTCCGCTGGGCGCATCCAAATGTCGATATCCATCCCGATTTGGTGGCTGCGATGACCGGATAGCATCGGCCCTCCTCGTGGTTGACTGATGTCTCCGATATAGAGACCATTCCACCCCGGCTGTGCTGCGGCCTTGCGGGACAGCGTCTTGATGTAATCAATCGTGTCGGGATGCCCCCAGTTGCGATTGCGGCTCAAGCGCATTGCCTGCCATGTCGGGCCGGTCTCAGCCAGTCGTTCGCCTCCAGCAAAACAGCCTTTGGAGTATCCGCCAAAAGGCTCCGCCTGTTGTGCCGAACCAGATTTCTTTTTGCCAAAGAGCTGCTTGGCCTGAATGCCCTGCATCGACGCCGGCACGCTTTGCGATGAAATCACTTGCGTCAATTGGGCAGGTTGCGTGGCTTTCGGCGATTGAGAAGACCCGCTGCAGCCAACCAATACTAAGGATGCCAAGATTAGTTTAAGATGCCTGCCCATGCTCTTCACCTCCCTCAGGATGCACCCAGCGTAACAGCACCAGACCCAACAGGAAAAGGACTATCAATGGAGCCACGCCAATCTGCTGACTCCCGCTTATATGTGTGGCGATCCCAATCGCTATTGGTGCCAAAAAGCTCGTTGCTTTCCCTGCAAGTGCATAAAGCCCAAAAGCTTCGTTCATCTGTTTTGGATTTGCTTGTCTTACCATCATGGTTCGGCTGGCAGATTGAATGGTTCCACCAACGGCCCCGATCACAGCTCCCAGAACATAGAAGATGTGGTCAGGCAATTTGGATGCTGGATCGACTTCCACGCCAAAGACACTCTCTCGCGAAACAAAGATCACACAAATTGCAACTGCTATCAGAAGCAAAATCGAGACTCGGATCACCGGTTTAGGCCCCAGCCGCATATCCACGCGCCCCCCGATCCAGGCAAACACAGCACCAGAGACGATAGCTATAATCCCAAACACACCGGTTTGAACGACGTTCCACTCTAAAACACCAGCGGCATAGAGGCCACCAAAAACGTACATTCCATTCAATGCATCGCGATAAAACATCGATGACGCCAAGTATGCGAACAGCGATGGTGTTTTGGGTAAACCTCGAATGGTTTTCACAACTTGGCTCAAGGAATTTTTCAACGCCCCTTCTGGAGGAGTCTCTGGTTTCGGATCTCTTACCCAAAGGAAGAACGGGATCATAAAAACCACATACCAAAGCGCCGAAAACGGACCTACGAATCGCGTTCCCTCGCGAGCATCTGAGTTCAATCCAAAGAACGGCTTAAAACCCAAAAATGTTTTCCCCGTTGCCGCACTTTCCGCGAAAAACCCCAGTGTGATTACCAAAGCAATGAAGCCTCCGAGATAACCGAAAGCCCAGCCCGAGCCAGAGATTTTCCCGATCTCATCACGCGTTCCCAGATCAGGTAAAATCGAATTGGTGAAGATGGTCGCAAACTCCATCCCAATCAATCCCAACCCGAACAGCGTCAGCGCAAGGATAAGGTGATTACCATCCGGCATGGCAAACCAAACTCCGCAGGCGCCGATCACGTATAGTAACGAGAACAACTTCACCCACTTCAATCGATTGCCGTATGTATCGGCCACAGCCCCCAGGATAGGGGCGCAGAGCGCAATTATCACTCCAGCACAGCCAACCGTGAAGCCCCAGAGGGATTGGGCTTTGACGCCGTCACCCACGACCTCAGTCACATAAGGCGCAAAGATGAAGGTCAGAAGCAGCGTATTGTAAGGCTGACTTGCCCAATCAAAAAAGAACCAGCCCCAGATGCGCTTGCGTTGTGAAATCTTAGCCATTTCATCCCCCGGTGTTACGGTGGGTATGACAGGCTTGCCGCGTCAGAGGCAAGTCAATCCTGCATCGGAGGCCAGGGACGCTGATCCTCGGCCGCGATCCAAGCGGCAAACCATGCCGGCATCTCAGGGTTGATGTTTGCCGCTCCCAAGGCTTCCATCACCTTAATCGGGGGTACGATCCCATTCTTGTCAGTGATCGCTGTGCGATACATCGCATGGTTGGCACATTCACCGTTTTTCTTCCACATCGATTGCTCAAGATAGAAAAATTTGTCATCCCAGCACACGCCGCGCGATTTCATTTCAACCACTTCAAACATTCGGATCCGGCGACGATACCGGACAGAGCTGCCCGCGACGGTCAGCCCCCACCTATGTTCTTTCAACAAGGTCGTCAGCCCCACACGGACCGCCAGCGGAATACGACCCAGATCAAAGATCGTCAGCGTACGGCCATTATTGAGCTCCAACCAGATATCAAGATCCCACGGCATGCACATGTGTCGCGAAACATGGGTTTCCGTCACGCCGATGCGGGGCAGGTTACGGATTGTGATCAACTGAATGATCATGCGCAGGAATGGGTACATGGGGCGATCCTTTCTAAACCAATTAGTTTACTTGAAAACTCCACACGTCAAGCGCAACCTCGCGTCAGACTTGCGCTTTTTTGCTTCAGCGCTTAGGTGATTGCGACCACAGGAAAGGACCCACAAAAATGATGGCAATCTATGGACCACTCGCGCTCATCCTTGATGTCGCGTTCTATTTCATTTTGGCCCATGTCATCATGAGTTGGCTGATCAGTTTTCAGGTTCTCAACCTGCATCAACAGTTTGTCGCCCAGCTCTGGTACGGGCTAAACAAAGTACTCGAGCCAATCTACGGTCCAATCCGCAGAATTATGCCCGACACACGTCCGCTCGATCTGGCTCCACTCGTAGCGATCATCATCATTATTTCGCTGCGTAATTACATCTTGCCTGCAATTTTGCTGGGCTGATCTGCGCCGTGGGCCTTGCCCCACGATTCCCAGTGTGAAACATTGCCTGCAAGAGCAGAACAACCTTGCAGGCCCTTTATGCCCGACACAGCCACGCTATTGCGCGATGTCTTCGGTTTCGACACGTTTCGCGACGGTCAGGAAGATATCGTGGATGCCGTCGCTGGCGGTGAAAACGTGCTCGCCATCATGCCGACAGGCGGCGGCAAATCCCTGTGTTTCCAACTCCCAGCATTAATGCGCGATGGTGTCACCTTGGTCGTCTCTCCTCTGATTGCCTTGATGCGCGATCAGGTGCGCGCGTTGCAGGCGGCTGGCGTCACTGCGGGTGCGCTCACCTCTGCCAATACAGAGGAGGAAAACACGGCAGTCTGGCAGGCTCTAGATGAAGACCGGCTCAAACTGCTCTATATCGCGCCTGAACGCATGGCGTCGGGATCGGCCCTGAATTTCCTGCGCCGGATCAACGTCAGTCTGATCGCCGTGGACGAGGCGCATTGCGTTGCCCAATGGGGACATGATTTCCGCCCCGATTACCTACGCATTGGAGACCTTCGTCGTACCCTGAAAGTACCCCTTGCCGCCTTCACAGCCACGGCTGATGCAGAAACCCGCACCGAGATTATCGAGAAACTGTTTGATGGGCACCAACCAAAAAGTTTTCTGCGCGGTTTTGATCGTCCCAACATTCGGCTGACCTTTTCGGCCAAGGACGGCCCGCGCAAGCAGATTATGAACTTCGCCGCCGCCCGCAAAGGTTCATCCGGCATCGTCTATTGCGGCACCCGTGCGAAAACTGAATCACTAGCTCAAGCCCTGCGTGAAGGCGGGCACAATTCCTGTTGCTATCATGGCGGGATGGAGCCGCATGACCGGCGTGAGGTCGAACATCGCTTTAACACCGAAGAGGGTCTGATCGTTGTCGCCACAGTTGCCTTTGGTATGGGCGTCGACAAACCCGACATCCGCTGGGTTGCGCATGCGGACCTGCCCAAATCAATCGAAGCCTACTATCAAGAAATCGGTCGCGCCGGACGCGATGGCGCCCCTGCCGAAACTTTGACGCTCTATGGCGCTGACGACATCCGCCTACGCCGAAGCCAGATCGACGAAGGGCTCGCCCCACCAGAACGTCGCGCGGCGGATCACGCAAGACTGAATGCTCTGCTTGGATTAGCCGAAGCCTATCAATGCCGCCGCGTGAACCTCTTGCGGTATTTCGGGGATGAGGCCGAAACCTGTGGCAACTGTGATCTATGTGAAACCCCGGCGGACACATTTGATGGTACCAAGGACGTGCAAAAAGCCCTTTCGGCAATCCTGCGCACCGGCGAATACTTCGGCGCGGGTCATCTGATCGATGTCCTCACCGGCAACCTGACAGATCGCGCCCGTGAACGCGGCCACGATCAACTGCCAACCTTTGGCGTCGGCAAGGATATCAGCCGCCGGAACTGGCAGGGCATATTTCGGCAAATGATGGGTCATGATCTGGTGCGCCCCGACCCCGAGCGGCACGGGGCATTGCGAATAACCGAGACCGCCCACCCTGTCTTGCGCGGTGAAACCGCCGTGACTCTCAGACGGGACACGCTCGCTCCGAAAACCCGCCAGCCAGCGGTCAAGGCTTTAGTCTCGGACGAAGATGCGCCGCTGTTGTCCGCGCTCAAGGCCAAACGCCGTGCCTTGGCCGAGGCGGCACGAGTTCCACCTTATATTGTCTTCAATGATCGCACCCTAATCGAAATGGCCCAGTCCCGCCCTTCAACACTTGACCAAATGGCACATATCAACGGGGTTGGCGCGAAAAAGCTCGAACAATACGGACTGGCCTTTCTAGAAGTGATCTGTGGCGAGGCGAAGGACCTGCATCCCACCCGTCGTAAGCTGGCCGGTCGCGAAGCCGGAAATATCTTTGACCGCCTTTTGGAAGTTCAAACTGATCTGGCTCGAGGTTCGGAGGGGTACGACAAGCAACTCAGTTGCTCCACTTCCGTCCTCGCCAAAGTGGCCGAGATGCGTCCCAAGGACCTGTCCAGCCTATCCCGCCTGCTTGGTGAAAAGCGCGCAGAACGATTTGGCGCGGCTTTTCTGGATGTTTTGGCTGAGACGCCCTAAATCACACGAAATGTCAAAAGGACCGCTGCCATGCAAATCGTGATTTCCCCGGCCAAAAAGATGGATATGAACCCGGTCGAGGCTCCCCTGATCACATCACCGCAGTTTCAGAAACAAGCGGACGAGTTGGCACTGGTCGCAAAGTCCTTGACTGCGGCAGACCTTGGGAAATTGATGAAGATCAGTCAAAATTTGGCCGCGATGAATGCCGAGCGATTCCAGTCCTTTGGCACCATGGGCGAAAAACCTGCAGCGCTTGCCTTTGCCGGTGATACCTATCAGGGCCTTGAAGCTTCGTCTTTGGATCACGATGAGCTGAATTGGGCGCAAGACCACCTGGGCATCCTGTCCGGACTGTATGGGTTGCTGCGCCCGCTGGATGCGATTCAACCCTACCGTTTAGAAATGGGCAGTCGACTAAAAAACCCGCGCGGCAAGAATCTCTATGAATATTGGGGGGATACGATTGCCATGACCCTCAATGACCGGGCGGAGAGACTTGGCTCTGATGTACTGGTGAATTGCGCAAGCCAGGAATATTTCGGTGCCGTTGACCTTAAAGCGCTGAAGCCATGCGTCATTACCCCTGTCTTCATGGAAGACAGGAACGGCACCGCCAAGATTGTCAGCTTCTACGCAAAAAAGGCGCGCGGTGCGATGGCACGTTACATCATTCAGCACCGCCTGACCGATCCCAAAGCCTTGCTGGATTTCGACACTGGTGGCTATGCCTATCAACCCGACATGTCTGAACCCGACAAACCGGTTTTCCTACGCGATTATCCGACTCCTTAAGCGACCCTGACATTGTCAGACAGCCAGCAGCATGGCACCATGGCCCCATTGATTGATGGAGATTGCCATGCGCCGCTTGTTGATGCCCTTTGTCGTCCTGTCTTGTGTTAGCGCACAGGTCCATGCCCAAAGCGCAGTCCCTGAACGACGGGAGCTCGTCACAAACGATGTTGATTATTACGGCGCGGACCTTCAGCCGCTGTTCGACACCACACTGCAAGCCTGCCAAAACACCTGCCTGAATGATCTGGCCTGCAAGGCCTATACGTTCAACAAACGCTCAAACGCCTGTTTCCCCAAATCTGAGATCACCGAGATCAAACCTTTTGAGGGCGCGGTGTCTGCGCGCATGATCGAGACCGACATTCAGGTGTTGCATCGTGCTGAAAATCGGGCGAAGGATCTGGCATTTCTGAAAGACTCGGATTTCGAACAGGCCCGCCGCTACGCCCGCGGTATCAGCACGCGGCATCCGGCCGGTCAGTGGGGGCTGTCCGATCTGTTGAATGCAGCTCAGGATCGGCAAGCGCAGGGCGATACGCTGAACGCCATGCGCTGGACGGGGGCCGCCGTAGCGCAGGCAGATAGCAGCGATCTGTGGGCGGAGTACGCCCGCCTATTGCTGGCAATCAATACAAACTCTAGTTCGGACAAACGCCGTTATGCCAACTGGGCGCAAGGGGCCGCGTTCAACGCATACTTGCGGGCACCGAATGACCCTGCGCGTGTGTCTGCCCTGCAGGTGATGGCCGAAAGCCTTGAGCGCAACAATCGTGGTCGCGACATGATCCCAGCGCTGCGACTGGCACAATCGATCCAGCCACGTGATGACATTCAGGTTGCGCTTGAAGCTGCCGCCGCCAAATACGGCTTTCGCATCATTGAGCATCGCGCCGACAACGAAAGCAGCGCGCCACGCATCTGTGCGGAATTCTCTGAACCCTTGGTGAAGGCCGGGCTGGACTATACGCCCTATGTGCGCTTACCCGATGCCGGGCTCGTGGTGCAGGCTGAAGAGCGCCAGCTATGCATTGATGGCGTGCAACATGGTTCTCACTACCGCGTGACCTTCCGCCAGGGTCTACCTGCGGCGAGTGGCGAAACGATGTTGAAGGATGTCGAACTGGCACTTTATGTGCGCGACCGCAGCCCGCAAGTGAATTTTTCCGGCCGGTCCTATGTGCTGCCGCGTGCTGCTGATGCCGCTCTACCAATTGACACGGTCAACCTTGATGAGGTTGATCTGTCTCTGCGCCGTGTTAGCGACCGCAACCTGCTGCGCGCCATTCAGGATGATTATTTCGCACGCCCGCTGAGCCACTACCAAGAAGCGGCATTTGCTTCGGACATCGCTGAAGATGTCTGGACCGGCGTGGGTGAGGTGCAAAACACCCTCAACAAAACCATGACCACCCGCCTGCCGATGGGAGAGGTGCTCGCAGATCAGCCTCCCGGCATTTATGCATTGACCGCGAATGCCCCTGATGCCGATCCTTACGATGATCCCGGTGCAACGCAGTGGTTTATCCTGACCAACATAGGCTTAACTACAATGCAGGGCACTGATGGTCTGCATGTTTTTGCACGCGGTTTGGCCGGTGCAAAGGCTTTGGACGGGATTGAGCTGACCTTGTTGTCACGTGCCAATCGAGAACTCGGCAAAACTAGCTCTGACGCAGAAGGCCACGCTCTCTTCGCACCTGGCCTGACGCGCGGCACTGGCGCGACTGCCCCGGCGTTGCTGATTGCCCGGCAGGGAGATCAGGACATTGCATTCCTGTCGCTGACCGATCCGGCCTTTGACCTGTCAGATCGCGGCGTCGAAGGGCGCCCCCCTGCCCCACCCGTTGATGTCTTCCTGACTACGGATCGCGGCGCCTATCGCGCAGGCGAAATGATCCACGCCACCGCATTGGCGCGTGACATACAGATGCAGGCCATTGCTGATCTGCCCCTAACGGCCATCCTGACCCGCCCGGATGGAGTAGAATACACACGCGAAGTCTCGGCCAGCGGCGTCGCAGGGGGGCATGTCTTCAGCTTATTTATCGGCAACAGTGCGCCGCGCGGCACGTGGCAGCTGGCGATCATGGCTGATCCGGATGCCCCGGCGCTGGCGCAAACCAGCCTGTTGGTCGAAGACTTTCTGCCAGAGCGAATTGATTTTGAACTCTCCCTTCCAGACGCTCCTCTCCGCCCCGGCGACACCCCGCCTTTATCAGTTGAAGCACGTTACCTCTTTGGTGCGCCCGGTGGAGGCCTTAAAACGGATGGAACCCTGCGCTTGGTCCCACAGCGTACTCTTGAGAGTTTCCCCGGTTATTTCTTCGGCCAGCATGATCTTAGCGTGACACCTGTTGCAAGCTACATCGATGGCGGCACCACCGGGGATGACGGCACATTGGTCTTGCCGGTCAAGCTACCACTCACAAAGACCAATGATCGCCCCTTTGAAGCTCAGGTCACTCTGCGTGTCAACGAAGGCTCTGGCCGTCCGGTTGAACGCCAGTTGACCAAGGCGCTTGCCCCTGCTGGACCGATGATCGGCCTCAAACCAGGATTTTCGGATGTTGTGCCCGAAGGCGACAAGGCCAGCTTTCAAGTCATCGCGATTGATAAAACACTTGCGCCTGTGGCAATGAACGTGCGCTGGACCGTGAACCGGATTGAAACCCGGTATCAATGGTATCAGCAATACGGCAACTGGAATTGGGAACCGATCACAACCCGTCAGCGCGTGGCAACTGGTGAGGTCGCATTGGGCGATGCGCCCACACAAGTTTCGACTCCCGTTCAATGGGGGAAGTATGAATTACTCGTCGAGCGTTTGGACGGCACCTACGTGGCCAGCTCCAGCGATTTCTACGCCGGTTGGTACGCCCCTGCAGATGCCTCCAGCACACCAGACACATTGGAGCTCTCATTGGACAAGCCCGGCTATACCCCGGGAGAAACCGCGCAACTTCGCATCGTGCCACGCTACGCTGGAACGGCACTGGTGAGCGTCATGTCCAATCAGGTTATCGCGCGTCAGGTGGTCGAGGTTTCCGCCGGTGAGAACCTGATCCCTGTTCCCGTGACCGGAGATTGGGGCACTGGCGCTTATGTCACCGCGCAGGTTCTGCGTCCCATGGACGTTGCCGCTGGACAAAACCCGGCCCGTTCCCTTGGTTTGGCTTATGCAGAAATTGAACCAGGAGATAAGCAACTGTCGGTCAGCATCGACGCCCCAGAGAAGACCTCTCCACGCGGCAAACTCGATACCAACGTTTACATCGAGGGATTGGCCGAGGGCGACACGGCCCACCTCACCCTTGCTGCGGTCGATCTGGGCATTCTGAATCTGACAGGCTTTGAAGCCCCTGACCCATCGGTTCACTATTTTGGCCAGCGGCGTCTCGGCGTCGAAATCCGCGATCTTTATGGTCGGCTGATCAATGGCATGAACGGTGCCGCCGGGCAGGTCCGCTCAGGCGGGGACGCGGGCAACGGAATGCAACGCCAATCACCGCCCCCCACCGAAAAGCTGGTCGCCTTTTTCTCGGGACCTGTCACGGTTGGGTCTGATGGGTCTGCAAAGATCAGCTTCGACATCCCTGATTTCAACGGAACTGTTCGCCTGATGGCTGTTGCATGGTCAAACAAGGCTGTTGGACAAGCCAGCCGGGATGTTTTGATCCGCGATCCGGTCGTCGCCACCGCATCGCTGCCACGTTTCATGGCCCCCGGGGATCAAAGCCGTCTGCTGCTAGAATTGGCCCATGCCGAAGGCCCGGCAGGTCGTGTCGGGTTGGACATCACGGCCGAAGGCGTCACGCTTGAGGGTGATATCCCATCCGGCCTTGACTTGGCTGAGGGTGGGAAAGCCTCGCTCACCGTACCGATCCGCGCAGAAGTCACGGGCGATCAAACCCTGCGTATCGCTTTGACTACCCCGGACGGTAAGCAACTGACCAAAGAACTCACATTGCCGGTGCGGTCAAACGACCCCACCACCTCGACCACACAAAGGTTTAGCTTGGCGGCAGGAGCAACCTTCACTTTGGATCAAGAGGTCTTTGCTGGCATCCGGCCGGATGGCGCGGAACTGCTACTCTCGGCTGGCCCCATGGCTAAGCTAAACACACCCGGCCTGCTGAGAGCACTGGATCGCTATCCATATGGCTGTACCGAACAGGTAACATCTCAAGCACTTCCTTTGCTGTACTTCGGCCCTGTTGCCGAAGCTTTGGGGTTGGGCAACCAAACGCAAGTGGTTGAACGCATTGATCAAGCGGTTGACTTAATCCTGGCCCGACAATCCAGCAACGGGGCCTTTGGCCTCTGGCGTGCAAACTCTGGCGATTTTTGGCTGGATGCTTATGTCGCCGATTTCCTGTCCCGCGCCCGCACGCAGGGATATGAGGTTCCGGATCAGGCCTTTGCCATGGCAATGGATAACCTGCGCAATCGGATCAACTACGCGCCAGACTTCGACCTCGGCGGCGAAGACATCGCCTATGCTCTGATGGTTCTGGCCCGCGAGGGGGCGGCCCGCATTGGCGATTTGCGTTATTACGCTGATGTTAAACTTGAGGCGTTCGCCACGCCACTGGCCCTCGCGCAATTGGGGCATGCGTTGGCGTCCTATGGCGACCAAACCCGTGCGGATCGGATGTTTGCCTCCGCAATGCAGCGTGTGGAGGCCGGAAATCCTGAAGGCGGCCGGTATTGGCGTGTCGATTACGGGACACCCAAACGTGATAGCGCCGCAGTGCTAGCACTGGCGGTGGAAGCAGGCAGCAACGCGGTTGATGTGCAGGCACTCAGCAGCCTTGCGGCCACCACCGGCCCTGAAAGCTCGACACAGGAACAGGTCTGGACGCTTTTGGCCACGAACGCTCTGATGAGCGAGCCTGCACAGTCCAGTTTGTCTCTCAACGGTGAAGCCATTTCCGGCCCGTTGGTCAAACGATTAGCCGCAGAAACGCTCAGCACACAGAGTCTAACCAACACAGGCGGCCAACCCACTGACATCACGCTCACCACCTTTGGCGTGCCGAACGTCCCAGCGCCCGCTGGCGGGTATGGCTACCAGATCAGCCGCAGCTATTTTGATATGGACGGAAACGAGGTGCAGCCTGATCAAATGCAGACAGGGACGCGGTTGGTTGTCGTGCTTACCGTTTCTCCGTCAGAGGCCGGGTCCGCCCGCCTGATGGTGGATGATCCTCTGCCTGCGGGGCTGGAGATCGATAACCCAAATCTGCTTCGCGCGGGCGACATCCGGTCACTGGAATGGCTGGATTCGGCTCCAACGCGGTATTTCGAGGCCCGCTCTGACCGTTTCCTAGCCGCTGTCGATCGACGCGACGACAAGCCGTTTCAATTGGCCTATATCGTTCGTGCTTTGACCCCAGGCACCTACCACTATCCCGCGGCCGTGGTCGAAGACATGTACCGCCCGCAATACCGCGCCAACACGGCGACGACACAGTTGACGGTTTCGGAGTAACCCATGTCCCGGCGCGCGATGATCACACTTGGTCTTATTGTGGTGCTGTGTGTCAGCATCGCAGGCAAGCTGTGGCTTGCGCGCTGGATCGAAAGCACTGAATTGCCACCAGTATTAAGCGAAACATCTACTGAAATTCGGGATCGAAATGGTGCTTTGCTGCGAGCCTACACGGTTGAAGATGGCCGCTGGCGCTTTGGTGTCGCAGTGGATCAGGTCGACTCTACTTATGTAGATATGCTCATCGCGTATGAAGATCAGCGGTTTTACACACATTCCGGTGTCGACTTCTTGGCGTTGGCACGCGCTACCTGGCAAGCACTCCTCAATGGTCAGGTTATCTCTGGTGGCTCCACGCTGACAATGCAAGTTGCGCGCCTATTGGAAAATGGCGGCACCGGACGCTGGCCGGGAAAGCTGCGCCAGATGCGCGTCGCCTGGGCGTTGGAGCAACAGTACAACAAAGACCAGATCCTGCAGATGTATCTGACCCACGCGCCCTATGGTGGCAACCTTGAAGGGGTGCGGGCCGCAACTCTGGCGTGGTTCGGGAAAGAGCCGCAACGTCTGACCTTGGCTGAATCCGCGCTGCTGGTCGCCCTGCCACAATCCCCCGCAACGCGGCGACCGGATCAATCACCAAAACTAGCCCAAGCGGCCCGGAACCGCGTATTGGAACGTATGGCAAGCGATACCATTCTGCCTGAGGAAGCAACACAATCGGCTCAATCTGAGCCCTTGCCGCACCAGCGCCGCGCTTTCCCTGCACTTGCTCCGCATATGGCGGACAAAGCACGCTCTGCTAACCCCACTTTGTCGCGTATCAACCTGACATTTGAGGCCAAGCTTCAACAAAAACTCGAAACGCTTGCCCAAGCTGCGCTTCGCAATGTCCCGGCTGAGGCCTCGATTGCCATTGTCATGGCAGATCACCAAACCGGTGAAATCCTCGCCTCGGTCGGATCTGCAGGTTACGACAACACAAACCGGCGCAACGGTTATGTCGATATGGCGAATGCTGTGCGCTCGCCCGGTTCGACCCTAAAGCCTTTTATCTATGCCATGGCATTTGACCGGGGTTTGGCTCACCCCCAGACCCTGATCGATGATCGCCCCGTGTCTTTCGGCCAATATGCCCCACAAAACTTTGATGGTCAGTATCGTGGGCAATTACCTGTGGCAGATGCGCTGCGTTTGTCTCTAAACATTCCGGCCGTGGCATTGCTCGATCAGATCGGTCCTGCGCATTTGATGGATCTGATGCGCCGAAGCGGCGTACAGGCGCGTCTCCCCGGCGATCATGCTGGGTTGGCAATTGGATTGGGCGGTGTGGGTGTCACGCTGACGGATCTTGTGCAACTTTATGCGATGCTGGCCAACCAGGGCCAAACCCGCCCATTGGTTTGGCAGCCGGATCAAAATCGTCATGCAAGCACCGAAGTACTTTCGCGTTCCGCTGCCTGGCAAGTGGGCGACATACTTGCAGGACTGTCTCCTCCCTCCGGCGTACAACAAGGAAGACTCGCCTATAAAACCGGCACCTCTTATGGCCACCGTGATGTCTGGGCCATCGGGTTTGACGGGGCACATGTTGCCGGTGTCTGGGTCGGGCGCCCGGATGGCACGCCGCTTCCCGGTGCCTTTGGCGGGGACTTGGCGGCACCTATTTTGTTCGACGCCTTTCAACGCCTGAAATCCAAGCCAGACCCTCTGCCCACTCCGCCACCAGAAACGCTTCTGCTCTCCTCCGCAGAACTTCCCGCGCCATTACGCCGGTTTGCAAGTCGCAACGCGCCATTCGAGCCCGCGCCGGATGCGCCCAAGGTAATCTTTCCGCCAAATGGCGCACAGCTGCGCCTTGAAGCCGGCGAACTGCCGGTCAAACTCCGCGATGGCGCACCCCCCTTTGTTTGGATGGCCAACGGCATACCGGTGCTTCGAAACCAACACCGACGTGATGCCTCATTGCCAGCGCTAAGCGCCGGATTTTCCGAAATCACGGTGATAGACGCCAAAGGACGCGCCGCGCGGGTGACAGTGCGGCTCGATTAATTTCGCTCAAACCGCTCGAGCGCCAAGGCAATCCCTTGACCGCCACCGATACACATGGTGATCAGCGCGCGTTTGCCGCCGATGCGTTCCAGTTCATACAAGGCTTTGATGGTTATGACCGCACCGGTCGCGCCTACCGGGTGCCCCAAGGCAATTGCACCACCATTCGGGTTCACCTTTGCCGGATCAAGACCCAAGCCTTTGTTCACTGCCAGCGCTTGTGCCGCAAAGGCCTCGTTCGATTCAATCACGTCGAAATCATCCGCTGACAGGCCGGTTTTGGCAAATAGGTTTTCCACTGCAGGCACCGGGCCGATGCCCATTACCTCTGGCCGCACCCCTGCGTGGGCATATCCTATGATCCGCGCCTTGGGCTTCATTCCAGCAGCCTCGGCCGCATCAGCACGAGCCAAGACCATCGCCGCGGCACCATCATTGATGCCACTGGCATTGCCTGCTGTGACTGTGCCGTCTTTCTGGAACACCGCCCGCAAACCTGCCAGTGCCTCCACTGTTGTCGCTTTCAGATGTTCGTCCTTTGCAAACGGAACCAAGTCCCGTTTTACCTTGACCTCAACCGGCACAATCTGGCTGTCGAAATGTCCTGCCTCAACCGCATTGGCCGCGCGGTTTTGGCTCTCAACGGCAAACGCATCCTGTGCGTCGCGCGAAATATCATGCTCGGCGGCAACATTTTCCGCCGTTACACCCATATGGCCGGTGCCGAACGGGCAATTCAGCGCCCCCAGCATCATATCAAGTGTGCGCACATCGCCCATCTTTGCGCCCCATCGTTGGTCCGGGATGACAAAGGGAGATCGGCTCATGTTTTCCGCACCACCTGCTAACGCAAACTCAGCATCGCCCAACATTAGGGATTGCACCGCCGACACAATCGCCTGCACCCCGGATCCACACAAGCGATTCACGTTCATGGCCGGGGTGGTGTCGGGAATACCGGAGGCCATCGCAGCAACGCGGCTGAGGTACATATCTTTGGGTTCGGTATTAATCACATGGCCGAAAACCACATGGCCAATCTGTTCCGGTGCAACACCAGAGCGAGCCATCGCAGCATCAGCCACCTTCGCCCCCAATTGCGTGGGTGGCACGCCAGCCAGCGAGCCACCAAACGTGCCAATTGCAGTACGTGCGCCATCAAGCAGAACAATATCGGTCATTTTGAAACCCTCGGGACTGTCAAAGTTGCCAAAAGGCTACTGACAATCCCGAGGGCCGTCCATGACTACGTTCCGTCACAGAGTTTTCTAGACGCCTGAAAACTCCAACGGTCTGATCTGTTGGAACTTTCCAGTATCATCGAGTTTCTCGACCACCTCGTCGGGCACGCGCGCGTCGACATAAAGCAATGCTATTGCCTCACCCCCGGCAGCATTACGACCCAAAGTGAAGTTGGCTATATTCACACCGTTTCCACCCAAAGTTTGCCCCAAAGTACCGATAATGCCAGGCACATCATCATTCGTCGTGTAAAGCATGTGTTGACCAATTTCGGCATCAATATTGATCCCTTTGATCTGGATAAAACGTGGCTTCCCATCGGAGAAGACCGTGCCACCGATGGAGCGCTCGCGCTTATCAGTCACAACCGTCAGCTTGATATATCCCTCGAACGCGCCGGATTTATCTTGCTTGGTGGTTGAGATCTGAACGCCGCGTTCCTTGGCAATCACCGGGGCGGAAACCATGTTCACCTCGGGGTTCACGGATTTCATAATCCCGGCGACTGCCGCACAGGTCAATGCATTCAGATTCATATCTGAAACAAGGCCATCATAAAGAATGTTGATCGCCTTGATCGGCTCATCCGTCATTTGGCCGATGAAATCCCCCAAGTGCCCCGCCAGCTTGATCCAAGGAGACATGACCTTGGCCTCTTCTGCCGTGACCGACGGCATGTTGAGCGCATTGGTTACGGCACCAGTTAGCAAATAGTCAGACATCTGCTCAGCCACCTGCAAGGCCACATTTTCTTGTGCCTCGGTTGTCGCAGCGCCAAGGTGCGGAGTGCAGACCACGTTGGGCAGGTTAAAGAGCACATTATCCGTGGCTGGCTCTTCACTGAAGACATCAAAACCAGCGCCTGCGACGTGGCCTGATTTGAGCAGTTCTGCAAGCGCTTCCTCATCCACCAAACCACCACGGGCACAGTTGATGATACGCACGCCTTTCTTGGTTTTGGCAAGGTTTTCGCGGCTTAGGATATTACGAGTCTGATCCGTCAACGGAACGTGCAAAGTGATGAAATCGGCGCGCGGCAACAGATCATCCAGCTCGACCTTTTCCACGCCCATCTTGTCGGCCTTTTCCTCGCTCAGGAATGGATCATAAGCGATCACTTTCATCTTGAGTGCGCGCGCGCGGTCGCAAACGATACCGCCAATATTGCCTGCACCGATCACGCCAAGCGTTTTGCCGGTCACCTCGACCCCCATGAACTTGGACTTTTCCCATTTCCCGGCGTGGGTGGAGGCACTGGCCTCGGGCAATTGCCGCGCGACGGCAAACATCATCGCAATTGCATGTTCGGCCGTGGTGATCATGTTGCCAAAAGGCGTGTTCATCACGATCACACCTTTTTTGCTGGCGGCTTCTTTGTCTATGTTGTCGGTGCCGATGCCCGCACGGGCAATGACCTTGAGGTTGTCAGCCGCCTCAAGAATTTTCGGGGTGACCTTGGTGGCTGAACGAATAGCAAGGCCATCATACTGACCAATGATTTCGCGCAGTTTCACCTTATCCTTGCCCACATCGGGCATGAAATCGACATCGATGCCGCGATCACGGAAAATCTGCACGGCGGTTTCAGACAGTTTGTCGGATACGAGTACTTTGGGAGCCATGGTTCTGGTCCTTCCTCAAATATGTTTGGAGAGGATGCGCGAGGCCGCGCATCTGGAAATTCAGGCCGCTTCGGTGAGCGCGGCGATTTCTGCTTCAAAGGCCCATTCTATCCACGGCATCAATGCTTGGACATCCGAGGTCTCGACCGTGCCGCCACACCAGATCCGCAGACCCGGAGGGGCATCGCGATAAGCGCCGATATCAAAAGCCACGCCTTCATCGTCCAGCCGCTTGGCAACGGCTTTGGCGAAGGTGGCCCCATCTTGAATGCGTGCATCAGTGAACTTCAGGCAAACCGACGTGTTGGATTGCGTCACACAATCCTCGGCCAGATTGGCGATCCAGTCTCGAGTCTCTACAAAATCAGCAATAGCTTTTGCATTGGCATCCGCACGGGAAATCAAGCCTTTCAAGCCACCAACAGACCGCGCCCACTCCAGCGCATAAAGATAATCTTCGACTGCGAGCATTGACGGCGTATTGATCGTCGCGCCTTCAAAAATGCTTTCATTCAGCTTGCCATTCTTGGTCATCCGGAACAGCTTTGGCATTGGCCAGGGTGGCGTGTAGCTTTCCAATCGTTCTACGGCGCGCGGGCTCAGCACCAGCATCCCATGGGCGGCCTCTCCCCCCAGCACTTTCTGCCAGCTAAAGCTAACAACATCGAGCTTGTCCCATGGCAGATCCTGCGCAAAGGCCGCAGACGTAGCATCACAGATGGTCAGACCAGCGCGGTCATCCTTGATCCAATCGCCATTGGGCACCCGAACACCAGCAGTGGTTCCGTTCCAAGTGAAAACAACGTCATTGTTGGTATCAATTGTTGTAAGGTCGACGATACGTCCATACTCGGCGGTCTTAACTGCGGCATCCAGCTTCAGCTGCTTCACCACGTCCGTGACCCAACCAGCGCCGAAGCTTTCCCAGGCCAGCATCTCAACCTTGCGCGCCCCAAGCAAACTCCACAGCGCCATTTCCACCGCACCGGTGTCCGAAGCAGGCACAATTCCGATACGGTAATCCGCAGGAATACCGAGGATCTCGCGCGTACCTTCAATAGCGCTTTTCAGCTTAGCCTTACCAACCGCCGCGCGGTGGCTGCGGCCCAGGGGCGCAGACGCAAGCGTTTTCAAATCAAATGTGGGGTATTTGGCGCAGGGGCCCGATGAAAAACGCGGATTGGCCGGCCGCGTTGCCGGTTTTTCGAACTCTGTCATGGTATCCTTCCAGATAAATGCCCCTCGTTGGGGAGGGGTGTCCCACTCACGGGCTTACGCCCCTGACGGGTCTTTCGCAAGTGCAGAAATGGGTCTATAGCGGCAATTGAATCGCGAAAAGCGACGCAAATGACTACGATCGGAAACTTGCTCTCATGTACATCGCCTCTTTGATCGCCCCCGCTGGTGCGCTGGATCCCGCCCTTGTTGATGCGTTGCGGAACGCTTGGGGTGGCGGGGATGTGACATGGCTGAGCCAGGATGAAGCGGCAGAGTTTGCGGTCGAAAAGATCCCCGACAACCGTTGGGATGTCTGGGCGGACTTGCAGAAGCAGCGTGTCGATCTTGTTGCGCAACCATCTGAAAACAGAAGAAAAAAGATGCTCTTGGCGGACATGGATAGCACCATGATCGATCAGGAATGCATTGATGAACTGGCTGATGAAGCCGGGGTTGGTGCGCATGTCAAAGACATCACCGCACGGGCGATGAATGGCGAGCTGGATTTTGAGGAGGCGTTGATCGAGCGGGTTGGATTGCTCAAGGGGCTGAATGCATCCGTCATTGATGACGTTCTGCGCAATCGGATCACCTATGCCGCGGGGGGAGCGACCTTGCTGGCGACGATGCGGGCCAATGGGGCCTATGCGGCACTCGTGTCAGGTGGGTTTACGGTCTTTACGGAACAAGCCTCCAGCGATTTAGGGTTTCATGAGAATCGCGCCAACACATTGATTATGAATGATAATACGATGACTGGAGAGGTCGGCCGCCCTATATTGGGACGCGAGGCTAAAATACAGGCGCTGGAAGAGATCACCACCAGATTAGGCCTTTCCGAGGATGACGTGATCGCCGTTGGCGATGGGGCTAATGACTTGGGCATGCTGCATCGCGCGGGCGCGGGCGTTGCGCTGCATGCCAAGGAAAGCGTCGCGGCGCAGTGCGATATTCGGATCAATCATGGTGATCTGACGGCGTTACTTTACCTGCAAGGGTATCATCGCGACGCGTTCAAATAGCGGCCAAAATTTTGGTACAACTTGTACAACTTGTACGCAGGTTTTGTACAAAACTTGGCTGGCGAAAATGGTGGGCAAAAATGCCCACCCGGGAATTCTCTCAAGCCGCCAATTGCGCGCGGGTTTTCTGCATCATCAGGGCTGCGCGGGCGGCTTCGCGGCCTTTTTCGGCAAAATGCGCTTTGAAGATCGCATTGTGATGATCGGTTTCCTGATATTGATGCGGGGTGAGAGAGACCGAAAGGACCGGAACACCGGTATCCAGCCCAGCGCGCATCAGGCCATCGACAACAGCTTGCGCCACAAAATCATGGCGGTAGATGCCGCCATCGACCACGAAGGCGGCGGCGGCCACGGCGGCGTAGCGGCCGGAGACGGCGAGGTCACGGGCCAGCAAGGGCATCTCGAACGCGCCGGGGGTGTCAAAGACATCGACCTGTTCGGCGGGGATCAATTCGCAAAACCCTTCAAGCGCGCGGGAGACGATGTCGGAATGCCAGTTGGCCTTGATAAATGCATATCGGGTGGGTGTCATGGTTCAAATCCTTTCCTATCGACACTTTCACCCAAGGCGCAGGACGACAGGACAAGGGGCATGCGCCCCGGTTGACCCTGACGTTCTCTTTCATCCGGACTATGACCGTCGGCTCTGGAGTTGCACCAGATCTGCTGACACCTCATGGGTAACCATGAGGCCGCTCGCGGGCTTGGGGCTTGCGCCCTTTACCGCCGGTGGGGAATTTCGCCCCGCCCTGAGAACACGCGCAGTATTCTTAGAACACAAAGGATTCGGCAAGTAAAATTTTGTACTGCAGGTGCGCCTGATTTCGAGATCAAACCACCGCTTAAGCATCACCTCTCGCGATGTTTAATCGGTGCTCTCATCCGTCGGCTGAATATTACATTGTGATTCAGTTTCAGCGATTCTGGCGTCGATTTTCTTTTCATATTCACCGGTCAACATTTGAAGACGTTTGCCTTCGGTTCCGGTGATCAAGCCAAGCAGTGCCCCGGCTGGGGTAATCGAGGCCACATTGCGCACGATCTGGTCTTGCGCGTGTTTTTTTTCGGCCTTCAACGCACGGATATCGCCCTCAGCGGTGGCACAATTAATCGGATGTGTCATCGGATCAGAAGCCTCGGAATCTGCCATCGCGGGAGCAGCCCCCAAGCTGATCATCCCAACTCCAACAACAATTGTCCACGCTTTGTAAGTATCTAAAATTCCAAAAGCCATCTGTACCATCCCATATTTGCGTATCACCCGAGAACGATAGGCATCACCGCGCTCGACTAAAAATTGTACGTCAAGTTAGGCACAAGGATTTCTTTTTGCAATGATGCCTTAAACCATAAGCACTCGCTTCATTCCACGCCTTTCGGTCGCAGAGGGGTCTCGCCCATAAACGTTGGTCTCTCTCTACATTCAGAGAATGTTCAGACCTTACACCAAAGTTGCAGCCGGTTTGATGATGCCGGTGTCAATGCCGCGCCGGCTCAAGACGGGCGTGTTCATGCGTTTGAGAGCGGCGGGGTGGTCGGCGTCGAGCAGGCCAAGGCGGACCAGAAGGGCGGCGATGGTGCATTCTGCCGCACGGGTGGAGCCATCGACGATTTTCAGGGCGATGCCCAGTTTGCGGGTCGGAATGATGGCGATGAAGAAGGCCTCGGCCCCGGTTTTGAGCGCAACGGGTTCTTTGCAGGCGCGCATCAGCTCGGTGCAGGCACGGCCTTCGCCAGCGACCAATTCGGGGTGTTTGTTCATCGCTTGCCACAGGCGCACGGCGGCGGATTGACGGGTGTCTGCACCCTCTTCAGCCGATGCAAAGAAAGCCATCGCGCGGGCCATGCCATGCAGGCTGGTGGCGAAGTTCGGGGCGGAACAGCCATCGATGCCAAAGCCGGGGGAAGTTTCACCTGTCACCCCCTCGAAGGCATCCAAGCAGGCCTTTTGCACCACATGTTCTGGATCAATGTATTCAGCGTCACCCCCGAGATGTTGGTTCAGGGTCAGGAAGCCTGCGTGTTTGCCCGAGCAATTGTTGTGCAATTGGCAGGGGCTTTCATCCGCCAATATCAATGCATCGCGGGCAGGTTCATCATCGGGCACCTGCGGGCCGCAGCGCAAATCGGATTCATTCAGCCCCAGATCCGTCAGCCAAGCCTGTACCGGATCGGTGTGGATAGCCGCGCCATTGTGCGAGGCGCAGGCCAGCGCCAGTTGCGCCGAAGTCAGGCCGCGCGCATCTGCGGCACCACTTTCGATCAAAGGTAAGGCCTGGATCATCTTGGCCGAACTGCGCGGCAGGATGGTGGCGTTTGGATCGCCCCAGGCCTCGACAATCTGGCCGGAGCCATCGCAGATCACCGCGTGGCCTGCGTGCACGCTTTCAAGGATTGGGCCGCGCCAAACCTCGGTCAGTAAAACAGGTGCTGTCATGATCGGTGCCTCCGGGCTTACAGGGTTGCGGATTTCCGCCAATTGCGTCTTTCACATCTCGTCTGTTTCAGTCTATTGTTGCACTGTTGAGCAAGACTTGGCCGTATCTCGCAAATAATCCAGCAATGGACAAGGCGGCCAGATGAATTTGAGGCAAAGGACAGCTGGGAGGCTGGACATATGGTACGACGGATGACACGCGGATTGGTGGGCGCAGTTCTGGCGCTGGCAGCAACCGGCGCGGTGGCACAAGAGACAAGCACCAATCAGGTGGCGGCCAATACCGCCTGGAGCGTGTTTGAAGAAAAGAACCCCAAGGAATGCTGGGCGGTGTCGGCCCCGACAGAGACGGTTAACACCAAGGATGGCCGCACGGTTGCGGTGCGTCGCGGTGACATTCTGTTGATGGCTTTTTATCGCCCGGATGCTGGCGTGAAGGGCCAGATCGGATTTACCGGCGGCTACCCGTTTGCTGGCGGATCGACGGTGAATATCAACATCAGCGGCAATGAGTTTGAGCTTTTTACCGAGGGTGAATGGGCCTGGCCTGCCAGCACGGCGGATGATACCAAGATCATTGCGGCGATGAAACGTGGCGCAAGTGCTGTTCTGACGGCGCGGTCCGGACGCGGCACGGTGACCAAAGACACATTTTCGCTGTCGGGCTTTACCGCTGCGATCGAAGAAGCGGCCAAGCGCTGCCCTTAATCGTTTTCATGTGAATTTGCCCTGCCAACATGGCAGGGTGTCACCCGCCACCGGAGAGGCCGCATAAATGGCGCGCGCGATGGCGCGGGCCATGCATTGGGCTGCAAAGTGGCCAAGCAGCAGTAGCTCTTTTGCTTCGGTGATGGGTGGCCCTTCTCCCGTGCTGGCGGCAAAAATCAGATCCCCATCGAACGGCGTATGTGACGGCACAAGCGCGCGGGCATAACCATCATGTGCGGCGGTGGCCATGCGGGTGCATTGCGCCTGCGTCAGCGGGGCATCGGTAGCGACGATCCCGATGGTGGTGTTGGCGTGTTGGTTGAGTTTGGTCTGTGGAATCTGAGACGTTGAGAAATCACTCGCAACGCCTTGGTTGCCATATTCTTCGTTCATCTCAAACGGTGCCGCCCAGAAATGCGCGCCATCACCCACTGTCGCCTGACCCAGAGCGTTGACGGCCACCAAAGCACCAACCGTGTGGCCGGAGGGCAAGACAAACGAGGCGGAACCCAGCCCGCCCTTGAGATTGGCCGTGGTGGCACCAGTGCCTGCCCCAACAGAGCCGATCGCAAACTCGGTTCCGGTCTGTGCGAGGGCGGCTGCACCCAGAGCTTTGTAGGGGTTTTCAATCCAGCCTTTGTCCCCGCCGTTGATCAGATCAAACAGGATGGCACTCGAGACAATCGGGACATTCTGATCTCCGACGGCAAAGCCACGCCCTTGTGCGCGCAGGGCATCAGCCACGCCAGAGGCCGCATCCAGCCCAAAGGCCGAACCGCCGGACAGCACCAACGCATCGACCTGCTCAATCGTTTTGTCGGGGGCCAGCAGGTCGGTTTCGCGGGTACCCGGTGCGCCGCCCATGACCGAGACACCCGCGGTAAATGGCGCATCACCGATCAGCACCGTCGTGCCGGTTTTAATCGTGTCATTCTGCGCATTGCCGACTTTGAGGCCTGCAACATCGGTGATCAGGTTCAGAGCGCCGGGTTTTACCTGCATAAGAAATCCATCTGCATAAGTTGAAAATTTATCTTGCCAGAATAAACGGAATGCGCAAGAACAGGCACAGGCCGGGGCGATGGCGTCGCCCGCCCGACACGGGCAAGGCTCACATATTCAAACAGTCCTGAACGCCGGGACCTTTCTTTTACAGGAGGGTCAAATATGACTGCACATCCAGAATCCAACCAATTCAGTGGCACTGCACGCCCTGAAATGTATCGTTTCCACAATGGGGAAAAGGCGCCGCTGCCTTTTGCTAGTTCTGAATATGACGCACGCCTAAGCGGCCTGCGCGCCATTATGGCCGAGGCTGGCGTTGATGCCGCTGTCTTCACCTCGATGCACAACATCGCCTACTACAGCGGTTTCCTCTATTGCGCCTTTGGTCGGCCTTATGGCTTGGTTGTGACCGCGACGGAAAGCGTGACAATCTCTGCCGGGATTGACGCGGGTCAGCCTTGGCGTCGGAGCCACGCAGACAACATCACTTATACCGACTGGCAGCGTGACAACTACTGGCGCGCAATCCTGTCTGTGACCGGCGAAGGCAAAGTGATCGGTTACGAGGGTGATCACCTGACCTTGATGCAGCGCGATAAACTGCAAGGGTTCCTGAAACCGTCGTCCACCGTGGACATCGCGGGCCACACGATGCGCCAGCGGATGCACAAATCAGCCGGTGAGATTGCGCTGATCCGCAAGTGTACAGCGATTGCCGATGTCGGTGGTTACGCGATCCGTGATGCCGTCAAGGTCGGCACGCGCGAGATTGATGTGGCGATGGCCGGGCGCGACGCGATGGAAGCTGAGATTGCCCGCGTCTTCCCCGATGCGGAATACCGTGACACTTGGGTCTGGTTCCAGTCGGGCATCAACACCGATGGGGCGCATAATCCGGTCACCGCGCGTCAGTTGCAACGTGGGGATATCCTGAGCCTCAACACCTTCCCGATGATTTCGGCCTATTACGTGGCGCTGGAACGCACCATGTTTGTCGGCGAAGTGGACGATGCCAGCCTGAAGATCTGGGAGGCGAACATTGCCGCGCATGAGTACGGCATGAGCCTGCTGAAGCCTGGTGTCAGTTGTGCCGAGGTAACCCACAAGATCAACGACTTCTTTGAAGAGCGCCAGCTGCTGCAATACCGCACATTTGGTTACGGCCATTCGTTCGGCGTGCTGAGCCACTATTACGGCCGCGAGGCCGGGCTGGAACTGCGCGAAGACATCGACACGGTGCTGGAGCCGGGCATGGTCATTTCGATGGAACCGATGCTGACCATCGCCAACGACCAACCGGGTGCCGGCGGATACCGCGAACACGATGTTCTGGTCATCACCGAAGATGGCAACGAGAACATCACCGGATACCCGTATGGGCCCGAGTTCAACGTGGTTGGATAAGACAACGGAAGGCGGTCCAATGGGCCGCCTTTTTTCTGATGGGGATATCGTAACGTCCTCAACATGAATTCAGCCACAAAACATGCTATGATCCCGCCAGATATTGAGGCCTGAGTCTGCGATTGCTGATGCGGCTGTAGTTTTTGCTTAGTTTTCATTGATCCTTAAAACGTTCCTTTAACCAGATTGTGCGCAATCGAAGTGCTCTCGCCCCGCAGCGAAGAGGGGGAATTCGATATGGCTGCCAAAACTGCAAGTGAACTACGTGATCTGGTGCGGGGGGATGTGATCACCCCCGAGGATCAGGGTTATGAGGACGCGCGCAAGGTGCACAACGGCATGATCGACAAACGGCCCGGCGTGATCGTGCGTGTGGCCAATGCCGGGGATGCGATGACGACCGTCAATTATGCCCGCGACAACCAGCTTGATCTGTCGGTGCGGGGCGGCGGCCACAGTGGACCGGGGTTTGGCACCAATGATGGCGGTGTCGTACTAGACCTGTCCGGCATGCGCGGGGTTCGGGTGGATCCGAACGCGCAAACCGTGCGCGCCGAGGGCGGCACCACCTGGGGGGACTTCAATGCCGCCACCCATGCCTTTGGCCTGGCCACGACCGGCGGGGTGATTTCCACCACCGGCATTGCCGGGCTCACCCTTGGCGGTGGCATCGGCTATCTGTCACGTGGGCATGGGCTATCGCTGGACAATCTGATTTCCGCGGATGTGGTGACCGCAGATGGGCAAATGCTGATCGCGAATGAACATGAGAACGCCAATCTGTTCTGGGCCCTGCGCGGGGGTGGTGGGAACTTTGGTGTTTGCACCTCGTTCGAATACAAGCTGCGGCCAGTGGATACGGTGTACTGGGGGCCCATGTTCTATGAGCTGCAAGATACTAAAACCATCTTTGAATTCTACCGCGACTACATCAAGGACGCACCGCGCGGAATGGGGGCCTTTCCGGTCTTTCAGATTGCACCGCCCCTGCCCTTCATTCCTGAGGACCGGCATGGCGACATGTTTGTCGGCATTGTCGCCTGCTGGTCGGGCGATCCGGCCGCGGGGGAAGAGCAGTTCAAACCGTTCCATGATGTGGCCGAGGTCAAGGCCGAGATGGTTGGGCCGCTGCCCTACCCCGCGATCAACGCGGCCTTTGACGGGCTGTTCCCAACCGGCATTCGCCAATACTGGAAGGGCAATTTCGTCAAAGAACTAAGTGACGAAGCCATCGCCGCGCATATCCAACACGGGCCAAATGCGCCGACGGTCAGTTCGACCATGCATCTCTATCCGATCAACGGCGCCTGTCATGATGTGGCGGCGGATGCGACGGCCTTTGGCCACCGGGATGCGGATTTCTCGATGGTGATTCTTGCGGCGTCGGATGATCCAGCAAATGACGCAGCCCACACCAAATGGGTGCAGGATTATTCGGATGCCGTGGCACCGTATTCGGAGCCGGGCGGTTACGTAAATTTCATGGATGACGATGACAGCGTTCGGGTACAGGACAATTACGGTGGCAACTATGACCGCCTAGTCGATATCAAGCGACGCTTTGATCCCGACAACTTGTTCCATGTGAACCAGAATATCGCGCCCTGAGAACCTTCATCCACATTGAGTTGGCCCATAAAATACAAAACCCCGGCGTGATGGCCGGGGTTTTGCGCGTTCATGAGGTGATCAGCTGTCTTTGCTGTCGCCAACGTAGTCTTCGAGCAGCTTTTCGTTTTTGGCCTCTTCGATCTGGTTAATGCGGTCGATCCGGGCCTGGTTGTCGAAACGGTATTTGACGAAGTTCACAAGGCTCAGCGTCAGCAGAATGATCCCGATAGCCCAGTAGCCCTTGGTCGCCAGCGGCACGTCGGTCGATAGATAGAGCGAGATGCCCAGCATCACATAGGCCAGAACCACACCGGCCAGATTCAGAAGCATGATCACGTTGTTGTCGGGTTTTTCGTTGGTATACATTTCAATAGTCCTTCGTTTTCAAGTTTGGTTTTAATTGGGAGCGTCTTATTTCAGGCGGTTCAGCACATCTTGGGCGGTGACCTTTGTGGCAGGGCCGAAACCCTGTGCCGCCATGCGGTCCTCTAGCGTGTTGTGGTTTAGATCATCATTGATCTCGGCCAGAATTTGCGACTGCTCGAACGGATCATCCTTGCCGATGACCTTGGCGATCAGCTCTTCGGCTTCGTCCGCGCTGGAGGTGCTGGCGATGGTTGAATTCAGGCGGCTTTGCATTTGCTGTTCGCGGCGCATGGCCTTGGCGGTGATGGCGCCTTGCTTGAGGTCGATGATCCGACGGTGCGCGGCCCCGACCGACGTTTTCAGGCGGGTGATCTGCATCTCGAGGCGATCAAGGGTGTCTTTGCGCAACTGCGCCTCGTTTTCCATCGTGGCGATGGCTTCGGCGGCTTGGGTGGCCATGTCGTCCCGGCCCTCTTTTAGCGCGGCCTGCGCGCGGGTCAGCATGGATTCGATCCGGCCGGTGACGGCCTCATAGAGGCGCTGCTCGGACCGCTCTCGCTGCATCAAAGTGGCCAGCGTTGCCTTGGCGGCTTTCAGTTGCGATTCTGTTTCGCGAATTTTCTGGTCAATCAATTCAAGGGCAAAGGTGTCGCGGACGCACTCCTCGGCCCGGGCGTTTGCGCCAGTGAAGAGGGTTTTCAAAGTGGCTAACATTTTCAATCTCCATTCGTGAACGTTGTTCATGGATTGGATGTAGAAAAGAAATGAACATTGTTCAATAACTATTTTGAACAATGTTCAGAAACTATTTGTTTCCAGTTAACTGCTGCAACGTGATCGAGATCATGCGCTTGATCTGATCATCCGGCACGCCGGAGATCCGGTTTTCCAATCCCAGCAGCACAATACCATGCACAGAAGAGAACAGCGCCCGGGTCATCAGGCTGACGTCTTCGTCCGACGTATCCGGGAAGCATTCCCGAACCGGGCCGGCGATGAACCCGAACAGGCGCTCCAGTTCCGCAAGATACCAGGCCGGGATTTCCATCTCGGTCGACATACGCGCGTCAAACAGCGTGCGCCAGGTGCGCGGGTTGGCTGCGGCGAATTCGAGATAGGCATGCGACATTACAATCAGCCGCTCAGTTGGCGGCGCATTTTCGTTGCCTACCAGACTGGCGGCCACCGCCTGCCCGAGATGTTGGAAGGTGATACCGTTCACGGCAATCACGATGTCAAAGAGATCATCAAAGACATTATAGATTGCACCGACGGCACAGTTCGCCGCTTTCGCGAGGTCGCGCGCCTTAATGGCAGAAATCCCTTCTTCCTTGATCCGCTGTTCGGCAATGGAGATCAGCTTCTTGCGCAATTCCTCGCGCCGTTTTTCAACTTTACCTGCCATATTCCCCTCGTTGAACTGCGTTCATGGCTTACTCTAAAATGGATTTGAACCCAAGTGCCCTTTGTCAACGGATCATTTTAAATGTGCCTGAACATTGCCTAGAGCCCGGGCAACCCCAAGACCACCAGTCATCGAACAATGCGAAAGTGACAGAAGACTGGAATTCTTACAGCTCAACCCCTTGTGCAGAAACGAAGATACATTTTATTTAAGGCGGGAGGCCTTTCTCTGGCAGCGCTGAACCATGATTTGATGCTGCAAATCCCATTTTACCCGTCGCCGCGGACACGGCGATCCTATATCGTTAGGACATAATCAGGAGCGAACTCGGAATGATCTATGTAAAACGTACACTTCAGGCATTGATCTTGCTGCTGGTGGTGTCGTTTCTACACTACACGTTGCCCCATTATGACGTGGTGCGGATTACCGACACCTATGAAAAGCGCGTCGATCCGGGCAGTAATTCGATATTCTGGAGTAGCGGGGATGCTGGCAGCAGTTCCGAAGTGGCCAGCCGCGATGTATTTTTCATTCAGGCATTTTCACCCAAAGATAAGCCGCGCATTTACCGCAATGAAGACACGGGTTGGGGCTGGCCGCCCTATATGAAGTTTGACACGGCCAACCTACAGGCCGAAGCGTCCGACCTGATTTCGAAGAAAAACGCGGAAAATGCGCAGTGGGTTGCGGTGAAACACTATGGCTGGCGGATTGAGATGATGTCGGTCTATCCCAATGCTCTGAAGATCTGGCCAGTTAGCGGCCCGGATGTGCGCATTATCCCTTGGTTCAACATCGTCTTCCTGATCGTACTGTTTGCCTTGTTCTGGGCGGTGCGTGTGCGTTGGAAACGGTTTCGCGAGAACAAGATCAACCCAAAGGTTGATGAGTGGACCGACGGGTGGGGATGAATCTTGATCACCTCGAAACCCTCACCGTTCTAGGCAACTGTATTATCAGCATACTTCGTCGTTGGAGGATGCGGAGAAATAGCGACCGCTTAACGAAACCCATCGACGCCCTGCCCGAACCACAGTTTTCGGCAACAACACATTGGCGGCGAATTATAACTCGATCTCGAAGAATAAAATGCTTCGCGCTGCAGAGGACACATGCTCTGCGCCATCGGGAAGTGCCGAAAACACGATACCGTATATTGAGCCTATGGGGTTGGGAGGTAAGTGGTTTTTACATTTGCCTGCCCTGTTGCAAATCAGGGCGGCGAACAAAATTAACTCAGACGGCGCGCTTTGAGTACGCCGCCTGAAAGATTCAGTGCTTGCCGTAGTACAATCCGACCACATGCTCGGCCTGTGCAAAGAACAGCCAGCGTGATGTGGCCACACCAGCGAGATGTGACAGCACGGCAAAGAATGGCAGAACGTGGTGCCCAGTGTTGGCCAATATGGTCAGCAGCAGGATCGCGAGCGGCAGCACGAAGGCCAGTGCAAAGGAGATCACCCGCAGTTTGGCGGCGTGTTTGCGGCCGACAACATGTACGAATTCACGCAGCAGATAGTTGGTGCCGGTGTGGGGTGGCTCGAACGCGCGGACTTCGCCTCGATCACCAAGACCAGTGGCCGTGCCCAGATTGGTGCCAGAGACAGCCAGAGCCATGTCACCCTGTTTCCAATAGGCGAGTTGCACCAGCGCCGCGATCAGCAGCAGCACAATCGCCAACCGAACCTGACCGGCCATCAAAGCCCCGCCTGCAAGGCTGAACGACAGGAACATTACTGGGGTCAGACCCATGTTCCAGCGCGGAATGGTTTTCAGCTGAGTGTAGATCATCGAGGTGGTGAAGACGGTCAGCAGGGACAGCAGCGCGCCGATCCAGCCCAAAAGGGTCCAGGTTTGGCCAAGGAACACAGCGCCCAGCGCATAGAGGCCCATTACGACCAAGGCGCCCACGGCGCAGCAACCTTCGCGGCTGAGCCAGCTGGAGCGCCATTGGCTGAAAGCTTTCATCGCCCGTTCAGGGTGTCCAAGGTGAAAGGTCGACGCCAACAGGCCACCCACCGCCATGGCATAGGCGATGGCGAACATGACAAAGGCAACCCAGCCGGTGACCGCTGGCAGGCCGAGACCCAGCCAGAACAAAAGACCAAAGCCCAGACCGGACAGGGTGGTGAAGACAATTACTGAGGGTGCGGGATGCATCAGATTTTCTCCAGCATTTTATCAAGCCAACCGACAAAGCCCGCAGGCTCTTCGGCAACCGGGGCGAGGAAAGGTGCCAGAACATCGATCTGGTCCATTTCGTCTTTGGGCCGGGGTGGCAGGTATTTGTTGACGGGTTTGGTGCCTTGTTCAGGCATCAGGTCCATGCCGCCGCGTTCGGCGGTCAGCTTGGACACGTTGCTTTCGGGATCGGCAAAGTCGCCAAAGTGGCGCGCGCCTGCGGGGCAGGTTCGAACACAGGATGGCACACGGTCCACCTCGGGCAGGTTTTCATTATAAATCCGGTCGACGCAGAGCGTACATTTCTTCATCACGCCTTCGGCCTGATCCAACTCGCGCGCGCCGTAGGGGCAGGACCACGCGCAAAGGCCGCACCCGATACAGTCGCTTTCGTTGACCAGAACGATCCCGTCCTCGACCCGTTTGTAACTGGCCCCGGTGGGGCAGACAGTAACGCAGGGCGCGTCCTCGCAGTGCAGGCAGGACTTCGGGAAGTGAATCAGCTGCGCTGCAGGGTGTGGTTTGTCGCTGGTGGCCAGCGGCTGCACTTCGTAACTGTGCACCCGGTTCAGAAAGGTACCCGAGGGATCGCCACCGTAAGGGTCCTGATCCGACAGCGGCGCGCCGTAGTTTTCAGTGTTCCAGCCTTTGCAGGAAATCACGCAGGCGTGGCAGCCAACGCAAGTATCCAGATCAATGACAAGGCCAAGCTTCTTTTCGGTCTTTCCGGGTAGCGTTGTCATTTGCCCACCTTCCATGTCAGTTCTTTTGGTCCCTGCCCGACCGGTGATTTGATCGGTGGGAAGGCCGGATCACATTCCGCAGGTGCGGCGGATTTTTCGATCTTCACGCGCAGGTCAAACCAAGCCGCCTGCCCGGTGATCGGATCAGAGTTGGCCCACCTGAGTCCATCGCCTTTGGGTGGCAACAGCTCGTGAATAAGATGGTTGAGCAGGAAGCCCTTGGTCGCCTCGGGTGCGTCGTTTTCCAACGCCCAAGCGCCCTTGCGCTTGCCAATAGCGTTCCACGTCCAGACCGTGCTTTCGTTCAGCGCAGCCATATGGGCCACTGGCACGGTGATGGATCCGTGGGCCGAACTCACCTTGGCCCAGTCGCCATCTTCAAAGCCGTTCGCCTCCCAGATCTTGGTTGGGATGTAGAGCGGGTTGCGGCCATGGATCTGGCGCAGCCAAGCGTTTTGCGTACCCCAAGAGTGATACATCGCCATCGGGCGCTGTGTCAGGGCATGCACAGTGAACTCATCCGTGTCGACATGGCTGTCCTCAAACGGGGCATACCAGATCGGCAGCGGGTCCATCGTGGCCTTGACCCGTTCGCGCAAATGTTCAGGCGGTTGGCGGTCGCCATGACCTTCGGCCGCGCGTTGGAATTTGCGCATCGGTTCAGAGTAGAGCGAAAACAGGTACGGCTCGGGCTTGTCATAGATGCCCATGCCGACCGCCCAGTCCTGATAGGCGCTGTTCCACGGCTTATAGAAATCAGCCCCTTCCGGGATATGCTCCACATAGAAGCCACCGTTTTCAATATATTTATCCAGCTGATCCGGGTTTACTTCACCACGACCAACCTTGTCGCCGCCCTTGCCGCGGAAGCCAGCCAAGGGGCCGATGCCGGGTTTGCGTTCGTGATTGACGATATAGTCGGCGTAGTCCTCGTATTTCGCAGAGCCGTCCTCGTTGACGAAACCCGGCATGCCCAGACGGTTGGCCAGATGCACCAGCGTGGTCTGGAAGCCGCGCACGTCGCGGTCAGGCTCGATCACCGGCCAGCGGATGGCGTCAGCGGCGGCTTCGGCCTCGCAAATTGGACGGTCCAGAAGGCTGATGCAGTCATGACGCTCCAGATAGGTGGTGTCAGGCAGGATCAGATCGGCATAGGCGACCATTTCCGAACTGTAAGCATCGGAATAGATGATGTTCGGGATCACGTAATCGCCGTTCTCATCCTTTTCGGTCAGCATCTCCATCACACCGCCGGAATTCATCGAAGAGTTCCAGGACATGTTCGCCATATACATGAACAGCGTGTCGATCTTGTACGGGTCACCGGCATGGGCGTTGGAGATGACCATATGCATCAGCCCGTGGCTGGACATCGGATTTTCCCAAGTGAACGCCTTGTCCAGGCGGATCGGCGAGCCGTCACCATTTAGCATCAGATCATCCGGGCCATGCACGAAACCCAAGTGCGGACCATCCAGCGCCGCGTTGCAGGTCACTTTGCCATGTGGCTTGGGGTGGGCGCTGACCGGCTTGGGATAGGGCGGCTTGAACCGGAAACCGCCGGGAACCTCGACCGTGCCGAGGATGATCTGCAGCAGGTGCAGCGCGCGGCAGGTCTGGAACCCATTGGAGTGGGCGGAAACACCGCGCATCGAGTGGAAGGAAACCGGGCGGCCAACCATCTTGTCGTGCGTGTCGCCGCGGAAATCGGTCCAGCTTTGATCCAGTTCAAACGCCTCATCAAAGGCGACGCGGGCCAGTTCCGATGTGATTTTCCGGATGCGGTCGGCAGAGATACCGCAACGCTCGGCCACAGCATCGGGTGCGTATTGCGGATCCAGGTATTTTTCCGCCATCAGCTGGAAGACCGTGCGGTTGCCTTCATGGTTGGCGGCAAGGTCGGGTAGGATGCCCTTTTGGTCAAAGGCGACCAGTTTGCCAGTACGGCGGTCGATGACCAGTTCTTTGCCCGCGTCATCGCGCATCAGCAGGCCGGTCTCGGCATCGATCAATACAGGTGCGTTGGTGAAGCGTGAGAGATATTCCAGATCCAGCTTACCGGCGCGGAACAGCTCATGAACCATCGCCAGGATGAACAGACCGTCGGTGCCGGGAGTGATCCCCACCCATTCATCTGCCACGGCGTTGTAGCCAGAGCGGATGGGATTGACGCCGATGATCTTACCACCACGGCCTTTGACCTTGCCGATGCCGATTTTGATCGGGTTGGAATCATGGTCTTCGGCGACGCCAAACAGCATGAAGAGTTTGGTGCGGTCCCAATCAGGTTGGCCAAATTCCCAAAAGGCGCCGCCCATGGTGTAGATGCCGCCTGCGGCCATGTTGACGGAACAGAAGCCGCCGTGCGCCGCAAAGTTTGGCGTGCCGAAGTTTTGCGCCCAGAACCCGGTGAAGCTTTGTGATTGGTCGCGGCCGGTGAAGAAGGCTAGTTTCTTGGGGTCTTTTTCGCGGATCGGCTTGAGCAGGCCAACGGCCATGTCCAGTGCTTCGTCCCAGCTGATCTCTTCAAACTCGCCTGATCCACGGGGGCCGACACGTTTCATCGGGGCCTTGAGACGAGACGGCGCGTTGACCTGCATAATGCCTGCGCTGCCCTTGGCGCAGAGTACGCCTTTGTTCACCGGATGATCGCGGTTGCCCTCGATATAGGCGACCTTGCCGTCCTTCATGTGGACGTTAATACCGCAGCGACAGGCGCACATATAACAGGTGGTTTTTCGGATCTCGTCCGAGACCTTGGGGGAAGTATCTATTTTCGGTTGCTGGATATTCATCTGGCTATTTTTTCTCCCCGTTGGACTAACTCAGGAACATTATTCCTGTAAGCATAAGAACCGCAATGAAAATAGTTTCCACGACAATCAGGGCAATTGCTGCCCCTCCGACAGAAGCTACTTGCTTGAGGTTTGTTTTCATTCCGACCGCCGCGATGGCGATCAACAACAGCCAGCGCGAGGTCTGACCTGCGAAATCAGCAACAGCTGTCGGGATCACCCCGAAGGAGCTGAGGGCCGCCAATACGATAAAGCCAATCACGAAACCCGGAAGGATGGGCGGGCGTTTGTCGGACCCATCTTCCGCTGCATAATGGCGAATGGCCAATGACGCCACGAGGACAATCGGTGCTAGCATCGCAACGCGTACCAGTTTGACCAAAGTTGCGGTATCGCCTGCTTGTTCAGAGATTGAGAAACCAGCGCCGACAACCTGTGCCACATCGTGGATCGTGGCCCCCAGGAAAACGCCCCCGGCAAAGTCATCCATCTGCAATGTGGAGACTAGAATCGGGTAAACGATCATCGCCACGGTCGACAGAACAGTCACGCCGACGACTGTAAAAATCAGTCGCTCTTCGGAGCGTTCATCGCGCGGTAGAATAGCACTGATCGCCATGGCGGCAGAGGCCCCACAAATGGCCACCGAGCCTGCGGTCAGAAGTGAGAACCGCCACTTATGGCCGAACAGTGGGCCAACCAGCAGCCCAAACCCGATGGTCAAAACCACCCCTGCGATGATCAGAGCAACAAGCTGAATATTCAGTCCGGCCATCAGGGTCATGGAAACACGCACACCAAGCAACGCTACGCCCAAACGCAGCAAAGTACGGGATGAAAATCCGATACCCGGGACGGCCTTGCCCTCTTCGCTCAGGAAGCTGACCGCGATACCAAGCAACAAGGCCAACAACATCGCGGGGGTACCGTAATGCTCGGACAGGAATTTGGCCGTAACCGCGACGATGATGGACATCATCACGCCCGGAAACAGCACGCCAATCTGTGCCCGTGCCTCCGCGATCCGACCGGAAGGGTTTGAAAGTGCCGACGCCATATCTTGCTTCGTCCTTTACTCAATATGGGTGGCATCACTCAGCAGGGCCGAGGATCTGCTGCCTTGGTTTCAGTCTGCCAGCGCCTGCAAGGCGGTTACGGCGATCATTTGGGTGACATCCTCGGCGACACATCCGCGCGAGAGGTCGTTGGCGGGTTTGTCCAACCCTTGCATAATGGGCCCGATGGCCGCGTATCCGCCCAGTCGCTGGGTGATTTTGTAACCGATGTTACCCGCATCCAGATTTGGGAAGATCATAACATTGGCCAGCCCGGCAACCTGCGAGCCGGGGCTTTTCTTTTCGCCCACCGACGGCACAAAGGCCGCGTCAAATTGTAACTCGCCATCAACATTCAGGTCTGGGCGATTGTCACGCAACGCTTGAGTCGCAGTTTCAACCTTGGCGACCGCGGGGTGACTAGCACTGCCCTTGGTCGAAAAAGATAGCATGGCAATCTTTGGCTCCTGCCGCAGAAGCGACTGACAGGATTTTGCGGAGGCTTCAGCAATCGAAGCCAACTCTTGCGCACTCGGATCAATAACCAGACCGCAGTCTGAATAGAGCATTGTGCGGCCATCCTCGGACGGCGGGTACATCAGAAAGAATGACGACACCATCGCGGCATCAGGGGCCTTTCCGATCACCTGAATGGCGGCGCGCACGATGTCGGAGGTGGTATTGACCGCGCCCCCAACGGTGCCGGTTGCATGGCCCAGACGCACCAGCATGGCGGCATAGGTCACGGGGTTCAGCATGGCGACTTGGGACTTGGCCTCGTCTACGCCTTTGTGCTTGCGCAGATCAAAGAAGGCCGCGGCAAAGCCAGCTGTCAGGTCGGATGTGGCAGGATCGTGAATAGAAAGATGCGAGCTGTCAGATGCGCTTTGCGCTTCAAGCTCGGCTTGAATGTCGGCCTCGGGGCCGACCAGAATGATATCGGCAATATCTGCCGAAATGGCGGCCAGCGCCCCCGCGACAACGCGGGGATCACTGCCTTCGCTTAATGCGATGGTTGGGCGGCTGACAGGTGCCAGCGATTGTAGAAGTTCAACCGGGCGTAATGTCATACCGTCCAACATCCCAATCTTAGACTTGCTGTTCGCGCATGTCGGCTTTGTCGATGCCAGCAACTTGAACTGGCTTCTTCATCGCGTCGCGGCGGAATGGCTCACCCAGTTCTTGGTTGATCATGGCTTCGATCAGGGTGGTGATACCTTTTTTCTGATCTTCACAAGCTTGCGCCAGCGCATCTGTCAGCTCGTCCATGGTGCGGGCGACAACGCCTTTGAGACCACATGCGCTGGCGATACCTGCGTAAGACACTTGAGTGTCCAGCTCGGTGCCGACGAAGTTGTCGTCGAACCAAAGAGTCGAGTTACGCTTTTCAGCACCCCACTGGTAGTTGCGGAAAACAACTTGGGTCACAGCGGGCCATTCTTCACGGCCAATCGCAGTCAGTTCTGTCACAGCGATACCGAAGGCACCGTCGCCAGAAAAGCCAACAACAGGCACATCAGGGCAACCGATTTTCGCACCAACAACCGATGGCAGACCGTAACCACAAGGACCAAACAGGCCAGGTGCCAGATATTTGCGGCCTTCTTCGAACGAAGGATAGGCGTTACCGATGGCGCAGTTGTTGCCGATGTCGGACGAGATGATCGCGTCTTTTGGCAGAGCGGATTGAATCGCACGCCATGCTTTGCGTGGTGACAGCCAGTCAGGCTTGGCGTCGCGGGCACGCTCGTTCCAGGTTGTACCTGGGTCGTCTTGCTCGTGATCCATCGAGGTCAGCTCTTGCGCCCAGCGCGATTTTTTCTCAGCGATGTTCGCTTTGCGCGCGTCGCGGCCTTCGTCACCGGCGCTGTCTGACAGCTGTGCCAGGATGTTGTTTGCAACGGTGGCAGCGTCGCCAACGATACCAACAGAAACCTTCTTGGTCAGGCCGATGCGATCAGGGTTGATGTCAACCTGAATGATTTTCGCATCTGCTGGCCAGTACTCCATGCCATAACCCGGCAGTGTGGAGAATGGGTTCAAACGGGTGCCAAGGCAGAGAACAACGTCGGCTTCCTTGATCAGTTCCATACCGGCTTTGGAGCCGTTGTAGCCCAGAGGACCGGCGAACAGTGGGTGCGAGCCTGGGAAGGCGTCGTTATGCTGGTAACCAACGCAAACTGGGGCGTCGAGACGCTCAGCCAGTGCTTTGGACGCTGCGATGCCGCCTTTCGACAGAACGGTACCGGCACCGTTCAGGATGACAGGGTTTTTCGCGCTCGACAGCAGAGCAGCCGCTTCGGATACGGCTGTTGCACCACCTTGAGGCAGTTCAAACTCAACTACCGCTGGCAGCTCGATGTCGACGACCTGAGTGAAGAAGTCACGTGGGACGTTGATTTGCGCAGGAGCGGAGGCGCGCTTGGCGTTCATGATCACCCGGCTCAGAACTTCGGCCATGCGGGATGGGTCGCGAACTTCTTCCTGGTAGCAAACACAGTCAGCGAACATGCGCATCTGTTCCATTTCCTGGAAACCGCCCTGACCCATGGTTTTGTTCGCGGCTTGTGGTGTCACCAGCAGCAGCGGCGTGTGGTTCCAGTAAGCTGTTTTAACTGCAGTTACAAAGTTGGTGATACCAGGGCCGTTTTGTGCGATCATCATCGACATTTTGCCGGTGGCGCGGGTGTAACCGTCTGCCATCATGCCGCCGGAGCCTTCGTGCGCGCAGTCCCAGAAAGTGATTCCGGCATCTTCGAAGATGTCCGAAATTGGCATCATGGCCGAGCCAATGATTCCAAAGGCGTGTTCAATACCATGCATTTGCAGTGTTTTTACAAATGCTTCTTCCGTGGTCATTTTCATGGGGCGTCTCCTGAATTGGAAATGGATCGGACTGGTCCGAGTGGTTAACGCGAAACTACGGTGTGGTGGCGACTGGCAGTAGGGCCAGATTGAAATCCGAATAAAGCCAGTTAGCTATAATTCTTCAACACTTCGGCCAAACGCGAGATCCCTTCTGGGATTCGGCTTGCTGGAATCGAGGAATAGGCCAGACGGTAATAATTCTTGGGCGGGTTCGGACCATCAAAGAACGGGTGGCCCGGCTCGATCAAAACGCCCTGCTCTCGAAGCATAAAGTCCAGCCGTTCAGTATCAACATGCTCTGGCGCACGCATCCACATCGAAGACCCACCATATTCCCCCTGCCCCCCAATCCGAAGGGCGTGATCGGCAAGAGCAGTTTCCATGACTTTACGACGTTCCGAAAACACCAACCCCATCTTGCGGATCAGGCTGTCATAATGACCCATCGATAGAAAATAGGCTGCAGTGCGTTGAATATGCCCCGGAGGGTGGCGCAATACACTGGCGCGCAATGCGCGTGCCTCGCGGATGAACGGTTTGGACCCGACGATGTAGCCCAGCCGCAATCCGGGAAATATCGACTTTGAGAAACTGCCGATGTAAATCACACGCCCATCCGAATCGAGAGACTTCAAGGCTGGCAGAGGCGAGCGCAGGAATGAAATCTCGAATTCGTAATCATCTTCGACAATCACGGCGTCCATGTCTGCCGCCTTGGCCAGTAACTCCTTGCGTCGGTCCAGCGGCATCGTCGCATTCGTTGGCGACTGGTGGCTGGGTGTGGTGAAGATCACATCAGCCTGTTCGGGCAGTTTTTCCGGCGGCAGCCCATCGTGGTCCACATCGATCGCGGCCAGATGACAGCGTGATTGCATCAGAATGTCCCGCAGGGCGTGGTAGCAAGGGTTTTCACTGACTGCGGTGCGGCGCTGCGTCAGCAAGACCTGCGCCGTTAACCAAAGTGCATTCTGCGCGCCCATAGTGACCAGAATTTCATCTGGCTCGGCCAAAATCCCGCGCCGTGGCAAAGTGTGGCGCATGATGAATTCAAGCAAACGTGGATCATCTTGATCATAGTAATCGGCTGTCAGCGCGCGGAAGTCTTTCTGTCCCAAGGCCTGTAAAGCACAATGCCGCCAGTTCGTGTGATCAAATAGCGCCGGGTCAGCCTGCCCGTATATGAACGGAAACTTGTACCGCGACCAATCTTGCGGCTTGACTGGCATAACCCCCCCAGTAAAGCGATGACCAATCGCGCGGGCCCAATCAACCTTGTCTTGCTTTGGATGTCGCGCCTCAAGCTTGGATGGCTCAGGCGCATTGCGAGAGACGAAATAGCCAGACCGATCCCGTGCCTCGAGGTAATCGTTCGCCAGTAGTTCGGTGTAAGCTAGCGTCACCGTGATTCGGCTCACACCGAGATGCGACGCCAACTTACGAGACGACGGGAGCTTCTCGCCTTTGCGCAAACGACCCGACAGGATTCCTTCGGCGATCATTTGCTGAATTTGCGCCTGTAAAGTCCCCCGCGCTTCAGGGTCCAAAAAGAACGTTTCAATTGATATTGCCATAGGATCACTCTGATTTGGACTTATATCGGGTGTAATTTGGACTTACACATTTTTTACCTATTAGTGAACCGCACCCCGCACCGATACAAATGGCAATCAATTGTCATTGAACTGCGATTAGTATTTCACCGCGCCCCAGAATCGGGCGAATCAATTGTAAGACCTCAACATAACCGGGTGCATTTTCCTCCAAATGCATAGAATTTATCCAATTTAGGCCCTAAATCCGCATTCAATCGGAACGCAAAGCGCAAGAAATTCGAGAGCATGGTAAATTTGCCATTGCTGCGTTCTTGAGCCGCACAATGTTCTTTGGATGGAACATCTTACGAGGAAACAGATTGGCTCACAGATTGAAGCGTGCAAGGAATCAAGCAAACCGTAGCGGCCGGTGTTGCCGGCAAGGCGTGATGTGATGTTCCAGCTATCCCGTGTAACTTCTCTGCAAACGTGGGAAGAGCAATTTCACCACATTGATGCTGTAACTTGATTACGACAGAGAAAACGGGCGCATGCATTCTTCTAAGAACACGATTTCTCCAAATCAGATTCTCTCCAGCACAATCAAATTTCACGCCGCCACCCGGAACATGCGTGGTGCTCAATAGACTATATTCATCTAAGATACTGTTTTAATTAATTAAACTTAGAATTCAATTTTCAAAGCAAACAGCTGTTCTCGCTGACTTGAATTCGAATCGGTTTTGGTTCAATCGTTTATTCAAATCACCTTTGGCGCGAAATTTGGCGGTGATTGCGAATGAATTGGTCGCGCTCTAGCGGTTCTCAGAGCGGGGAAATTACCGCGACCATTCTCCGTAAAGGTGCTGCAACAAAGATCTTTTTCCGCTTCGCCCCATTCAACAAATACCAAGTGGAAGTACAATTTTATTTGCCATGATGACACGCCGTTCAATCAATGCAGCAACGCTCAAACGGTTTGTTCATCGATAAATAATTCCGCCTCAAAAACAGTTTTATCACTTCTGTGCATGCAAAGTCTGCAACCTTCGCAACACGGCTTGAACAGCAAATTTATCTCGGTGGTTCGCGCAAATTTGCCGTATTTGCATGTAAGGTATTGAAATTCGCTGCAAGATGCTGAAACATGTTTCTGCGCCAATTCGACTAATCAGTCGCATTAGAGGGAGAATACTATGTCGCGTAAACCTATCATGCTCGCACTGGGTGTTTGCTTTGCTGTTCTGGCAGGCTGTGCCCAACAAGAAGAAGAAGTTGTAGTTGTCACACCTGAACCAGTGTATGACAAATACGGCAACGAAGTCGTAGAGTAATATCAGTTTGCGCAGGCCAAAGCCGCTTTTCTAAGCGGCTTAGCGATCTGCACATTTCTAGATATGCATTGATTTAGAACAACGGTTTCAGACCAGAGTTCTGACATTTCGTTAAAGAATTAGAAGCGCGAGCCATTGGTTCGCGCTTTTTGCTTGCCACAGTGGCGAATTGATGCTGATCAGATATGATTCTGGGCCTTTCACACTTCGCCGCAGATGCTTATAAGAACGCAATCCACGGCGCATCGTCGCCAATACCAAAATACGTTTCCGGACAGGACGCATACGCATATGTCGATTTTTTCAAGAATCCCTGGTTTGTTTTCGTCAGACATGGCCATCGACCTCGGGACAGCTAACACGCTGGTCTATGTCAAAGGCCGCGGCGTGATCCTCAGTGAACCTTCGGTCGTCGCTTATCACGTCAAGGATGGTCAGAAAAAAGTGCTGGCAGTTGGCGAAGATGCGAAACTGATGCTTGGACGCACCCCGGGCAGCATTGAGGCGATCCGCCCGATGCGCGAAGGCGTCATCGCCGATTTCGATACCGCCGAAGCGATGATCAAAGAATTTATCCGCAAAGTGCACCAACGTCGGATCCTCGGCAAACCCAAAATCATCGTTTGCGTTCCACACGGCGCAACCCCGGTGGAAAAACGCGCCATTCGCCAATCGGTTCTATCCGCAGGCGCCGGTCGCGCCGGATTGATTGCGGAGCCGATTGCAGCGGCCATCGGAGCAGGCATGCCCATCACCGACCCAACTGGCAACATGGTTGTTGATATTGGCGGCGGCACGACCGAAGTTGCTGTGCTGTCTTTGGGCGACATTGTTTACGCGCGCTCGGTTCGCGTGGGTGGCGACCGCATGGATGAGGCTGTCATCAGCTACTTGCGTCGCCAACAGAACCTACTGGTTGGCGAAGCAACCGCCGAGCGAATCAAGACATCTATCGGCACGGCGCGTATGCCGGACGATGGGCGTGGAAGCTCAATGCAAATTCGTGGCCGTGATCTGCTGAATGGCGTGCCCAAAGAAATCGAAATATCTCAAGCCCAAATTGCCGAAGCACTATCTGAGCCCGTGCAGCAAATTTGCGAGGCCGTTATGACTGCGCTTGAAGCAACCCCACCTGATCTGGCCGCGGACATCGTTGATCGTGGCGTCATGCTAACCGGCGGTGGTGCGCTTCTGGGGGATCTGGATCTGGCGTTGCGCGAGCAGACTGGTCTCGCGGTCTCGATTGCTGACGATAGCTTGAACTGTGTGGCGCTTGGCACTGGCAAGGCGCTAGAATTTGAAAAGCAACTGCGCCACGCGATTGACTACGACAGCTGACCTGCGCACCCTTTGACCAAGGGGAGCAAAATTGGCAAAGGACCGATCACAAAGCAGCACCTATTCTGGCCCGCTTCGGCGGCTTCTTTTAGGCATTCTGTTACTCTTTTTGATTGGACTGTTTCTGCTTTGGCGAATCGACAGCCCACGTGTAGAACGTTTCCGCGCTCAGATCGTGGACAGTGTCATGCCAAGTTTTGACTGGGCCATGGCACCTGTCACCGGACTGGTGAACATCGTACGTGATTTCGAAAGCTATCAACATATCTATCAGCAAAATCAGGATCTTCGTCAAGAATTGCAACAGATGAAGGCGTGGAAAGAAGCGGCTCTTCAGTTGGAACAGGAAAATGCCCGCCTGTTGGACCTGAACAATGTACAGTTGGATTCCCGGCTGACCTACATCACTGGCGTGGTTATCGCAGACAGCGGCTCGCCATTTCGTCAGTCTGTTTTGATCAACGTTGGCGCGCGCGACGGTATTGTTGACGGCTGGGCAGCTATGGATGGCTTAGGTTTGGTGGGGCGCATTTCGGGAGTAGGGAAAAACACCGCGCGTGTCATCCTGTTGACTGACACCTCAAGCCGCATACCTGTTGTCATCCAGCCTTCGGGCCAGCGTGCCCTACTAATCGGGGACAATACACTCGCCCCTGTCATCGATTTCATTGAAGATTCTGATCAAGTTCGCCCCGGTGATCGAGTCATGACCTCAGGCGATGGAGAAGTATTTCCCGCCGATCTATTGGTTGGTCAAGTGGCAGAAGATCCGGGTGGCCGTTTACGGACGCGTCTACTGGCTGATTATGGGCGGTTGGAGTTTCTCCGGGTGCTACGCGACTTTGGCCGCGTGTCCATCGATGACCCGGGAAGTTTGCTCATTCCAGACCTGATCGCGGATGAGGAACTAACACCACCCAGCGACGCCCCGCTTGGAGCGGAAGAAGAAGATGGTTGAAGCTGCCCCACGAAAGGTATGGGCAAAGCGTGTTCTATATCTTGCGCTCTGCTTTACCCTGATCTTTTTGCACTTACTGCCGCTCGATATGCTTGCATTTCGGGGCATTTCAGAAAACGCTGGCGATTTGATTGAACCTCGCTTGTTGCGGCCCATCCGCTGGGCCGGGCCAGATTTGATGCTCGCGTTTACTCTGGCCTGGGTGCGCCGACGTCCCGATTACATTCCAGCGATCTTGGTTGCTTTCGTCTTTTTGTTGGCCGATCTATTGTTCCAACGACCACCGGGGCTGTTGTCAGTCATCGTCGTGTTGGCATGTGAACTTCAGCGCAGGAGAACCATGCTCTTCCGAACACAACCGCTTTTGGTGGAATGGTTCAATGTGGCCATTGTGGTCGCTGCCATCGCCCTCGCGAACCGCTTGGTATTGAGCGTGACATTTGTCGACCAGGTGCCATTGGGGTTGAATCTGATGCAAGTGATTGCCACAGTGCTGGTTTACCCTCTGGTCGTTTTCGCGACGCAGGTTATTTTTGGGGTACGCAGGACGACGAAGAAAGACATCGCCGCCATGGGAGTGGGGATATGAAACGCCCACCAAAAGATAATGAAGCCAGCCAGAAAATCATGACCCGTCGGGGTTTGATTCTGGGTGGGGCTCAACTTGGCCTTGTAGGGGTGCTGGCTGGGCGTATGCGCTATATGCAGGTAGATCAGGCGGATGAGTTTCGCCTGCTCGCAGATGAAAACCGCATCAACCTGCGTTTGATCCCGCCATCACGCGGACGGATATACGACCGCAATGGTGTGATCATTGCAGAAAACGCACCGAGTTACCGAATCAATATGATCCGTGAAGAGGCCGATGATGTCGAAGAGGTCATTGATCGATTGGCCCGTATTATCGAACTCGATCCGGATGAATTGGAGCGCGCACTCAAGGACCTAAAGAAGTTGCGCGGCGATACACCCGTTACAGTCGCAGACCGCGTCAGTTGGGATGATGTGAGCCGGGTCGCCGTGAACACACCTGCCCTGCCCGGTATCGTGCCTGAGGTGGGCCTGTCGCGTCATTACCCCACCGGATACGACTACGCTCATGTCATTGGCTATGTTGGGCCGGTGAACGACCGCGATCTTGAAACCATTGATGCTCCTGATGCGTTGTTGCTGATCCCTCGTTTCCAGATCGGTAAGATCGGGCTGGAGAAACGGCGCGAGGACACGTTGCGTGGCAAGGCAGGAAACAAGCGGGTTGAGGTGAACGCCGCTGGCCGGGTCATGCGCGAATTAGAACGTGTTGAAGGCCAAGCAGGTGCTGATATTCAGGTCACAATCAATGACCAACTACAAGCCTACGTGAATTCTCGTCTCGAAGGACAAAGCGCTGCCGCAGTCGTCATGGATTGCGAGAACGGTGACCTACTGGCCTGCGTCTCTGCCCCCAGCTATGATCCCAACTTGTTTGTGCGGGGTATTTCCAGCACTAACTACAATGCGCTTCTCGAAAACAAATACCGCCCACTGCCCAATAAAGTTGTACAAGGGGTTTACCCACCTGGATCCACCTTCAAAATGGTCACAGCGCTGGCCGCACTGGAAAGCGGGAATGCCAATTTAGGCGAAACGGTCTATTGCCCAGGCCACCTACAAGTCAGTGGGCGCCGCTTTCACTGCTGGAAACGCGGTGGACATGGCAGTGTCGATCTGCTCAGATCTTTACGCGAAAGCTGCGATGTCTATTACTACGAAATGGCGCGTCGCACTGGTATCGAAAAAATCAGCGAAATGGCCCGCCTGTTGGGGCTGGGCACGGTGCACGATCTCCCGATGACCAGCGTCGCCAAGGGCCTTGCCCCCACCAAAGATTGGAAACAGATCAATCGCGATGAAGCTTGGCAGGTTGGTGATAGCGTGAACGCCTCTATCGGCCAGGGCTTTGTCCTTGCTTCACCTTTGCAGTTGGCTGTCATGTCAGCGCGTTTGGCAACTGGACGCTCGGTTGAGCCTCGATTGATCAAATCCATTGATGGAGTTGAACAGCCGCCTCTACCGGGAGAGGATTTAGGTCTGAACCCCAGATATCTTCATGCGGTGCGCGAAGCGATGTTCGAAGTCTCAAACAGCCGCCGAGGCACAGCATATCGTAGCCGCATCATTGAAGAAACCCTGCGCATGGCCGGCAAAACCGGCACCAGTCAGGTGCGTAACATCTCGGCCGCAGAACGGGCCGCAGGTGTACGGCGCAACAGTGATCTGCCATGGGAGAGACGTGACCATGCACTGTTTGTGAACTTCGCCCCCTACGACAATCCAAAGGTCGCTGTGGCCGTGGTGGTGGAACACGGCGGTGGCGGGTCCAAAGCCGCCGCCCCGATCGCCCGCGACATCACTTTGCAGGCGCTTTACGATGGCGATCCACCGCTCGAGGCATATCCGGCCAAAGACCGCGAAAACATCGAAGCCCAGCAAGAGGAATACCAGAAAAAGCGCCCGAACCGCTCGAAGCCGCGGCAGGATCGCGCATGAGCTATCTTGAGAATACCGTCAAAACCGTCCCCAGCGGGTTCGGGAAGGTACTGTATCTGAATTGGGGACTGGCGCTATTACTGACTGCTGTCGCCTCCGTCGGTTTCCTGATGCTCTATTCGGTTGCCGGTGGGTCTTTCTCGCCCTGGGCAGAGCCGCAGATGAAGCGCTATATACTCGGGTTTGCGGTCATGTTGGTTGTCGCGATGGTGCCCATCTGGTTTTGGCGACATATGTCGATCGTGGCCTATATCGTATCGATCTTGCTGTTAGTTGCTGTGGATCTGGTCGGTGTGACCAGCAAGGGTGCTCAGCGCTGGATCGACCTTGGTTTCATGCGTCTGCAGCCCTCAGAGCTGATGAAAATCACGCTGATTATGCTGCTGGCGGCCTACTATGACTGGCTCCCGCTCAAACGCGTCTCGCGTCCAATTTGGATTATAATTCCTATTATAATCATTCTTTTGCCGGTTGCACTGGTGCTGCGCCAACCTGATTTGGGCACGTCTATTCTCTTGCTCGCGGGGGGCGGGTTGGTGATGTTTGTCGCTGGCGTACATTGGGGCTATTTCGCCGCGGTTTTTGCAGCTGTCGTGGGGCTGGTCAAAGCGGTGTTTTCCAGCCGTGGGACGGATTGGCAGCTGTTGAAAGACTACCAATACAAGCGGATTGATACGTTTCTGGATCCCTCAACGGACCCATTGGGCACCGGGTACCACATCACCCAATCCAAAATTGCACTTGGATCAGGCGGTTGGACCGGCAAGGGGTTCATGCAGGGCACGCAATCGCGGCTTAACTTTTTGCCGGAGAAGCATACCGACTTCATTTTCACGACACTCGCGGAAGAGTTTGGATTCATTGGAGGATTCTCGCTCCTCGGGCTGTATGTGCTGGTCATCGTCTTCTGCTTCGCCACAGCGATGACCAACAAGGATCGGTTCTCTTCTCTGCTCACCATGGGTGTGGCGATTACGTTTTTCCTGTTTTTCGTGGTCAACATGGCGATGGTCATGGGGCTGGCGCCAGTAGTGGGGGTGCCGCTGCCGATGGTGAGTTATGGGGGGTCGGCGATGTTGATTTTGATGATTGGATTTGGTCTGGTGCAGAGTGCGCATGTTCATAAGCCAAGGTAATCGTTAATGCCGATCAATGTTTTGTTCTCTGCCCGCCCGGAACGGTGGGACACCTATCAGGCGCCTTTGCATAAAGCGTTCAAGGACAATGGGTTAGAGGTGAACCTGGCGCGCGACATTGCACCAGAAAAAGTTGATTATATTGTCTATGCCCCCAATGGGGACCTGAATGATTTCACCCCCTACACAAACTGCAAAGCGGTGCTGAGTCTATGGGCAGGCGTGGAAAAAATCGTTGTAAATCAAACACTCACACAGCCACTGGCGCGGATGGTGGACCATGGGCTGACGCAGGGGATGATCGAATGGGTCACAGGCCATGTGTTGCGGCATCACCTGAATACCGACCTACATGTTGTGGGTCAGGATGGGGTTTGGCGTGATTATGTGCCGCCATTGGCACAAGACAGACCAGTGACCATTCTGGGGCTTGGGGCCTTGGGCACATCCTGCGGGCAGGCGCTGGCGGGGCTGGGATTTCCGGTCACGGGGTGGAGCCGGACGGCGAAAGAGGTCGAAGGCCTCACCTGCTTGCACGGCGAGGACGGGTTGACACAGGCACTGCAAAGCGCTGAAATCATTGTGCTTCTCCTGCCCCTGACCGCTGGAACAGAGAACCTGATCAACGCCGAGCGAATGGCCCAGATGAAAAAGGGTGTGTGTCTCGTGAACCCGGGGCGCGGGCCGTTAATCGAGGATGAGGCCCTGCTGGCGGCCTTGGACAACGGAACCGTGGGGCATGCCACGCTGGATGTGTTCCGAGTGGAACCGCTGCCACCAGAACACCCCTACTGGTCGCACCCAAAGGTCACCGTCACGCCACATATTGCGTCTGAAACCCGGCCCGTGACGGCGGTCCAAGTAATTGCACAGAACATCCGCCGGGGGGAAATGGGCGATTCGTTCCTGCATCTGGTCGACCGCACGCAGGGCTACTGACCCGCCCCAAAATTTATTTACAAGTTATACAACTTGTACGCGGGTTTTGTACACAAGTTGGAAAAAGATTTACGGTAATCCTTTACGCCAATTGCGGTTAAAGATCGATTTGAGCTCTGGTGTATCGAATATTGCGCCATGATCCGACGACTGCTTTGCGCAGAGAGCGGACTTTGCAAAGCCTTCGGGTTTCTGACCGGGGTGCGGGCCTAGTTGCCGTTTGCCCTGCGCGGTGAATGGAGGCCAGCGCCTGGGCAGGCGACCCAAAGCCAGTTTCAACGCACTTTATGCCAGCCAAGCACATCCGACAAAACAATTGAAGCGCCTAGGTTAGACATATCGCCAGCCCAAGGGAGGGGCTGACGATGGCCGGGCCGCTTGCGCGGCTGTTAACCGGCTGGTTTTTTGCATCAGCAACGTCTGCACTGGGCTCTTAGCGGCCATTGGCGGCATTCAGAACCAAGGGCTGCTTTAAGGTGCGGGTTCTAAGGGCTTTGCTCGGTGCCCACAGACGGCAGCTGCGTCAGGCCGGTTTGGGCCATGGCGATGCTGAGTTCGTCACTAAGGACCTCCCACAGTTGATCGAGCCCTTTGGCCCCAGCGGCGGCGATGGCGAATTGCATGGGGCGACCCAAAAAGGTGAAATCGGCCCCGGAGAGGAGGCATTTCAGAACATCCTCGCCCGAGCGAAGGCCGCTGTCATAGAAGAGAGGGAAGCCCTCTCCGACCGCGGCGCGGATCTGCGGCAGCAGGGTGAAGGGGGCGGGCGCGCTGTCGAGCTGGCGCGCGCCGTGGCTGGAGATCTGGATGGCATCAACGCCGTGGTCCTTGAGGGCGACGGAGTCTTCGACATCAAGCACGCCTTTAACCACCAGATTGCCTGGCCAAGCGTCGCGCAGGCGTTTGAGGGTGTCCCAGTTTGCTTTGGCGCGGCTTTCGGTGCGGTCAAACTCAAAGCCGTCCATCAGGAAATTGGCCATCTGTGGCTTGCCCTTGAACAGGGTGTCCAGTGACCAGCGCGGGTGCAGTGCGAAGTCGATGAATTGGCGCGGGCCGATGCGGAAGGGCATTTTGAAGCCGTGGCGCAATTCGCGCGGGCGGCGGCCAACCTCGGGCACGTCAACGGTGAGCACGAGAGTTTGGTATCCAGCGGCTTTGGCGCGATCGACCAGTTTGAAGGTGCCGGTGCCGTCGCCGCTGAAGTAGAGCTGGAACCAGGCGTGGCCCTGGGCGGCGTCGATCAGGTCTTCCATCGGGGTGGAGGCGACGGTGGAGACGCCCAAGGGGACAGCGTAACGTGCCGCCAGACGGGCGAGCATCAGGTCTGCGCCGAGGGCAGAGAGATTGCACATGCCCATGGGCGCGATGCCAAAGGGGCGCTGCGAGGGCGTGCCAAAGAGGGTGGTTTTGAGCGAGCGGGTGCTGACATCGGTGAGGATGCGCGGGCGCAGGGTCATCGCATCAAGGGCGGCGCGGTTGCGGTTGGCCCCGGTCTCTGCGCCCGCCGCGCCATCGATATAGTCGAACACCATCCATGGCAACCGCCGCCGCGCCAGTCTTCGGGCGTCGGCGACGCTATGGATGTAAGATGCGGTCATCAGGCGCTGACGGCCTTCATAAAGCGATCACGGATGATCACCGGATCCATGGTGATGACAGGGAATTTTGCGTTCCCGCTTTCACATTTCACCACGATGACGGTCATCTGATTGCTGGCGATTGCGGACTGTAGCGTACTGCCTGCGTCTTTCCCTTCGCAGGTGATGACGTTTTCGCAACCGCAGGCTTTGGCGACTTCTTCGAGGCGGGTTTTCTTGCCAGCATAGGTTGGTTGATCGCCAGTGGAGCCGTAAGAGCCGTTGTCGATCAGCAGCAAAATAAAGTTGTCGGCAACGTTGTTGGCGATGGTGGGAAAAGTGCCAAGGTTGGTCAGGACCGAGCCGTCGCCATCAATCGCGATCACCGGTTTGGGTTGTGCAAGCGCCAGCCCCAGCCCAATCGAGGATGCGAGGCCCATGGTGCCCAGCATGTAAAAATTGGTCGGCTGGTCATCGATGGCGTGGAGTTCCTGCGACGGGATACCGATGTTGCAGATCACCAGCTGGTCGCGCAGGATCGGAGCGATGTCTTTGAGAATTTCTGAGCGGATCATTGGTCTCCGTAGCCTCCCCAGAAGTTGGCGTCGGTCAGGATCGCGACGGGTTTGTTGCACATGAAGGTGTACTTTAGGATCATGTCCAGTTCCTCCACATCAGATTGTTTATGGAAGTGGTAAGTCGGGATGTTCATCTGGGCCAGCAGCGCCTTGGTGTGCACTGCCATTTCGACCTGACAGGCAACGGGCTCACGCAGCTCGCCGCGGTATGAGATCAGCATCGGCAGTGGCATGCGGTAATATTGGATCAGCGTCGCCAAGGTGTTGATCGTCACCCCGATGGCGGTGTTTTGCATGATGATGGCGGGGCGCTTGCCACCCATCAAAGCCCCGGCGCAGAGGCCCATGCCCTCATCTTCTTTGTTAGCGGGCACGTGGTGAATTTCGGGGTGCGCATCAATTTCATCAATTACACCGGCCAATTGTTTGCACGGAACGGTGGTGATGAACGAAATATCATTGGCGACAAGATCATCGGTGATCTTCTTGTCGATATTCATCTTGGATTTCCTTTTGTTTGGCGCAGCATTCGCGCCGATTAAGAATCGTCTCGTTGAACATGTACGGCGCAAGGCGCGTGGCGCACGACCCGGCTGGCCGAGGAGCCTAGGAAATAGTCGCTTAACCCCGGTTTATGAGAGCCGATGACAATGCAATCGACGCCATTTGCCGCCGCATAGTCTATGATAGTGCGCGCGGCATGCCCCTTGGTGATCACGGGTGTGATATTGTAGAGACCTTGGAGTTTCTGTTTCAGAAGCGCTTCGGATTGTGTGTAGGCCGCCTTGACCACCTCTTCATCCAGATAAACGCTGGCCGTGCCGTGTGGTGCTTCGTGCACGTGAAGGGCGATAATCTCACCTCCTTCTTTGCGCAATGCTTCGGCGATCCGCAGCGTTTTGGGTGAAAGATCATGGTCCAGTGCCATCGCGACAAGAATTTTGTTGTACATTTTGCTTCTCCTGTGAGGCGTTATCGGGTTACGCCCATGGGTCTAATATAATTTTAGGGGCAGAGACGCGGCCAGACTTCAAATCCTGAAAGGCCTCAGCTCCCTCTGCCAAAGAACGGGTTTCAAACCAGTCAAGCTCATCAAGGCGACCGTCAAAGATTGCCTGCGCGGTGTCGCGAAAATCCTGATCGGTGTAGGTGTAGGTGCCGATGAAGGTAATCTCCTGCAAGGTCAGCCGGCGCACGTCGATCCCGCCAGTGTCTTCGCCCAGCCCGACATGGGCAATAGCCCCGCCGGGTTCAGCCAGTTCCGAGGCCTTGGCGCGTGTTGAGGCATAGCCCACCGCATCGATCACAACGTTGAAGCCCTCGTTTGTGTCGGCGACCGCCTTCTGCTGGCAGGTGTCGACCAAAAATGCGCGGCGGGCGGGGTTAGGCTCAATAATGGTGACATCTTCGAAATCCATGGCTTTGAGCGCCAGCGCGGCGGCCAGTCCGATGGCACCCCCACCGATCACCAAGGCGCGGTGTTCAGATTGAGGATGAAGCGCGTTCAGCACCAAGCGCGCCGCATGCCAGCTGACGGCCAGTGGTTCAGTCAAGGCGGCCTTTGCGATGGACACACCATCGGGCACCGTCACCAAGTTGCGGTCGGGCATGGTCAAGTATTGCGCGAAGGCCCCTTCGCGCGGGGGCATCGAGATGATTTGGCGGGTTTTGCACAGGTTTTGCCGCCCGCTTTCGCAAGCCGGACAGGTCTGGCAGGTCACCAGCGGATTGACGGTGACACGGCGGCCATCCTGCGCGCCTCCGACGATGGTTCCGGCGGCCTCGTGCCCCAAAATAAGCGGCGCGGGGCGGCGGTTGTCATGCCCAAGGTAGGCGTGCATGTCTGAGCCGCAGATACCAACCGCCTCGACCCGGATCAGAACCTCATTTTCGCGCGCCTCTGCACTGGCAACCTCGCGATAGCCAAGCTGTTGTTCGCCGTCGTAAATCAGAGCCTTCATTTCGCTGTGAACCCCCCGTCGACCATCAGAACTTGCCCGGTGACATAAGCCGATGCTTCGGAGCACAGAAACAGCAAGGGGCCGTCGATGTCTTCCATCCGGCCATTGCGGCCGATGCAGGTTTGTGCGGCATTGCTATCTGCCCGGTCAGGATCGGCAAATACCGCCTTGGTCAGCTCGGTTGGGAAAAAGCCCGGGCCAATGGCATTTGCAGTGATGCCCTGCGAGGACCAGGCTTCGGCCATGGCGCGTGTAAGCTGCCCGATCCCAGCTTTTGACGCCCCATAGGCGATGCCACCAGGAAAGGCACGGGTGGTCTGGAGCGAGGCAAAGTTTACGATCCGCCCCCAGCCCTTTTCCTGCATCGCAGGTACAAGATCCTTTGTCAGAAAGAACGGCATTGTCAGATTCAGGGCGATGGTTTTGTCCCAGCCCTCAACCGTCACATCGTCCGCCGCTTCGCGCGTGTTCACGCCCGCCGCGTGGATGATGATATCCGGGGCTCCGAAAGGTTGTGACACCTTATTTGCAAGGGCTGCAACCTTGGAGCGATCCGCCAGATCAGCCACGACATAGGCCATGGTCTGCGTGCCAATCTCGTCTTGTAGTTTCTTCAGTTCTTCGTCTCGACGGGCGATGCCAACAACCTTGGCACCCGCCGCCGCGAGGGTCAGCGCAGCGCGCCGCCCCAGCCCGGAACTGGCCCCGGTTACACAGGCCACCCGGCCCGCCAGATCAAAGAGAGTGCGCGGGTCATTCATCAGCGGTCAGATCAAAGGTTTCATCGGGGAAATACTTGGCCAGCCTTACGTCGGCCGCACGTGCGTGACCTTCCATACCTTCGAGACGGGCAATGCGCGCCGTGGCCTGCGCTACCGGTTTGGCCCCTTCGCGGGTGGCGCGCTGCCATGTCACGATTTTCATGTATTTGTGCACACTCAGGCCGCCAGTGTAGCTGGCCGCGCCAGACGTTGGCAAAACGTGATTGGTTCCGGTTGCCTTGTCGCCAAAGGAGACGGTTGTTTCTTCCCCCAGAAACAATGAACCATAGCAGGTCAATCGATCCAGCCACCAATCCAGATCCTCGGCCTGCACGGTCAGGTGTTCAGGTGCGTAGTCATCAGAGGTCGCGGCCATTTCTTCGCGGTCTGCACAGAGGATCACCTCGGCATAATCGCGCCAAGCGGCACTTGCGTTTTCGCGGTTTACATCAGGAAGATCGCTAATCAATTCCGGTACAAGCTCCATCACTTTTTCCGCAAGCACACGGTTGTCGGTGACGAGCCAGACAGGTGAATTGTACCCATGTTCAGCCTGACTGACCAAATCGGTTGCGACGATATGCGCATCGGCCCTTGCATCGGCGAGGATCAGGCTGTCGGTTGGACCCGCGATCATGTCGATGCCGACGCGGCCAAATAGGATCCGCTTGGCCTCGGCCACGAACTGATTGCCCGGGCCGACAAGGATGTTAGCCTGAGGCAAACCAAACAGGCCAAAGGTCATCGCGGCAACGCCCTGAACGCCGCCCATGGCCATGATCTTGTCTGCACCGCAAATGTGCGCGGCATAAATGATCGCTGGTGCAACACCGACTCCGGGGCGCGGTGGCGAACAGGCGGTGATATGGCGGCAACCGGCGACCTTGGCCGTGGTGACTGTCATGATCGCGCTGGCGATGTGGCTGTAACGCCCGCCCGGCACATAACAGCCTGCGGCATCCACCGGGATGGCCTTTTGTCCTGCGATCATGCCAGGAACGATTTCCAGTTCCACGTCTGAGACAGTTGCTTTTTGTGTCTGGGCAAAACGTTTGACGTTGTTGTGGGCGAACTGGATGTCCTGCTTCAGCTTCTCGGGAACAAGTGCACTGGCGGCCTCGATCTCTTCAGGCGTAAGCAGAATGTTGCCCTCGTACTTGTCAAACTTTTTGGCGTACTCGATCGCTTTTGTATCACCCCCTGCTTCAATGTCGGTCAGGATCGATTGGACAATCTCATGGACTTCAGAAGCATCCGAAGTTGAAGTCAGGCTTGCCTTTTTCAAGTATTCACAGGTCATTTTAGGTTGAAATCCTACTTATAGATATCAGGAAGGAAGGTGGTCGACAGTGCCGGAATGTACGCGATCATCAGAACCACAACGAACATGCACAGAACGAACGGAACGGCACGAGCGGCGATCTTGAGGATGGATTCGCCTGTTATCCCGGACACCACGAACAGGTTGAGGCCTAAGGGTGGTGTAATGAACCCTACGCCCAAGGCAGTGATCATCATGATGCAGAACTGAATTTCGTTCATACCAATATTGTCGGCCAAAGGTTTTAAAATTGGGGCCAGTATAACGATATTGGGTGTCGTTTCCATCACGCATCCGGCAGCGATCAGAATGCCGATCATCAGTAGGATGAGTAACCAAGGCTCGTTGGTGAGAGACGTGACAGAAGTGACGAAGCCCTGCGGTACGCCCATGATCGCCAATGCTTCGGCCAGAGGGGCCGAGAAGGCGATAATGGGCAGGATCACACCGTTGACCTTGGCTGAGCTGACCAGCATCGCCGGGAAATCCGCGAGCTTAAGCGTGCCAAGGATGAAACCCATGATGATGGTAACAACTACGGCTGTCGCACCAGCCTCGGTTGGGGTCAGACGTCCCGAAAAGATGCCGTAGAAGATGATGCCGGGCACGATGAAAGCATACCAACCCGATTTAAGCGCGCGACCAAGGTTGGCGAACCATTCACCGGCGGTCAGCATGCCACCACCTTCGTACAGGTAGATGCGGTTGACGATCAGGTTGGTGATCAGGATCGCGAACAGGATCGCTAGACCGGGGATCAGCGCGGCAAGGAACAGCGTCGAGGCTGATATGCCCAGCACCAAGCCGATGATGATGTAAGCGATTGAGGGCGGAATAAGGATACCAGTACAGGCACCCGCCGCCACCAGCGCACAGGCATAGGGGCGTGGGTAACCGCTCTCAACTAGGCGGTCGATGGTCATCCGGCCCACAGCGGCAGCCCCGGCAGCGTCAGAGCCTGAGATCGCGGCAAACATACCGCAGACCAAGACGGTCGCTGAACCAAAGCCCCCTTTAGCGAAGCAGGTCAGGGCCTCGGCCACGTCTAGGAATTTTCGAGACAGTCCAGTTCGAACAAGCACATCGCCGGTCAGGATGAACAAAGGCACCGCGGTCAGAGCGAAGGCGTCGATGCCGGCAAACAGGCTTTCGCCAACCAGGCTGAGCGGCAGGTCGCCGGACATGATCAGCATGGTGATTGCGGCGGATCCGATGGCGGCCCAGACTGGCACAGCCAGCGCGATAAGCGCCACGAACATGATGACGGGCAGATAAAAATCCCAGCCCAACTCAACGGTTTGATTGAGTGTATTCCAAAGCATGATTTAATCCTCAATCAAACAGTTTGTCACCTTCGAAGACGGGCGTGCCGTCGCGAAGGGATTTAAAGTCACGTACGAAAGATTGCAGAAGACGCCAGATCATCAGGCCAAAGCCCGCAGGAACGGCCATCAGGAACCAGACCTTGGAGATCCGCAGACCATCGGTCACAGAGCCGAACTTGGCTGAGATATGCACAGCCTCAAACGACCAGTAGAGCGCGATGATCGCGACAATGAACATCACCAGGTCGCCAAAGATATAAAGCAGGGCTTTGGCGCGTGGCGGAATGTAGTGCATGATCACATCAATGCGGATGTGGGCTCGTTCTTTGACCGCGGCAGCGGCCCCGATCCAGGCCAGATAGATGAATGAATACCTTACAATTTCTTCTCCCCAGATCGAGGAGTAAGAGAAGACTTCGCGCCTCAGCACCTCAATGGCCATCGTGATCACAAGCATCACGTAAAAGATGAGAAGCAACCAGCGCTCTGCATCGCGATCTATTCTGCGAAGTAAATTCATGTCCTGTCCATTCGTTGGGGAACTGCCAGATCGGCGAATTTAACGGGCACTCATGGGCTGAGCGCCCGTTAAAATTTTAGGCGTCGTGAACGTAGTATTTGCCTTGGGTGCCTGCAGCTTCTTCCAACTTGGCAAAGGCCTCCATGGAACCGGCCAGTTCGACCTTGAATTCGTCCCATTCGGATCGTTGATATCCACCGGCCTCTTGCCATTCAGCAAGTTGGTCACCCGTGAGCGAATGAAATTCGACGCCTGCCTTGTTCAGTTCCGCCATCGCGTATGCACGCGCGGATGGCACCTTTGACAGATTCTGGTGCGCTGTCATTTCAGAGCCCCACATGACTCCCTCTTGCACATCTGCAGGCAAAGAGTTGAACCATTCAAGGTTGCACGAATAGACTTGGCTATCCGGCACGGCCTGCGTGAAGGTCACATGGCTGAGGATGTCTTTGAAGCCAAAGACAAACAGTGCCCCAACCGATGGATCAAGCGCATCAGCAACACCCTGCTTGATCGCAGACGGTGTTTCGCCCCAAGCCACCGGTGTTGGGTTGGCCCCGACCATGCGGTAATATTGCTGCAGCATTTTTGAACCGGGCACGCGGAATTTCACGCCACCCAGATCGCCAGGGCTAAGGACCGCTCCGGCACCGCCTTTGCGCACGGCGACAACACGTGGGTCAATGTTGACATAGAACAGCGCCTTAAAACCCGCCGCTTCGATCTTGGGGTGCACCTCGGTGTTCCAGTGATCCGAGTTGACCAGATTGGTGAAGCGTTGGTTTGAGCCGCACAGATAGGGCATGTTGATCAGGTCAACGGTCGAGGCAAATGGCGCGAAGTTTGACAGAGAGTGTTGAGCTGCCTGAATGGTCCCACCCTGAACCTTTTGCACCAAGGCACCCCCTGCCCCAAGCTGCCCACCGGGTGCCAGCTTGACGTAGACTTTGCCGTTGGTGGCGTTTTGAATGTTTTCCTTCAGGTCAAGCTGCATGATCGGATAGCTGCGCGAGGCCCCCAGCACATAGGCCGTGGCCAATGTCATGATATGTTCGGCCGCTTTTTCACGGTCGCGCTCTTCGTTGGCCGTTTGCGCGGTTGCCTCAGACGACCAGAGCACGCCCCCGGCCCCGGCCACCATCGCAGCTGTGAATGCGCCGCTTGATACGAGTTTTAGGAAATTTCGGCGTGAAGCCGATGCAAGTTCCTTTTGATCTTTATCCATTGAACGTCCTCCCGATGGACTATTTGCCGCCGTTCTTGTTTTTGCGGTCAGCTTCTTTTTTCAAAATCGCGACGACAAACAGGATCGACGCGGCGAACAGAACCAGCATTTCACCGACATCACCCAAGAATGCGCTTCCGGCAAAGGCCCCCAGTGCAACGTTTGTGAAATACACGAGGAACACTGCGAGTGAGGCGGCAAGAAACATGGGTGAGGCTCCGTTTGAATCGGTTGTGCGGTAATGTAAGCGCTTACATGACTCAAATGCAAGCGCTTACATTCATTTGGTTTCAAACCCCCTTAATTCTGATAGAATTGCACTGCTTATTCTCGAAAGGCAGTTCATGACAGAAATCAAAGGCGCCCCGACACTGGACGATGTGGCAAAGGCGGCAGGCGTCTCGACAGCGACCGTTTCGCGTTGTCTGAACAGTTCAGGTCGGGTTGTCGCGGCAACACGTGATCGGGTCATGCGCGCAGTTTCTGAACTGGGTTACACCCCAAATTTTGGGGCGCGGGTCATGGCTGCCAAACGCACCTACACGATTGGGGCAATCATTCCGACAATGGAAAACGCTATCTTTGCCCGTGGGCTGCAAGCCTTCCAGGAAGAGCTGCATACAAAGGGATATACCTTGCTTGTGGCCAGTTCCGCCTATCGGCCCGAAATCGAAGAAGAGCAGATACGCGCGCTGGTCTCGCGCGGTGCGGATGGATTGCTTTTAATCGGACATGATCGCGCGGCATCGATCTATGACTATCTTGAGCGACAGAACGTTCCCGCACTGGTTTCCTGGTCTTATCAAAGTGATGCACGCGTGCCTTCGGTCGGGTTCAGCAATTCCGACGCTATGCAGGAGTTGGCCGAGGAGGTGATTCGAGCCGGACATCGAAATGTAGCCATGATTTCAGGGATTTGCGAAGGAAATGACCGCGCCAAAATGCGCGTACAGGGATTGAAGAAAGCCCTCAAGCAATATGACATAAACCCTGATGACGTCCCGATTATAGAGACCCCATATGAAATTGATGGCGGCGCAGCGGCCTTTGCCAGCCTGATGGAATTAACACCACGACCCACTACTGTTTTATGCGGTAACGACGTTCTGGCAGTGGGTGCATTGCGCAAGGCGCATGACTTGGGATTGGACATCCCGGGGGATGTTTCGATAACGGGTTTCGACGACATAGAGCTGGCCCAGATCGTCAACCCGCCCCTGACTACAGTACACGTCCCCCATCGGGAAATGGGCTGCAAAGCCGCGTGCGAATTGGTCAATCTGGTCGAAAAGACTAGCGATGGCAAATCCATCAAATTGCAGACCTTCGTGAGTAAACGCAATTCTCTTGCGCGTAATCAGAATTGATGCGAGCAAAGAACGTTTCAAGAATGCAAAGCAATCACTGAAAGACCCGCAACAGAGCACTGGCCTGCAACTCTTCCGCTTCGGCCAATTCATCCAACATGAAATCGACCTCCAGCAATCCAACCTCAGAAACCTCGATCTCAATGTGATCTTCGAAAAGCGAAGCGCCCCGGTCAGCGTGTGCAGATGCCTTTATGAAATTTGCAAATAGGGTCATTGTTTCAATTTCCTTATGTGTCAGAAGACAGGCTCCAGCCCGATCTTCAAATTTGTTCGATACAAACTGAATACGTCCCGGATGTTTCAATTTAGGTTCGCGGCATGGCAAATTGGGTTTCAATTTTTTCAATGGTCGTCTGTTGAAGCCTCGAGCTCCGAGGGTTCTGACTATTTTCGAGCGGGACGTCATCCGGGGACATGCACATGCTATCTTCCCACCATTGTGATACTGGTCAACATGAAAGGGACTGAACCATCATGGATTTTGATTCAGAGAATCTCAGGGAAAGCATTCTGGAAGCCTCGGAGCTGATCATTCTGGAAGGAGGATATGTCTCTTTTGATCTGAATGTCGTTGCAACAACGTTGGATATCCCTGCGCAAACGATCATTGAAGTCTTCCCAACAAAAGAGGCCCTCGCCGAAGCAGTGCTTGAACGCTATGCGCTCAATGATATGGCGTTGTTTCAACGTTTATCGCGCCAAGCCGAGATCAAGACAGATGATCCACTGGATCAGGTGCTGCTGTTTATCGGGTACTTCAATGACTTTCTTGACGATCTCGAAGACCCCATTCCCGGGTGCATCTTTGCCTCGTACACCTATTCGCGAAAGCATTTTGGCCCCGAGACGCGCGAATTTATCGACAAAAGTCTGGACGCCTGGAGCAAGCTATTTGAAGATAAGTTTGACGCTTTGATCCGGCATCGGACGCCGCGTATCGCCATCACCGCGCGGGAATTGGCAGAAATGATCACCACGACGATTGAGGGTGGCTTCATCATGACCAATGCGAAGAATGATCCGAAGTGGACGCAGCGACAAGCGCAGCAGTTTCAGAAGTTTGTCGCCCTGGTGTTTGCAGAGTAGTCGCCCGGATCCTACCCGCGGAGAACGTTACGCTGCATCTAAAGCTCTTGCAAACGGCGCACTGTTATCCCGCGTAGTTCGTGTAATGAAACCGCTCGACATTACCGTCCTTAATGGCACAGCGCACTTTGATATAGCTGCGAGCGTCGTAGTTTGTGTTGCTCGAGCGGCCAACCTCAAGCGTGATGACGGTAAAGCCCTCGACATCGGCCACATACGACAGGGTTTGTTCGAAATCCACATGGTGGTAGCCCTGATTTGACATTGCCTTGTGGGTGCGGTGCATGCACAGGCCAATGGCGTTCTCTTCGGTCGTAAGGTTTGGATGGGGCGTAAAGGCGCCACCGTTCTTGTGCTGTGCCTTGGCCACCGCCGAGCCAAGCACACCGAGCGCCACACCGGCGATGAAATCGCCCACGCCATCATCATGCGCCTGCACGGGTGCGGCGGTTACGGTGCTGAAGGCCAAAGCCGCGCATAGGGCTGCGGTGGAAATTCGTTTGAAGCGCATCACGTTTATATCCTTGTGTTCTTTGCGTAAAAAATTTCTGCTTATATTGGGGAAAGCGTAGCGCACTGTGGACGCGCGAGGCCAGACTTTTGAAAATTGGACGTCATAAGAGAGCTTTGCATCACTCTTATTGAGTGCCTTGCGCCATGAGCTCAAAAAATTCTTCGCGGCTATTGGACCGCGGGTAAGGCTCAAGAGGGATAGGTTTGCCGAGGAACGTGCACAGCGGATCCCACCCGTCGCGGGCCCGAAAGACCAGCAGACGATCAGAAGATAGTGTTTCTTTGACTTCAATTTCCTGATGGTGGAACGCCTCGAGCACACCTTGCCGGTCCGTATGCCCTTGCAAACTGCGGCCCAGCGCGAGCTTGGACACCATGGTGAGCCAGTCCACCTGCTCAGCGGGCCAGTCGTCAGGGGAGGTTAGAACTTTGAGAATGGTTTGCGAAATGCTTTTGTACCAGTTTTGGGGATTGCGGGTGGAGAGGATGATTTTGGCATTTGGGTAATATTCACTCAGTTCCCGCCAAAAGGTGGCGGTGGGCCAGTCGACAGCCGAATGAAACCCATCATAGATTGCGCGCCAATTCGGATCTCCGTCCAAGGCCGCGTTCCATTGTGGGACGCGGGTGGGCATGTCCTGCAGGACGTCCTCCATGTGGTAAGTCGGGCCCAGACCCAGCGTGTTGAGTGCCATCCGGAGTGACATTGTCCCCGTCCGGCCGAACCCTGCGCCAATCACTTCGAGTGCCATCATATCCCCCGAGCTTTGTTGGTTGTTTTGCAAGTATAGCACGGATTGGGTTGATCTGCCGGGCAGATGCGCGTGGCTACTGTTTCTCAAAGAAAATAACAACTTCGCCGACCTTCACGCCGAATTTCTCCATATAAGCGATGTTTAGGACACGATTATCTGAGAGCTTCCACATCCAGTCGTCAAAACTGACTCGGGTGGTTTTGCCGTCCACGGGCAAATCAATTGTGTATTTGAAATTGAAAGTATCTCCGGACTCGGTTCCTTTGGCGGTGCCCAATACTCCGGGGGCGGTTCCATCCCATGTGTCAGGGCCGGTTTTGGTCAGAGTCCAGATGCGTTGTTCTGTGGTTTGGTCAGAATAGGTGAAATCTTCGACCAGACGCAGGATGGAGCCATCCCAGACGCCGTCAATTTCAACCACGAAACGCCGCGAGACATTGCCGAGCACGTCCTTGAATTGGCCATGGGCGATGACCCCTCCTTCGAAAAACTCTTCAAGATTGAGAGTGTCTTGAGACAGCTTCTGTTGCTCCAATGTCGGGCGGTCATTACAGGCCGTCAGCATAATAAGAGCGAGGACAACAAGGGCGCGGAGCATCTACAGGTATCTTTGGACCAAATGAGGTTGATTGGGTTGCGTTGAGATGGCTTTTATTTTCATAACGCCCCCACCCAGAAGCTGAGTGGAGGCGACGTCAAGTTATGGCCTTTGCCAGACCATTGAAGTGATCGGCAGTTACCCTTCTGGGATCAAAACCTTGTCGATAACATGAATAACGCCGTTGCTGGCTTCGACATCCGCCGCAACCACTTTGGCTCCATCTACTTTGACGCCATTTCGGGCATCAACGGACAGTCGATCACCCTCGACCGTCAAAACCTGTGCCTTTTTCCCGGCGATATCACCTGCCATGACTTTCTCCGGGACGACGTGGTAGGTCAGAATGGTGATTAGCTGGTCTTTGTTCTCGGGCTTGAGCAGCGTTTCAACTGTGCCTTCGGGCAGTGCGGCAAAGGCTTCGTCTGTTGGTGCAAATACCGTGAACGGGCCGTCGCCCTTGAGCGTGTCAACGAGCCCAGCGGCTTGAACCGCGGCGACGAGGGTGCCAAAAGATCCGGCTTCGACCGCCGTATCAACGATGTCTTTTTTGGCTCCGGCAAAGGCTGAGGTCATGCTGACCGCGGCCAGCGAGACACCTGCAATTACACTAATGAATGAACGTCGTAGCATTGTCTTCTCCCAATTTAGATTGTGGCCTGATTACGGGGGCTTTGGTTTGTTGGATCACAATAATTGAGAAGATCAGCTGAAGTCGGATTGGGATAACCGTGCTTGCGCGCGCCGGAAGAGCAGACTGTTCAGACCTGCCGATTCTTAGGCCAAATAGTTGTTTTATAATATAAAATTAAAATGACACTTTTACGCTGTACGGCAGCAGCAATCGCACAGAAAATCCCCATAAAAATATTTTCGGGTCTTTACAGTTTTGCACTAATTGGAGCGTCGAATTGAGACGCTCCAAGACAAATTCAGGCGTGTGTGCGGGACTTGCTTGGGTCATAGATCGGGCTGTCGACCACGGTGGCGGTGGTCTCGATCCCATCACCGCTGACCTGCAAGACAGTGCCAGCATTGTGGCAGGGTTGGATGTGGGCCAGCGCAAGGGACTTGCCCATCCGGTGCGAATAGCAGGGGCTGTTGATCACACCGACCTCGGCCCCATCTAGCGACAAAGTTTCGCCGCCTGCGACCATGTCAGGGTGGGCGATGTCGAGGCACACGTTGTTCAGCGCTTCTTTCCCCTGGGCGGCCGCGAGCGCGGATTTACCGCGAAAATCGCCCTTGTCCTTGCTGATGGTGAAGCCAAGGCCAACCTCCCACGGGGTGTTGGCATCGGTCATGTCGTAGCCATAGAACAGCAGTCCCGCCTCGATCCGCACCTTATCGAGCGCAGTGAAGGAACAGGGCATGACGCCTTTAGCGACGAGCTGATCCCAGATGTCGGTGATGACCGTGCCGTCGGCAAACACCTCGTACCCGCGTTCACCGGAATAGCCGGTGCGTGAGATGCGGCAGGGATGGCCAAAGAGCGTGGCAGGGGCGTGTTGGAAATAGCCTAGTTCAGCAAGGTCAATGTCCGTGGCCGCATTGAGGGTGGCGAGCGCATCGGGACCTTGGACCGAGAGATCATGCAGATCGTCGGCAAACGTAATGTCGACATTGCGGCCCTCGGCTGAGGCCTCGAGCAAGGCCATGGTGTCACCAGAACCGTGCACGATCATCCATTCGTCATTGCCGTTGTTCGACACGATAGCATCGTCGGCAATCCCGCCCTGTTCGGTCAGCACACAGAGGTAGGCCGAAGACCCCGGCGCGATTTTGGACATATCGCGGGTGGTCAGGTGATCGAGTGTGGCAGCGGCGTCGGGACCGCGGACAAAGACCTTTTTCAGCGGGGACATATCAAACATGCCGACCCGCTCGCGCACGGCATCATGTTCGTCGTTGGGGTCGGTGTTGTAGCTCCAGGCGGTGCCCATGCCGTTCCAGTCTTCGAGCCCCGATCCAAGCGCGCGGTGACGGGAGGCAAGGGCTGAGGTGCGGCTGAGTTCTTGGGTCATATACGGTCCTTTCTAGTACCATTCATCAGGCATCAAGGCCTTTCGGTCGGAAACAAAATCGGTGAGGGCTTGCAGCGTGGACGGGTCCATCGTCGGTGGGGTGTAATCCGCCAGCATCTGTTGCCAGCGCGGCGTTGCCCGGTGGGCCGAGGTGGGGCCTCCGTTTTCGGCCCAGGTTTCAAAAGGCCCACCTTCGGGGATGTCGGGCTGAAAGTTAGCGGTGGCGTAGTGGCGCATGGTGTTCTGGGTTGAGAGGAAGTTTTTCCCCGGTCCAGTCTCGAAATAGGCGTCCTGTCCGAACGCCTCGGCATCGGTTTCGAACCCTTGCAACATGGTGAGCATCGCGCCGCAATGGTCGAGATCCATGATGAATTTTTCATAGGACATCACCAGCCCGCCTTCGAGCCAGCCCGCCGCATGCCAGACCTGATGTGCGCCAGACAGGAGTGTTGACCACATCGCGCCGGTGCTGTCCTGCATCGCCTGCCCGTCTGGCGCGTTAGAGGCGGTGATTTGGCCGCCCCCCGAACGAACCGGCACACCAAGGCGGTGACCGAGTTGCGATAGCGCCATGGTGGCAAGGTTGGCCTCGGGTGAGCCAAAGGTCAGCGCGCCGCTTTTGAGGTTCATGGTGGAATGAAAACTGCCCATGACCACCGGGCAGCCGGGGCGGACTAGCTGGGCCAATGCGATTCCGACCATCGCCTCGGCCAGAGTTTGCGCGGCAACGGCGGCTGGGGACAGCGGCCCCATGGCGCCCGCAAAGATTGCCGGCGAGACACAGACGCATTGGTTGGCTGCGGCATAGACCCTGAGCGCGCCGGACATCGTATCGTCATAGACCAACGGAGAGTTGACGTTGATATTGCCCTGCATCACCGCGTTTTGCTCCATGAACTCTGCGCCAAAGACCAGCCGAGCCATGGCGATGCTGTCCTCGGCCCGCTCAGGCGACGTGACACCGCCCATGAAGGGCTTGGTTGAGAGCGTCAAATGCGCCAGCACCATATCAAGATGACGTTTATTGACGGGCACATCAGTGGGTTCACAGACCGTGCCCCCAGAATGGTGTAGCCAAGGCGACTGGTAGGTCAGCTTCACGAAGTTCTGGAAATCATTGAGCGTGGCATAGCGGCGACCTTGGCGCAGGTCCGTGACGAATGGCGACCCATAGCCGGGCATCAGCACGACATGGTCGCCGCCAAGGGTGACGGTATTTGCCGGATCTCGGGCGTGAAGCTGGAATTCAAATGGAGCTGTGCTGCATAGCTTACGCACAAGTCCGGGTTCAAACGTTACGCGTTGCTCCGCGACACGTGCACCAGCAGCGGCAATCAGGTCAAGCGCTATCTGATCGCCGCGAAACTCGACGCCGATCTTGTCGAGAATCCAATCGGCCTGCTGTTCGATTGCCTGTAGGGCAGTTTCGTCCAGCAGGGCGTAAGCCGGAATCTTGCGCCGATTGGTTTGTTTATTCACAGGTGCCGCGGATTGTCGGGCGAAACGGCCACGACGAGCAGGCCTTGTACATTTTCCAGACGTGTCTTCGTACAATATTTCCAACCCTTACTCTTCCTGATCGGTATATAAAAAGGAAAATATCGCTATATTGGCGCGTAACAAGTGAGTTTACCTGTACTTATCGTTCAATGTTTTTATACGTTAAGACATGGCAAAACTATTTCGACATCATGATACACTGCGGCTGTTTATCGAGATCGCACGGCATTTCAGTTTTTCGGATGCCGCCGCGGCGCTGAACATGACCAAAGGGGCGGTCAGTTATCAGGTGAAAACGCTGGAGGAGGATCTGGGCGTGGCGTTGTTTCAGCGCCAACCCCGCGGCGTGGCACTGACGTCCGAAGGGCAGTCTGTGCTCCAGAGCTGCAAAGCGCATTACGAAGGCATCGAAACTGCGCTGGAGATCTATCGTGGTGCCGAGATGCAGATGCTGACGGTGGGTGTGTCTACGTATTTCGCCTCGCGCTGGCTGTCACCACGTCTGATGGATTTCATGCAGGCGCATCCCGAGATTCAGCTGCGCATTCAACCGATGACGCGCCTGTTTGACCTGCAAGCCCAAGGGGTTGATCTAGCGATCCGCTGGGGGGATGGCGCGTGGGATGATGTTGAAATCCTCCCTTTCATGCCCTGCCCCGCTTGGCCTGTTGGTAATAGGGACACGGCGGCGCAGATCGTGCGTTTGGGGTGGTCTGAAGCGATGCCGCATCTGACTCTGTTACGCGATCATGATGACAGCAATGCCTGGTCAGATTGGCTGGACGTCGCAGGGCTGGAACGTCAGGGGCGTCAGGACGCACTCATTGTGCCTGATCCGAATGTGCGGGTGCAGGCGGTGATTGATGGACAGGGCATTGCCTTGAACGACGATCTGGTTGCGCAAGAGGTGGAAAATGGAAAATTGGTTCGCCTGTCAGACGTGGAATTGGCTCAGTACGGGTATTTTCTGGCCATTCCGCCGCAGCGGCGGAAAAAGCGCAGCGTTACCGCATTTGTGGAATGGATATTAGAACGCAATTAAACAACCAATAACTGCCATATTTGCTCCTTTGTTCCAGTTGGGATAGGCTAATGATCGCTCCGTTTCGACCGGGCGTCACGCGCATAACGGGAATAAATTCATGAGCGAAAACGAATTACCCGACACCAAGGCCGGTCGTGTGGATTGGGTCATACGTGCAGAAACGAATGAGGAAATGCGGCGGCGCTATGATCTTTGGGCGCAGGATTACGACAGTGATGTCGGATCCTATGACGACTATCTCGTGCCATGGGAAGCCACCAAGGTTGCCGAAATAGTGTTAAGTAAGGAAGCGCTCATTCTGGATGCGGGCGCGGGCACCGGCCTTGTTGGGCAGACGCTGAAAGAAGCCGGTTTTCAAAGGCTGATTGCTGTCGATTACTCCGAAGGGATGCTGGACATTGCACGAAAAAAACAGGTTTACGAAGACGTCCACCAATGCGACCTGAGCCGTCCTACTCAATTTGAGACGGGATCAATCGACTGTGTCATAACCTGTGGAACCACGACACAGATGCCCTGTGCCAGCTTGCGTGAATTTGCGCGGATCGTTCGACCCAAGGGGAAAATCATCTTTGCCGTTGTGCCAGATGCGTGGGTCGATTTTGGATATGCGGATATCCTGTCAGAGCTTGAAGCACAGGGAAAGCTTTCCGTTAAAAGCCGTGGTGAACCATTTCAGATGCTCCCAACGACCGAGCCAGACTTCTATTGCGAAATCTGGGTGATTGACGTCCGCTGAAAACACTATTGCGGGGCTTTCCAAACGTTAGCCGTGATGTCCTTGACTGTCATTTGGGGCCTGATCACGTTCGAACATGCCGTAATCGCGAATGACGGAAGAAACGCGTAAGCGGTAGTTGCTGAAGATCCCGGTGCGACCGCGTTCCTGCCCGGAACGATGGGCCGTCAGGTTGCGCCAGTTTTGCACGGCTTGCTCGTCACGCCAAAACGACAGTGACAGGAGCTTGTCGGGGTCGGTCAGGCTTTGGAAGCGTTCAACCGAGATAAACCCGTCGATCTGTTCCAGCAGCGGTTTCAGACCGGCCGCGACATCAAGATAGTTGTCTTTCTGGCCAGAGGTGATTTCGACCTCGAAAATGACTGCGATCATATGGCACCCTTTCTGGCTGGTTGGAATTGATGGATGCATGCCAGGTTGGTGAAACGCAAGGTGGCGGAGGTCACAATCAGGTCAGTTTGTTTTTCTGATCTCAGCAAGGAAGTTGATGAACAGCCGCTCTGCCGTGTTCAGAAAGTCCGGCATGGCCTTCTCCGCCTGCGCTCGCATCAAATCCAGCCCCCCTTCTCCCATCGTTTCAATCAGGGCATCGCGATAGGCCGGGATGGTGGCCCAGTTGTCGACGGTGTCGGGCTCAACTTCGACATGGTATTGCATTGACCATGCATTTTGACCAACACGAATGGCCTCGACGCTGGTGTTTTCAGAGCGCGCCAGAACGGTCGCCCCTTCGGGCGCCTGTGCCACACGGACACCGTGCCATTGCAGGCAGGTCTGGCGATCAGGAAGACCCTGCATCAGCGGATCAGCACGGCCTTCGGGGGTAAGCGTGACTTCTTTTACGCCAATTTCGGCTGGGCGTTGCGGGCCACAGGTGCCACCTAGGGCATCAGCCAAAAGCTGATGCCCCAGACACAGGCCGAGGAAGGGTTTTTGCAGATCTTGCACCCAATGACGAATGGCGGCTTTTTCCGTGATTAGCCACGGGTGCTCCTCGACATCCCAGACATCCATTGGCCCGCCCATAACCCAGAGGGCGTCATAATCCGCAAGGTCGGGAATGGGTTCACCTTCATCCAGTTCAACCGCATCCCATGCGATGCCTGCACGCGTCATCAAAGCTCGTAAGGAGCCGGGGTGTTCACAGGAGACATGCTGGAAGACGAGAAATTTCATTGATTACTCCGATCCGGTGCAAATATTGGGTAGAGCACATACCGCGAGAACAATACTAGCCGATATCTGTACTCTTGCATTGGTCCACCTTTAAATAAGGCTTGGGGCGCAACCTAAACTTCAGGTTTCGCCCCGGCGGCCATTCTAGAATTGGCCTGACTTTATATGAATTTAGCTGGCTGATATCTCAAACCGCATGCGGAGGACGCATACCAATGCGCGAGAGTGTCACCTTGGTTGTTCGGATCGCATCCTTTAAACCCAGCCTCTCTTGCTTGAGTTGCTTGAGCAGGTTGCTATCGGGAACGGGTCGCAGGTTCTCTTTATCAATTCTGGAATTGATCAAAATGTGGCGGTTTCGCAATGTAGTGATCCGATTGAACAAGGATCTTGCAGATACTTTCCGGTTTTTCATCGAGGTCTCCTCTGTTGAATTGTTGGACAGCTTATGCGCCGGTACACTTGAATTGGGGGCGGCAATGCGCGAAATAAAGTGACAGTATTAGATTTCTTGATAGTATTTTCCTATTGGCGCAAATCGGCCAAAGAAGGCCGTTTTCCTACGCTGCGATTAAAAGCCATGGTCGCCTCGATCCCCGCCAATACAGCCGATACGATGAGGAGCGTGGCAGAGCCGGCTTCGACAATTAACCAACCTGCGATCAGAGGGAAACCGAAGATGCCGATGAAATATGTCAGCGCAAAGAACTGCAGGGTCTGTGGCAGAAGGTCTTCATTCGCATCGTTGGCCGCCATCGCAGCCAGGATCGGATACGACACCCCGTAGCCAATGCCAAAGAGGAAGGCGACCAGAAGATAAAGCGGGACATTCGCACCGCTAAACAGGAACAAAACAACCGAGCCGCACATGATGTATTGCAGGGCGGCGATGGTACCGTAGGGATTGCGCCCGCCTTTGAACCGCGCCAATGCCACACGAAACAAGACCACGGTGATGGTATAGGTCAGGAAGTAATCGGCGTAAGCCAGCCCGCGTTCATCGGCAAAAACTGTCTGAAAGTTGTTCATCCCGGCGAAGACACTAGCCCCAAGGCAGACCATAATCACCGGCAGACGCGCGGGAGACCGCATGATGTTAGCGATGGCTGAAAGGGAGAGATTTGATCTGGCCTCGGGACCTTTGGCCGCACTGAGTTGGCGGATCGGGGTGGTGAGCGTGAAGAAGATAAGGCCCGCCAAGGCGCAAAGTGCAGCCGTGATATAGAAAGCGTCTGCGATGGTCAGGCCTGCATCCTCGAGTATTGAAGCCAGCACTGGCGACAGGCCAAAGCCGGTCATCACCGCAACGCTGAGAATGGCGAAGTAACGCACGCGGTCCTGAGCCGAGATCAGCCGTGTCAGAACGACAGGTGGCAGGGCATAAGTCAGGCCCCAGCCCGCCCCCAAAAGGATGCTGGCAGAGATCAGCAAGACGCCGACGCCTTGCGCCATGCCGTAGAACGCCAGCGCAACGGCAATGGCAAAGCAGGCCCCGCCGAGGGTGCGCAAGCGGCCAAAACGGTCGGCCAAGTGGCCGGAATAATAAACGGCAATCAGTGTTGAGATGGTGGTGACGAAAAGCATCACGCCAACCACCTTTTCATTGGCACCGAAGGCGTCAAACAGGCGCGGCAGCATGAAGGTCAAGCCGTAAGCGCCCGCCTGCAGGAAAACGGCGAGATAGAAGAGCGTAAAGAGGATGGGGCGTGACATAAGATTATCCCGCGTCTGTAAGTTCGGCGCGCTCTTGCGCGATCAGGTCATTGAGTTTCTGGCGTTGCAGGCCTTGGGCGTCGAAGTTTTCGGCTGACAGCCAACGCTCAAATGCGCGTTCGACCGGCGGCCAATCTTGATCGAGCATAGAGAACCACGCGGTGTCACGGTTACGACCTTTGTAAAATGCTGCCTGACGAAAGATACCGTCATGCGAAAAGCCCATGCGCTCTGCCGCGCGGCAGGAGGGTGCATTGAGGGAATCGCATTTCCATTCGTATCGGCGATAACCCAACTCGTTGAACACGCGCGACATCATCAAGTACATCGCTTCGGTTGCTGCGCGGTGGCGTTGCAGCAGCGGCGAATAGGTGATGCCGCCCACCTCGATCACGCCAGCAGCTTGTTGAATGCGCATGTAGCTGGCGATGCCAACCGCCCGATCGGTTTCCAGATCGATAATCGCGAAATACGGCTGATCATCGACACCACTGGCGCCTTCGATCCAAGCGCGCAGATCATCCTCCTGCGTGAACGGGCCGATATAGTTGTAGGTCCAGAGCGCGCCGGTCTTGTCAGTACTGTAGGCTGCGAACAGATCGGCGGTGTGCTTGCCGGGTTCGAGCGGTTCGATCCGGCAATAAACGCCGTCCATCGGGACATGACCAGGATGCTGCGCGCCGGTCCAATCGGGCATTTCAAATCCGATGGGTTGGCCGTGTTCGTTCAAACGCTCCGACATTTCAGGCATCCTTTTTTGCCCACCCTACCGCAGACAGGATGGGAATTGACTTCTGATTATGTGTCGCACAAATTTGGACGGGCTTTAATGGCCAATAATGCACAAAAAGAGCATACCAATATGAAACAAACCTCTTGGCTTGGGTTCAGGATTGATCGCAAAAGCGCGGTGCCGGTGTTTGAGCAGATCTGTGTGGACATTCGTGCGGCGGCTCACGCTGGAGAATTGAAGGAAGGTGATCGCGTGCCCCCGACCCGTAGCTTTGCCACCGATCTGGGGGTGTCACGGTCAACCGTAGTGACAGCTTATGAACAGTTGGTGGCCGAGGGCTATTTAAACAGTTTGCAGGGATCGGGTTATACCCTGTGCGCGACAGGTGAAGTGGAATTGATGCGCGCCAAGCCAGAAGAGTACACGAAGCCTACCCAGCCTGAAACCACGTCAACCGGGATCTTCCGCGCGGGGCAACCAGATATGCGGCTGTTTCCGCATCGGCAGTGGGCCAAGACAGTGGCGCGGCTGTGCCGGGCCAATCCGCAATCCATGCTGGATGGGAGCGATCCGATGGGGCAATTGGAGCTGCGGCAGGCGATTGCAATGCATGTCGCCGAATGGCGGGGCATTGAAGCAAGCCCAGAGCAGATCATCGTGACCACAGGGTCAATGGACGCGCTCGAGATCTGCCTGCGAACGTTGACACAGCCAGGCGATGGGATTGGTTTGGAAAACCCAGGGTACCTGCCGCTGCGCCGTTTTGTTGAGGGGATGCAGCTGCGGCCCGAATTTATGGAGTTGGATGAAAATGGCGCGGTGTTACCGCGAGGAGCGCCGAGTCTGGTGGCATTGACGCCGTCACACCAATATCCGTTGGGGGGCGCGATGTCGCCCAATCGTCGGCTGGAGTTCATCCGCTGGGCCGAGGCGCACGACAGTTGGGTGATCGAGGATGATTACGACAGTGAGTTTCGTTATTCCGGGCGCCCCATTCCCGCGATGGCAGGGTTTGACCAGCTGAATCGGACAATCTATATTGGCAGCTTTTCCAAGATTTTTTCGAATGCGCTTCGGTTGGGATACCTGATTGTGCCCGAGGGAATACTGGACCATTTCCATGAAACAGTTCGGCGACAAGGTCAGCGGGCCAGCTCCATGCCTCAGCCCGCGCTGGCAGATTTCATCAAAAGCGGAGAGTTCTACCGTCATCTGCGGCGGGTCCGACGGATCTATGGCGAGCGGCGCAAGGATCTGCTGGAGCGATTGTCAGAGGAGTTTGCAGATTGCGGCCATTTTGCCGATCATCATGCCGGAATGCAGGTGGTACTTCATCTGGTCAGACACCTGAAAGATACAGACGTGTCGGCGCGGGCCGAGGCTCTGGGTCTTTCCACCTCACCTTTGTCGTCCTACGCCGCTGGCGATGTCCAGATGAACGGGCTGCTTCTGGGATTTTGCGGATACAGTGAAGCGGAAATGGCAAAGGGGTTGCACTTGCTACGCAAGGCCATGGGTTAACCCGCCCGGTCAGTGCCGAACGGGTTAGAAGCATCTTATTCAGCGGCTTTTTCGCCGATCTTGTCCTGCGTCCTCAGATCAAAGTCCGAGGCATCATGGCGTTCATGCAATTGCTCGCTCAGATCCCCCATGGTGCGATTTACCATGCGGCCACGCTGTACAGCCGGGCGGGCATCGATTTTTTCGGCCCATGCGACAACGTTTTCGTACTCATGGACGCTCAGGAACTCGCCCGCATTATATTGGCGGCCCAGCACCAGATTGCCGTACCAAGGCCAGATCGCAATGTCGGCGATGGTGTAATCGTCGCCTGCAACATAGGGGTTTTGAGCCAATTGCCGGTCAAGGACATCCAGCTGACGCTTGGTTTCCATGGCAAAACGGTCAATCGGATATTCCCATTTTTCCGGCGCATAGGCGTAGAAGTGACCAAAGCCACCGCCCAGATAGGGCGCGCTGCCCTTTTGCCAGAACAGCCAGTTCAGTGCGGCTGTGCGTTCGGGTCCTGACTTTGGCAGGAAGGCGTCGAATTTTTCGGCCAAATGCATCAGGATTGACCCAGATTCGAACACATTCAGCGGAGCATCACCGGTGTGATCCACCAGCGCCGGGATTTTCGAATTGGGATTTACATCGACAAAGCCACTGCCGAACTGATCACCGTCACCGATGCGGATCAGCCAGGCGTCATATTCAGCGTCATGACCTGCGTCGAGAAGCTCCTCGAACATCACGGTGACCTTGACGCCATTCGGGGTGCCCATGGAATAAAGCTGGAACGGATGCTTGCCGACTGGCAGTTCCTTGTCATGGGTAGCCCCAGCAATGGGTCGGTTTGTGGAGGCAAAGGTACCACCGTTTTCCTGTTCCCATGTCCAGACGGCGGGGGGCGTATAGGTGTCGTTGCTCATAAGAGTAATCCTCGGGTTCGCTCGGGTTGCACAAGAGGTAGCCATCTGGCGCGCGGATGCAAGGTGCAAGGCTGCACATTGGTCTGTGCATCGCCAAGGAAGATTTGGCTCATCGCAGATAACGCCCAATGACACGATCAACACAAGAGCGTCAGAATAGCTTGGCATCTGAACTTGACGCCCCAAATCAGAGGAAGACGATATTCATGAGCGCAACCGCGAAGGAGGATTGATCATGAAACGACACCACTTCATTGCCGCCATTTTAGGCTTGTCGATTGCCACCAGCGGATTTGCTGCCGCACCCGCTCGAGCAGATAATGATACTGCTAAGGTTATAGCCGGGATCGCGACACTGGCGATCATCGGTTCAGCGATTGCGAAATCAAATAATGACCACGAGTATGATGGGGTTACCCTACACAAGGCCGGGTACAAAACCTACGGTGGCCACCATTACAAAAAGAAACATCACAAGAAAAAATACGGCCATAAGCGCTATAAGAAACACTACGGCCACAAGTCATACAAAAAGGGGTATGGCTATCGCTCTTATAAAAAGCACGGTTACTACAAAAAGGGCTACCGCAGCCATCGCGGTAAATATTTCAAACCCGCCTATGCCTATTGATCAAGGCATTCAGGTGCGCGCAACAGTACGCGCACCTGATAATTGATCAGAATTCGACAACAGCGCGGATTGATTTACCTTCGTGCATCAGATCGAAGCCATGGTTAATCTCATCCAACGACAATTTGTGGGTGATCATCGGATCGATCTCAATCTTGCCGTCCATGTACCAATCAACGATTTTTGGCACATCGGTGCGTCCCGATGCGCCGCCAAAGGCAGTGCCGCGCCAACTGCGGCCAGTGACCAATTGGAATGGGCGCGTGGCAATTTCCTGACCTGCGCCAGCCACACCAATGATGATGCTTTCACCCCAGCCTTTGTGCGCGGATTCCAACGCCTGACGCATAACGTTCACATTGCCTGTGGCATCAAACGTATAGTCGCCGCCACCGCCGGTCAGTTCGACCAAATGCGCAACAATATCACCGTCAATTTTAGTCGGGTTCACAAAATCGGTCATGCCAAAGTGGCGACCCATTGCTTCTTTGTCGTCATTCAGATCAACACCAACGATTTGATCCGCGCCAGCAAGCCGCAAGCCCTGAATCACGTTCAGGCCGATACCACCAAGACCGAACACAATACCGGTTGAACCAATTTCAACTTTGGCCGTGTTGATCACTGCGCCGATACCTGTGGTGACGCCGCAACCGATGTAACAAATCTTATCAAACGGCGCATCTTTGCGGACTTTGGCGAGCGCGATTTCTGGCACCACCGTGTGGTTGGCAAACGTTGAACAGCCCATATAGTGGTGGATTGGTGTTCCATCCAACATCGAAAACCGCGTTGATCCATCTGGCAACAGACCCGCGCCTTGGGTCGAACGGATCGACTGGCACAGGTTGGTTTTTGGATTCAAACAGTAATCGCATTCGCGACATTCCGGCGTATAAAGTGGGATCACGTGATCGCCGACTTCCAAAGAGGTCACACCTTCGCCGACTTCGATCACAACGCCCGCGCCCTCATGACCAAGGATCGCAGGGAAAATCCCCTCGGGGTCATCACCCGAACGGGTAAACTCATCCGTGTGACACAGGCCGGTCGCCTTGATCTCAACCAAAACCTCACCAGCTTTTGGTCCTTCAAGGTTCACTTCCATAATTTCAAGTGGTTTGCCCGCCTCTAGGGCGACAGCAGCGGTGGTACGCATGATGCTATTCCTCCAATAATAGTCTAGGCGACTTTTATCCAATGGGCCGCCTAATTCAACAAAATAAGTAGCCCAAGTGGCTTGCCTTTCATCGGAAATTTCTTAGTCTGATTAGGAATTTCTTAAGTCACACATGGATTTAAAGGAGACTGTCAGATGAGAATTGCTGCCGCTGCCCTCTTGGCCCTGACAGCTTGCGGGCCGACTGATGACTCCGCAGACACGGATCTAAACTTGCCTCAGGACGAGACAGAATGCGGGGCCTATGCGTTGCGCTATCTCGAAGGGGAGCCGCGAGAGAGCTTTGATTTCGACGAAATCGACGGTGAGGTCAGGATTTTGCATCCAGATGCGATCGTGACGCAGGATTACAATCCAAAACGTCTGAACGTACACGTCGGAAAATCTGGCATCATAAGCAAATTGACCTGCGGCTGATCATTGCCCCGCTTGGCGATAGGCACGATGACAAGCCTGGCATGCGTTTTCCAGAGCGGGCAACCCCGTTCTGAGAGACGCAACAGAAGATACATTCAAACCTTTTGATGCCTTTTTCATTTTGTTCGATTTGACCTTGAAATCGCGCCAATTGCCCCAAATCACCTGCAAAGCTGTTGTTTTCGGATCCATCTGTGGGGATTTGAACAATTTGGGCAGGTCTGCGCTTTGCTGAATAAGACGAGCGCGCGCACGTTCTGCAGAAAGCGCATCAAACCCACGCAACCCCTGCGCCATTTCTGACAAAGTCAAACGCGCTTCTTCCATATCCTCCATCGCGTGAACACGCTTAAGGACAGTGGGATTCTCGATCTCTGAATGTGCAAGCGCAAATGACGCCCCCAACGCAAGGCAAATCATTGAAATCTGAAAAGGGTTTGAAGTGAATTTGCGAACAATTGAATTCATCATGCTCCAAGCATTCCTTACACTCATGCCCGATGCAACACTCTTGCGCGATCTGGATGAAGCACTTTCGAATTTTCTTGATTTAACAGGGGGAAACGGCAAAGCTGAGGTATGAGCTATCAATCGATAAGCCCGTTTACCCCCCACATGGGGCAAGAGCAGGTCGCGTTTCACAGGACCGAACTTTCCGTCATTCTATCGCTTTATGGCCGCATGGTTGCCGCTGGGGAATGGCGTGACTATGGCATATCCTGCCTACGCGACATGGCGGTGTTTTCCGTCTTCAGGCGCACGGCCGAAAACCCACTTTACCGCATCGAAAAACGTCCCAAGCTGCGCGGGCGGCAAGGGCAATATGCGGTCGTGGGTATAGATGGTCAGGTGTTGAAACGCGGATCGGACCTGCGCACGGTATTGCGGGTGTTGGAACGTAAATTGATCCGGGCGGTGGAATAACCGGCCCGAGTTTGGAGACACGAGCAGTGTTTCGGAGATGTCTGGCATTTCTGTGCTATGGCCTTGGGTTTGCCTCAGGCAGTGCATATGCCGCTTGCAACTCCTCCCCCTATGTCTCGACCGAACTGGTTTTGGCCGTTGATACCTCGATCAGCATAAGTACTGCGGAATATCAGCTACAGATGCGTGGTATCGCGGATGCGTTGCGTAGCCCTCAGATCATTAAATTGATTGAGGACCAACCCGGCGGGGTTGCGATGGGATTGGTGCATTGGAGCGTGGGCGGTTTAAACAAGCTGGCGGTCGACTGGCATCGCCTCTGTGATCTGGCGTCAGTCGCGCGTTTTGCCCAACGGGTTGAGGTGGCGGAGCGCAGTGGCACGGCGCGTGGCACTTCGATCAGCGCGGCGCTGCGGTTTTCGGCCAAACAAATCGAAGAGAACCAGTTTTACGGCGATCTGCGCAAAATCGACATTTCCGGGGACTCGCGCAGCAACTCTGGCCCCTCCCCCGTATTTGCCCGTAACGAGATTGCGGCCAGCGGGGTCACCATCAACGGATTGGTGATCAAGGATGGTGACCCGGAACTCGACGCCTACTATCTGACCAACGTGGTCGGCGGGAAGGACAGTTTTGTCCTGTCCATCACCCGCCACGGCGATTTTGCCGAGGCAATGCAGCGCAAGTTGGAGCGAGAATTGACGATTGAGTTGTCATCAATCGAGTAACAACCAACTCTGCAATGCTCTTTGCTCACATCTGCGCAGACATCACACAGAGCAGCTCGAACATGATCGACACGCCAAGGAAGGCCGTACCGCCGGATTGGTCAAACGGTGGTGAGACCTCGACCATATCCGCGCCAACGATGTTCAGCCCCGCCAATTCGCGCACAACCTGCACCGCCTGGAACGAATTCGGACCACCGATTTCAGGCGTGCCGGTGCCTGGGGCAAAGGTCGGGTCAACAAAGTCGATGTCGTAGCTGACATAGGTCTCTTTATCGCCGACGATCTCACGTGCCTCGGCCATCACATCTTCGACGCCGCGGGCGTGGAATTCTTCGATCAGGATCAGGCGGATGCCGTTGGCCTTGGCGAAATCGCGATCTTCCTCGTCATACATCGTGCCACGAATACCAATCTGCACCACGCGTTTGGGATCCAGCAGTCCCTCTTCGACCGCGCGGCGGAACGGGGTGCCATGGGTGTACATAGTGCCGCCGAAATAGGAATGCATCAGGTCGGTGTGGCTGTCGAAATGCACCATGCCGACAGGGCCGTTTTTGGCCACAGCGCGCAGCACCGGCAGTGATGTCAGGTGATCACCTCCCGCCGTGAGGGGCATAATGCCCGCCGCCAAAGCCTCGTTATAAAACGTGGTGATCCGGTCCATGCTGTCCATGATATCGGCGGGGTTCGGACCAACATCGCCAAGGTCAGCACAATTGGCCGCCTCAAATGGGCGCGTGCCGTTAAACTGGTGTTGCGCGCGCATCATGGTCGAGGCATCCCGCAGTTGACGGGGCCCATGGCGGGGGCCAGGGCGGTTGGTGGTGCCCGAATCCCACGGCACGCCAATCAGACCAATCTGAACGTCACTAAACCGTTCATGCCCCGGCGGCACATAAGGCAGGCGCATGAAGGTGGGCACACCGGCAAAACGCGGCAGGTCAAAGCCCGAAACCGGGTGAAAATATGTGTCGCTCATGTCGTTCCTCCCAAACGTTTGCGCGCGGTCACCGGGCCGTCACCCTGATCCGCAATTCTTTTGATGGCTTCATCGAGCGGTTCAAACGCTACTGCCATGTGATAGGCATTGGCATGCAGTATCGTGTTTGGGTCAGAAACCCAAGCCACATGACCTTTCCAGAATAACAGATCACCGCGCTTCAACTCGGCATCATCAGAAAGTAGCCTGCCGAGATCAGCTTGCTGCATATCGCTGTCGCCCGGGCAATTGATGCCGCAGGCCAGGCAGCCCATCTGCACAAGACCCGAGCAATCAATCCCAAAGGCGGAATTGCCGCCCCAAAGATAAGGCGTGCCCATCAGAAGTTGGGCCACATCAACGGAATCGGACATCGTTGCTGGCAGGGGCCGAAGGTGAACCGTCGGCACATAGAATTTATGACCTTCAGGCCGCTCATCCGTGCGCAACATGATGATTTCCGACCAACCATCGATATCTTTGGTCACCGTCACCTTGGCACCGAAGGACAGTTGCGTAGTCTGTGCCGTGGATTTCAGCCCCGGCGTTTCCTTGGCATAGCTGCGCGGGGCCACAACCATGTGTGTTGGCGTGTCTGGCAAGACCAAGTTATGACGTGGGACATAGCCGACGTAGCCGTCTTTTTCAGAAATACCAAAGGCGCAACGGTCGTCATATTCCAGAACGGTAAAGTAATCGCCGGTGATCAGCTCGCGATCCCGCGCGCATTTAGGGTCATCGATATGGTGATCATAGATCGCAGCCGTGGTGCCGCCGATCTGCCGCAGGTGGCCATCGGTGAAGCGTTTGGCCTCGACCTTTCCCTCAAGCGAGGAATGCGCAACGCGACCGTTGGCCGGGGTGAGACGGCGGTCGGTCATAGGTCCAGCATCTTTGGCAGCGCTTCCAGCAGAGCCCGCGCGCCCATACCAACGCCACCTTTGGGGCGCGCCGGAGCCGGAGTCGGGTTCCAGCCGTAGATGTCAAAATGTGCATAGGGCGCATCCCCGGCAAAGCGGCGCAGGAACAGGGCGGCGGTGATCGATCCGGCGAAGCCGCCCTTGGGGGCGTTGTCGAGGTCGGCGATGCCCGGTTCGATCATTGCTTCATAGGGGGCGTGGAACGGCAGGCGCCAGACAGGATCAGCCACGCGGGTGGCCGCCTCTTCCAGTGCGCCGGAAAAGGCCGAGTCGTCCGAATAGTATGGTGCCAGATCGGGGCCGACAGCCACCCGGGCTGCGCCAGTCAACGTAGCCATGGAGATCATAAGGTCGGGCTCATCCTCGGCCCCCAGCGCCAATGCATCGGCCAACACCAGCCGCCCCTCGGCGTCGGTATTGTTGATCTCGACCGTCAGACCATTGCGGGCAGTGAGGATATCACCGGGGCGGTAAGCATTGGCGCTGACAGAGTTTTCCACTGCCGGGATCAGGACGCGCAGTTGCACGGGCAGTTCCAGAGCCATGATCATATGGGCAAGACCCAAAACAGTGGCGGCCCCGCCCATGTCCTTTTTCATCAGACCCATCGAGGACCCGGGTTTGAGATTCAGCCCGCCGGTGTCAAAACACACACCCTTGCCGACCAGCGTCAATGTCGGGCCTTCATTGCCCCAATGCATGTCGATCAGGCGCGGGGCCTGATCGGCAGCACGACCCACCGTGTGGATCATCGGGAAGTTCTGCTCCAACAGCGCCTCGCCCCGGATGACGGACATTTCTGCCCCGAAGTTCGAAGCCAAATCGGCGCAGGCGGCTTCCAGATCGGCAGGCCCCATATCAGAAGCAGGTGTATTGATGAGGTCGCGGGTCAAAGCCTCGCCTGCGGCGATCGCCTCTGCCCGCAGTGCCTGAATGTCGTCGGGGGCAACCAGCTTTGCGACCGCCGGCTTTTGTGCGCGATAGCGGTCAAAGGCATAACCAGACAAAAGCCAGCCGAGCGCCTCTTCCTCAAGGCGATCTTCGGCCAGATCTGATAATTGATAAGTCCCTTCGGGCAGACCAGCGGCAATGCTCGCCAGATGGAAACGCCCCCGACTGCGCGCCTTGGCCGTGCCATAGCCTGCCAGGACCATGGCGATGCCGCCTTCTTCTGAGGGGATCAGGCAACTGCTGCCCAGACCAGCAGCAAACCCATTCGCCGCCACCCAACCCTGAATGTGCTCGGGCTGATCCTTCAACCAATCTTCCAGCGCATCCTGTTCAATCACATGAACCGGAATGGCCGCTGGATCGGGCGCAGCAAAAACAAGGGACATTGAGGGCACCTTTCACATCGGGAAATTCAGTACCCCGAGCCTAACGTCACCAGCGCTGCCTGCAAGCCATCAAATGGGCATATCTTTCAAATCCCAAATCTCGACCAGAGAATGCTCACCTGCACGCACCAGCCGCGACAAGGTGGCCGCCAGCGGCACCGTATGACCAGTATCGATGCAATTGATCACATCGCGTGCGACCCTCGCGACAAGCGGCAAGCCAATCTGTGCGGCTAGTTGCGATAACGTGTTCACATGTCGGCGCATATCCTGCCGACGCCCTTCACGATAGCAACGCTCGACCATGGACAGCAAGGTCGCCAGCTCCTCAAGCACCCCGCAGATGACATCGTCGGCACGAGCCTGCCCCAGTTGCTGATACAATTCTTCCAATTGGCGTGTATCAAAGGCCTCTGCCACACCAAGATCGAGCCTTACAATCTGTTCCACACTTCAACCCACATTCTGTTACCCAGCCCCATCTTGTCAGCATCAGGTTTTAAATTCGTTTCAAGAAAAACATTTATCTCTCGAATTCTATGTAATTTGCCTTTAACTACACGCGAAACGCACGATTTGAGTCAGGGGGAGACCATGAAACACGCACGCCCATTGCCCGGCTATCTTGTCAAACGCTTTCATGGCTGGAAGGCGACAACCTACTCCGAAAATGCAGCGTGGTATCGTAAGCTCGCGGAAGGGCAGCACCCTCGCGCAATGATCATTTCGTGCTGCGACAGTCGCGTGCATGTGACCTCGATTTTCGGGGCGGACCAGGGCGAGTTTTTCATTCACCGCAATATCGCCAACCTCGTGCCCCCCTATCAACCCGACGGTCATCAACATGGCACATCCGCAGCAATTGAGTACGCCGTTACTGCGCTCAAGGTTGCGCATGTGGTTGTGATGGGCCATTCAAGCTGCGGCGGTGTTCAGGGATGTCTGAGCATGTGTTCCGGTCAAGCCCCAGAGCTCGAAGAGAAATCCAGCTTTGTTGGTCGCTGGATGGATATCTTACGCCCAGGATACGAGCGCGTTCAGCATTTAAAATCCGAAGAAGAACAACGAGACGCTCTTGAAAAGCAGGCGGTTATAGTCTCCCTCGAAAACTTGATGACGTTCCCATTCGTTGCCGAAGCCGTAGAACAAGGCAACCTAACCCTGCACGGTGTCTGGCACGACATCGGTGGAGGTGGCTTAGAAGAATACCAAGCTGAATCGGATCGGTTTAACAAGATCTGATATAACGCCGCACCCCTATTGAGTAGGGGACATTAAATCCTAAATACCATTCAATCTATGCTTTCGCTTAAGGGGATCGAATGCCTGAAATTTTCGCGCTTGCGGCGGACAACCTTATTTCACCAATTGTTTTGTCATTTGCATTGGGGCTTGCAGCGGCTCTTGCGAGATCAGACCTGTCTATCCCCGAAGCCATCGCCAAGGGAATGTCGATTTACTTGCTGTTTGCCATTGGTTTTAAAGGAGGTGTAAGTGTTGCCGATCATGGGATTGATGCAACCTTAGGGTTGTCATTGGCCGCCGGCATCGTATTGTCTGCCATTTTACCTCTGGTTGCCTTTGCCCTGTTGCGCGTTTTAAGCGGGATGGACCGACTGAACGCAGCAGCCGTCGCCGGCCATTATGGTTCAATCTCTATCGTGACGTTTGTCGCGGCAACCTCTGCCCTGGAAAGCAGTGGGATTGCTGCAGAAGGTTACATGGTCGCCGTCGCCGCGGCAATGGAAGCCCCTGCGATTCTGTCAGCGCTCTGGTTGGTCTCACGTGGCGAAAAAGATGGGCGGATGGATTCCGGCTTATGGCGGGAAATTCTGCTGAACGGATCAATCGTTTTGTTGATCGGGGCCTTCCTGATTGGCTGGGTAACAGGGCCCGAAGGCCTGGCAGAAATCGACAGCTTTATCGTAGCCCCCTTCAAAGGCGTGTTGTGCTTGTTCTTGTTGGACATGGGGCTCGTGGCTGGGCGCGGCATGCAAAAAGGGCGCGGAGCGCTTGGCCTAGGGGCCGTCAGTTTTGGGGTCTTGATGCCAGTAATTGGCAGCGGTTTTGGCTTGGCTGCGGCCCTGTTGCTAGGGCTCTCAAGCGGAGGCACAGTGCTACTGATGGTACTGTCAGCCTCAGCCAGCTACATTGCCGTACCTGCCGCCATGCGAGTGGCTTTGCCAGAGGCCAACCCCTCGGTCTACCTAACGCTGTCGTTGGGTGTTACATTTCCTTTTAACCTGACTTTGGGCATTCCGTTCTATATTGCTATCGCGCAGATGATCACAGGAGGCTGATATGCAAACTCACCAGGCCAAACGTGTCGAGATTACAATCGAAAAAGTCATGCAGTCGCGGTTGACCGATGCGATGCAAGAGACCGGGGTCAATGGCTACACGATCCTACCAGTTTTCGGTGGCTCGGGCAGATCCGGAGAATGGACACGCTCTGGCCAGATCAGCCGCGCTGAAGGGATGGTACAAGTCGTTTGCATCATCCGACCAGAGCGACTGGATGCCCTGCTCGAAGCCGCATTCTCAGTCGTAGAGCGCCACATTGGCGTGGTCTGCGTCACCGATTGCGAAGTCCTTCGGGCAGAACGGTTTTAGTATCTACTGCAAGATCTGACCATCCGGCCAATCAATGCTGTGGCCTAGCTTGATCTGTTGGGTTTCACCTGCAGGCAGGTCAAAATCCCAAGCCAAAACACCACGTTTGTTGTCGTAATCGGTCTCGGAAGGTTTCGGGCCGGCAGACCAGTCAATCTCTAGATCTTCCTGCTCGGAAAAGGGCACACGGTCCAGGACGCGCACGGCCCAATTTTCGCCGGTCAGGTTTTCAACTTCGATCCGCACCTCTTCGGTGAATTCGTTGGAGCGGGTCAGAACGCCACGGTCCCCTTCGTTGCGGTCTAGCACGGTGCGCGTCAGGCGCAGGCCATCGATGGGGCCGAAGGACAGGTCAACATCTCCGCCCGCCGGGATCAAAATCAGATACTGGCGACCGATGAAACGCCCATCGAGATAAAAACTGGCCTCATTCGACGGCAAGATCAACTCGCCAGAGTCGTTTTTCAGGTTGGCCATAAGAAATGCGGTCTGATCGCTGATGGGCACAGCCTGTGCGATCAAATCAACCTCAGCTTCAAGCGTACCAAGAGTGACCCGCGAACGGTCTGCGCCTGAAGCAACCGAAACGGGTTGCGGATAGCTGTATGTCACGGCAAGACCGTTGAAGCTGGCCTCCGCGACCATCGGTTCAGGTGCGACCGCTTCGGCCATGACCTGCCCGGAAAAGGCCCCCAAATCCGCTTCGGCGATGCCTTTGGTGCGGCGCTGGATTTGCTCAGGATCATAAATCCGGCGCAGCCAGGGCCAGATCTCGCTGGGTGCGGTCTGCTCGGAAGGACGTACGGTCGAGAGGGTCAGAGCGACATCCTCCCAGTTCTCGCCAGTATTTTGTTGGATGAACGCCCCGCGTTCCAAAGCCAATGCACCTGTATCGCGGGCCAAATGCAGATCATAGACCGGCTGCCACGCTGCTTGTTGAATGTTGTAGGTCACAGTCACCGAGCCCTCGCCTGCCTCCGCCGCATCTACAGCAATGGATAACATTGCGCGCTCTTCGACTTCTGGCACCAAGGCGCGCAGTTCGGCCCGGGCCTTTTCCAACTCAATCTGCAGGTCTTGCAGATCAGCGCGCGCTGTATCGGCGCGATAGTCGGCATCCTGAGCCGCCTGCAAAGCGCTAAGTGTTTCATCGCCCACGACACCGATCAATTCTCGCAAGGCGGTAGCGTCCAATCCAGCGACACCTTCGTTGTCGCCCAATTGCGCGAGGAATGCTGCGCGAGTCCGTGCTGCCTCGGCCTCAAGCCGGATACGTTCGACCCCGGCCAACCCTTCGCGCAGCTCTTCTTCAAGCTGCTCAACCTTGTCCTCGGCGGCTTTGATCGCGGCATTGGTATCCTCATCACGCGGGATGACAAAGTCATTGCGCGCGCTGACACTGCCCATGCGGGCACCTTCGACAGCAACACGGACAGATTGCAGAGGGGTCGAGCGTGGCAGATCTGACAAGATCAACTGGTGCTGGCCCGCCGGGGCCGCGAAAGGCACCTCGCGCGTGATCGTCGCCCCTCCGGGGTAAAGTGTCACCGCGCTGACGTCGCTTTGTAAAATGATGTCTTCCGCCCAAACAGATGTGGGCAACAAAGCCAATCCCGCCACTAAATACCGCATTGATTACGCCTCCTAATGCAATTGATTGAAGTATCAATTACTTAAAGGGACGAAGGCAAGCAGATCGCCGGATCTGTGCGGAATTACGCCTTTGATCCATAGCGCATACAAAGCGGGCGTCCTGATAGGAAGCCCGCTCAAAACCTGTAGGTTGGCTAAGCTTAGCCTTTCTTCAGAACTCGATTGCCCAGTGTTTCCGCGATCTGGACAGCATTCAGAGCAGCGCCCTTGCGCAGGTTGTCGGACACACACCATAGGTTCAGACCGTTTTCGATGGTGCTGTCTTGACGGATGCGGCTGATGAAAGTTGCGTAATCGCCAACGCATTCTTTTGGTGTGACGTAGCCACCATCTTCGCGCTTGTCGATGACCATGATGCCGGGGGCCTCGCGCAGAATGTCGCGGGCTTCGTCTTCGTCGAGGAACTCTTCGAATTCGATGTTCACTGCTTCCGAGTGGCCAACGAAGACCGGCACGCGTACGCAGGTGGCGGTGACCTTGATCGCCGGGTCGACGATTTTCTTCGTCTCGGCAACCATCTTCCACTCTTCCTTGGTGGAGCCGTCTTCCATAAACACGTCAATGTGCGGGATCACGTTGAACGCGATTTCCTTGGTGTAAACCTTGGCCGGCACTTCCTGCGTAGGGTTGTAGACCGCCTTGGTCTGATCCCATAGCTCGTCAATTGCGTCTTTGCCCGAACCGGACACTGACTGGTAGGTCGAGACAACAACGCGTTTGATGGTCGCACGGTCGTGCAACGGCTTCAGTGCCACAACCATTTGCGCGGTCGAGCAGTTAGGGTTGGCAATGATGTTTTTCTTGCCATATTGCTCAACCGCTTCCGGGTTGACCTCTGGCACTACCAGCGGCACTTCGGGATCATAGCGGTACAGCGATGAGTTATCGATCACGACACAACCTGCTGCCGCAGCTTTCGGCGCAAAGGTTTTGGTCGCGTCTGAGCCGATGGCAAACAGCGCAATATCCCAACCCGTGAAGTCAAAGGTTTCAAGATCCTTCGTGGTCAAAGTTCGGTCGCCAAAGCTGATTTCGGTGCCTAGCGAACGACGGCTGGCCAAGGCCACGATCTCGTCCACAGGAAACTGGCGCTCGTCCAGAATGTTCAGCATTTCGCGGCCCACGTTACCGGTGGCGCCCACGACAGCGACTTTGTACCCCATCTCGGGAATCCTTCTTGTTGCGTTTAAACGTGGCGCTCATAGCGCAGCACGCGCATATATTAAAGCGGATTCGCCGCGCAATCTGTCACAGGGCGGTGATTTGGCGACATAAGACCGCAAATTGCGGGTTATATGCGCTCAATCGCGATAGCCGTACCCTCACCACCACCGATACAAATTGCAGCAATCCCACGCTTGAGGCCACGTTTCTCCAGCGCATTCAGCAAGGTCACAATGATCCGCGCGCCGCTGGCCCCGATAGGATGACCCAAGGCGCAAGCACCGCCATTTACATTCACCCGGTCACGCGGCAGGGACATCTCCTGCATGAAAGCCATGGGCACAACAGCAAAGGCCTCGTTCACTTCCCAAAGGTCTACATCGCCTGTGGACCATCCCAGTTTCGCCAATAGCTTCTGTGCGGCGGGCACAGGCGCGGTGGTGAACCAATCGGGGGCTTGCGCATGGCTGGCGTGCCCCAGGATGCGTGCCCGGATATTTAGGTCACGAGTCTGCGCAGCCTCGTGCGAGGCCAACACCAGCGCCGCCGCGCCATCCGAGATCGACGAGGCATTGGCTGCCGTCACGGTGCCCCCCTTGCGAAAGGCAGGTTTCAGCTGCGGGATCTTTTCGGGGCGGGCTTTGCCGGGTTGTTCATCTTCGGTGATGATCACCTCGCCTTTGCGGGTTTGCAGGGTCACCGGGGTAACCTCGCCCTCAAATTCCCCAGACTTTTGCGCCTGCAAAGCTCCCGCAAGTGACCCGAGAGCGTATTCATCCTGCGCCTCCCGGGTGAATTGATATTTCTCGGCGCAATCCTCGGCAAAAGTGCCCATCAGGCGGCCCTTGTCATAGGCATCCTCCAACCCATCGAGGAACATGTGATCCTGCGCGCCAGTGTGACCGATGCGCGCGCCGCCACGCATATTCGGCAGCAGGTATGGCGCGTTGGACATGCTCTCCATCCCACCCGCGACCATCGTATCCGCATGGCCCAAAGCGATCTGATCAAACGCCATCATCGCCGCTTTCATGCCAGAGCCGCACATTTTGTTGAGCGTGGTGGCGGGCACGTCTTCGCTCAAGCCGCCAAGGAACCCGGCCTGACGTGCGGGGGCCTGTCCCTGCCCTGCGGGCAGAACACAGCCCATCAGCACCTCATCAGCAGTTTCGGTTCGCGCATCTGCCAGTGCAGCACGAATTGCAGCACCGCCCAGAATCGGTGCAGCAACCCCGTCAAAATCTCCTTGAAATCCACCCATTGGTGTCCGGGCAGCCCCGGCGATCACGACCTCATTCATGGCATTTCCTTTCGATCTGACCCTTCCATACCAAATCGTAACCAATCCGGTCTAGCATCCCCATACTACTATTTAGGGGCTATGAGAAATATGCGATTGAACAGTCGGATTATAAGTAACGTCAACGTCGTGACGGTCAAGGAAACACGGATCGATGCCGCCGTAGCAATTCAGTTCAAAGACGAGATGCGCGCCATCACTGATGAAGGGCCAGATCGTGTGGTTCTTGATCTATCAGAGGTGGGCTTTGTAGATTCAAGCGGGCTTGGCGCGATTGTTGCGATGAAAAAACATTTTGGCACCGAAAAGACGTTTGAGCTGGCAGGGCTGACGCATGATGTCGCCAAGGTGTTTCAACTGACACGGATGGACATGATTTTCACCATCCATGACAGCGCTGATCCCTTCACCGCGCAAGCCGCCGGATAGAAAGGGGGCACCTAGTGTCAGGGCATAACAGAACGGCGGTTTCGAAACAGCCCCCAAAGACGCGGCGTATCGATGGGATCGCCACGGATCTTGGGACTCGAGAGTTTTTGTGCACCATTGCCGAGTGGCTGAGACGGGAGGATGTTTTGAACAGTACAGTCGCAACTGTCGAACTGGTGTTGGCCGAAGCCACCAATAACATCATCGAACATGCATATACGGGCAATGCTGGCCCGGGCGTTTTTTGGGCAGAGCTGTCTTTGCTGGAATCAGACCTGGAGGTGGCATTGTGTGATCTAGGGCGCGCCTTTCCCGAAGGATTACTGCCCTCGGGTGACCTACCAGATCTGGACGTAGCTTTGGAACAGTTGCCCGAAGGAGGGTTTGGCTGGTTCTTGATATATTCCCAAACCAAATCCGTGCATTACACGCGAGAAACCGGGCAAAACACTCTATTACTTTCATTCGAATTGGGCACAGATCAGAAATAGTGCCCGGTGAAAACCCCAAATTCGCCCAATTCTTCACGAAAATCCGCCGGAATCGACTGTCAGTTAAATCCTGTAGCTGGATTATAGCTTCACTCGGCACCGCGTGAAACAGCCCCCACCCAGCGCGCGGTGCCGAGGTATTTACCAAGCAAACAATTGGCAATCGATAAAAGCCATCCTAGTGTCTGGTCACGCCAGAGACAGGAGACACCATGCGCGATTTTCATTTCCCCGGACGGTCCCCGGTATTGGCCACCAACGGCATGTGTGCGACCTCGCACCCGCTGGCCTCAAAGGTGGCGATTGATCTCCTGTCGCGCGGCGGTAACGCCATGGACGCCGCCATCGCCGGGGCGGTTCTACTCGGGATTTGCGAGCCACAAATGACTGGCATCGGCGGTGATTGCTTTGTTCTGTTCAATAAGCCGGGCAGTACTGAGGTTCAGGCTTTCAATGGCTCGGGTTGCGCACCTAAAGCCGCAAATGCTGCCGTACTGCGTGCCAAAGGGCTTGTAACGATCCCCCCATCTTCAGTTGATGCCGTGACCATTCCCGGTGCCATCGATGCCTTTTGCGCATTGAGCGAAGATCACGGGAAGATTGGACTTGATGCAATTCTCGCGCCCTCCATCCACTATGCCGAGGCAGGTGTACCACTCGCCGCTCGGGTCGGAGCCGACCTGCAAGATGACAGCAATGTTTTGCAAGGCCATGGTATCGCGCATTACTCAAAAGCTGGACAACCCTTTCAAGCCGGTCAGCTTTTCCGCGCGCCCGGACAGGCCGAAGTCTTGCGCCGGATCGCCAAGGACGGCCGCAAAGCATTTTATGATGGTGAGATCGCCGAGGACATGTGCAACGCTTTGCAGGCTTTAGGTGGGATCCATACCCTGACGGATTTCAGCACCCATTCCGGCCATTACACCCAACCAGTCACAGGCAGTTACAAGGGCACTGATCTGGTTGAGCATCCACCCAACGGACAGGGTGCAACCGCGATTTTGCTGCTGAACATTCTGGCGCAGTTCGATATCGCCGCGATGGACCCGTTTGGTGTGGAACGTGCGCATATAGAGGCGGAAGCCACCAAGCTCGCCTATGATGCGAGAAATCGCTTCATCGCCGACCCTGATCATGTGGACTGTCTGGATCACATGCTGTCGATGGACACTGCTAAAGCGTTAGCGGCCCTGATTGATCCCAAGAGGGCCATGCCCGCCGCAGCGCCGATCACCGAGGCGATTCATCGTGATACGGTCTATATCACTGTCGTTGATCGCGACTGCATGGCCGTGTCATTGATCTATTCCATTTTCCATGGCTTCGGGTCTGGCATCGCCTCGGAAAAGTTCGGCATTTTGATGCAAAACCGTGGGGCTGGTTTCACTTTGCAGGAATGTCACCCCAACGAGTTGGGCGGTGGCAAGCGGCCCATGCACACCATTATTCCCGGCATGTTGCGCGAAAACGGCCAGATCCGCATGCCCTTCGGCGTGATGGGCGGGGCCTATCAACCTTGCGGTCATGCGAGATTTCTCTCGAATTTACAGGATTTCGAAATGGACCCGCAAAGCGCCATCGATGCCCCGCGTTGTTTTAGCGACAATGGAAAACTGAAAATCGAACGTGGATACAGCGCCGAGACCCGGCAGTCCCTCTCGGATCTGGGACATGACGTGGTCATCCCGGATGAGCCACTTGGCGGAGCACAAGCCATTCAGATCCGTCCTGACGGGGTCTTGGAAGGCAGCAGTGACCCGCGCAAAGACGGTTGCGCATTGGGGTATTGAAATGAGAAAGGGCGGCCTACGCCGCCCAACGTTCAGTTTTCCGTGTTCAAATCGCTGTCTTCAATTCATCGCAAAATGAAGCGGATAATGTCCATCCTCAAAAGGGCCGAACATGTCAGGGATATCTGGATGATCGACCGGCTCGCCGGAATAGTCGGCGGCAAGGTTTTGTTCGCTCACATAAGCGACGTAATAGCTTTTCTCGTTCTCCGCCAGTAGGTGATAGAACGGCTGAGCGCGATCAGGCCGCGCCTCTTCTGGAATGTTGTTGTACCATTCTTCAGTATTCGAAAATTCGGGATCAACATCAAAAATCACCCCCCGAAAAGGATGCTTTCGGTGGCGGACGACTTGCCCTAAACAATATTTTGCACGCGTTTTCATCATAACAATACTACCTAACTGTCAACAACTTACCCCGCTCACATAGGTGATGTCCAACTTTTTGCCACATTTCAGAGGAAACAGTCTGTGAACCTTACAGTAACAGTCCTGAACATCGTTGCACCGGTCTTCTGCCTTGCGGGCGTCGGATACGTTTGGGTCAAGCTGGGTTATGATTATCCAGTACAGTTTATCACCCGGCTGGCCATGACAATTGCCGTGCCCTGCCTGATTTTTACGGCGCTGATGCAGTCTCAGGCTGACCTTGGGGCACTTAGCAGGCTCTCAATTGCCTCAATTTTGTCACATTTCGCAGTACTGGCGCTCTTTACCGTACTGCTGTCGCTTTGGGGGCTGAACCGGCAGACTTACCTTGCACCAATGACCTTCGGCAACACCGGCAATCTGGGCTTACCCCTGGCTTTATTTGCCTTTGGACAAGTCGGACTGGAGATGGCTGTTGTCATTCTGGCGATAAGCGCGGTCTTTGGTTTCACCATCGGGATCGGCTTGGTCGCCGGGCAAGGCGCCTTTGGCAAGATGCTGCGCGAGCCGATGATCTGGGCCACGCTTTTAGGGGCTTTATTCCTCTGGCAGGGCTGGCAAACGCCGCAGGCTTTGACCCGGACACTGGAATTGACCGGGCAGATGGCAATTCCGCTCATGCTGATGACATTAGGCGTGGCCATTGGGCGGTTAAATGCTGCGCGCTTGAAACTGGCGGCGGGCCTCAGCCTGATCAAACTGCTGGTCTGCGTGGTCGTTGCCTGGGGAATCGGACGCTGGTTTCAGCTCGACCACATTGCCTTTGGCGTGCTGGTGCTGCAAACCGCAACGCCCGTTGCGGTGACCTCCTACCTGCTTGCTGAAAAATACAAGGCCGATTCCGAGGCCGTCGCGGGTTTGGTGATGGTCTCGACCCTGATGTCAGTGCTCGCCATGCCCGTGTTACTGGTGATTTTGTTGTGAAACGCTGTGTTTACGGGTGCTTTTCACCATTCCCACGCCAGGCAAATTGGGTTAAAATATCCACAATAAACAAAAAAGAGCGAGAGGCAGATGAGCAGAAAGCTTCGCGCATTCGTGTTGATGACCGTGCTAGCGGCCTGTGGCGGTGGTGGATATGACACCCCTCCCAGCCGATTGGATAATGCCTGCACGATCCTTGACCAGCGCCCCGAATACAAACGTGCATTCCGCGCGGCTGAACGCCGCTGGGGGGTGCCAATCCACGTGCAGATGGCCACCATCTATCAAGAGAGCAAGTTCGATTCCGACGCGCGAACGCCTTACCGGTTTACGCTTGGCGTGATCCCAATGGGGCGGCAAAGCTCGGCCTTTGGCTATTCTCAGGCGCTTGATGGCACATGGGATGAATACAAGGCCTCAACCGGCAGTCGCTCGGCCCGCCGGGATGACATCCGCGATGCGACTGATTTCATCGGCTGGTACATGGCCGAGAGCAATCAGCGCCTTGGTATCTCAATGTACGACACCCGCAATCAGTATTTGGCCTATCACGAAGGGCGCGGCGGCTACTCACGCCAAAGCTACAATGGCAAACCATGGTTGGTGCGCGTCGCCTCCTCGGTCGAAGAACGCGGCTACACCTATCGCTCACAGCTCAAGGGCTGCGGAGTAATCTAAACCGAAACAGAGCGGGCTTTGCCCCCGCTCTGACAGTTCCATTAAAAATCAGTTCCGAGTGTTAGCACCCAATCCCGGGATGACAAACTTGTCGTTTCCCAGTTGCACGTTCTTCTTGAGGTCCCCCAAGATCACCGTGGTTTGGCTACCGCTACTGTCATTGATTACCCATTGGCGCAATTCAACCGGGTTACCGGTGAACACCAGATCGATACTTCCATATTCAGGATGTTCCGGATCTTGCGCTCGGACAGTTGTTGTCTTGCCGTCGCTTTTGTGTCCTGTAACCATGCGTGCGCGGCTAAAATCAACCTTGCGCGCCAGAATGATCTTGAGCGGGGTTTTATTGAGCGGGTAACCCTCGGGTCCTGTGTTCGACTTGGGATCGATCACCCCAACCGTGCTGCCATCTGCGACAACCAGCGTTTTTTCAGGCGGGTTGTATTCGAACCGCACTCGCCCGGGGCGTTTGATATAGATCTGCCCGGTGCTGATTGTGCCATCATCATTGATCTGTGTGAACTCCCCCGAAGCTGACTTGAAGCTGTTGAGGTAGTTCGAAAGCTGGCCAAGCGAGAGGCCCTGCGCCCATGCAGGCGCAGCCAATGTCGCTGTGGTCAGGGCCGAGGCCAGAATAATACGTATCTTGTTCATATCTCTTACATAAGTAGAAAGGGCCGGATGTACACCCGGCCCTATTTGGTTTTTTCTGATATGGCAACGATCCGCCTTATTGTTCAGGAACCAGGATTTCGCGCTTGCCAACGTGGTTCGCCGCGCTGACAACACCCTCGTCTTCCATCTGCTCCACTAGCTTCGCAGCCTTGTTGTAGCCGATCGACAGCTTGCGCTGGATGTAGGAGGTGCTGCATTTGCGGTCTTTAATCACAATCGCGACGGCCGTATCATAGAGCGCATCCTCGCCATCGGTATTGCCCCCAAGCCCCAGAACCGCATCGATGTTGCTGGCTTTTTCCTCTTCCGGGCCTTCAACAACGCCACCGACATATTCAGGTGGACCGTAAGCTTTGAGGTTATTGACCACTTCTTCAACTTCTTCGTCCGAGACAAACGGACCGTGACAGCGGGTGATTTTACCGCCACCGGCCATGTAAAGCATGTCGCCCATACCTAAGAGCTGTTCGGCGCCCATCTCGCCCAGAATGGTACGGCTGTCGACTTTCGAGGTCACCTGGAACGAAATCCGGGTGGGGAAGTTCGCTTTGATCGTACCGGTGATCACGTCCACCGAGGGACGCTGTGTCGCCATGATCAGGTGAATACCCGAAGCCCGCGCCATCTGCGCCAAGCGTTGAATACAGGCTTCGATTTCTTTGCCAGCAACCATCATCAGGTCGGCCATCTCGTCAACTATAACGACGATATATGGCATTTTTTCGGGAATGATTTCCTCGGTCTCGAACACTGGCTCGCCGGTCTCATCATCAAAGCCGGTCTGCACCGTACGGCTAAAGGTCTCACCTTTGGACAGGGCTTCTGCCACGCGGCCATTGTAACCATCGATGTTGCGCACACCCATCTTGGACATCTTGCGATAGCGATCTTCCATCTCGGCCACGACCCATTTCAAGGCGACAACCGCCTTTTTCGGGTCAGTCACAACCGGGGACAGCAGGTGCGGAATGCCATCATAAACCGACAGTTCCAGCATCTTGGGGTCAATCATGATCAGACGACATTCATCCGGCGTCAGCTTATAGAGCAGCGACAAGATCATCGTGTTGATCGCCACAGATTTACCTGATCCGGTGGTCCCCGCGATCAACAGGTGAGGCATCTTGGCGAGGTTTGAAATCACCGGATCACCACCGATGTCTTTGCCCAGTGCCAGTGGCAGCTTTTGATTGCCATCGCCAAAGTCACGGGTCGACAATAGTTCGCGAAGTGCGACCATTTCGCGGTTTTCATTCGGCAATTCAATCCCGATTACGCTGCGCCCCGGCACCGTGGAGACACGCGCAGACAGTGCACTCATCGAGCGCGCAATATCATCTGCCAAACCAATCACACGGCTGGCCTTTAGACCCGGTGCAGGCTCCAACTCGTACATGGTGACGACCGGACCCGGACGAACCGAGACGATCTCGCCCTTGACCCCATAGTCATCCAGCACGTTTTCCAGCATGCGCGCATTTTCTTCGAGCGCTTCATCACTCAGGTGATGGCGTTCTATATTGATCGGATTCGACAACAAGCCCAAGGGCGGCAGCTCATATTCCACCTTGTTCTTTTCTTCGAATTGCAGCGACGGCTGGGCCTCGGCCGCAGCGCGTGCGGATGGCTGAACCGCCTTGCGTGGCGTATGCTGAACCACAGCGCGCGCCTCGGGCATTGGCAACCGTTCCGGCACCACGTGCGCATCGGCTTGCATGGTGTTTTCCGGTGTCATCATCGCTGCATCGATGTCAGCCTCGTCGACCACATCAATGTCCATCGGGGCTTCAAAGGCGTCTTCATCAAGAACCGGTTGCTCGTGCGCCGTAAATGGGGTTGCCGCTGTCAGTGGCGGCTCAGCCGGAATCCCCCGACGACGGGTTGTGTCCAGAATAAGTGGGTCGGGCCCACGACCACGCCCCTTGGTCAGCGGCGCAACGCTTTCGACCTGCACGGCAGGCGACTGGCGCACGCGGGATTTGATGATGCTAGAAATCTTGGCCTTGATCCTGTCATCAGTCGGGCCTTCCATCTCCACTAGATCTGCCGGGATGTGCGCCTCGACCAATTCGGGCTCCGGCATCGGTTCGGGTTTGCGCATCAGCGATGGCATCAGGGCCCGCAACCCACCAGATTTTTCCGGCTCAACGGTCTCTTTGACGATAGGCTCTGCTGCCTCTTCGCGCTGACGCGACAGGACCGGCTCGACCGCGCGGCGGACCACTGGCGAAGGCACTCGTGGTGCCGCTACCTCTGGTGCATCAAATTCGACGTAATCGACGTCATCTTCAAGAACGGCATCCTGCACATTAGCGCGTGCTGCACGACGTTCGGCCATACGGGTCTGTGCTCCTTGCGCCGCGTGAACGGCACCCGACGCCCCTCGGCCCAACAGGTTCATCAGCCGGGCATAGGTCATGATCACGCCCACCAGCAGGAAACGCCAGATGCGCGCCAGCTCAGGCTTGGTGAAGCCCAGTACAAACGCCCCCAATGCCAGCATGGAAATGCCCAGCACCAAGGACATCAGCTTGATGCCCAGACCTGCGCTTACCGGCAGAATGCCCAACAGCGCGCCTAGAATCGTATCCCCAAACAAGCCACCCAGGCCAAAGCTATGGGTCGCGGCCCATTCTGCGCCCGGTGTGAGGGTTGAGGCATAGAGCGCCAGCACCGCGATCCAGATCGGCGCAAAAATCAGACGGGACACGGCGCGTTCTTCTCCCTTGTGCAAGGCAAAACGCAAACCCCAAGCAGCCAGAACCAGCGCAACGCCCCAAGCGCCGCCACCAACGATCATGAACAAAGGCGCGGCAATCGATGCACCTAACCGGCCAAGCGCATTTTGCACCGGCGCGTCCGTCGCCGACAGCCAGCTAGGATCATCAGGCGTGTAGGTCGCGATCATCACCGCTGCCAGTGCGGCAAGTGCCAACAGGCCCAGCCCCAGCATTTCCTTGCCGCGTTTTTCGATAGCTTCAGCCATCGAGCTATCCAGCAATGGTTCGCGTCCACGTGTCTGATATGCCATGTTACCCTCGTCCTCGTTCTTACTTATAAAGACAGTCACGCAGGCGGATCAGGCCTTGTTCTGTCTCTTCTTTTGGGGCCACCAATGCGACCCGAATAAATTCTTTTCCGGGATTGAACCCGTTTACCTCGCGGCTGAGATAAGCGCCGGGCAGCACCCGCACCCCAGTTTCAACCCAGGCCTTTAGTGCGGCTTTTTCACCGTCATTCACTGGCAGCCACAGGAAAAACCCGGCCTCTGGTCCACTGTATCCGGGCACCTCGGTCATGATCTCATCCGCCATATCGTATTTTTCGCGGTAAAGGCGGCGGTTTTCGATCACATGGGACTCGTCCGCCCAGACCTTTTCAGCCACATGTTGAAGCGGCATTGGCAGCGGGCTGCCCGAATAATTCCGTAGCTGACGAATACGCGTAATGTTTTCAGGCCCACCGGCAACAAAGCCGCTGCGCAACCCCGGCAGGTTTGACCGTTTCGACAGGCTATGGAATGCCAGCACCCGTTCAGGATCAGCGCCCAGATCATGCGCGACCTGCAAGGCCCCGACAGGCGGCTCTTCACCACGGTAAATCTCGGAATAACACTCGTCAGCGAAGACCTTGAAATCGTATTTCTCAGCCAGCTGAATCAAGTCTACCCAGTAGTCCCGGCTCGCCACAGCCCCTTGCGGATTACTGGGGGAACACAGATAAGCCACCGCCACTTGATTGAGCAGATCCGGCGACAGCGCCGTGAAATCGGGCATGTACCCGTTGTCAGGTGTGGCGTTCAGCAACACAGGCTCTGCCCCCACGCTGATCGCCGCAACCATATAAACTTGATAAAAAGGATTGGGCAACAGCACTTTGGGCTGACCATTCTTCACCTCGGGGCAGACCGCCATCATGGCGTTATACAACCCTTCGCGTGTGCCATTTAACGCCATCACGTTTTTCGTCGGATCCATCACCACACCGTAGCGCTGGCCGATCCAGGTTGTGATCGCCTCCAGCAGCTCAGGCTTGCCCTCGTTCACAGGGTACTTCCCGAAACCCGCTGCATTTTCTTTGATGATATCAACGATCCACGGGGGAAAGTTGTGCTTTGGTTCTCCAATTGTCATATGCACAACGTCACCACCGGGCGGATGCACATCAAGCAAACGCCGCAAACGCGGAAATGCATATTCCGGAAGGTTCGAAAACCGCTTAGGGAACATTGGTTACTGCCTCAAAATCCGGGGACTTTTGTCCCTCTTGACCCTGAATCTACCCAAGGTGAGGCTTTAGGTCCAGCAAAACCAATGTCTTGACATGTGATTTGTGGCAAATATGGCGATCCAGCCATAGCGCCACAAAATCACACGCCACCAATAAGTTAGCTAAGCGCCTCTTCGGCCGCATGCGAGACGCGCAACAGCGCCTCTTCGCCAAAGGGCTTGCCGCAGAGCATGATGCCGCAGCTCGGCACGCCGGTGGGCAAAGTCACCGCACATAGGCCCAACAGATTACCCACACGCGTGTTGCGCAGCGCCAGCAGGTTTTCGGTGACATAGTATTCGTCATCACTCAGCAAGCGATCATGATTGGGCGGCAGAATCGGCGCCGTCGGCATCAACACTGCATCAAATTCCGCGACGCGCGCGTTCCAGATGGCACGCAATTCGTCCAACCGGTTCCATGCTGCAATATAGGCCGGCGCGGTGATCTCTTTACCCAAACGGAAACGCTCCAGAATTGGCGGGAACATCTTTTCGGGCGCGGCTTCAATCGTGTCCTGCCAGATGCCATAAGCCTCGGCGGTGAAAATCACGCCAGACATCGACAGCGCCTCTTCAACCTCCGGCACTTCAATTGGCACAATCTCGGCCCCGGCCGCCTGTAGACGCGCCACGGCACTTTGATACGCATCGCGCGGTGCTATACGAATATCATCCAGAACGCCGGTTTGAAGCGTGGCAAAACGAACACCTTTCAGCGATGTGCCCTTAAGATCCGCAGCCTGACCGCCTTCCAGCGCGGCCAACATCAAGGCACAATCCTCTACCGTGCGACAAAGCGGCCCTACGGTATCGAACTTGGAACATAGGGGCACGGCCCCATCAAGAGACAACCGTCCACTGGTCGTTTTCAATCCAACCAAATCATTCCATGCCGACGGAATTCGCACCGATCCCCCGGTGTCACTTCCAATCCCGCAAGGCGCCAGATTGAACGCCACGCTGGCCCCTGCCCCGGATGATGATCCACCAGGCACAGCCCCTTCGTCATTCACGCAAGGCGGCGTGGCGGTCATTGGGTTCAGGCCAAGCCCTGAAAAGGCCAACTCGCTCATATGGGTTTTACCCAGACAGACCAACCCTGCCATCGTCGCATTGCGCAGCACTTCTGCATCGCGCGCGGGCGTGCGACCTTTGAGCAGCGCACTGCCGGATTCAGTGGCAATGCCTGCCGTATCAAACAGGTCTTTCCAACTAACAGGCACACCGTCCAAGGCACTCAATCTCTGTCCCGCTTTCGCGCGGGTCTGCGCCGCCCCAGATTCAGCCAGAGCGCGCTCATGCGTCACCTCGGAATAAATCCGATCACGATGCGGGTGCGCGTCAATCGCATCCAGATAGGTCTGCGTCAGGGCCACTGGGTCAATCTCACCCTTGCCAATACCTCGGCCCAGATCTGCCGCTGTCATGGTCAACCACTCTTGCATCACGCTGTCTCCTGAATCTCTCGTCGCGCAGACGGTAGCGGCAACACAACACATGGACAATCCCACATCGCGCAGCATATTGAAGGACATGACGCATGAGAACGATATCCTGATCGTAGGGGGCGGGTTGAACGGCCCAGCTCTGGCCTTGGCTCTAGCACAGGCAGGGCATGGCGTGACCGTCATCGATGCTCAAACCAGCGAGATCCGCAAGGATGCGGCTTTTGACGGGCGTGGCTATGCACTGGCCTTGGCTTCGGTCCGCTTGTTGCGCGCAATTGAAATCTGGGATCGGGTTGCGGAGAACGCTCAGCCGATGTTGGAAATCAAGGTCTCAGACGGTCGCGCGGGCGAGGGACCATCGCCGTTTTTCATGCATTTTGATCACGCCGAGATCGAAGAAGGCCCCATGGGCCATATGCTGGAGGATCGTTTCTTACGCCGCGCCTTTCTGGAGGCAATGGATGCCGAGCCTCGCATTCGCCAGATCACCGGCAAGGTGGTCGCACAGGCAGTCGAAGGCGCTGGTGTCGCCCTGACGCTTGACAATGGTGATGTCTTGCAGGGTTGCATGGCTATCGGATCGGACGGACGGGCCTCGGAAACCGCAACCCGTGCCGGGATCAAACGCACCGGCTGGGGTTATCAACAAACCGCATTGGTCGCTGCAATAGAACATGAACTGCCCCATAACGGCATCGCACATCAGTTCTTCATGCCTCCCGGCCCGCTGGCCATTTTACCCCTGCCCGGAAATGTCTCCTCTATTGTCTGGAGCGAAACCGCCGAGACGGCGGCGCAATTTGATGCGCTGGATGACGACGAGTTCATGGAAATTCTGCGCCCCCGCTTCGGCGACTTTCTGGGCGATATCAAACTGCGCGGCAAACGTTACACCTATCCTCTGGGCCTGACACTCGCTGACAGCTTCATCGCCCCACGTCTCGCCCTGATCGGCGACGCCGCACACGGTATGCACCCCATCGCGGGCCAAGGGTTGAATGCAGGTCTGCGCGATGTCGCTGCACTCGCGCAGGTCATTTCCGAGGCTTCCAAACGCGGCGAAGACATCGCCGCGCCAGATGTTCTGGCGCGCTATCAACAATGGCGGCGGTTTGATACCGCCACCTTGGCGATGGTCACCGATGTCACCAATCGGCTCTTTTCCAACGACAACGGGTTGCTGCGCCTGGGACGTGATCTGGGAATGGGCTTGATCGGATCAATGCCGGGTCTGCGCCGCAGCTTCATCCGCGAGGCGGCCGGTCTCACCGGGGAGCTTCCGGATTTGATGAAAGCCTGAATCAGGCGTTCTCCACCTTACACAACCCAGGAATGTCCACTGGCGTCGGTTCCCGATTTGATGACCTTCGCCGGTTTGGCATTGAGCACGCCCCTGCTGTGAATCTAAGTGTAAACCAAAAATGCTAAATACAGTGAATTTCCAACTTGAGGACAATTGCCCAAAATGTGTCAAAAATAAGGCGGATTTACTCAATCTGTCGCCCCCAATGAAACAAAACCACCAGTCCAGTAGGGAACATCCCCAACTGGGAAACCCGCATTTCAGCTGGTCGATTTAGGTGGGGCACCAGGACAACCTGAAGACGTCAATCCCATTTAAAGGACTTCCAGTCCCAAATTCAGTCATGTATATAAATATTACGGTAACAGGCGACAGATTAAAGCCTGGGGGAAATAAGTTTAACGAGTGACGCGTACCGAGTGTTTGTAGTGAGTATAAAGATAGCGAGTGATTGTAATGAGTAAGCAAAGTGAACCGTCGACCTTTAGGGAAAATGCGCATCCTCGCCAAGAGGATTGCGCAGCCCACCTTTCCGCTGAACCAGACTACGCAAACAACCCACTGATCATGCATGTCGACCTGAGCGAAAAGTGCCGTAAAAAGCGTGAAAGCCTGCCGCTCCTGCCACCTTGCGAGCCTGTGATCATCGAGCGTGCCCCTGAAAAGGAGCTATCTCTCTTCTCCCGCATGGCACGGGCGCTTCACGCCAAGGGCAAAGACTACATCCAGTCTCTGATCTTTCCGGCGGATGCCGTTGTGGTGCGCTGCAACGAAATTAAAGATTAAGCCGAGCATCACACATCTTCGTGGCAAACGTCTGACAGTCGGCTTACTCGCTAATACCATTCCGTATTCAGCGCGAATTTGGACGTTCTAAATATCGGATATTATCTTGGTGAATTATAAACCAAGTCACCTTGCTGCCACACGACCACAGTCTTACATCCATAGGGGCGCTCTCAAGCCATTGACACCCTATGAGGATATGTTGTTCTCTTGAGTACCGCCAACCCAACAAACCATAAATATGACATTTCGAAAATACCAAGCGTTGCACGATTTACAATGTGCCGCATCCCAGCTTCTTGGATCGATCCAGCGTGATCTAACCGCTTATGAGCGTTCGATTAATGAAAAGTTAATCCCACATTCAACTAGCCGCATCCCACATTGGACCTTGGGGCTAACTCAACAGTACTGGTCGTCACTCATATCAAAATCTTGCACACCAACAGAAAGCGACTTGGAATTTCTGTTGGCTACATGTTTGCTGCTGCTTGATCGCTTTGAAAATCCTGACAGGAGCAGCGATTTCGAGTGGGAGTGGGATGAATGCGCCGACATCTACCGCAGCGCGCCTGCGCCCATTCGGTCGGCCCTGATGAACGGGTTTGAGGTCGCGCGACAATATGATCTGGTTTCCGAGCAGATCCGCCCAACAAAGGGCGACCTAACGACCTACTCAACATCAGAGATCATAGCTCCCCTCTTAGATATAGCCCGCGCTTTGACCAATGAAGAGCGTGCCGAAATCGCAACAGCGGATTACGGCTGCAATATTGACAAACATCGGTCCGCCCTTGATGCGCTTTTGAACTCCGCTGATTGCCGCTTTCACGACTCATGGTTTCCAACCGAGGTCGTAAGTCTAGTGGCTTACGTTTCTGGTGCAACGGGTTTCGAAGGGTGCAGTGCGCTGATTCTCGCGAATGCAATATACAATAATGATAATTCTGACAGCGCTTCTTACAGATGGCAAAGCAACAAATTCAGTTACCTTGATTTACCTCTAGCAGCGGGCAAACCGATCATTTCTGCGTTCCGCCACCTGTACGAAACTATCACTGATTGGGATCCATTTTTCGATACGTTCGCACCAGAACGGTTACCACTGCACAGCTATATCCCTTGGAATTCGGATAAAGATCCTGAACGTCCCGCGCTCCCTAAACCCGTTCCAAAATCCGAATAACCGTATCGCCATAACTGCGCTCGTCCAGCAACGTCAGCCCTTCAGGCACGGCCACAACAGCACTCTCCTCCCAGACAATCAGCGCCGTATCAGCAAGCCACCCGCCTTTAAGCGCTGCGGCTAGTGCTTGCTCTCCCATCCCTTTGTTATAGGGCGGGTCAAGAAAAATCAGATCAAACGGCGCGCCAGGATTGTCGCCCAAGCGCCGCACATCGCGGGTGATCACTTTGGTCGCGCCTTCCGCCCGGCACAGGGCGATGTTTTCCCGGATCAGCGATAGCGACTTGCGGCCGTTTTCGACAAAGCTCACATGCTCTGCCCCGCGCGACAGCGCCTCCAGCCCCAGTGCGCCGGTGCCGGCAAAGAGGTCCAGTACACGTGCGCCCTCAAAAGGGTCGCCATAGGCATTGGTTAGCACATTAAACAAGCTTTCGCGCACCCGGTCAGCGGTGGGGCGCAAGTGCGCTGCACTATCGCCCTTGCCCACCGATGCCAATCGGCGGCCACGAAAATCGCCGCCGATGATTCTCACGCTTTCAGCAGGCTCTTCAACTCTGTCGTGGGGTCTTCAATCGCTGCCGGCCCCGGCGATTTCCCCATGTCGATCAGGCGCTTGCCTACCATATACGCGCGCGCATCGTTCATGGCGTCAACTGCCAACAGTGTCTCCCCATGATAGTACCAAAAGGACACGCTATTCTCATTATCGCCCGGACGGGTGATAATCCGGTCGTAACCGGTATTCAGCCCGGCGATCTGCAACTTCACATCGTACTGATCTGACCAGAACCAGATCGTTGGTACATATGTTTTGTCTGCGCCCAACATGTTTTCGGCCACAATCTCTGCCATGTCGATGGCATTGGGCACGCTTTCCAGACGCAACCGGCCATCCCTGAATGGAAAGGATGCGCAATCGCCCGCCGTCCAGACTGACGGATCACTGGTCTGGCCCAGCTCGTTGGCCTTAATGCCGTTGTCGATCTCCAATCCTGCCGCTTCAGCCAAGCCTGCCGACGGCATAATACCGACGCCAACGATGGCAAAATCAATCTCAAGCTCGCTGCCATCTGACAGGCGCGCTCCGGTGACACGACCGTCGCCCAAAAGCGTCTCCAGCCCAACACCTTCGTGAATATCCACGCCATGCCCCTTGTGCAGCGCGCGGAAATAATCGGATGTCTCTGGCGAGGCCACACGTTGCAGGATCCGGTCGGCCATCTCAACCACAGTCACTTGCAGCCCCTTGGAGGCCGCGACCGCTGCCGCCTCAAGCCCGATATAACCGCCACCGATGATCAGCACGCGTTTGCCTTCGACACACTCCGGCGCCATGGCATCAACGTCTTTCAAGTCACGCACCACATACACGCCGTCCAGATCGCCACCAATCGCGGCAGGCAGATAGCGCGGCGACGACCCGGTGGTCAGTGCCAATTGGTCATAAGGCACGGCTTCAGCGCCAATCATTACTTGTTTGTTTGTGGTATCGATGCCGGTCACTGTCGTGCTCAGGCGCAGCTCGATATCATTCTCGGCATAAAAACTCTCGGGCCGCAGATACAGCCGCTCCAGTTCCATTTCACCCAACAGGTACTTTTTCGACAGCGGCGGGCGCTGATACGGGGGGGCCGCTTCCTCACCGATCAAGGTGATCTTACCGTCAAACCCCAGATTGCGCAGCTTCGCCACCAAGGAAGAGCCCGCCTGACCGGCCCCGATTACGACGATATTCGACATGTCCCTCTCCTGTGTTTTGGGTGGCTTTGGCAGCCAATGCACCTATAACTAATTCAGAGTTCAACGCAATTGATATACAGGAAACGACAATGAGTATTTCTACTGGCGACAAACTTCCCGAGGCCACGCTGACTCGCATAGGTGCCGAAGGCCCCGAGGCAGTGAACCTTTCCGAACTGACTGCGGGACGCAAAGTGGTGATCTTTGCCGTGCCCGGCGCCTATACCCCCACTTGCCATTCGGCGCACGTGCCCAGCTTTATCCGCACCAAAGATGATCTGGCCGCCAAAGGCATTGACGAGGTGATCTGCGTCTCGGTCAATGACCCGTTTGTCATGGGCTCCTGGGGTGAAGCCACGGGTGCAAGCGCTGCTGGTATCGCCATGCTGGGCGATGCTGAGGCGACATTCACCAAAGCCATCGGCATGGAATTTTCCGCTCCACCCGCCGGGCTGATCGACCGCTCAAAACGCTATGCCATGGTGGTGGACGACGGCACCGTGATCCTCCTGCAAGAAGAGGAAAACCCCGGCGTCTGCGAAGTCTCTGCCGGTGAGGGGATTTTGGCAGCCCTGTAAGGTGCTACGGCTTGAGCAGGCGCGTGATGCGCCTGCCGCTTTCTGATACATAGTGCTGGGTTAACACTCACCCTACGGCACAAGATCGGGTTACTTTCTCTCCGGATGCTGGCTTGCACGTTGCAGCAGCGTGTCAATTTTACGGATGTATGTCGCCAAGTCTTCTAAGGTTTGGATCGTGATCTCAGGAACGAATTGATGCTCGCTAAATGCACGCCAATCGTCGATAGAGCCAAATTTACGTCTATAGGTCGTGCTGGAGATATAAACGCTAAGCGCCGGGCGTTTTGCTCCACCTCTAGGGCGCAAGGTCCATACTTTGCAAACGACAGTACAAGACGCGAATACATAACTTCCCGCTAAAATGGGCTCTCTCGACACCAAACCGAGAGCACCTTGCCTGTCGAATAGCATCCAAAAGGACGGGCTGATCGGAAATTTCAAATCTGCTGGCAACTGGGTCGGAGCAATTTCCTCACCCAGTTCCGGCAGCTTATTGTGAACGCGAGCATAAAGTGATCTCGCATCATATTGCGAATTCCGAGGTGTATAGGGATTCACTGTTACAGAATTTACATGACCGTTTTTGCGATCTTCGCGCTCGATTCCAAACCAATCGAACAACTCATCGCAACAGCGTTTCAGCCCGCCACCTGCACCACTATATGTGCGCCGGGGATCATCAATCGAATTCCCAATCTGATAGCTCACAATTTCTGGAACATCCCCATCTAATGCACGCTCTTGCCAATTTGGCAAAGACAGTCGGCGCATAGGAAAATACAAACGCTGCTTGGGGAAATCGAAGGTATGATAGCCAAGCGGGAATTCGTCGCAATTTTTCTCAGCGCAAAGCTCAGCCCACAGGTCTCTTGCATGTGCCGTGGCTACCAAACCTATTACGAAGGTCAAAAACACAGTCACAGTTTTGATGAATTGAGACATATGCAGCGTGCCCTTTAAATCGCAACACCACACTTAAACGGGAATTAATACTCCCGCAACAACCGCCCCAGCCCCGACAGCTTGTCATCGACTCCGGCCAGCCGCAGGCAATCCCACAGCATGGCTTGGTTGGAACAGATCACCGGCTTGCCCAACTCCTGCTCAATCGCATCGACCACATCAATACTGCGCAGCGCGCCGCAGCTGAGCAGCACCGCATCGGCATCGGGCCGGTCGATGGCGCGAGCGTAGTCGGCGATGTACTCGGGGGCGACGCGGATCATCTCGGTGTCATAATTCAAGCCCATGCCATGCGCCTCCAGCACCGTGAAACCGGCCCCTTCCAGATAGGTCGCGACATTGGTATTCAGCTCGGCCACATAGGGCGAACCCAGCACAATTTTCTGCGCGCCCATGGCCGCCAGTGCCTTGCGCACCGCGCCCGCCAATGTGGTTGTTTGCGCCCCCGGTGCGCCCTTGGCCAGTTCCGCGCAGGATTCCTCCTCGCCCACCGCCACGGTGCCCGAGGTGCAAGCAAAAGCCACCACATCCAGCCCGTCATCGGGCAGGATCCGCGCCGCTGTTTCCGCCAATGATCCACGCAACTGTGCCAAGCTCTCGGTTGAGATTTCCCGTGGCATCGTGGCCCGGCTGAAATACGCCCCGACACCCGCAGGCAGATAGCGGACCATGTCATCCTCAATGGTTTGCTCATTCGGGATCAGCACAAATCCGATCTTGCCACGCGCATTGCGCCCGGCGTCGAAGCGCACGTGATTCAAGATGTCCTGACGTTTCTGCTCCGGCAATACATGCTTGTTCATCACAGTGCTCCCTTACTGAGTGTCTCGCCGCACCAATCGCGGGCCATATTGTGACTTCTCAAAATCATATCTGGCAGGCGGGGCATCTGCGGCGTGGATCTTGGTTGTGCCATCCGGCTGCATCCGACGCCAACCCACAAGTTCCCCATCGGTATCATATTCAAACTCATCGCGCCAATCTGCCCACCAGTGCAGCCGCGGATCAAAATGTGGGGCCTGACCGTTTGTGTAATCGACCGACGTTAACAAGACCCGCCCCGATGCATTCGAGTTTTCATAGATCCGTTTCTGATGCGTTGGAAAGCTGACCGAGATAAACGCAGGGGCACTGTCATGCATGCCGTTAAAGGCAAAAACACCAATATCAATACGATGTGACAGGATGTCGTTTTGCGGCACCGACAGGGGCATATTTTGCCATTGCATCTCGATCCTCGCACGAGTGCCCGGCCCGTCTAAAAGCGTGATCTTCACCCGCTCGGGATCACCGCGCAACACGACCCATTCAAACCGCAGATCGCGTCCGTTTGGATCTTTCGTATCAACAGCGGACACCACCATGTCTTGTCGGTACTGATGTCCGCGCCAGATTCGGGCAATTGCCGAGGGGGTGTCAAACAACTTCTCCGACATACCGCCCAGCCCGGCCAGCTTGTTGAAGCTTTCCTCCTCGACTTTCAACCGGACCATCGGTGGAATATCTCCCAGTTTAAGATCTGCGGCAAAGGCCACCATGCGCTCGGGCGCGAGTTGCTCCTTGGAAAAAACGGTCGGGTGGGCACGGGCCGTATAATAAGCCTCGCGCTTGTATATCCCGGCCAGATTACGACGTAAGATCATTTGCAGGGTTGGCGCTAGCAGCTTTTGCTCGCGTAGAAATTTGCGAGTCTCCTCCGGCAAGGCTGCAATCGTCATGAAAAAGGCTTCTAAAAACGGCCTGTCTGACCCCGAAGAGCCCTGTGAAATCACCATATAGGGCCAGTTTGCGGGAAACATGTCAGCCCCATCGTGATCGCGATGTTCAGGGTACATATAGATATGGTTATTGGAATAAGTCAGATAAGCACGTGCCGGACCGCCATTGCCGGTCATACCCAATCGCGCCTGACTACGCCCCGTGAGCCAATGGGTCCCAGCCGTCGATGAATTTCCAATCACCGGAAAGGGATAAATGATCTGCCCAGCCAAGCCAAAATCGATGTTGGCGTTTTGCAACTCAGGCCCATATTGCAACCGAGGGAGCGACGGAAACTTGTTGCGCGCTACCTCGGAATGGGCTCGGTCACGATTGTCATAGGCAACAACAGGATTGCGGCCACCGTGCTTAAGCTGCAAACGCCGGACCAGTACGGCAGAAGGCGTTTCATCGGTGGGGGTGACCCAAGGGGACGTCAAATCCCCTATTGGAAACGTGATGTTTGGCGCGATCCACCCCAATGGGCCGATCTGCTTGAGGTCCTCGCGCAATATGTTGATGTTTTCAGCCGCCCGCAGCCCCGCAACAGGCAGTGCCGACAGGAAAGCCAAAAGGCAGAGATAGAATACCGTCTTTCGATCATTCATCGTAAATCCCTGAGCTTTCGAACGGATTGGGTGCCTTGCCCTACATTAAGCCAAGAACCGTCTTCTTCAACATCCATCAACCCCAACACGAAAAGGCCCCAACAATTATGCTGAGGCCCGTTCCTTTGATCGAATTTTCCATTTATTGGCCTTGCAACTCTGCAAGCTTTTCCCGCGCTTTTTCAAACTGTGGCAAGGGATCTTCACCCGCCATTTCAATTGCTTTGGTCAAAACCTCTTTGGCTTCATCGAACCGCTCAAGTGCGACATAGGTCATCCCCAAGTGATATTGCACCAATGCATGTTCCGGCAGGCCCTTCGCAGCAGGTTCAAGATACTTAACCGCTTCATCGAAATTACCACGGCGGTACTCAATCCAACCATAAGTGTCTTGCAACGCGGGGATTTCATAGTTTTGCAAGCGGCGGGCAATTGCATACGCGCGATCCAAATCTTCCGCGCTATCGCGATGAGTCGTGATCAAACTGGACAAGTTATTCGCGACAACGACATTTGCACTGTTTTGTGCATATAGGCTTTCGTAAATCGCAATCGCCCCCTCAAAGTCCTTTTCCTTTTCCAATCGTTCCGCCTTGAGCAGATAGGCCGCCGTTGGGTTTGGGGCCTTTGCAATCTGCTCATCAATCAAAGCCGCGGCCTCTGCTTCTCGGCCATCTGCGATCATGATGGCATTCAAAGTCCGCAGCGCATTTGTATTTCCAGGCGCTTTTTCCAGAACCTTAACGTAAATCGGCTCGGCCAGATCACGTTCATTCTGAATCATATGCAGGCCAGCTCTCATGAACTGTAGCTTTAGGTTGTCCGGATCACTCGCCAACCTTTCTTCTAACAGGGCGACGGCCTCATCTGTCTGTTGCGCTGCGATTTTTGTCCGCAACAGCGCAACAAATGCCGCATCACCTTCATTTCCCCCCTCCGCCGACAGACTTTCAAGCAAGGCAATGGTTTCATCAACACGTTGCTGTCGCAGCAACTTGTCTGCTTCAAGCCCATTCGCGGCATTCAGCGCTGCTGTAGTTTCCAACGCTTTCAAGCGCCAGATCATGCGCGTCGCTTCATTCCAGTCTTCGGTTTGAACATGCAGCGCGCCCATGCTGCGCAGCAAATCCACATTTTCCGGTGCCTTAGTTAACGCTTCATCCAAAACCGCTTTGGCGGCATCAACACGCCCTTCTTGCGTCAAATAGGTTGCATACCGCAAAGATTCAGGCACGGCTTGAAGCGACACCTCAACGGCCAAAGCATAACGTTCACCCGCCAGATCCCGCGAACCTGCCCGTTCGTGCGCCTTTGCCATCAAAGTCAGGATATTGGCATCTTGCGGTTCCTGCGCCAGCGCCGTTCGCAAATCAATAATCGCGTCATCCGGTTTATCTTCGTCCACCAACCACGCCGCCCGCATCTTTAGCCCGTCGACGTTTGACGGATCTTCCAGCAGCACTTCTTCAATCGCCGCTCGGGCCCCCACAGCATTCCCGTCATGCAATAACATCTGCGCCAAAATTACTTTTGCTTTCAAAGCTTCCTGCGTTGCCTCAGCTTCGGCCAAAAGCGTTTCCAGTTTGGTGATGGCTTCAGCTTTGTTACCTTCCTCAAAGTCCATTGAGGCCAACAAAGTTTCATACGTGATTGTTTCTGCTTCTGTCGCAATCAAACGTTCCAATTCCGCCCGTGCCGCGTCCTTACCTCGTGTGTCCAGTAGAAATCGTACGACGGTCAGTTTGGCTGTAGATGTCGCCCCTTCGGCATCAGCAGCTTTGCGCAGATAAGTTTCGGCGTTATCTACATCGCCACGCTTCAGATACCACGCGATCAAAGAGTTCCGGATATTTTCATTTTCGGGGAATTTGTCGGCCATCTGTTCAAGCGTTTCACCCGCAGCTTCGAAATCTCCTTCGCGCAATTGCAGCTGCAACTTTGTTGCATTCAGCGCCAGATCATTCGGATGAATCACCAGTGCCTCATTTAGCAGCTTCAGAGAGGCCAGATTTTCTCCTGTTCGCAGCTTCTGATCGATCACGATGCGCCATGCAATCATGCTTTCGGGCATCTCTTCGAGAATATCCATCGCCCGCTCTGCCTGCTCCGCGGCAACCGCATTGTCCTCACCCCGCTGTGCTTGTGCATAGGCAAGAGCGATGTCGATCACTTCGACCTTGGGGTTTTCAGGATCTAATTCGATTGCCGCCTTGCCATGGCGCTCAGCTTCTTCCCAATTCTGGACATCGATCGCCATTTCGGCCAATTCGATCTGCGCTTCCAGCGTATCAGGATAGCTCTCAACAACCTTCAGAAAATGACTGTAAGCGCTCGCGCGCTCCCCCAACTCCAACTGGCTCCGTGCAAATACAAGTCGCGCTTCTTTATGTTCAGGATCTAGCTGAAAAACATTCCGGAATTCAACAGCGGCTCGGGCAACATCCCCCTCTTCCAGCAATTCCAATGCCGTTTCAAAATGTCTCTGAGCGCGCTCTTCTGAGCTTTCACAAGCCGAGACAAGAAAAAAGGCCGACATTGCAAGGGCGCAAATTCGACCACGACCAGAGAGGAAGTACATTCTAGTGTCCTTTGACGCTGTCATGGAAAGACGATGTTACTATAGCAGCAATAAACCGAAACCTGTCACCATGAAAGCCCGCAGGCTTAGCATCCTGTCCCACGCAGCATCACAACAACTGTCCGGGTAATCACGCGCAGATCCGCGGCCAGTGAGACACTTTTGTAATACAGATCGTCAAAACCAGCGCGCGCGGCAAATGACGTATTGTTGCGATCAGAGATCTGCCAAAAGCCCGAAATACCAGGGCGCATGCTAAAATAAGTGCTTCCGGGGTACAGCATTTGCTGCTTGGGCATCATTGGACGCGGCCCAACAAGGCTCATATCACCGATTAAAACGTTCCAAAGCTGTGGGAGCTCATCTAAAGACGTCTTTCGAATAGCCGCACCAATTGTCGTAATGCGTGGGTCGGCTGACAGCTTTTGCATTTCATCCCACTCGCGTCGCGCACAGGAATTGACTTCAAGATATTGCTCAAGCGCCTCGTCAGCATCAGCAACCATCGTCCGGATCTTCCACATCGTGAAAATGCGGCCGTTCCGACCGACGCGTGACTGCTTGTAGAATGGGCCGCCGCCATCAAAAGCAGTCAGCACTGCAAGCAAAAACACAACAGGCAGAGCAATTGGCGCAGCCAACAAGACCAGTGCAATATCCATGGCGCGCTTGCCAAAATGGCGATAAACACCACGACGGACATTTTTGGGGGTTCGGCTTGGAAATAGTTCAAGCGCAGCACTATGATCGGCTACGAATTTGTCATTTTGAACAGTCATAAAAACACGCTCTCTACATACAACTCATTAAAAACCTTGTTTCACTCGCAAACTGGAGAACAAGCCACTATTCGCTCTGATCAATTGGTTGATTATGATACTATCGAAGTACATCTTCGCCCTACATCGACCACTCTTAACTCACAATTCGAACATATTTGCTTTAGCACCGCTTCTCAACATGTTTAATAAAAATACATCATTTTCTGGATATTGATCGGGCGCACCCCCCTAAATATTGCACATTTGTTTCGACTCGCCCCAAAAATGCCCCATTTCGACCGGCTTTGTTTCGCCGACAAGTCAAATTCAGCCAAAACATCGAATCAAAAGTTAATTAAATTGCTCATTTGCGAGATCTCAGACACATATTTGCCTCGCCTACGTCTTCATATTGCCTGCGGCCACCTATATTAGGTAGCGTTGCAATGAATACGGGCGCAATGTGCCCACAATTTCGCCGTTTGACGATTGAACCATACGCTTCTGCCAAAGCATATTGTTAATGATGTGGGACTAAACAAAATGAGTGGCCAGGAGTCCAAGATCAATCCCCTTACAGCCGTAAACCGTCGGCTGTCGCGGTTGTTTGCGCCACGAAAGCCTCCCATAGATCCTCCTGCCAAACACAACGATAGCGATCCCACACGTCGCATCCAACAGGGACAAGAGTCTTCTCAAGTATATGACAAATCAAAACAAGCGACGTATATACTGAAAAAGCAAGAGCTTGCCGACGTACGCGATGGCGCCTCTGCCAGCTTTGACAATAATCCTCCCGAGATTGGGGCAATGGGGCAAAACAACGAAATCAACAACGCTCTCGCCATTTACGCTGAGCACTTCAACCTGAAAATGCGCCCGTTTTCATTGTTACCAGATCCGGACTTCATGTTCTGGTCAACCGAACATCGACGTGCCTATACGATGTTGGAATATGGCATCGTGACCTGCGCGCCGATCACCTTGATCACCGGGGATATCGGTTCGGGCAAAACCACCCTCTTACGTCATTTGCTGAATAATATGGAAGTGGGTATCAAGGTCGGTCTGGTGTCAAACGCGCACGGATCACGCGGTGAACTGTTGCGCTGGGTGCTCATGTCGCTAGATCAAACTGCACCGAAGGAGGCAACCTATGTTGATCTGTTTGAGCAGTTTCAAACCTATTTGATCCAGGAATATGCACAGGGCAACCGAGTCGTCATTATTTTCGACGAAGCCCAAAACCTGAGCCGTGAATCGTTGGAAGAGCTACGCATGTTCACCAACATAAACGCCAATAAAGATGAGCTGATCCAGCTAGTATTGGTTGGCCAGCCAGAGCTACGCGACATGATCCGCCGTTCGGATCTGCGGCAGTTCGCCCAAAGGGTTGCGGCGAACTTCCACCTTGGCCCGATGGATGCCGCGTCGGTGCAGACTTACATCGGTCACCGCTTACAAAAGGCCGGCGCGAAAAAGAACCTGTTTACTAAGAACGCCTGCACCATGATTTTCCAGCAAACCCAGGGTGTTCCGCGACTGATTAACCAGCTATGTGATCTGGCAATGGTATATGCGTTCACGAACAACCAGAAAACAGTCACCGAACGAACGGTTCAACAGGTGCTAGATGATGGCGCGTTCTTTTGCGCCGGTGCGTTTGAGACGGAAGATGACGAAGTGCAATGACTGAAGACGGCAAGTTTTACATTTCTCTTTTCCTAAGACGCCTGCATTATTTTCTGCTGATCGTCTTTGCGATATCCGCGACCGGACTGACCGTCGCGTATACTCTGCCGCCCGTTTACAAGGCCGAAGCGCAGTTGTTGGTCGAGTCACCCCAAATCCCCGGGGATCTTGCCTCTTCAACTGTTGTGGTTGACGCCTCTGAAATCCTTCAGATCATCAAACAGCGCATCCTGACACGGGCCAATATGCTGGACATTGCACGCGATTTCGACGTGTACGACGACCCTTCGGACATGTCGGCTGACGATATCGTCAAAGACATGCGCAAACGCATTGGTTTCAGCCTGCCCCGCAACCCCACCGGCGCATCCTTCGTGACCGTTTCGTTCGAGGCCGACAACGGGCTTCTCTCAGCACAGGTCACCAATGAGCTGGTGACGCGTATCCTCGAAGAAAACGTCTCGATGCGGCAAGCAGCCAGCGGACAGACTCTGGATTTCTTCAAACGCGAAGTTGCGCGGCTGGATCTGGAACTTGCGGATCAGGGGCAGAAGATCCTGGAATTCAAGCTCAGGAACAAGAACGCCCTGCCTGACAGTCTGGATTTCAGACGCACGCAATTGTCTGCGGTTGAAGAGCGCAAATTACAAATCGATCGCGAATTGGTCAGTCTGAACGACCGGCGCACCCGCCTAGAAGAGCTTTATGAAGCCACCGGCGAAACCTTCGGCTCTGAAGGCAACTTGAGCGATGAAGAACGCCGACTGGCTGCGCTGCAGGATCAATTGGCCTCGGCTTTGGCGATTTACTCGGAACAGAACCCCAAGATTAGCCATTTGAAAGCCCAAATCGAAGTGTTGGAAGAGCGTCTAGCACGTCAATCCGGTGCCTCAGGTGGAACTGGTGCGAAACTCTCCCCCTATGACCTCCAGATGGCCGACCTTCAAAGCCAGATCGATTTCCTAACCGAGCAAAGAGCAACCATCGAAGACGAATCGAAGCTCCTCGAACAAAGTATCGACCAAACACCCGCAAACGCGGTGACCCTCGGTGTTTTTGAACGGGACTACGAAAACCTGCGCATTCAGTACAATCAGGCAACCGCAGATCTGGCCGCAGCGCGGACTGGTGACCAGATCGAGGCGCAATCGCGTGGACAACGCATCACGGTCATTGAACAGGCCATTCCCCCACGGGAGCCAACAGACCCCAATCGTAAGATGATCGCAGCCGCCGGCGTTGGCGGGGGCATCATGGTCGGGCTGGGCCTGATCGTTTTGTTGGATTTGCTCAACACCTCAATTCGGCGCCCCGCTGATCTGTCAAACAAGCTGGGCATCACCCCATTTGCAACCATCCCCTACATCCGGACCCGCCGGCAAGTTCTGGCGCGGCGCATCATCATATTCTCGGCCCTGTTTGTTGTGGTTGCCGGAATTCCGCTGTGCCTGTACTGGCTGCATACCTATTATCTGCCCATGGATATGATGATAGATATTGCGATGGATAAATCTGGCCTGCGCAACCTTTTTGACCAATTTAACCCGAGATAAGATTGAAGAGGCAACACTCATGGAACGCATTCAATCTGCCATCGAAAAGGCGCGCAAGACACGCAACGAGCAGGCGCAAGGCGCAAATCCACTTGCTGCACGAGGCTCTGCACCCGCCGCACGTCCGGTAAATGCTGAGACGGGATCCGAGGATGCTTTGTGGCAGGCCCTCCCTCCTTTCTCAGCAGACGTCACGCTTTTGGAGCGTAATCGCATCATTGCAGACGCCACCAGCCACCATGCCGCACCCTATGACATCTTGCGCACCAAACTTTTGCAGCAGATGCGCAAGCACAACTGGCGCCGCGTGGCAATCACCTCGCATGGCCCCAGCAACGGCAAAAGCATGACAGCGATGAATTTGGCGTTCAGCCTGGCAAAGCAATCTGAGCTGCGCACCATGGTTATAGAGCTGGATATGCGCCGCCCGTCGATTGCCAGAATTCTGGGCGTGAACGAACCGCTTCAGTTTTCACAGGCCCTTGCCGGAAGAGACGAAGCCGAAAACCATATGCTACGCTATGGCGACAATCTGGTCATCGCCATGAACCAGACAGGTATTCGCAACTCGGCAGAGATGCTCCAAGGGGTGACAGCGGCCCGGATGCTTGATGAAATCGAGGCCAGATACAAACCCGACATTATCATTTTCGACACGCCCCCCCTTATGGTCAGTGACGACACGCTCGCCTTTCTAGACCAAGTGGATTGCGCGCTTTTCGTGGCCGAGGCGGAGAAAACCACCCCCGACAATGTCGACAAGGCCGAACGCGAACTGGCCTCGCGCACAAATGTGCTGGGTGTCGTCCTGAACAAGTGTCGCTACATGGGCCAGAACGAAAACTACGGCTACTATTATGGCGACTGACACCACAGTTTGACGTCGCCAAAAACCTTTGTATTTCTTAATATTAGAGTGATGCAGCACAATGCATTGATTTTGCCGTTGCACCTTTTCGCTTTTCGACAGGTTTTAAATCAATCTTTGCTCCACGCCCTGAATTCTCCTTATTGGAGTCCCAAAACCACCCACAAATAAACCGAGCCTACCTTCCGGAAAATTAGTGAAGGGCAAAAATTCGTGGTAATTTCGGAAACACACCCATTTAATATTAAGGACTGTTTCCAAAACTGCCCGACTTTCGCACTCTCTCAAGTGTTGCTCACATCTACAAAATAGTGCCGCCTGTAAAACGGAGTTCACCAAGCTATTGACCATTTATAACGCCCCAACACAGGCCCTTGGAAACAGCAATCCAACCGTCGCCTTTGGCCTGACCCCCGTGACTTACTACGAGTCGCAACTGCCATTCATAGACCTGATGAAGTCAGCCCGAAGCTGGTTGGGTCACTCATCGACAAAATGGGGCGAGTTGTCAACGCAGGACATCGAAGCAGGCGGGCATTTGGATGAAGATGGCTGGGTCAAGGACATCCCCGAAGGCATGAATTCCATCGGCACCGTCTGGGACCTGAACGGCGCATATGATTTATCCGAAGGACCGGAGATTTTCGTCGTCAAGTATGAAGGTGCGGGCACAGTCAAAATTGGGGGCCAGCACGTTAACGTTCTATCGCAGAAGGACGGCGAAATTACCTTCAGCTACAGCGGTGGCAATGTACTGCTGGACATCTCAGAAACAGACCCTTCGAACACCGGCGACTACATTCGCAATATTTCGGTCGTAAATCAGGATCATGTCGAACTGCACGAGGCGGGTGCGATTTTCAATCCCGAATGGCTTGATGTGGTGGCTGATGCCCGGCAACTGCGCTTCATGGATTGGATGGATACCAATGCATCAACCGTAACATCATGGGAAGATTACCCCACTGCAGATGCCGTAAACTGGACCCCAGTACCCGTAGAGGTGATGGTGCAACTGGCCAACGAGGCCGGCATCGATCCTTGGTTTAACATGCCACACACAGCAAGTGATGAATTCGTCCGGGAATTCGCGCAATACGTTCGCGACAATCTTGACCCCGAACTGACTGCTCGCGTGGAATGGTCAAATGAAGTGTGGAATTCCGCCTTCGGCCAAAGCAATTGGGCCAAGGACCAAGCCATCGAAGAATGGGGCGAAAGCGGCTATGACGGTGTGCTGTCCTATCAGGCCAAACGCGCCACCGAAGTTGCCCTGATTTGGGAAGAGGTCTTTGCAGAAACCGAAGGCAGTCCTGAACTGATCAATGTGTTGGGCTCCCGGCCAAACCAGACCTGGAGTAACGAACAAGTTTTGACCGCTCCCCTTTGGGAAGACAATGAACCCGAAGGTTACGTCGCACCGCACACCGTATTTAATGAGCTGGGTATCACAACCTACTTCGGCAACAACATAATCGCTGACGAGGCCACACGGCTTGAATTGATTGACAAAATTCAAGACCCGTCTGCTGATGCGAGCGCGTGGTTAACGGAAAAACTATTAGATCCCGAGCATTCCAAATCCATCCCCGACATCTTGCGCGGCCTCGAACAGGCAAAGGTGGTTGCCGACCAGTATGGCGTCAAGCTTGTCGCCTACGAAGGTGGGCAACACGTACACCACAGCTTTGCTGTCGATGGCCTCTCGCAAGAGCAGATTGACGCCGTGAATGCCTTTATGACCGACTACGTCAGAAGTCAGGATATGGCTGATCTCTATGAAGAGCTGTACAACGGATGGGCAAATGTCGCTGAAAACCCGTTCATGCAGTTCGGAGACGTTGGCCGGCCCAGCCAGTGGGGCTCATGGGCGATATTGTCAGATCTCGATGATAGCAATCCGCGCGCAGAGTACCTGCTCGATAAACTTGCGAGTGACACCGCATGGTGGGACAGCGAAGGGAATGATGCCTACCTCCAAGGCAAAACAGAGATTGGGACCGCTGGGAATGATCAGCTTGTCGGCACAGATGCCGAAGACTACCTAATAGGCGGCGAAGGCGACGATGATTTCTACGGAGCCATGGGCCGTGATGGTATCAATGGCGGCACCGGAAATGACCGCTTATACCTCTCAGGCACACGTTCTGAATACAGCATCAAGGCTGACGGCAACGGATATCTAATAACCGGCCCAGACGGAGATAAATTTGCCATCAACATCGAAAGATTCGCCTTCCTCGATGGCGAAGAAGTCTCTCTTGAGGATTTTCTGGATGGAACAACTGATACAGTTTCAGAAAACCCCGACGAAAACGCTGAAACTGGGGACCAAGGCGATTCAGCTGGGGATAGTTCCGAAGACTTGGAGGGGCCGGCTCCAGAGAGCGACGGCTCAATCGAGAACAACGTGGAAGACGACCAAGCCTCAAATGACAATTATGATCCAGAAGCTATATATATGACCAACGCCGCCGATGAGTTTCTTGGCAAAGGCGATGATGACATCGTCTACGGCCGAGCCGGAGCCGATATCCTCCGCGGCCGCTCAGGGGATGACAGGTTGGATGGCGGGGCAGATCATGATCTCGTCGACGGCAACAAGGGCAATGACTCCCTAAGTGGAGGTCATGGAAATGACACCTTGAGAGGGGGGCCAGGAGAGGATGTTCTGCACGGGAATAACGATCAGGATATCCTGGTCGGCAAATCCGGGGACGACCAGTTAAACGGTGGTCGGGGCAACGACACATTAAAGGGCGGCGATGGCCATGATCGCTTTTACTTCACAGCAGGGGACGGTCAGGATGTTATCGCTGATTTCGATCAGTTCGATTCACTAGACCTTGAAGGCTACTTCCTGGACGGCCGATCATTGTCAGCGGAATTGACATCTGAAGATGACAAAGGAAACGCTGTCATCTCCAACGGAAGCGACAGCATCACCTTGCTAGGCCTCAGCGAGTTCGAACTGGACAATTGGTTGTTTATCGCCTGAACTCTACATTTTGGGGCCAAGGTTACTGATATGATCTTTCCTTTGCTTTTTGCAAAGCCCGAGAAAGCACCCAAACTGCTGTAATTCACACTGAACCGATTCGAAGATCGGAGCGTCAATCAATCGCGGAATTGGAATGCAGATTTAGGTGTTACGGCTCAACTCTGGGCGCGGCACTGGATTCGACATGAGGGCCAAAACAACCACGACTAAAATCATCATAACACCACAGGCAACATATGCGAATAATGCAAACCAGATCGAGGCACCTGACAACAATGCAGTTGCTGACGCAATCAAACCAATCAGAATTGATAAGAATACGATCCCAGCCATTGCATCACTCCTCTGTTTTGCACACGTCGGGTTCCACCCCGGCTTGCATACAATTTTGCTTCTCCAGAGTGTCCCCACTCATTGCGGCAATAATTGGGCGCAAACGTGCAAATTCGCCTCAATTCACGTTTTAATACAAAGAACGTAACATTCACAGCGGCACGTATTTTCACCTTTAAAATCGGCGGAAAACCTCTTGGAGGGGGATAAGGAATGTTGCACAAAGAGCACGTTCATTCTGCAGGAAAGTAGCCGCACGCAACATTTTTGCGAATTTGGACAATATTTACAGTAACATGGTCTCTCGAAGTTAAACGCCCATTCAACGTGAAGCCTATAGAACCATGATTATGAAACGGATTATCACGCTTTTATTCACACTGACGCTGGTCCCGCTGTTCGCTGCTGCAGGACAGGCCCAAGAGAGTTACCGAATCAAACCCGGTGACGTCATTCGAATCGAAGTTCTGGAAGACAGCAGCATCAACCGCGACGCGTTGGTACTCCCCGACGGCCGGGTTTCAGTTCCCCTCGCAGGTACTGTTCAGGCTGGTGGTCGCACGCTCAGCCAAGTCAAAAGCAGCGTTATAGATGAGTTGAGCCCCAACTTCGCCAGCCCTCCTACCGTTTTTGTTTCACTGGCGCGGCTCGCTGAACCCGAAATCACTTTCCCAAGCGCAAGCACCGCAGCCGTCGAAGACACAATTCCTATCTATGTTTTGGGACAGGTCGCGAATCCAGGCAAAGTACAAGTGGCCGAAGGTACAACGCTCTTGCAAATGCTGGCCGAAATTGGCGGTTTTTCTAGATTTGCTGCAAAGAAACGCGTACAGTTACGTCGCAGAGATTCATCAGGCAAAGAACGCGTATATAATGTGAACTATAGAAGCATCCTCGAGGGGAAATCCAACATCGGCATGACCGTGATGGCCCCAGGAGATGTCATAATCGTACCGGAAAGACGCCTGTTCGAATAAACTAACGAACGAGAGAGCAGTGAAAATCAGGCCCCTTTTTCCCCTCGCACTTGCGGGTATCTCAGGCTGGATCACCTACCCGCTAGTCGCACAGGAAGCCCGTCCTATTTCAGCGACCCTGGATTTGAGCCAACGTTTCGAGAGCGGTGACAACCTCGCTCTCGAAAGCCCGAGCGAGGGCACCACAAATCTGTCAACAACCTCGCTGACATTCAACCTCAACTCGGCGACTGAGACACAGGCGTTGGATTTTTCCGTAGGCGGCTTGCTGCGTCTTGGGGATCTCCCCGAAAATTCGGATGCCTCAACTGGTTTTGGCGAACCGCACGTGCGCCTTGGGTATGATCGCAATACCGGCAATGCTGCTCTGTCATTCGATACTTTCTATCGCCAGAACGAAGTCGGCTTTTTACGCCCTCTGGACGATTTCACTGATGCAGATGGCAACATCAATCTTCCGCCGGATTTCAATGATCTTAACGGAACAGGCACCCGTGATCGGTACGGATTTGATACATCTCTTGAAATTGGCCAGAACGCGCCGCTTGGATTTATTTTTGACGCAAGTGCTGACGCACTTGAATACAATGATGTCTCCGCGGGCAGTGACTTAAATGATAACTGGCGTGCCGCTGCAGGCATCACCACACTCTTCCGCGCTTCAGAAACGACGACCGGTCGTCTGGAACTGGATTACAGCCGGTTTGAGGAAGAAAATGACGAAGACACCAAGCGCGATCGTTATTCCGCTTTGGCTGGCGTCACTTATGAGCTCGATCAAATCACGACGCTGGATTTTGGCCTCGGCTACGAAGAGATCGTCACGCATGAAACCACGGGCACTGAAACCGAGGCTGGCCCCATTGGAAGAATAGGTTATGCCCGCATCATGCCAAATGGCACTGCCGACGTATCGTTAGAATCAACCCGCGACCAAAGTGGTCAACGCTACACCTTTGAGGCCGGGCGCAGCTTGAATTTGGCACTTGGGCAGGAGCTTTCGACATCTCTTGGCGTTACCACACTGGATGGCGAAGATCCGAATATCATTGGCGGGATCGAATTCCTAAGAGAACTCGACAGCAGCCGCCTCCGCTTCAGTGCTAATCGTCAGGTGTTGACCGATAGCGATGACGAAGAGCGCCTGACCAACCGCGTTGGCCTTGGGTATGATTATGACATCAATTCAATTTCCGGCCTGGGCATTAATTTCGGCTACTCACTTGCCGAGGGTAACGCCTTTTCAAATGAAGTCGAGCGCACATCGACCGAAATCAGCTATAGGCGGTCCCTTACAGAAGAATGGTCTTTGCGTTCTGGTGTTTTGTACGAATACCGGGCTGAAGAAAACGATGACGATGCGGATTCAACGTCAATATTCGTGACTCTGGACCGCACCTTTGATCTTTTGAATTAACCTCTCCCGGTCCGGCGAACTTGTTTCTGGGACACAATGCTGTTTTGCAAGATAACATGCGCCAGACGCCCTACCAAATTCGAGCGATGCCCCTGCTGTTGTGGGCACTGCTGCTGGCCTGCGTCGTGCCTGAATGTATCTTGATCGGTGCTGATCAAGGGTGGTGGGGCACCAATCGCTGGCGCCCCGACAGCTACGCTTATGGCGCGTTTTGGGCGGGGCTTCTAAAGGGCTGGCTGCCCAACTACCCGTTTCAGCCGTATGTGATGTTTATCAGCTATGCATTCCTGCACGCGGGATTTTGGCATCTCCTGGTCAACATGGTCGTTCTGATGGCATTAGGACGACACACCATTGGGCGGATCGGACCTTGGAAATTCACTCTTTTCTACTTGCTGTGCATTCTGGGGGGGGGCATCGGCTTTGCCGAAATGACCAACACTCTCCAACCAATGGTTGGGGCCTCTGGCGCCCTGTTCGGCCTGATCGCGGCGAACCTAGTATGGCATGTGCTCGATAATCAGGACGAAAGTACACCACTTTACAAAGCACTCCTGCGACCAGTTTTCGCCTTGCTTATTATTAATCTCGGCAGCCTCTTGATTGCATCTGGACAAGTAGCCTGGGAAACCCACCTTGGCGGAACAATCACCGGCCTAGCGTTGGCCCCTCTGTTTCGAAAACCATGAAGCTGCACCCTTATTTAGGTGGCGCAAACTCGGCTTCGATGCGAACTCGATCTCAATCCACCTTAGATTAACAGTTCGTTTACCCATGTGAGCCCACAATCAGGGTGTCATGATTTCTGTCTCCAATATTCAGACCAGGCAATCCGAGAACAGGCGTGTCACTCGTTGTAACATATCTGGTGCAGGTTTGCCTGAGCAATTGGTGTTCGACGGCACGACAAACCGCATTTTGCCCGCCAGCCCTACACGGCAGGACTGGATAGCAGTTGCCCTCATCTATCCTGCCATGCTGCGCGGCCAGCCGCTCCATATCGACGGGCCGGTTTCTCCGACCCTGCTCTTTAATCTTAACAATGACATTCAGGCGCTGCTTCAGTACTTCAATCCTGAACTCTCCAAGGTAACGGTCACCGCCCACCCCACATCTCTAAAGTCAGCAGCCCAAGGCACCGATACCGGCACCGGATTTTCCGCCGGGGTCGATTCCTTTGCAACGCTTGCCACCTTCACCGAGCCAAATACCCCACCTTTTTACCGCCTTTCCAGCCTTTCCACCTTCAACGTCGGCGCGATGGGTTCGGTCAGCGCCTCGGCCCCGCTTTATCATCGCTACAGTCAACGCGTCAGGAACTTCGCGAGCCAACATCAGTTGAATTGGAACACTTTGGACAGCAATCTGGCCGATTTCTACTTCGAAGCATCCGCGAATTTTGTGCGCACCAGTTGCCTGCGCAATGCAGCTGCCGCGTTGTTCTTTCAGGACCTGCACAAATGCTACCTCTATTCGTCAAGTTACCCCTACCCTGACACGAACAAATCGCACGATGAACTGGGGTATCTTGAGTCAGTTCTCCTCCCACTGCTTTCAACAGAAAACATCACCTTCCCACTCGCTGGTGCTGGACTGAAACGCACGGAAAAGATTTCCAAGGTGGCGCAATTCCGGCCAGCGCACAAGGCATTGGATGTATGTGTTGCTCCCGCCAGAACACGAATGTCATCGGTGCAGATCAATTGTTCGCGCTGCCGCAAATGCACGCGAACCATGCTCAATCTAGACATCCTCGGTAACCTTTCGGCCTTTTCAGATGTGTTCGATATCGCATTCTTTCATAGAAATCGCAGCGCCATCATCAAAGAATACGAAATCGGCGCACTTAAGGGCTGGCCCTTGGATTTGGATGTCATCGAACTGATGCGCAGAACGGAATATGAAGGGCGTTTGACCATTCCTGCTCAGCTTGAACTCACGGCACACAAGGCCAAAACGATACTGCGCAGGGTCATTCCCCTCACAGCGTAATTCGAGAAATTTACTGTAGGTCCACCTGCGCGCGCGCCACTTCATCTTCGGGATCATCTGCCTCAGCCTTCACCAGATCCTCGGTGGTCAGTGGATGACCCCGACCCAGCGCAGATTGCAGTTCAATATATCCGATTGCAATGTCTCGCTGGCTTTGCGCCAATGATGTCCGTGACGATGCCAGAGAACGCTCGCGATCCAGCACGTCCAGAACCGTGATATTGCCGCCACTTGCCACCAGTTCACGCGAAAGGGCCAACGAGCGCTGGTCCAGATCAACAGCCCTTTGCGCGGCTCGTGTCGCCCGTTTAGCAGCACCAAGCAACGCCTGCGCATTCTCCACTTCTTCAACCGCCTGAATGACGGCGGCACGCCACTGCAGATAAGCTTGGCTTGCGCGCGCATCTGCGGCATCGACTTCAGCCGCCAAGGCGGGTTGCGTAAAGACGGGCAATACCAATCCCGCCAAAATCGTTTCCAGCGGCGCACTCGGCCCGTTGTAACCCCCCGAAATGATCCCGCTCAGAGTCAGGCTGGGATAGCGCGCAGCATTTGCAGCACTCATATCCGAGATGGCCGCCGCATAAAGACGCTCTGCTCGCTGAATATCTGGGCGTGCCCGCAACAGATCTGCCGGAATGCCTGGATCCGTGACCCCCGATGGCAAGGGTTGATGGCCTTTGTATCCCAGATCAACATTCAATAGGCCGACAGGTCGGCCAAGAAGCGTCGCCAGACGATTGCGCTGACGGATAATGTTACTTTCAATCAGCGGAATCTCAGATTCCGTTTCCGCCAGCAGTGACTGCGCGCGCAACAGATCAAGCTGGGTCGCCTCGCCTGCGTTCAACTGCTTTTGAATGTCATTGATCGTTTTTTGCCGTGAAGCTTGGTCCTGTGCACGACGCTTACGCGTGGTCTGAAAGAACCTGAGCTCAGTATAGGCGTTCGAGATCTCGGCGAGAACCGCACGCTGGGCTTCCCGTTCATCGTCCTCAGCGGCCTCAAGACGTGCTTGCGCCGCTGCGCCACGATGCCCTGCTTCATTTGCCAAATTGATCTGCGCTTCAATGCTGGCTTCGATCCGCTCTTGTCCTGGATCGCGACCGCTAAATTCAACCGTACCGTCACCCGTGACCGCAACACGCGCGCCGCGCAAATTGGCCTCGGCTTCCTTTAACCGGGCCTGCGCTTCGGCAATGGACAGGTTGTCAGCCAGCCCACGTGCGACCAGACCGTTCAAAACCGGATCATTGAAATTCAACCACCATTCCGTATCTGCGCGCGACGGCGCCTTGACCGGCGCGATGACGCTATAGACATCCGGCAAATCTATCTCGGGCTCGGTATATTGCCCCATATCCCCACAAGCCGATAAAGCGACCGCAAGCGGGATCCACTTCAAACATTTCATTGAGCACTGCTCTCAAACTGCCTCGTGCATCCGGCGTGGCCACATCTGACGGTGGCCTACTGCGCGAACGCTTTCCCAACGGTACCATGAATTTGGCAAATTGCACAAATTTCGCCACAATTACGGCGCTTTGTGCACAGGCTGTTGTAATCTTGCGGCACCGTTGATGGCTTATTCCCGAAAGGCCCGGCGGAAAAACACAGTCATTGGCTCTATCAAATATGCCAAGGCAGAGCGCTCAGTCGTTTCGATAAACGTATCCACCGGCATCCCCGGCAACAGTTTTTCGTCACCAAGCTTGGCCAATTCTTCCTCGAACGGCATGATTTCTGCGTTGTAATAGTTCATGCCGGTGTTTTCATCTTTCACAACATCCGCCGACACCCGCGTCACTTCGCCCCTCAACTCGGGGATTTCGCTTTGATCCAACCCCGGGAACCGAAGCGACGCTTCTTGACCAACATAAACGTTATTCACATTCACCGCCTCGATCTTGGTCGACACGATCAGGTCCTGATCCTGTGGAATAATATAGAGGAGTGGTTCCGCCGCCCGCACCACCGACTGTTCCGCAAAAACTTGTAGGTTGTAAACAATCCCATCCATTGGCGAGCGGATATCAAGCCGTGAGAGCGTATCCTCCAAATCAATGCGACGCTCAACCAGTTCGATCTCACGAAATTGCAGGTCGCGCAGCGTGGTCACCGCTTCTTCGCGTCGCTCGGTTTTCAGCTGCAGCAACGCGATATCGTTACTGGTGGCCTGCCCCCGCAATTCGGCGATTTCCGCCTCGAGCCGGCCAATCTGCCCCGTCAACCCGGCATGTTCACGCTTTAGCTCGTTCACGCGCGACGCCTGGATCAACTGGTTCTTCAAAAGCTCCTTTTGGCCGTCCAACTCGGACTGCATCAGATCCGATTGCACCTGAAGAGAATCTAGTTGCGCATTGATCCCTTCAATCCGTTTGTCGATCTGATTGTTCTGTTCACTCAACAGACGCGCCTCTTGTTCCAGACTTTGCTTGCGCGCCTCAAATAGAGTGCGCCCGCCCTGCATCATGCGGTCAATTTCCTCGTCACGTTTTGCAATTTCCAAAAGTTCCGGTGGAAACTCAATTTCACCAGCCGAATCGCGCTCTGCCTCAAGGCGTGATTTTCGGGTGGCAATTTCATACAACTGCCCATTTACAATCGCCAGTTCCGACCGCAATTGCCGCCCATCCAACCGGATCAGGATGTCGCCCTTTCTGACTTCGTCACTTTCGTCGATCAAGATAGCCCCTACAACGCCCCCATCGGGATGCTGAACCACTTGCCGGTTGGTTTCGACCTCGATCATACCCTGACTGACAACAGCACCAGACAGACGGGCCTTAATGCTCCACACACCCAAACCACCAATCAGTGCAACCAGTGCGATGGCACCGGCCACCAATGGGCCAGTGGCACGCCATACCTTTACCGGATCTGGTTCCTGCATGGTCAATTCGCCACCTTACTCTTCAATGTTTTGCGCAGCGGCTCAACATTTCTGAGCTTCTTTTGCATCACTTCATCACGAGGGCCAAAGGCTGTGGCCACGCCATTCTCGACCACCATCAGCAAATCGCATTCGGCAATCGCTGCTGGGCGGTGTGTCATCAATATGATCGACCTGCCAGAGCTTTTGAACTCACGCACAGTCCTGTTAAGCGCTTCTGATCCTTCTGCGTCCAACATTGAATTCGGCTCATCCAGAATCAATAGAACCGGATCACCGAACAGCGCGCGCGCCAATGCGATCCGTTGCCGTTGCCCGCCCGACAGCTGATTTTCGTTGCCATCCAAATAGGTGTTATAACCCTTGGGCAATTGCATGATCATCTCATGCGCGTTCGCTCCTTTGGCGGCCTTCACCACCATCGACGAATCCGGATTGGTTGACATCCGTGCAATGTTCTCGGCCACAGTCCCAGGGAAAAGCGAAACCGACTGCGGCAAATACCCGATGTGCGCGCCCAGCGCATCAGGGCTATATTGATCCAGCGTCGCGCCGCCAAGGCGGATCTCACCCGCAACAATAGGCCAATATCCCATCAAGGCACGTGCCAAGGTCGACTTGCCCGAGCCGCTGCGCCCAATCACACCAAGCGCCTCTCCGGGACGGAGGTCAAAGGTTACGTTGCGCAGAGTCGGTATATTCTGTCCCGGTGGGATGACTGTCATGCTTTTGGCGGCAAGCCGAGGGTTTGGCACCGGCAGTTCCGTCAACACGGGCCGTGGCGGAACTTTTTCCAGAAAACGACCCAATGATTTCCAACCGCTGCGCGCGCGCTGGATCACTGGCCAGTTGCCCATCGACTGTTCAATCGGGGCCAGCGCACGCCCCATCAGGATAGATCCGGCAATCATTGACCCCGGCGTCAATTGCCCCCGGATCACCAGCAATGCACCTGCGCCCAGCATCATCGATTGTAAAAACAAGCGAAATGACTTGGTCACAGACGTAAAGCTTCCTGTCCAGTCATTTGCCTGAACCGCTTGCGACAATGCTGCATTTCGCAAACTCACAAACCGATGGCGCATATTCGTCGCCAAACCTTGGCTCAGAACAATCTCGCTTCCCGCACGCGCCTGATCGGCAAAGTTATGTGCCTGCTGGCTGGCGTTTTGCGCCATACGAACCTGGTCGCCGGTCATCGACTGGTTGATCAGCGCCAACACGATAATCACCAGCCCGCCGCAAACCGCTAACCACCCCAGCAAAGGGTGAAACAGAAAAATCGCCGCAATGAATATCGGCGCCCAAGGCATATCAAAGATCGCCAGCAACACGGGCGATATAAATAGGCCTTGTAATGAGTCGAGGTCACGCAACGCCCCAGACGAAGCCGCATGCTCCTGAGGATCGGCCGAGCGATACAAGGTCGCCTCAAACAACCGACCATCCAGTGTGGCCTGAAACCGTGCCCCCACCCGAGCCATCACTCGCCCCCGGGCGTAATCAAGGATCGCCATCAATAAATACAACGCACCCACCAGAATGGTCAGCGCTGTCAACGTCTCCAACGATCTTGAGGCTAGCACCCGGTCATAGACCTGCAGCATATAGAGCGGCCCGGTCAGCATCAGCAGGTTCACAAAAATCGAAAACACGAAGGCCCAAGCCAAAAGCGTAAGCCCCTTGCGCCGCGCGGCGTGCAATTCTGGTAAACCAGGAGTCATCTGTTCTTGCATAGTGTCGATCTAACCTTGAGGCATCTGTTGGCCGCCTTCAGGATCACCCTGAAGGATAACGTGGAAACATTTTATTAAACGTCACCAGATTACACGGATACTCAATCACAATTTCTGCGTCTCATAAAGTCTTTCACTTCCGCGCGCCATTCCATAGCATGCCAAAAAGCAGCGAACTCTTGCCAATCCCCTATCCGGTGCCCTCTGAATGACGCTTTGGACCAGATTATACGATAAGTTGACCGGACGCGAAGCGACGTTCCAGTCGGTACTCGCACCTGATTCTCCCTTTGTCGCCATCGGTGACATACACGGGCGTCTCGACCTACTTGAGCCTTTACTGGCAAAAATTCAGCAGAACGCCCCAGATCTGCCGCTGATCTTCTTGGGGGATTATGTTGATCGCGGGCCAGACAGCGCGGGTGTGCTGGCGCGGCTTAAGTCTCTCGAGGAGACCTCAAAACAGCAAGTGGTCTCCCTGCTTGGCAATCATGACGTGATGATGCTCAGCTTTCTCGACACTCCCGAGCAAGAAGGGCCGCGCTGGCTCAGATATGGCGGTGAACAGACGCTGGAAAGTTTCGGGCTCTCTACAGCCAATCAATCGATGACCACGCTCCGCGATCAATTACTCGAAAACATTGATCCCGCGCTGTTGGAGTGGCTTCGTGCGCGCCCCGTGGTCTGGCAAAGCGGCAATGTGATCGCCTCCCATGCCGGTGGCAACCCCAACCGCCCGATCGAGCCGCACCGCGGACACAGCCTGTTATGGGGTCACGCTGACATCCACACCACCCCCCGCACAGATGGCCTTTGGATGGTCCACGGTCATTTTGCCGGCGACGAGGCCTATGTCAAAGACGGCCGCATCTGCATCGATACCCGCGCGCATAGTTCTGGGGTGCTCACGGCAGCAATCATTTCACAAGAAGGGATCGAATTTCTATCGACGTAACCCCAATCCACTTAACCGTAGCGCACCTCTTTCAGGGGTGCACCTGAAGGGTGGGCAATTCCTGCCCACCTCTCCACCACATGAGCAGATAAAGAGTTACTATCGGCCTCTGCCTTGCATCTATAGATTGCACCCAGCGTATCGTCAGGACATAATCTTGAGTATGCAGATTCTCGGCACAACTTCCCTATCCAACGTCGCCCTCAACATCTTGATCATCGATGGAGACCTGCGCCTGCACCCAATCATCACCCGGTTGGTGGATGCTGAAACGCTGCAGAAAATGGGCGCCAAACAGGCTCGGTCAGGGGAAAAGTAATATGGGTGTGATTATAGAACCGTCTGAAGATGCGGCGATTGATTTTGCCCGGTTAACCGCTTCGGACGGGCAGGGTGAAACGTATTTCAAGAAACAGCGAGAGTTTCTGGACAGTGAGAAAAATCGAATTCGCCGCGAGAGTTCTCGCGAGCTCTTTGAGGCAGCTCAGAAAGCTGGCACAGTTGCAAAAGCATATGAATCCGATATCTGGAGAAACTTGAAAACCCCAATGCCAGCCGAACTATACCCGGACCGGCTGCTATTGGGCAAAGGGCTGAGGTTGTTTGATTATGATGGGGCCTGCGCTTCCGGCCCCTTCGTCAGCAGCCGCTTTCGGGATGTCGTCGAAGAGTTTGACCCTGACATGCATGATTTTTGTCCAGTTGCGGTCGAAGGCCATGATGGCGAAGAACTGGGCACACATTATTTTTGTCGGTTCCTGCAGCCCCTGAATACGATCCGGGTTGAGCGCAGCAAGAACGTCAAACAGGTGATGGAAGGTGGTTCCCGTGGGGACCTTTCGGCTCTACGTGTCAATGATCTGTCAGAGTTTTCTGTCTATGCGGATAGGATTGAAGGCCGCGGTGCCTGGCGAGATATGCGCGCGCCGTACTTCGATTTCGTTTCAAATGCGTTGTGGCAACGGATGCAAGAGGCGGGCCTGAGCGTCGGGACCTACGTGCATTTCGACGAATATTGATCTGCGAATTCATAAAGTTTTAAGCATGTTTTGGGGTCAGCAATTTTGCCCACCACCTAACTGTCTCAACTCCAATTTCCCCCGTTTTATCTGACCACAAATACCTCCGCCGGAGGCAAACCCCGAGGCGGAGGCCAAAGGCCGACAACGAGACATCCTGCGCGCCGCAGGCGCACACTTTCTTCCCCGCGGACTTTTGTACAAAACCCGCGTACAACATATACAAGTTGCACACAATTTTTAGTAAAAACTCTGTGGGTCGATGTCCACGCTCAGGCGAAATTGATTGGATTGTTTGACCTGCGAAATCCACGCTTTGATGGCGGGCTGCAACGCCGCCCCTTTCGGAGCTTTGACCAACAAACGCACCCGGTGCCGCCCCCTGATCCGGGCAATCGGGGCTGGCGCAGGGCCAAACACCTGCGCCCCAATCTGCCGGATCGGCCCATCGCGACGCGCTAATTCCGCCCCGAGTTCAAACACTTCCTGCAAATCCGGCGATGACAGAATGATCCCGGCCATCCGCCCAAAGGGCGGCACGCCAACCTGTCGCCGCTCGGATGCCTCGGTCTGCCAAAACCCTTCTTCATCTCCCGCCAAAATAGCACGAATGACCGGATGTTCGGGCTGATAGGTCTGCAACAGCGCCGTCCCCGGAGTTTCCGCCCGCCCGGCACGCCCCGCAACCTGCCGCATCAATTGAAAGGTTCTTTCCGCCGCCCGCATGTCTGAGCCCTGCAAACCAAGATCAGAATCGATCACCCCAACCAGTGTAAGCCTGGGAAAGTTATGGCCTTTTGCCACCAGCTGCGTCCCGATAATGATATCCGCACCGCCTGCGGCGATGTCTTCGATCTGCTGTTTCAACGCCCGCGCCGACGCATAAAGGTCCGACGACAGCGTTGCCACACGTGCTTGTGGAAACAAACTCACGGCCTCTTCACTCAACCGCTCCACACCCGGCCCAACAGCCGCCAAACGATCCTCGGCCCCGCAACTTGGGCAAACTTCTGGAATCGCTTCGCTTTCCCCACACTGGTGGCAAATCAGACGCTTCTGAAACCGGTGCTCGACCAATGTGGCGTCGCAGTCTTTGCAGCCAATCTGGTGCCCACAGGCCCGGCAGATCGTGACCGGCGCATAGCCCCGTCGGTTGATAAACAAAAGTGCCTGCTCTCCTTTTGAGATCCTATTACTCACTGCCTTTTCAAGGCTTTGCGAAATCCAACGGTTTGAAGGCAGTTTTTCCAACCGCATATCGATGGCCCTGAAATCCGGCATAACCGAGGGGCCAAAGCGCGATGTCAGCTCAATCTTCTTATACTTCCCCGCTTCAGCATTCGCCCATGTCTCCAGACTGGGCGTAGCCGAGGCTAACACCACCTGTGCCCCACAGATGGAGGCCCGCAAAACGGCCATGTCGCGCGCATTATACAGCACGCCATCCTCTTGCTTGTAAGAGGTGTCATGCTCTTCATCGACCACGATCAGGCCAAGGTTCTGATAGGGCAAAAACAGCGCCGATCTAGCACCGACCACAACCTGACAACCGCCCTGCCCGACCATTTTCCACAATCGGCGCCGCTCAGTCATGGTGACACCCGAGTGCCACTCCCCCGCTCGCGCCCCGAACCGCGCCTCGAACCGTTTGAGAAACTCCGCCGTCAGAGCGATTTCAGGAAGCAAAACCAGTGCCTGCCGCCCGTGCTTCACCGCCTCCGCCACGGCCTCAAGATAGACCTCCGTTTTCCCAGACCCAGTGACACCGCGCAAAAGCGTGGTGCCATAGTCGCCGCCTTTGACACCTTCGCGCAACAACTCTGCCGCAGCGGCCTGATCGTCACTCAAAGTCTTTCCTACACGTGTTGAATCCAGTCGGGCGAAAGGCAGATCGCGGGGGGTGTCCTCTTCCAAGACACAACTCTGTGCTACGAGCCCTTTGATCACTGAGGACGACACTCCGGCCTGTTTGGCCAGTTCTCCAAGCGTAAATGACAATCCGCCGTATTCTTCCAACACATCCAGCACGCACTTACGCGCCTCTGTCTCGCGGCTCGGTCGCCCCGAACCAAGGCGATAGATCTTTTGCATCGAAGGGGGATTGCTCAGTCCCGGCGCGCGAGTGGCCAGCCGCAACATTGATGAAAGCGGCGTCAGCGTATAGTCCGCCGCGCGCTGCAAAAACACCTGTAGTTCTTCCCGCATCGGTACGGCGTCCAGCGCACGGATGACTGACCGAATGCGCCCCTTGTGGTAATCACCTTTTCCCGCCCCCCAGACGACGCCAATCACTTTGCGCGGGCCCAAAGGCACTTCTACGAATGCGCCGACAAAACACCCACCTTCGGGCGCGCGGTAGTCCAACACCCGGTCCAGCGGTTGCGCGGTAAGCACGCCAACCAGTTCACCTTCATCAAAAAAGCCCGATACGCTCACCGGCCCGCTGGCTGTCACCTTTACTGCCCTTTCAGTTTCATCGGGGGTTTCGGCCTCCCACTCTATGCGGTAAATGCAAAAGAGAAAAACCCCAACCGGCATAAAGGGCCCCGTTATGAAATTTTTCGTAGATACCGCCGAAGTCGATGAGATCGCAGAACTGAACGCCTTGGGCATGGTTGATGGGGTCACAACCAACCCATCACTGATTATGAAATCGGGCCGCGACATTCTGGAAGTCACCAAAGAGATCGCCGAGATGGTTGAAGGTCCGGTCAGTGCCGAGGTGGTTGCGTTGGAAGCCGATCAGATGATTGAAGAAGGCCGCAAATTGGCCAAGATCGCACCGAACATCGCCGTGAAAGTGCCTCTGACATGGGCCGGATTGAAAGCCTGCAACGTGCTGACTGACGAAGGAAACATGGTCAACGTTACCCTGTGCTTCTCAGCCAATCAGGCACTTTTGGCTGCTAAGGCGGGTGCAACGTTTATCAGTCCCTTCATCGGCCGTCTGGACGACATCAACCTTGATGGGATGGAACTGATCGCGGATATCCGCCAGATCTATGACAACTACGGTTTTGACACGCAGATCCTTTCGGCCTCTATCCGCACGGTAAACCACGCCTATCAGGCCGCCATGGTTGGATCGGACGTAATGACCGCCCCGCCAAAGGTCATCAAGCAAATGGCCGAACACCCGCTGACCGACAAGGGCCTTGCGTCGTTTATGGCCGACTGGGAAAAAACAGGGCAGAAAATCCTGTAAGGCATGTTATAAAGGCCTCAAAAATATATCGAGGCCTAAATGAGCAGTACGCCCGAAACCCTAGATGCGTTGCGCGATAAAATTATCGCGCATCCCGATTTTATATTGGAAGATCAGGAGCTGATGCATGCCCTGATCGCCGCGAATGAACGGGCCATGGGGGCCAACATCGTTGACCTGCGTGGCATCGCCATGAAACGGCTTGAGGCGCGGCTGGACCGATTGGAAGAAACCCACCGCAGCGTCATTGCCGCCGCTTATGAAAATCTGGCAGGCACCAACCAGATCCATCGCGCCATTTTGCGGATGTTGGACCCTGCGGATTTCGAAAACTTCCTCAAAGACCTCGGCACCGAGGTCGCAAATATCCTACGTGTGGATTACGTGAAACTTGTCATCGAATCGATGCAAGACGAGGAAGACACGACAATCAGTAAGCTTGGCGACGTTCTAGTGACCGCCAAGCCAGGATTTGTGGCCGAGTATACGCAAACCGGCACATCCCCATCCGGGCGGGTCGTGGTTTTGCGCCAGATCGAACAGGGCAGCGCCAAGGTGTTTGCCGATGATGCCTCATTCGTGCGCTCAGAGGCCTGTTTGCAATTGGAATTCGGACGCGGGCGCCTGCCTGGCCTTCTGGTGATGGGGGCCAAGGATCCGCAACAATTTACTCCGCAACAAGGGACGGATTTGTTGGCATTCTTCGGCGGAGTATTTGAACGCGCCATGCGTCGCTGGTTGTCATGATTGCACCCGCCGCACGCGATGCCTTGCAAAACTGGCTTGCAACGCAAAAGGCCCTGCAGGGGGTCTCAGATCATACGATCTCAGCCTATAGCGGCGACTTAACTGAGTTTCTGACCTTCATGACCGAGCACAAAGGACAGTCTTTGGGATTGGCGCCACTTTTGCGGATCACCGTGCAGGACATGCGCGGTTGGATGGCCTTTATGCGAGGTCAAGATATTGGCTCGCGGTCGCTGGCGCGAAAGCTCTCTGCCGTGAAAGGATTCTATCGGTATCTGGCGGAAAAGGAGGGTTGTGACCCAACCGCAGTTCTATCCGCGCGTTCCCCCAAGTTTCAGCGTAAATTGCCGCGCCCGCTAGCACCTGACGCGGCGCAAGATTTAATCGATACGATCGACCTGCAATCGCAAACGCCTTGGGTGTCTGCACGTGACCAAGCGGTTGTAACACTGCTTTATGGTTGTGGTTTGCGAATTTCCGAAGCTCTTGGCCTTTGCGGTCGAGACATCCCAATTGGCCCAACCCTGCGCATTATTGGTAAAGGACGCAAAGAGCGTGTCGTGCCAGTGATCGCCCCTGCCCGTGAAGCCGTGAAAAAGTATCTGGAGCTATGCCCCTATCGGGTTGAGCCAGAGACACCCATCTTTCGTGGTGTGCGAGGGGGTGCATTGAATCCGCGCGCCATTCAAAGGGTTGTTGCAGCGGTACGGATGCAACTGGGCCTACCGGCCACCGCCACCCCGCACGCTATGCGCCATAGCTTTGCGACACATCTGCTGAATGCTGGCGGAGATCTGCGCGCCATCCAAGAACTTCTCGGACATGCGTCATTGTCAACAACTCAGGCTTATACAGCTGTGGACACTGCGCGCCTGATGGAAGTGTACAACCGGGCCCACCCCAAGGCTTAGCCCCCAAATTGAGGGATCACAATCTGTACATCTTTGCCGCATCGAACAACTGACGCTTGTCATTTTGGCCCTGATCGGTCATGTCACGCCGCATGACTGATCAGATGAAAGCCCTGTCCGTTCACCTGCTAACCGCCACCGGCGCTGTGTTTGCAATGCTGTCCATGCTGGCCGCAGCTGATGGCAAGTGGAGCCTGATGTTTTTGTGGTTGGTTGTGGCCTTTGCAGTGGATGGCATCGATGGCCCACTGGCACGCAAATACCACGTTAAAAAGAACGCGCCCGAATTTGACGGTGTCTTGCTTGACTTGATCATAGACTATCTGACGTACGTGTTTATCCCCGCCTTCGCCCTGTTCAAATCCGGCCTGATGGACGGATGGACCGGTTGGTTCGCGATCATCATCATCACCTTCTCATCCGCGATGTATTTTGCTGATACACGGATGAAGACCAAAGACAACTCATTCTCGGGCTTTCCGGGATGCTGGAACATGCTCATTCTGGTGATTTTTGCGGTCGAGCCAAACTTCTGGGTCATCTTGTTCTTGGTCACCGCGCTGGCCATCGCGATGTTCTTGCCGCTCAAGTTCATCCACCCCGTCAGAACCGAGCGCTGGCGCTCGGTCTCTTTGCCCATTGCCTTTGCCTGGACGTTTTTTGCCGGTTGGGCCGCTTGGGTCGACTTCCACCCTGAAAGTTGGGCGCATTGGGGGCTGGTGCTGACCAGTATCTACCTAACGTTGGTCGGGATCGCACAACAGATCATTCCTGAGAAAAAGTAGCCTCCTCAGATTAGCAACCCGGCTGCCTTTTCATGCTTGAGCAACCAAACTTTGCTCTCGACTCCGCCTGCACCCGAGAACCCACCCAGTGATGTCGCCCCCAGCACGCGGTGGCATGGGATGATAATCGGAATTGGGTTGCCGCCGCATGCATTGCCAACGGCTTGTGCGGATGCGTCAAGATCATGGGCAAGATCTCCATATGTTCGGGTTTCCCCCAATGGGATGGCCAGCATCGCATCACAGACAGCTCTTTGAAAGTCAGATCCATTCACATGCAGTGGCAACTCAAAGACCATGAGTTCACCATTAAAATACGCCTCAAGCTGGCGTTGCGCTTCGACAAGCACAGGTGTGCAGTCATTGCCAAGCTTCGCTTTTTGACCCCAATACAGCCCAGTAATCTTACCATCCCGACTGTCGACCGAGACCAAACCCAATGGGCTTTCAAAGCTCGCGCGCAAGGTCTCCAAAATCTCTTTACTCCGTATTCAACAAAATCGCTTCGACGCGTCGGTTCGCCTCGCGTCCTTCTGCAGTCAGATTAGACATGACGGGAGAAAGATAGCCTGCGCCATCCGCTTCCAGCTGTAACCGACCTACACCATACTGGTTCACCAATCGCTCCAAAACAGAAGCAGCTCGCTGGCGCGACAGTAAGACATTCGCCTCTAAACTGCCTGTTGTATCCGTATGCCCAACTAAAGCCACCCGTCGAGTAGAGTCCTCATTTAGATACCGGGCCAGATCAGCCAATGAAGCATAAGGACCTGCCCCGAGCGCTGTCGCGCCGCTCTCGAACTCCAGATCATCCAATACGGCATGACCCCGATCAACAAGCGTTGCAATGGTTTCCTCTTGTACCTCGGGTGAAGCAATAGTCTCGCTTGTCGCGATTGATACCACAACATCTGGTGGTGCAGCATGTACAACTTGAACGTAGCCATTGGCGCCGCTACGACTAACAAGAATGGACACATATTCGTCGTCAGTTTCGTTATGTGTTTTGCGGGCAGATAAATACCGATAATCGTAGAGGTCCACAAACATCTCAGGCGCATCAAGCACTGAGATGCCAAACCGAAAATCAAAGATTCCACATTCAACATCAGAGCACTCAAACAACATTTGATAACCCTGTTGTTCAAGATGCGCTCTAATCGGCGACAGTATCTGCAGGGTCGTTAAATCACTCCCTTCCAACCGCCAGGCTTGCCGCACGACGCGCCCAGTGCTCTTTATCGATGGCACGGTGAGCCCATTATAAGACCCTACTGCAAAGGAATAGTCATCAAGCTCTGATTGCGTTTCATGCGTGAGCCGGGCGTGGCCCGGAATCGATAGTTCAAGCGCGTCCGCGTGCCACCCCGATGCGAAGAGCACGCAAACCAGCCCAGATTTTATAACGTTTCTGACTTTCACTACTTGGCCCGCCTACAAATAGCGGTCTGAATGCCGCGGCAATGCAGCCGATTGAGCCGTGCAATTCGACATATTGAAAAAGCCAACAACACTAGCGACATCCCAGATCTCGCGGTCATGCTGTTGTTTCCTGTTTTTGTCGGTAGTGATACCCGCCAACCAATGACATGCCCAGATTGGCATAGAGTCCATTGGCTCCGGTATTTTCTTGAGTACACACTGCTGAAATATATCGCGCACAGTTATCCTGCGCCCAAAGAGCCGCCTGTTGCATAAGGTATCTGCCCATCCCAGACCGACGGTGACGTGGCAGAACTTCAAGCGCGTGAACCATCGCCACACCCTCATGCACGGCCACAAACCCGGTGGCAGCCGGCCGGCTGTCGGCGCGCCCGAAAAGTGATGTTCTTGGACCCTCTACACGCCACATTACATCCAGGCGCGCGGGTCCGATGCCGCCTTGATTCCAGATATCGGCCTGGATCGCCATCGGCTCCCAAATCGCAAAGCTAGCGGTACGCGGTGGCTGCACAGCAAGCGGGTTAACGTCGCCGACATAGATGTTTACAGGATCAATGACCTCATATCCTTGCTCCTCCAGCAGCGCATCAAATGCGTCCTCACCCTTTCGGATCATAAAGAGCTTTCCCTGCCCCAGCGCCTGCATTTCGTTTTCGGCTTGCACTAAAACAGAAGGATCCAGATCCCCAACAAGCGTCGCGGCGGAAACACGCTTTCCGCCACCCTGACCATCCCTTATCTGCCACGGCCCAAGTTGTGCGTGACTGGCGGCGGGCCAAGTGTGTTCAAGCGCTTTGTATAGCGTCTCAATTGTCGGCATCATTGCGGGAAAATCCTGTTTAGCTCGGCCATGGCCGCATCAATCTGTGACCCGTCTTGACCACGCACAACGATATTGGCACCAAACCGGCCGTCCATCTGGAACGGGTAGGAGCCAATGGAAAGCGCATCGAAACGGGCAGCAATTTCCGCCAGTGGCCCCGCGATATCACCTTCACCGCGGAGCACTTGGATCGATTGAGACAAAATAGGATCTCCGCCCGTCAGCCGGGGCAAAAGATCTGCAAGCATTGCCTCAAAGATCTTAGGGACACCTGCCATGACATGGACATTTTCCAGAGTGAACCCCGGTGCAGCACTGATCGGATTACCGATCAGCGTCGCGTCCTCGGGGACACGGGCCATGCGTAGGCGCGCCTCATTAATCTCTAATCCCGTTCGCGCATAATGCGCCTCAAGCAGTGCCCGTGCATCAGCACGAACATCAATCGGGCGCTCAAATGCGCGGGCAACATTGTCGGCCGTAATGTCATCATGCGTGGGCCCAATGCCGCCGGATGTAAACACATGGGTGTAGGTCTGACTCAGCGCCTTCACCGCCCATGTGATCGCATCCGGGTCATCACTGACAACGCGCACTTCCAGCAAGTCAATGGCGGCCTTAGTCAGCTCGGCCGCCAAATGATGCATGTTGGCATCACGGGTCCGGCCCGATAGGATCTCATCTCCGATCACAAGCATGGCGGCGGTTGGGTTGGGCATCACGCACTCCTTGAATGGCGGTCCTGATCGGTATAGGCCGCTTGGCATGCGCTTTCAAACCCCTCTTATCCCCGCTACGCTGATCCGTCGGTATAAACGCTTCCTGGCCGACATCCGGCTGGAAGACGGGCGCGAAGTGACCGCCCACTGTGCCAACCCCGGATCCATGATGGGGCTAGCCAAGCCGGGCATGCGGATCTGGGTGGAGCCCAATGACGACCCGAAGAAGAAACTGAAGTACGGCTGGCGGTTGGTTGATCATGAAAACGGCCATTTCACCGGTGTTGATACCAGCCTGCCCAACCGTGCGCTGCGGGCGGCCCTAATGGACAGGGAAATCCCTGAGCTAGCAGAATATGAAACCGTGCGTCCCGAACAGAAGTACGGCGAAAACAGCCGGATCGACTTCCTGATGCAGCAAGACGGGCTGCCTGATGCATATGTTGAAGTGAAATCTGTCACGCTCAGCCGCCAAGTCGGCGTCGCAGAATTCCCCGACAGTGTCACGGCACGCGGTGCCAAACACTTGGGAGAGCTCACACAAATCGCGAATCAGGGTCATCGCGCCGTTTTGCTTTACCTTGTGCAGCGCACAGATTGCGAGACCGTGACTATCGCAGATGACATCGACCCCACCTATGCCGCAGCATATCAAAGCGCACGCGGTGCCGGCTTGGAGTGCATCGCATACGACACCGCGATCTCTCCGCAGCAAATCCTGATCCGGAACCGCCTGCCGGTGGAGTGACCGCGCGCTCTGGCCCTTTGCCCTGATCCATCCTACATAGGGCTAAGATTGACACCTTCGGCGAGGATTCGACGTGAACGAAGAGCACCGCGGCAGACTGACACGCGACGGCATCCGCATCCACAGCGATGCTGACTTTGCGGGCATGCACAAAGCCGGCGAACTGGCGGCCCGTATTCTGGATGAAATTGCCGAGCACGTGTTTGTTGGTCAATCCACGGGTGAGATAGACCGGCTCATTGAAGAAAAGGTCAATGCCGCTGGAGCGAAATCAGCGACCATCGGTTACAAGGGCTACCGTCATGCCAGCTGTATCAGCGTCAATCATGTGGTCTGTCACGGCATTCCCGGAGACAAGAAACTGAAGGATGGCGATATCCTGAACATCGATGTCACCGTCATCGTTGACGGCTGGTTCGGTGACACCTCGCGCATGTATGTCGCTGGCAAGCTAAGCCGCAAATCCGAACGCCTGGTTCAGGTGACCCACGACGCCCTGTTCAAAGGGATTGAGGCCGTGAAGCCAGGCAATACCTTCGGCGACATCGGAAACGCCATTCAAACCTTTGTCGAAGGTCAGCGTATGTCCGTTGTGCGCGATTTTTGTGGCCATGGATTGGGGCGCGTGTTCCACGCCCCGCCAAACGTTCTGCACTATGGTCGCAAAGGCACTGGGCCAGTGCTGGAAGAAGGCATGTTCTTCACCATCGAGCCGATGGTCAACTTGGGGCGTTCAGAAACCAAGGTACTGGCAGACGACTGGACTGCCGTCACACGCGACAAATCTTTGTCAGCACAGTTCGAACATTCCATCGGCGTAACCGCCGATGGGTTTGAGATCTTTACGCTGTCCCCCGCCGGGCGTTATCACCCAACCTGGGGCTAGACTTTGAAAGTCTGTGCATTACCCTGAAGGGAAGCTGACAAAGTAAGGAGCGTTGAATGCGCCCCAACAAGCGCGATGAGCTGGTTCGCAAAGCACTTGATGTTTTCTACCGCCACGGATTTCATGCCACCGGCATGGATATGCTGGTTGTTGAAACAGGCGTTTCCAAAACGTCTATGTATAAGCACTTCAAAACCAAGGATGACCTGATCCTGGCGGTGCTGAAATTGCGCGACGAACGCTTCCGAGAATGGCTGTACGCACGCATCGAAGAGCTGTCCAACACCCCGTCAGGGCAGATGATAGCCGTCTTCGATGCTTTAGGTGAATGGTTCGACACGCCGGATTTTCGCGGCTGCATGTTCATCAAGGCAAGCTCTGAGTTTCAGGAAACCGATAATCCGATCTATCAGCAATCATCCGAACACAAACGACTGTTACTGGAACATCTGATAGGACTGGCGCGACGTGCAGATCTAGCCAATCCAGAACAACTCGCCCGCCAACTAATCATTCTGAAGGAAGGCGCCATCATCATGGCCGCCATGGGATTTGGGGACACCCCTGCACAGGATGCGAAGGCAGCGGCAGAGGTCTTGTTTGCTTCCTCGCTGCAAGATTAGCGATGAAAGTTTCCCCACAATTTCTGATGGTCGCGCTGATTTTCTCTTGTGCACCAGCCAATGCACTAGAAGAGGCCGCAATCCCGGCGGATCTGCCAGACGAGTATCATCAGTGCCATTCTCTTTTGAATTCTGAGCCGTTGAACACATTGTCAGAATTTGTCGATGTTGGGCGAGGTGCGATGATCAGTGATGACGATTTGGGAAAGCGATTGATTGGTGTCTCGTGCACCGATGAGCAGATCATTGATTACATGGAAAATCATGGGTTTGAACATGGCCAGACACTGTCTTGGCCAGAGCCAAAAGAACATGTGCTTTTAGGCCAATACAACAAAGTGATGAGCTTTAGCACAAGAAGCAAAAAAAATTGGCTCCACAGGAAATTGTACGGGGCCTTCGCTGTGGGTTCCCGATTTATGATGCGAAATGACACTATAGTCCGCATTTCTGGGGCGGCACATAAATAGCTAAAGGAGTTTTAGAGGGTTTTTCTCATCGCAGCCTCAGCGAACGACTTCTCTCCCCCCAGGTATTGGCTTACCTTTTGTTCATTGCTCCGGCGTTCACGAAAGAAGAAATCCAATGTTTCTTTCACCGCCACACGCCGACCCATTTGTGTGTACCACCGCATGGCGTGTCGGATAGCCGGATCTGGATGAAAGTAGGTTCGCCACAATGCCTTTGGCCGTGCTTGCAAACGTAGTTCTATGACTTTCACCCATAAGAAAACCCTCCATGCTGGCACATTTCGTGTTTCCATGACCTGATGTTTATAGTCCCAGAGTCGCAGGTCCTGTTGAATAACCATACGATCCTTTGACACGTGGAAAAATGGTGTCCAGCGATGTGGCGTCGCAAAGACCGACATGATCTGATCAGGATCATATTTTAGCAGTTGTCGCATCAAGGCCAGATAGTCCCGATCCGTCTCTTCTTCGAAACCAACTGCGAAAGTACACAATCCAATCATGCCGTGTTCGCGCATCAACCTGATGGCAGCCTGATCGGTTGTCGGGGTCGAACCTTTCCGAATTTTCACGAGTGTGCTTTCGCTCATGGCCTCCACCCCAAGAAGAAAACGCAAAACCCCTGCCTTTTTATAAAGGTGCAAAATGTCTGCATCCCGAACAATGTCTCCCGCGCGCGTGGATCCAATCAAAATCACCGGGACATCTTCCGCAATGAGCGCTTCCAGAAATTGCTTCCACAGGCGACGTGACGAGGTCGGGTTTTCGTCGGCAAAATTGATTAGCTCCACGCCGTGTTCTCGGTGAAGCCATGCAATTTCCTTGGCCAGCAAAACCGGGTCGCGATGTCTCCACTTGGTCCAGAACCCCCTTTGGCCGCAATAGGTACACAGATGCGGGCAGCCGCGCGAAAACTGTACAACTACCGACTTTTTGCCACCCCAGTAAGAATACTCATCGAAATCGATCAGCTCCCAGCCAATGCGGTGAGTATCCAAGTTCTTGATGATCGAAGCGGGGCGCGTGGCTTTAGGTGAATCTATTTCTCTTAATGCGATGCCGGGTATAGTTGAGTATGAGGCCCCCTTCTGAAGGGCGTCCATTAATTGAACAACGGTCTCTTCACCTTCGCCGCGTACGATGATGTCGATCTCGGGGCAGTCCTCCAGTACATCTTTCCAATGATATGTCGGGTAAACCCCGCCGTAAATGATCGTGATCTCAGGCAGCGCCTGTTTCAGACGGCGGGCAATTTGTACCACAGTGGGATGCGCCGACGTTGACCCGGAATGCCCGATCAAGACGGCATCCGGTGATTTGTGGACAACTGCGTCGACAATATCCGAGATTGGCAGATTGTCTGGATCTACGTTCAGTAAATTAACGCAATGTCCAGCGTCGATGAGAGGACCACCAATTGATAGTAGTCCAAGCGGTGGCAGGTTCTCACGCGGAATGCGGCTTCCAATCGCGGTGTGTGGCGGGTGTAGGAGCAAAATATTCATATAGGCCAGCTGTGCAGAGCTTAGTTCTGGTTCAAGCTGGCGAGCGCCAAATGCGGCAAAGCTGCACAAAGAACCAAGAGGTTCTGCACGTGGGACCAACGGAACGGGAACAAAAACGCGTCTTAGTGCAGTGGCGTAATCGCAAAAAAGCCCCACCAATTGGCGGGGCTTTCTTTGGTCTTCTTAACGAAGATTAGTCTTCGCGGCTCTCGGCCTGATCCATGAAGGCTTCGAAATCGTCGCCGGCTGCCGACAGGTCGTCTGCAGACGGGGCAGCCAAGGCTGCTGCGATTTCAGCTTCTTCACGGCGCGCCTCGATCACGACGTTGTCACGCTGCTGGGCGATCTGGCGCATATCAAGCGTAGCACCACCTGTACCCGCTGGGATCAGGCGACCCACGATGACGTTCTCTTTCAGGCCGACCAGTTTGTCGCGTTTGCCCTGAACCGAAGCTTCGGTCAGAACGCGTGTGGTTTCCTGGAACGATGCTGCCGAGATGAACGAACGTGTCTGCAGGCTCGCCTTGGTGATCCCCAGAAGGATCGGCTCACCCTGTGCTGGACGGCCACCTTTGGCGAGAGCTTTTTCGTTGGCAGTATCGAACTCGATCTTGTCAACGTGTTCACCCTTCAGCAGCGTGGTATCGCCGCTGTCCAAGATCTCCCACTTCTGCAGCATCTGGCGAACGATCACCTCAATGTGCTTATCGTTGATCTTCACACCTTGCAGGCGATAGACGTCCTGAACCTCGTCGATCATGTAGTTCGCCAGCGCCTCAACACCCATGATGCTCAGGATGTCGTGCGGTGCCGGGTTACCGTCCATGATGTAGTCACCCTTTTGCACGAAGTCACCTTCGACAACCGGGATGTGCTTACCCTTGGGCACCATGTATTCGACGGGCTCCATCGTCTCGTCTGCTGGTTCGATGCTGATGCGGCGCTTGTTCTTATAGTCGCGACCGTAACGCACGTAACCATCGATTTCAGCGATGATCGCGTGGTCCTTTGGACGGCGCGCTTCAAAGAGTTCAGCCACACGAGGCAAACCACCGGTAATGTCTTTTGTCTTGGCACCTTCACGTGGAATACGTGCCACAACATCACCTGCGTGAACCTCTTGGCCTTCTTCAATCGACAGAATAGCATCTACCGACATCGGATAGGTCACTGGGTTACCTGCATCGTTACGAACAGGCTCACCATTGTTATCGGCGATCAGGATCTCTGGCTTAAGCTCGTTGCCTTTTGGCGCCGCGCGCCAGTCGGTCACGATCTTTTGTGTCATGCCTGTGGCGTCATCGGTCACGTCACGCACGGCAACACCCGAGACCAGATCAACAAACTTCGCTTTACCGCTCTTCTCGGCCAGAATTGGCAAGGTGTACGGGTCCCACTCAAACAGCTTGTCGCCGCGGCCGATCTTGTCGCCATCTTTGACAAACAGCTTCGAACCGTAGCCCACTTTGTGATTGGCCAGTTCTGCACCGTCTTCGCCCATGATCCGCAATTTCATGTTACGGCCCATGACCAAGGTTTCACCACGAGAGTTCTCAAGGGTTTGCGCCCCTTCGAACGAAATGGTGCCTTCTTGGCTGGCTTCGAGGTAGGACTGCTGACCACCCTGAGCAACGCCACCGATGTGGAAGGTCCGCATCGTCAGCTGTGTACCAGGTTCACCGATCGACTGTGCCGCGATGATGCCGACAGCTTCGCCAGTGTTGACCATTGTACCGCGCGCCAGATCACGACCATAACACGTTGCACACACTCCATCTTCGGCTTCACAGGTCAGCGGGCTACGGATACGTGCTGTTTGAACTGCGGCAACATCGATTGCATCTGACATCAATTCGTCGATCAACTGGCCTTCCGAAACCAGAACTTCTCCGGTCGATGGGTTGACGATATCTTCGGCAGCCACACGACCCAGCACCCGCTCGGCCAGAGAAGCAACAACTTCGCCATCATTGACAGCTGCTTCAGCAGTGATCGCACGGTCGGTACCGCAATCGATTTCGCGAACGATACAGTCTTGCGCCACGTCAACCAGACGACGGGTCAGGTAACCCGAGTTCGCCGTTTTCAGAGCGGTATCCGACAGACCCTTACGGGCACCGTGGGTCGAGTTGAAGTACTCAAGAACGGTCAGACCTTCTTTAAAGTTCGAGATGATCGGTGTTTCGATGATGTCGCCGTTTGGTTTGGCCATCAGGCCGCGCATACCGCCCAGCTGTTTCATCTGCGTTACTGAGCCCCGAGCGCCAGAGTGAGCCATCATATAGACCGAGTTTGGCTCCATGACAGCGCCGTTTTCATCTGTGCGCTCAGCCGAGATCGATCCCATCATGGCATCCGTGACCTGATCGTTACACTTCGACCACGCATCAACCACTTTGTAGTACTTTTCACCCTGAGTGATCAGGCCGTCCATGTACTGTTGCTCGAATCCTTTGACTTGTCCGCGGGTTTCTTCAACGATTGGCCATTTGGTGTCTGGGATGACCATGTCGTCTTTCCCGAAGGAAATCCCGGCTCTGAAAGCCTCACGGAAGCCCATGGTCATGATCTGATCACAGAAGATAACCGACTCCTTTTGACCGCAATAACGGTAGACGGTGTCAATCACCTGTTGCACTTCTTTCTTGCGCAGCAGTTTGTTGACTAGGCTAAATGGTGCCTTGGCGTTCTTTGGTAGCAACGCGCCCAGACGAACACGACCCGGAGTGGTTTCCACACGTTCAAACACCAGATTGCCTTCCCCATCAAACTGGGGAATGCGCGCGTTGATTTTGGCATGCAAGTGCACTTCGCCAGCATCTAGTGCGTGTTGTACTTCGTCAATGGAGGAAAAGATCATGCCTTCACCTTTCATGCCTTCACGCATGATCGACGTATAGTACAGACCAAGGATCATATCCTGTGACGGAACAATGATCGGCGCGCCGTTTGCAGGCGACAGAACGTTGTTCGTCGACATCATCAGAACGCGCGCTTCCAACTGAGCCTCGAGGCTCAGAGGGACGTGCACGGCCATTTGGTCACCATCAAAGTCAGCGTTAAAGGCCGAACAGACCAGCGGGTGAAGCTGGATCGCTTTACCTTCGATCAGGACCGGCTCAAACGCCTGAATGCCAAGACGGTGCAGCGTCGGCGCACGGTTCAGCATGACAGGGTGTTCGCGGATCACCTCGTCGAGGATATCCCACACTTCGGGACGCTCTTTCTCAACCAGTTTCTTCGCCTGTTTCACGGTCGAAGACAGACCCTTGGCTTCAAGGCGCGAGTAGATGAATGGCTTGAACAGCTCCAATGCCATCTTCTTGGGCAGACCACACTGGTGCAGCTTGAGTTCCGGACCGGTCACGATGACCGAACGGCCCGAGAAGTCGACCCGTTTACCCAAAAGGTTCTGACGGAAACGACCCTGCTTACCTTTCAGCATGTCCGACAGCGATTTCAATGGGCGCTTGTTGGCACCCGTGATCACGCGGCCACGACGGCCGTTGTCGAACAGTGCGTCAACAGATTCCTGCAGCATCCGCTTTTCGTTGCGGACGATGATGTCAGGTGCACGCAATTCGATCAGGCGCTTAAGACGGTTGTTCCGGTTGATCACACGACGATACAAATCGTTCAGATCCGATGTTGCGAAACGACCGCCATCCAGCGGCACCAGCGGGCGCAGTTCTGGTGGGATCACCGGGATCACAGTCAGAACCATCCACTCGGGGCGGTTACCGGATTCGATGAAGCTTTCGACCACTTTCAGACGTTTGATAATCTTCTTCGGCTTCAGCTCACCTGTGGCTTCTTTAAGTTCGGCGCGCAGCTGCTCGGCCTCGGCTTCGAGGTCGATGTTCTGCAGCATCTCGCGGATCGCTTCGGCACCAATGTTCGCGGTGAAGGCATCCATGCCATACGCGTCTTGCGCATCCATGTACTCTTCTTCTGTCAGCATCTGACCATAGGTCAGGTCGGTCAGGCCGGGCTCGATCACGACGTAGTTCTCAAAGTAAAGAACACGCTCCAGATCACGCAGTGTCATGTCCAGCATCAGGCCGATGCGCGAAGGCAACGACTTCAGAAACCAGATATGGGCGCAAGGTGCGGCCAGCTCGATGTGGCCCATACGTTCACGGCGGACTTTTTGCAGCGTCACTTCAACACCACATTTTTCGCAGACAACGCCGCGATATTTCATCCGCTTATATTTGCCACACAGACATTCGTAATCTTTGATCGGGCCAAAGATACGCGCACAGAACAGGCCGTCACGCTCTGGCTTGAACGTGCGGTAGTTGATGGTTTCCGGCTTTTTGATCTCGCCATAAGACCAGCTGAGTATACGCTCGGGGCTGGCCAATGAGACGCGGATCTCGTCGAATACCTTTGCAGGGGCATTCGGGTTGAACGGGTTATTTGTCAGTTCCTGGTTCATTTTCAAATCCTTGAATTCGGTCAGAGAGTTGGGAGGGGGCGATAGGCTCGCCCTTACTCTTCAACCTCCGAGTCCAGGAGTTCCATATTCAGGCCAAGGCCACGTACTTCTTTCACCAGAACGTTGAACGACTCGGGCACACCGGCCTCGAAGTTGTCTTCGCCCTTGACGATCGACTCGTACACCTTGGTCCGGCCTGCCACATCGTCCGACTTCACTGTCAGCATTTCCTGCAGGGTGTATGCAGCGCCATAAGCTTCTAGAGCCCAGACCTCCATTTCCCCGAAACGCTGACCACCGAACTGCGCCTTACCACCCAGCGGCTGCTGTGTGACCAGCGAGTATGGGCCGGTGGAACGTGCGTGGATCTTGTCATCGACAAGGTGATGCAGTTTCAGCAGGTATTTCACACCAACGGTGACCGGACGCGCGAATTGCTCACCAGTGCGACCATCAAACAAGATTGACTGACCGCTTTCGCTGAAGCCTGCGCGTTGCAGCGCATCGTTCACGTCCGCCTCTTTCGCACCGTCGAAGACCGGCGTTGCAATTGGAACACCTTTGGTGACGTTACCAGCGGCTTCGATCAGCGTGTCCTCACTCATGTCGCTAATGCCTTCTTCGTAGACATCATCGCCGTAAGCAATACGCATGGCTTCACGAACCGGTGTCAGGTCGCCAGAGCGGCGATATTCCTGCAACGCTTCATCAACGTTGATCCCCAATCCGCGTGCGGCCCAACCCATGTGGGTTTCAAGGATCTGACCAACGTTCATCCGCGAGGGCACACCTAGTGGGTTCAAGCAGAAGTCGACTGGCGTACCGTCGGCAAGGAACGGCATGTCTTCCATCGGCACAACCTTGGAAATAACACCTTTGTTCCCGTGACGACCGGCCATCTTGTCACCCGGCTGAAGCTTACGCTTCACCGCGATGAAGACTTTGACCATCTTCATCACACCTGGAGGCAAATCGTCACCACGACGGACCTTCTCGACTTTGTCCTCGAAACGGGCATCCAGAACACGCTTTTGCGCTTCATATTGCTCGTTCAGGGCTTCGACGATCTGTGCGTCTTTTTCGTCTTTCAGCGCCAACTGCCACCACTGACCTTTGGTTAGGGTTTGCAGCAGCTCTTCGGTGACTTCGGAGTTCGACTTGACGCCTTTTGGACCTTTAACAGCCACTTTGCCCAGAACCATCGATTTCAGGCGGGCGTAGATGTTGCGGTCCAGAATGGCCAGCTCGTCGTCACGGTCACGGGCCAGACGTTCGACCTCTTCACGCTCGATCTGCAGGGCACGCTCGTCTTTTTCAACGCCGTGGCGGTTGAAGACACGAACCTCAACAACGGTACCAAAATCACCTGGCTTCACGCGCAGAGAAGTATCACGCACATCGCTGGCTTTTTCGCCAAAGATCGCACGCAGCAGTTTCTCTTCCGGGGTCATTGGTGATTCACCTTTGGGGGTGATCTTACCAACCAGAATGTCGCCCGGCTCAACGTCCGCACCGATGTAAACGATGCCCGCCTCGTCGAGGTTGCGCAGCGCTTCTTCACCGACGTTCGGAATGTCGCGAGTGATTTCTTCAGGACCCAGCTTGGTGTCACGGGCTGCGACTTCGAATTCCTCGATGTGAACCGAAGTAAAGACGTCATCACGTGCGATACGCTCGGAAATCAGGATCGAGTCTTCGTAGTTGTAGCCGTTCCAAGGCATAAACGCGACGACCACGTTTTTACCCAGAGCCAGTTCACCCATATCGGTGCTTGGACCGTCAGCAATAACTTCGCCTTTGCCAACCGTGTCACCCACTTTCACCAGCGGACGCTGGTTAATGCAGGTGTTCTGGTTCGAACGCTGGAACTTGCGCAAACGGTAGATGTCTACGCCCGCGTCACCCAGCTCCAGATCCTCAGTCGCACGAACAACGATACGCTGTGCATCAACTTGGTCGATGATACCGCCACGTTTTGCCATGATCGACGCACCAGAGTCGCGCGCCACAACACCTTCGATCCCGGTACCGACCAACGGTGCCTCGGAACGCAGGGTTGGAACCGCCTGACGTTGCATGTTCGAGCCCATCAGAGCCCGGTTAGCGTCATCGTTTTCCAAGAACGGAATAAGCGAAGCTGCAACCGAGACCAACTGCTTGGGTGAAACGTCGATCAGGTCAACATTCTCGCGTGGGGCAAGCATGTATTCACCGGACTGGCGTGTTGAAACCAGATCGTTGATGAAGTTGCCGTTCTCGTCCAGCGTCGCGTTGGCCTGCGCCACGGTGTGACGCATTTCTTCGGTCGCTGACATGTACTGAACGTCATCGGTCACATGGCCCTCAACCACCTTGCGATAAGGGGTCTCAATGAAGCCGTATTTGTTGACGCGCGCAAATGTCGCCAGCGAGTTGATCAGACCGATGTTCGGACCTTCCGGCGTTTCAATTGGACACATACGGCCATAGTGCGTGGCGTGGACGTCGCGCACCTCAAAGCCCGCACGTTCACGTGTCAGACCGCCGGGCCCAAGGGCCGATAGGCGGCGCTTGTGTGTTACCTCAGAAAGCGGGTTGGTCTGGTCCATGAACTGCGACAGCTGTGAAGAGCCAAAGAATTCACGGACAGCGGCAGCAGCTGGTTTCGCGTTGATCAGATCCTGCGGCATTACAGTGTCAATCTCGACACTGGACATGCGCTCTTTGATCGCACGCTCCATACGCAGCAGACCAACGCGGTACTGGTTCTCCATCAACTCGCCAACAGAACGCACACGGCGGTTACCAAGGTGGTCGATATCATCGATGTCACCCTTGCCGTCACGCAGTTCAACCAGCGCTTTGATACAAGCCACGATGTCTTCGCGACGCAGGGTGCGCAGCGTGTCAGGTGCATCCAGATCAAGACGCATGTTCATCTTAACCCGACCAACAGCCGACAGATCATAGCGCTCGCTATCAAAGAACAGCGTGTCAAACAGAGCGGAAGCTGCTTCTACGGTGGGCGGCTCGCCCGGGCGCATAACGCGGTAGATATCCATGAGCGCGGTTTCACGGCCCATGTTTTTGTCTGCCGCCATGGTGTTACGCATGTACGGCCCAACATTGATGTTATCGATGTCCAGAACAGGGATATCGGTCACACCAGCATCCAGCAGTTCCTGCAGGGATCCACCAATGACATCACCGTCTTTGTCACGCTCCAGCGTCAGTTCATCACCGGCTTCGACATAGATCGCACCGGTTTCTTCGTTGATGATGTCTTTGGCAACGAACTTGCCGACGATATGCTCGAATGGAACCAGAAGATCAGTGACTTCACCTTCGTCGATCAATTTCTTAACCGCACGAGGGGTGACTTTCTTGCCAGCTTCGGCAATCACTTCACCCGATTTGGCGTCAACCAGATCAAACAGAGGGCGTGTGCCGCGAACCCGCTCAGGGAAGAACTTGGTTGCCCAACCTTTGTTCTTCTTCAGTTTGAAGTTTACCGTGTCATAGTAGGCATCCATGATGCCTTCTTGGTCCAGGCCAAGAGAATACAGCAGAGTTGTAACAGGCAACTTCCGACGACGGTCGATACGCGCAAACACGATATCTTTTGCGTCGAACTCAAAGTCCAGCCAGCTGCCGCGGTATGGGATAATGCGGCAAGCAAACAACAATTTACCGGACGAATGGGTTTTGCCTTTGTCATGATCAAAGAACACACCGGGCGAGCGGTGCATCTGGCTAACGATCACACGCTCGGTGCCGTTTACAACGAATGTGCCGTTTGGTGTCATCAAAGGCATGTCGCCCATGAAGACATCTTGCTCTTTGATGTCTTTGACCGACTTCGCGCCAGTATCCTCGTCGATATCAAACACGATCAGACGCAGGGTCACCTTAAGCGGCGCGCTGTAGGTCATGTCGCGCTGCATACATTCTTCGACGTCATACTTCGGCTTTTCCAGCTCGTAGTTGACGAATTCCAGAACGCTGGTTTCGTTGAAATCCTTAATCGGGAAAACCGATTGGAAAACCCCCATGATGCCTTCGCCATCTGCCGGCTGGGCTTGATCGCCTGATTTCAGGAACAGATCATAAGAGGATTTCTGAACCTCGATGAGGTTTGGCATGTCCAGAACTTCGCGAATTTTGCCGAAGTATCTGCGCAAACGTTTTTGGCCAAGATAGCTTTGAGCCATGGTCGATGTCACCTTTCATTTCTCACCGGTTACGCATGTCGTCGGGCTCCGACACCGTAACCATCCGAGACAGCGGGTTTGATCCATTCCCGGCCCCTGTCCCACCAGAAGCCTCCCGATCATTAAACCGCGCCTTAGAAAGGGCTCCATACAACTGGAGGTATCCAGGGGCATAAAGCCCTTTCTAAGACAGGTTCGGCTGGACCCGGGAAACCCCCAGGTCCAGCCTAAATTTCCGGGTTACCCCGGACTGAATTACTTCAGTTCGACTTCAGCGCCAGCTGCTTCCAGCTTGCCTTTGATGTCTTCTGCTTCGTCTTTAGAAACCTGCTCTTTGACAGCTTTTCCGCCGGCTTCGACCAGCTCTTTGGCTTCTTTCAGACCCAGGCCAGTGATGGCGCGGACTTCTTTGATGACGTTGATTTTCGACGCGCCTGGTGACTTCAGGATTACGTCAAATTCTGTCTGCTCTTCAGCAGCGTCACCACCTTCGCCAGGTGCAGCAGCCATCATGACAGCGCCACCAGCAGCAGGCTCGATGCCGTACTCGTCTTTCAGGATGGTTTTCAATTCTTGTGCTTCGAGAAGCGTCAGACCAACGATCTCTTCAGCAAGTTTTTTCAGATCAGCCATGTTCAGCTCTTTCCGTTTTACAATTTGTGTTCCAACGTCGGGCATTTGCCACTACGCGGTTCTTTCCAGTTGCGTTATGCCGCTTCGGCCTTCTCTTCGATGGTCGAAAGGATGCTCGCGATGTTCGAAGCAGGGGCGCCAATTGCACCGGCGATGTTCGAAGCAGGCGCACCGATACAGCCAACGATCGAAGCGATAAGCTCGTCACGCGAAGGCATTTTCGATACGGTTGCAACACCGGCCCGGTCCAGAGCGTTCTCACCCATTGCACCGCCGAGGATTTCAAATTTCTTGTTATCCTTGGCGAAGCCCTCGGCGACCTTGGCAGCTGCCACAGGATCTTCCGAGAAAGTCAGAACGGTCATGCCCGAAAGGTAGTCAGCAATGCTGGAGCACGGCTTACCCTCAAGGGCGATTTTGGCGAGCCTGTTTTTGGCAACGCGAACAGATGCTTCGGACTCGCGTGCGCGAGAGCGAAGATCTTGCATTTCAGCAACTGTCAGACCCTCGTAGTGGGCAACCACTACGACGCCAGAGCTTTCGAAGATCTGGCCGAGCTCGTCGACCAATTTCTCTTTCTGGGCTCTATCCACAGTTTCACTCCAAATTTGGGGGTCTCCCCCCGGCTCAGTTCTGCCCCGGTTTAACCCGAGGCGTTCGGGTCCGTATTACGGGGTGGAGCCAAAATCACCCGAGAGCTAAGCCCTCGTAATTCTTGGGTCTTTCCCGTCTCAGGCAGGAGATTAAGACCCCATTTGAGGCCACCCACCGTCTTGGACGAAACAAAATAAAGCGCACGACGAATCGCACGCTTTACTCCGTGCCCGTTATGTAGGCCTTTTGAAAGGAATTTCCAAGGGGTAATTTGCGGATTTTGCCGGGCCGCCCGCCCCCCGGATTTATGTACAACTTGTAAAAGTTGAACAAGAGTTTTGTACGAAACTCCACCGGGGGCCAAACCTGCTCAATTTGAGACATCTGATACGCGTTCGCATAGCTCAGAATTAGGTAAGGATTGCGCGGCAATCTCGGTGTTAAATCAGAAACCCCGTGTCAATCCGTTCAGATCAGAATGGTGGGTTGGCACCCACCCTACGGAAGAGTGCAGAGGTTAGAAATGGTTGGAGAACCTCATATACACAATGGACAGTCCCGCTAGAAAAATTGCGATTTGGACAGAGAGCTTGAGAAAGTTCAGAACCGGCTTGCCAGATTGAGGCGACAAATACCTATCAGACAAACGAGAGAACAGGATGCGAAGGAATGTCATTGCTGAAACAACTATCGAAGGGTTGGGACAGTGGTGGGCAGAAATTGCCCACCCTACGGCTTACCATAAAACAAAAACCCCGGAGCGGTTGCGCGCTCCGGGGTTTAAATTTCACACTGAGGTGTAAGCTTATTCGGAAACGGCGTTTGAGACGTCGATGCTTACGCCTGCGCCCATGGTGGAGCTCAGCGAGATTTTCTTCATGTAGGCGCCTTTGGCACCGGCTGGGCGGGCTTTGGCAACCGCACCAACGAAGGCGCGAACGTTTTCAACCAGTTTGGCTTCGTCGAACGATGCTTTGCCAACACCGGCGTGTACAACACCGGCTTTTTCAGCTTTGAACTGAACCTCGCCGCCTTTGGCGTTTTTCACCGCGTCTGCAACATCCACGGTCACTGTACCAACCCGTGGGTTTGGCATCAGGTTGCGTGGGCCCAGAACTTTACCCAGACGGCCAACGATTGGCATCATGTCAGGTGTGGCGATGCAGCGATCAAATTCGATTGTGCCGCCCTGGATGGTTTCCATCAGGTCTTCGGCGCCAACGATGTCTGCACCGGCTTCTTTCGCTTCGTCCGCTTTTGGACCGCGAGCGAAAACAGCAACGCGCACGTCTTTACCTGTGCCGTTTGGCAGGCCAACAACACCACGAACCATTTGGTCGGCGTGACGTGGGTCAACACCAAGGTTCATAGCGATTTCTACGGTTTCATCGAATTTGGCGGTTGCATTGGCTTTGACCAGTGCGACAGCGTCTTCGATGCTCAGGTTCTCTTTGCCAGCTGCGGCTTCGCGAACGGCGGCTGTACGTTTTCCAACTTTTGCCATCTTACTTCACCTCGATGCCCATGGAACGTGCCGAGCCCTGAATGATTTTCATGGCTTGCTCTACGTCGTTTGCGTTCAGATCTTTCCACTTGGCTTCTGCGATTTCGCGCAGTTGCTTTGGTGAAACAGAAGCAACGGTTTCACGACCTGGGTTGGTCGCGCCGGATTTCAGCTTGGCGGCTTTTTTCAGATAGTAGGACGCAGGAGGCGTCTTGATGTCCATGTCAAAGGACTTGTCCTGATAGTAGGTGATCACGGTTGGGCATGGGGCGCCTGGCTCCATGTCTTGCGTCTTGGCGTTGAATGCCTTGCAGAATTCCATGATGTTGATGCCGCGCTGACCCAGTGCCGGGCCAACTGGTGGGGATGGGTTTGCTTGTCCGGCTGGGACTTGCAGCTTCATCTTACCTGCGAGTTTCTTGGCCATGTGGCCTCTCCTTTTTCCAACCCCCTTGGAACGCGTTCCGCGGGGTTACATGTTGCTGTGGTCCGGTTTGCACATCGCGATGCGCGCCCCTCCCACATATCGCGAGAATCGCGACGGTGCTGTTTAAGCAATCTGTAGGGATAAAGCAAGCGACCTAAGGTGAAAATGCGCGTCATAGATCTGGGTTGGTCGCGCCCCGGCTGCCCCCCTTCAGAGCCCCTCGTAAGCCTTTTGCCAGGAGGCCGCAACCGTGTCCCAACTGAAGTGTCGTTCAGCCCGCTTACGGGCGGCCTGAGCCAGCTGGTTGGCACGTTCAGGGTTCTGGGCGAGATCGGACATTGCGGTGGCAATGTCGGCAATGACCGTTTGCTCATTGGTGGGGTCGATTAAGATTGATTCTTGCCGGTTTGCAAGGCCTTGCGGGCCTCCCCAGTTAAGCGTGACGACAGGCAATCCCAGCATCATCGCCTCTTGCATGACGATTCCGTTGGCTTCGGCCAGGGTTGGGAAAATGAACCCGCGATAGCGCGCAGCGGTCTCGATTATTTGGTCATGCGGCAACCAATCGATAAATTTGACATATTCTTTCAGCCCCAGGTCAGCGCTCAGTTGCTTAAGACCCGGCAGCATTGGACCTTTGCCATAGATCGTCAGGTTCACTCTAGGAGTCGTCTGTGCAACGGCGCGAATGGCAAGATCTGCGCCTTTATATTCGACCAACCGCCCAAAGAAGATGAATTGTTTGTTGACACCTTCATGGACCGGCAGGTCTGATTTCACGAGGGACTCTTCCAACCCGCTGTCGGCGACATCCATCATCTGATCTTCGTTTGCACCGGACCATTTCAGCGCTCGCCGTGTCCGTTCATATCCTGACACAAGCAAGCGGTGTGCGCCTTTCTTCTCTTTGAACAGAACGCCGTTCAGCCGTTGCAGGGGCTTGTAAATCCGCTGCTGTATTTTCTCGGAACGCGCCATCCGGGATCGAAACGCAGGCGGGTGGAAAATGTTGCCCGACAAGGGGCCAATCACATAGCGGTAGCCTTTAGGTGGATGGCGGCGGATCATCGGGGAAATCGGGCAAAGATAGTGCAGGACACAGCCTGACGGCGCGAATCTTTTGACCAACCGCGCTGCGGCCAGATGAAAGCAATCGCCTACAAATCGGCGCAAAATCCGGCTTTTCCAGAAGAACGCCTGCCAGGCATCGTCTTCGACGTAGATCAAACGATCCGGCGGGAAATGGCCATCGAGCCCAGCACAGCATCTGGCGTGTGTGAGCAGATAGGCATCCTGGCCCTGCTGCAACAGATAAGAAAAATACTGGTAGGCCTTGATTGCCTCGCCGCCCATGTGGGTGCCAGCGTTGGTCGAAATCACGATGATTTTCATTGATGAGACGATCCGGACCTAAAACCTGAGTATCGCGAAGATTACCGAACAGGACGCTAGCATTCGCACAAATAAAGGGCAACGTTCAGCGGATCAAACCATTCTGAGCGAGATGAGGCTGGCAATAAGACAGTCTATGACACGGCGGATTTTGGCGAATATGAAGTGTACGGAAAATTTAGTTTCCAATCCCTGTATTATTATGAATAATTAATTCCCAGTATGAAAATACTTTGTTTCGCCAACAAGAGGAGTTTAAGAATGCCACACCCCGCATTTTCGAAAATTGCCAATCGGCAAGTGGAACCCGTTTTGGATGATCTAGACGGTTGGAAAAAGGTGAGCGGCGATCCCAGCATGACAACCTGGATCGAATACACCTCAGAAGATGAAAGTCTAATGTGTGGATGGTGGGAGGCGACCCCCGGGGTGTATCACGCCACCTATGCGGCTTGGGAATTCGTCCACTTGATGGAAGGCAAGATCACGATAACGCCAGACGGTGGCGAGCCCAACGAAGTTGGACCCGGAGACGCATTTGTTATTGAGGCTGATTTTTCTGGAACTTGGGAGATCAAAGAGAAAGTGCTTAAGCACTTTGTCATCAGGCTCAAATGATGACGGTCCGCTCTGCAGTGACTTAAATCGCCCAACCGCAGAGCAGCTTAGTAAAGCGCTTAACCCTGTTTTGTGACCTGCGTGTATTCCAGTTCGACAGGGGTTTCGCGACCAAAGATCGATACGGTGACCTTGAGGCGCTGGTTGTCTTCGTCGACTTCTTCGACCAGACCATCGAAGTCTTCGAACGGGCCGTCGTTGACCTTGACCTTTTCGCCAACTTCGAAGCTGATCAACAGCTTCGGCGCTTCTTCACCCTCTTGGACACGGTTCAGAATCGTGTTTACTTCAGCGTCACGCATCGGCATTGGGCGGCCTTGAGGACCCAAAAAGCCAGTGACGCGGTTGATCGAATTGATCAGGTGATAACCCTGATCAGACATTTCCATGCGCACCAGAACGTAGCCCGGCATGAATCGACGTTCGGCGGTGACTTTCTTACCACGGCGCACTTCGATCACTTCTTCAGTTGGAACGAGGACCTCTTCGATCGAGTCTTCGAGACCGTTCTCGACCACTGATGTTCTGATCTGTTCAGCGATCTTTTTCTCGAAGTTCGAGAGAACACTGACCGAGTACCACCGCTTCGCCATGTTTGACCTACGTCCTTGCCTTGCGCGTATCGCGCAGAATTTCATCCTAATGTCAGAGACTTAAAAGAGATCAGCTCTGACCACCTGAAACAAAAAATCGGCGCGTAACTTGATTCGCCACGCGCCACATTTCTTAATCAGCTGCGGATTAGCCCGAATTCCACCCGATTTCAAGAGGAAGCCGTTCTTTATCGCGCCTTAGCCGAAGAGGCCCAGGAGTCCCTGCACGCCCGAACGGATCACCAGATCAACCAAAGCAAAAAAGATGGCCGTCAGGATCGCCATGATCAACACCATGATAGTTGTCAGCATAACCTCGCGGCGGGTCGGCCAGACGATCTTGCTGGTTTCCGAGCGAACCTGCTGGATAAACTGAAGCGGATTTGTGAGGGCCATGCGCCTGTCTTTCTCGGAAATATAAACGTTCAGGCCCGCGACATACGCTGCGGGCCTGCGAATTTCAAGCCTAAAGGATGCTGGCGATTATCCTGAGTACAAACTGTTGCCAGAAATGATCCTAACTGCGTCCTGATGATTTGATCTGGTCGAAGGGCGGCACCTTTGCGTGATTGCGGTAAGTCCGGCTTGAGTTTTCAGAGGCATCGCGAGAACTGCAGGGCACTGAATCTCGCTGAACAACAAGCCCGTTCGATTGGATCGCACTCTTCTTCTCGTGGTGCTCAGGAATACGTGTTGTTACTGAGCGAAGGCGCGGTAGCGCCTGCCATCGACTACGTACAAATTTTGAAAACCGCTGCGGACCAACGGAAAGATACCCGATCAATGCTACCCAGAACGTCACCAACAAAATAGTTGGGATAAGTAAGGGTAGCAAAAACATCACCACGGCCAATAGAATGATCCAGCCATAGGTTTTGAACGCATCGACCGCTTCAGTTTCCCTCGGGTCAGATCGACCAAAAGCGGGCAAGACCTTCTTAAATATCGAGCGCCCGCCAGCGCGATTTCGAACTCTTCTTGGAGGCTGCGCATCAAGAATCAGATTGGCGGGCTCCAACTCGGGCAGGCAATCGCGCTTCAGTGGCTGGTTTTCCCGCGCCATAAATTTTCGGACAGATTTTTCGATACGCTGGGCGTCATTCACCAACGCATCTCTGGTTGCTCGGGACATGCCGTCAGATCGCGACAAGTCGGTCTTCGAGTTTAATGTATGTGTGTTCACGGATCTTCTCTTTAATAAAGTATATTTAAAATTGTATGCACAAGCGCCGTTCCCCCAACGCATGAACACCATGTCATTGTTGCGCCCCAATCATGTCCAAATAAAGGCGCCATCGCGGCGGAATTGCGTAAATTGTCAAAACTACGGCAATACTACATGATTTCAATACATTAACTTGAAAATCGCGCAATTGTTTCCCCAGTGACCCGGGAGCAATGCAATTGAAGCCAGCACTGCCAAAATGCCGCAGAAACACTCTACGATATATAGTTGTCTGTTGAAAATTTGGCAGGGGCAGCAGGGTTCGAACCCGCGACCTACGGTTTTGGAGACCGTCGCTCTACCAGCTGAGCTATACCCCTAAGGCCGGGCTTCGGATTACGACACCTTGCCGGAGGAATCAAGCGCCGTTTGGGCGCTTTTCCAAGAAATAAACTGCCCTTGGCTCTTATTGCGCTGGCGTGTACCAGATCGGCGAGGAATAGGCGCGCTCCTGGTGGGCAAGTTGGGCGTCGGGTGGCAATTCGATTCCGTAACGCACTTGATCATAGACAATCCAGCGTGGCGTCGGAATCTCAAGCACACGGACATAGTAGAACGCCCGCTCGGCTGGATCGAAATCAGGGTCACTCCAGACCGTCGCCAGTTCAGAGGCTCCGATGGTGTTGCTCCAACTGGCGGTGTCCAGATCGACGGTATCGCCAACCTCGGGTAGTTTGCCATTGCCATCTGGTTCACGGTCACCAGACCAGGCCACATCATAGACCTTTTCTTGCAATGCGCCATCAGCGTCCATCCAGCCCTTGACCACTTGCGCACGGTCCAAATTTGCCCCAACTGGATCTCGCAGAGCAGCAATCATGAACGTTGGCGCACCTTCTCCCTCGCGCGGGCGCAAGTCACTGCCCATCGGCACACCGCGCGTATAGCCTGCTTCCGCGATTGACCGGGTGCGTAGATCATCGTCGTTGAAGTCCCAGCCGCCAAAGAACCGCAGCCCTATACGTGGGCCGGTGGTTGCGTAGGTCTCGCGGCGTTTGAAGGCATCAAATATTGCCGAACGAGTGTTCTCGGATGCCCAGACAGCCGTGTAGCCAGAAGCCACAAGCAAATCGCCTGGGATCTCGCCCAGTTCATTGGCAATGAACGGGTGCGTTATCCGCGTCGCAGAGGGTTCCACGCTGACGGATTTGCCGAAGAAGTTATCCTCTTCCGCCGTCGCCAAAGAGGTATGGCTGTCGGTCGCGCCACCCATGCCGAATTTATAGGGGTTCACACCGAACTTTTCCTCGAGCATCAAACCCTGCTTGAGCGCCTCGCGAGCGTATTCCCCCGCCAGCATGTCTTCTGTTTTCAACTCGGTAATATCGAGGTTGCCAACATCCCAGTTTTCATAGTCGGCAAATTCGTCATCGGGGCTCAGGTAAGGGTGGGCTTCTCCGTCGCCTTTAATCTGGGTGACCTCGTAATGCGGCTCCCACTTGGCGCGGGCGTTGACATAGTCTTCGTCCACCTTACCGCCGTGGTAGGTATCGTCAGTCGGGAACATCCAACCATTCGACAGGTTACCGTTGTGGGCGAAAGCCACAGCACGTCCGCCGGTTTTACCCTGATATTCTTCAAGCCAGGCATAAAGCGCCTTGGGATCCGTGTCGCCATAGGGCGGCTGTGTCACCGGCGGCACCATCTGCAGCGCCCGGACCGGGCCATCGCGCAGCATCACGTTGCGGTGCAGGTTGAAGCCTTTGGGCACGCTCGTCCACTCGAACCCGATAAAGGCGGTGAAATTGCCCGGGTCATTGTGTTGCTCAGCCGCCATGACAATGTGCTCCCACGTGAACGCAAAGGCATCCGCGCCGGGGCTGTAGGATTCGAGCAGAATTTCAGGCAGCGTCATTTGCGAAAAGTTGGTGATGATATCAAAGGCTGCCTTCCCGGCCTCTTCGCCGCCCGCCGAGTACCCCTCGTACCATTCCAGCCCTTTAGGGTCAGAAAGCACACCAGGTTTGCCTGCTTGAAGATCCGGGGCAAAACCCATCAGATCGGTGTGATCCGTCAAAACCATCCAATCGAGCGGGCGCGCTAATCGAACCGGCTGACCCGTCGACGAGATAACTTGCTCCCCTTTGGCAAAACGCCAAGCTTCATCGGGAAGCAATGTATTGCCAAATGCACCCGCATCCAATGAGAGGCCAGTGTGCAGATGCGAATCCCCCCAGAGTGGTCGTTCTGGAAAGTTTCGATTCGCATAAGGAGAAAACGGACGCTCTGCAAAGTTGCCCTCTGCCGCTGCCTCGCTTGGGACGCCATCGGCGAACGCTGGAATTGAAAGTGATGCTGCCAAGGCAGTCGATATTAAAAAACGAAACATAGTCTCCCCCAAAATGTGTCGTTGTGTCAGTTCACTATTAACAAGCTCAACTAAAAAGAGTGCACGTTACCGTCTACAGTATGCACAAAATTGGTCATTTTCAAAATTTGGGGTATTTTGGGAACGTCGGAACTAGAATAGCCTACAAAAAAGGCCGCTCTGTTGAGCGGCCTTTTGCTTGAGTATCTTAGGAAAGATTACTCGATGATTTTGGACACAACGCCGGCGCCGACGGTGCGGCCACCTTCGCGGATCGCGAAGCGCAGGCCGTTTTCCATGGCGATTGGGGCGATCAGCTCAACGTTGAACTTCAGGTTGTCGC
>NZ_FWFX01000022.1 GCF_900172335.1 Roseovarius albus
TTGAATGACAGTTCTGTCCTCTTGTTTGGGTGATATTTGTAAAGTCCTTCATGCCTGGCGCAGGCAGGAAGCGCATTCGCCTTCACTGCCATTAGTGCGTAACGCGGCGAATGACTGAATTGAGCCCATGGCGGTCATTTTGAATTCATGCTGCGCGCGCACGCAACAGCAAACATTCTGCACAAGCACGAAGTTCTATGACGCAGCGCCGCAGCAATTTCGGACATTCGTCCGCCGCGCAGCGAGATTGTCCTAGCGGATTTACAGTTTGCGGATGGGGCTGCCATTGCTATCCGCGTATCGGACGGCCGCTTTAGAATTTGGAAGCAAATCAGTCCGTTTTGCGACACTCCGCCGCTAAGAATACCCTCCTCGTTTCCCTGCTGCCGGAAAGAGATTTAAGCTTGGTCGTGGAGACCCTAGCTGAACAGTCAGCCGCGGCTGAAGATAATAAATCAACAAGGAGGGCTTCAGTTGAACGACAAGAACCAATGATTGCTCAGAACCAGAAGATCTAAAAATTTCCGCTGATCATGAACTTATTGCTCGAGCAATCTTACTCGAAAATCAGAAATCTGAACTAAAACCAAAGTTCTCAAACCTTGAAGGTGAGTACGCGTCCCGCTTTACGCGCAATGCCGAAGATCTGCTTCCAGAACGTGGAGTGGATGTCAGCCATAAAGCTGTACGCCTTTGGTGGAACAGGTTCGGCCCAACCTCTGCGGCGGAGATCAAATGGCGGCGTATAGCAGGGATGAAATCTTGCAGTAGGCGCTGACACCTGGGCGAGATTTTCGTGAAGATTAATCGCGAAAGGCACTGTCTTTGCTGGACCGTTGACCAGGATGGTGAGTTTCTGGAAAGCATCGTCACAAAGAAGCGCGACAAGAAAGCAACCTTGAAGTTCCTTAAGGAGGCAATGCTCAAGCACGGTCAGCCAGAGGAGCTTATGACCGACAGGCTACGTTCCTATGGTGCTGCACATCGCCCACCGCCAGAAGACGGACCGATGGTTAAACCATCGCGTGGAAATTTCACACCTTCCGTTTCGACGACGAGAGCCGGCAATACTTCGCTAAAGGCGTATGCGGAGTTTACAGAATTTCGCATCCGTTCATGCCTCAGTTCACAATCTCATCAGTTCGGAACGCAGTCTCTACTCAAGGTCAAATTTTAAACTCAATCGTGCTGCCGCTCTCTCCGAGTGGTGCGGTCTCTGCGCGAAATAAAGGGTAGCTTAACTGTCCATTCAGAGACGAGTTCGAATTCGCCTGACAGCGCCGTTCGATAGAATCGGGTTGACAAAGTTTCGACATATTTTGCCCATTAATACAATCAAAAGATGTATAAGTGGTCTTTATAGTGGATGCTTCGCATGATTCCTGACGCGTAATGTGGCAGTAAGTTGTCCAAAATATCTGTTTGGCAACTAGTCCCGAAGGCTGAAGAAATCAGCTTTTTACGTATCAGGAGATGATAAAATGGAACAATTTAAGAAACTACTGGGTCGCTTTCGTCGTGACGAAAAAGGTGTGACGCTTGTTGAATATGGTGTGGCTGTTGCACTGGCTGTTGGGCTGGGTGTTGCCGCTTTGGACAATCTGGCAACAGATGTTGGTGATGCTATGGATGCTGCTGGCGACGAGATGCCAAACACCCAGTGAATCAGACCGCCCGAATGGGCGGTTTTGTTTTTGTCGTGGCGGGGCTCTGCCACGGCAAAACAATCCAAATTTCCAGATCGCGACTGTGCTTGGTCAGAGATATCAGGACGTCTCGCAAACTTTGGAAAACAACCGGCATTATAAGTAAAAAGGGAATTTCGACATGCGCCTTTCATCAGTTCTTACCTTCCTCGCGGGTCTGGCGGTTGCCGGTGGCTCAGCGTATTTGGCCCGTGAAGTTCTCGAAAACCAGTATGCAAACAAGGATGCCGGTGAGGAAAGCCTTGTTGTTGATGTGGTTGTTGCCAGCAGTGATATCGCCTTTGGACAAGCTATCGAGGCACATTTACTCAGAACGATTTCCTGGCCGGTTGATGCTGTGCCTGCCGGTACCTTCGACGGCTATGCAATGCTGCTGCCCGAACCAGGAAAACCGCCACGCCGGGCACGCCGTGCCATTGGCCAGGGCGAATTGGTGCTGGCTCCAAAGGTTTCAGATTTTGGCGAAAAGGTCACGATTGTCCAGACTCTGGGCCCCAATCATCGAGCGATGGCAATCAAAGTGAACGCCGAAACTGCCGTGGGCGGTTTTGTGACCCCGGGTGACAATGTTGATGTGTTATTGACCCAAGGTCGTCAGGACACGTTGCGCACGGTGACTATTTTGCAAAATGTCCGTGTGATCGGGGTGGATCAGGAAGCGGACGAACAATCGGATTCACCAGAAATCGCACGCACCGTAACCGTTGAGGTGACGCCTCAAGAAGGTCAGCGATTGGCGCTGGCGCAAAAGGCCGGAACATTGAGCCTTTCACTGCGCACCTTGGACGCATCTGAGGATGTCCAATTGGAAGCGATCAAGTTGAGCGACATTCTGAAAGAGCAGCCTGTGAACGAAGAGGTGGTGCGCCGTAAAACAATTACTGTCCGCCGCGGCATCGAAGTTACCGAAACCGAAATCAACTAATCATAGACTGGCAGAGATCGGACGTTTTGATATGCGACCCCTAATCAACATAAAGCGATTTGCGACAGACGAAGACGGCACAATGCTGGTGATCTGGGGCATGTCCTTCGTGGTTATCCTGGGCATTGTCGCGATGTCTTTCGATATGGGGCGCGTGGCCGTGACCCAGACGGAGCTTCAGTCCTATGCCGACAATGTCGCCCTTGCTGCGGCCGGTGAGCTGGACGGTGAGAATGACGCAATCACTCGCGCCACTGCAGCCGCGGCAAATCTAATCAGTGATCGCAAGACTTATGGGTCCGGGGGGCATACTCTTGCCGGAGAAAGCGATTATACACTGACGTTCCTGTCAGATCTGCCTGATAGCGATGGCAGCATCATTTCGGCCACAACAACAGATCCTGCTGATGCGATTTATGCCCATGTGCAGGTGAATTCATCGACCGTTGAATTGACATTCGCAGCCGCGTTTGCCGCGCTGACCGACGCGGATAACGCGCCGAACAATACGGTCCGGGCAAGTGCGGTTGCGGGGTACACGCAATATGCCTGCGACGTGACACCGCTAATGTTCTGCCTACCCAATACGAACTACAAAGCGGATAACAATATCGGGAAAATGATCCGCCTGCGCTCGGGCGGAAATGGGGCTGCGTGGGGGCCCGGAGCTTTTGGGTTTCTTGATCCTTCCAAGGTTAAAGTCGATCCGGAAGGCCCCTGCGGAGGATTAAATGGTGTTAAATTGGATGCCTGCCTACTTGGTGCCGAAGGCGTATTGACTCAGTGTTTTAACCAGCGCGGTGTCGATATTGAACCTGGTCAGAAAGTCGGCATCGAAGACGCGATTTTCAACACCCGGTTTGATATTTACAAGTCGATCATGAACGGAAACAGGAATGATCCAGACTATCCACCTGCACCAAATGTCATAAAGGGAATTGTACCTAAAGGCGGTGGTTCCTGCATCGGTCAAAATGAGGAGATTTCCACTGATACCCTCGGCCTACCACGCGATACATGTTTCGAAGCAGGAACGTGTTCACGGTATGGCGACGGAAACTGGGCTGCCGGTCGTGTAGATTATGTGGACACAAATTACGGAGGGGTCGACCCTCATCCTGGTGCTGCGACAAGATTTCAATATTATCTTGATGAGATCGCCGCTTCGGGCGGGGCCGCATCAAGCTCTGACATTTTGTCAGGTTTGTCAGAAAATGGCCGCCCGCAATGTTCAAACAATCAAAGCGCGGACCCAGAGCGACGCGTGGTCATTGCCGCAGGCATCGATTGCTCCGCGAATGCCATCAATGGAGCCAAAACCAACGTTCCCGTGAAAGAGTTTTTCAAAATCTTCCTGACAGAGCCAGTTGGTGATGATGGTACATCACCGCCACGCTTGGACATCTGGGGGGAGATCGTTGGAAGCGCAGGAGGCAGCGGCAATGGTGGCAACAGTGGTTTGTTCCGCGATGTTGTCCAGTTGTATCGGTGATCCAGATGTTGCATTTGTCCACATATAAGAAGTTTTTCAAGCGCTTCCGCGCAGATGAACGCGGCGCAGCACTGGTTGAATTCGCAATTATGCTGCCGATGATGCTGTTGCTGTTTGCAGTTGTCATCGAAGGCGGCCGGCTCATGTGGTCATATCAGGCCGTGAATGCAGGTGTGCGCGACGCCACCCGCTATCTGGCGCGTGTCACATCGAGCGAAATCTGTGCGGACGGTGGATCAGTTGCTGGCTACACCAGCGATCTCGAAAATATCGTGCGCCAAACAATTGGGGGCACCTCGATCTTTCCGACAAATATTACGGTCGATTCCGTCACGCCAAGTTTAAACTGTGTCGCGGGAACATATCGGGTTTCCCCGGCGCCGGTCGTGCAGATCACGGCAACGATGACGATTGAATTCCCGTTTTCTGGGCTCTTTGGCCTGAATGGAAGCAGTCTGTCGACGATGACCAAAACTGTGGCAGATCAAAGCAGGGTATTTGGAACATGACCCAGAGTCTGTCTACATTTCAACGTATCGCGCGAAGATTGCAGAAATTTCGCCGGGATGAAGAGGGTACAACCCTGGTCGAACTGGCAGTTGTAGTACCGATCTTTTTGTTGGTGTTTTTTGGGTTAATCGATTTTGGCCGCATGGCATTTCATTATGTGACGGTTGAAAAAGCTGTCCAGGTTGCGGCGCGGATTGCGGTGGTTCGACCCGCGGCCTGTGCCGGTGTGCCTAACTTTATCGAGCGTGGCACAACTACGGTTACTCCACCGCCAAAATTTGGAACGTCGTGTAATTCCGGGTCAAATATCTGCGCAAATCTGGGAGTGATCGAGTGTAATGGCTCCGCAGTGAACCCGACGGCGAACGAAATATGGACCATCGTTCGCGGGGCGTTTCCCAATGATGCAACCATTGCGAATTTATCCTTCAGCTACGCAAGCGACAGTGATCTCGGTTTTCTTGGGGGGCCTTATACGCCGATGGTCACTGTCGAAATACAAAATCTGGATTTCGAATTTGTGTCTCCATTGGGAAGTTTAGTCGGATTGGCCGGAGGAACTGCTCCGAATGGCCTTGGCGCCACTGTCGATTTCCCTGAATTGAGTGCCTCGATGCCAGCCGAGGATCTGGCGCACGGTGATAACGGGTGATTGGAAAGGGTATTATTATGACCACAGAAACAAAATCCATTGTTCTTATTTCCAAGGATTCCAAACCGTTTCCGGAAATCGGAGCGGCCCTTAAGGCTGACCAGCAGTATAACTACGAAGAATGCAGCGGCACGCTTACCGAAATGAATGGGCGCGCGAGTGTGTTGGCTGATACGCACGACCTGATCCTTTTTCAGACTGAAACTGACACCGAAATTGATGTCTTAGCAATCAAGCGACTACGCGAGGCGAATGGGGAGAAAGCAGTTATTCTTGCGCTTTCAGGCGCGGAGACCACTCTTGCTGATGCCCAGCTTTTGACGCGTGCAGGTGTGGATGGTGTTTTGGCCGAAACCATTTCACCTGATGAGTTAGAAGCTGAAATTTCCAAGCGTCTTAAGCCCAAAATTCAATTGCCCGCTTTGATGCCGGATCAGGGCACTCTGGGTAAGGTGATCACAATCGCGCAAGCACGTGGCGGAATTGGTGCAACTATGCTTGCTGTGAATTTCGCTGATCATTTGCTTGGCAAAGTTCGACGAAAGCAGGACAAACCTGACTGCCGGGTTGCCTTGGTTGATCTGGATCTACAATTTGGTTCGATCAGCAGTTTTCTGGACGCCAAGCCAAATGAGGCGCTTTATCAGTTGTCCATGGATGGGACGGAGCCTGACGCGACCTTTCTTAGCCAATCCATGGAGCATTTTCCGAATGGGCTGTCGGTTCTGGCAGCGCCTTCGAAACTGGCGCCGCTCGACGCCTTGAAACCGCAGCAGGTTAGTAAGCTTTTGCAAGTGCTGCAGCATGAATACGATTATGTCGTCGTCGATCTACCTCATGCACTTGTGGAGTGGTTGGCACCTGTCTTGGAAGCCACAGATCGCATGCTTCTGGTCTTGGACAGTACTGTACCAGCGGTGCAAAAGGCGCGTCAGTTGATCGATTTTTATACCGAAGACAATCTGACCCTTCAGATTGATCTTGTCGTCAGTCACGAGAAAAAACCCCTAATTCAAGGGCGTCACCATACCGAAGCGGCGAAGGCCCTTGAGCGACCACTTCGACACTGGCTGCCACCGCATCCAAAAGCCGCCCGTGAGGCTGTGGATCGTGGCGTTCCTCTGTCCAAAGCCGCTCGTTCGTCCAGCCTGAACAAGGCGGTAAAGCGATTGGTTACCACGATTAAAGCCGAACTCGCCCAGGCGCCGCACTCGGCTCAGCAAGTACAATAAAGGGTGGGTTAAATGTTTAAGAATTTTTCAAAACGCGACGAAGAAGCTGACGAAAACAGCAACGTCTATACTTTGACCACCGAGAAAGCAGCCGAAAAACAGCCAATGGATGGGGAAACAGAAGAAGATCGTGAACTGATCAAATATCTGGAACTCAAAAGCCGTCTGCATGATGCTTTGCTGGACCGCCTCAATTATTCCATCATCGAAAAGGTCGAGCCCGAGGAATTACGGCGTGAAGTGGGCAATCTTGTTAGTGAAGTTCTGAGACAAGAAAACAATCCTGTTTGTTCAGGCAAGTTCAAGCAGATTGTTGACGATCTTATGGACGAAGTGCTTGGCCTTGGCCCACTTGAACCCTTGTTGGCCGATCCGTCCATCAACGACATTTTGATAAATGGGCATACAAACGTTTTCATCGAGAGATTCGGGGTGCTGGAAAAGTCTGTGACCCGCTTCCGCAATGAAAAGCACTTGCTTCGAATTATCGACAAGATCGTTTCTCGTGTTGGACGGCGTATTGATGAGAGCAACCCCTGGGTTGATGCTCGGTTGGAGGATGGTAGCCGTGTCAATGCAATTATTCGGCCATGTGCGATTGATGGGCCATCAATGTCCATTCGTAAATTTTCACGTACACCTCTTAAAATGGATCGTCTTGTCGATAACGAAGCACTGTCGTCGCAAGCTTCGGGGTTTTTGCAAGGGCTTGTCGAAGCGCGCATGAATGTATTGATTTCGGGCGGTACCGGTTCGGGAAAAACGACGATGCTCAATGCAATGTCGGCAAGTATTGATCCGACAACTCGTGTCGTCACCATTGAAGACGCTGCCGAGCTTCAATTGCAGCAAGAGCATGTTGTCCGACTTGAAACTCGCCCCCCCAATCCATCGGGCGAAGGGGCGGTTCAGCAACGTGAACTCGTACGAAATGCCCTGCGGATGCGTCCAGATCGGATTATCGTAGGGGAGGTTCGTGGTGCAGAAGCCTTTGACATGCTGCAAGCGATGAATACTGGTCACGATGGGTCGATGACGACCGTACACTCGAATTCTGCCCGTGATGCCATCAGCCGGATTGAGCAGATGGTCTCGATGATGGGAATGGATATGCCGCTTTCGGCGATCCGTTCGCAAATTGCCTCGGGCCTGCACTTCATTGTCCACCTTTCTCGTTTGGCCGATGGCAAGCGACGTGTGATGAGCATATCCGAGATCGTTGGTCTTGAGGGGGACGTAATCATGCTGCAGGACATTTTCATCTTTCAAAAGAAAGGTAAAACGGAAGACGGCGAAATTATCGGAGAGTTTATACCAACCGGAATCAGGCCACGCTGTGCAGATGATCTAATCGCCGCCGGTATCGACCTGTCCAATTCAACATTCATGGCGAAGGGGGCTTGAGCGATGCAAGATATTTTCCAGGATCAAGAGCTAATTTACCTTCTCTACAGTGGCCTCGCAGTTGGTATTTTACTTGTCGTGACAAGCGCTATACAAATGCTAAGCCGCCGCGAAAGCAGAGGTGAAGCCAAGAGCCGCAGGCTCAAGTTGATCGCGGATGGTGCAACGCCTGAACAGTTGTTGGCGCTGCTCAAGCCTCCCCCCAAAAGCGGACTGTTGGGAAAACTGCCCTTTATTGCAGACTTCCCGCGCACAATGTTGCGGGCAGGATTAACGATCAAACCATCCAGCTTTTTCATGCTTTGCTCTGCTGCGGTTATCGTCATTCTCATTATTGCATTGAATAAAACCGATCCTGTGCGTGCGGTCTTGTTCGCGTTTGGCCTTGGGCTGTTTTTGCCCATCATTCTGGTGCGTGACCGTGCAGGGAAACAGGCTGAGAAATTGGTGCACCAGCTTCCTGACGCGCTGGAGTTGATGGCGAGAGGCTTGCACGTAGGTCATCCGCTGAACACGTCAATCGGGGCAGTGGCTCGCGAAATGCAGGACCCGATCGGCACCGAATTCGGAATCGTCTACGATCAAATCAACTTTGGTGACGACCTTACGGATGCGATGCAGGAATTTGCGGAGCGGGTTGATCTGGAGGATGTGAGTTATTTGTCAGCCAGCATTGGTATTCAACACGGAACAGGTGGAGATCTGGCATCAGTAGTTCAAACTCTTGCCGGTGTCATAAGATCCCGTATCGCGCTGCGTCGTAAGATCCAGGCGGTATCCTCGGAAGGGCGTCTGACCGCATGGTTTTTGTCTGCTCTGCCGGTCGTGATCTTTGGCTACACTATGTCAACGACCCCCAGCTATTACCGCGGTGTTTCAAACGATCCGCTGTTCATGCCAATGGCGCTCGCGATTGTTGGCTTCACCGTGCTGAATTTCCTCATTCTGAGGAAGTTGGTCAATTTCCGCATCTGACGCAGGAGATCCATCATGTTTGAATATATGGAAATCGTCTCGGGGCAATTTGGCTTAAGTCCCAATCATGTGATCATTGGTTTGGTGGCAATCGGAGCGTTCCTGGCTTTTGTCGGGATGCTAGCGATGTTACGCCGTCCTAACCCCGCTGCTGTACGTATCGCAGCCAGTTCACCTGAGGCACGACGAGCCGCCCGTCAAAATCGGGGTTTATTGCGACCCATGGATAACGGACCAAAGGGTCTGATGAAGTCCTTCGTGCCTTCTGATGCAACGGCAAGAACAAGTTTGCAACGAAAGCTATCGCAGGCCGGATATCCACATTCAGGTGCGCTAACTAAGTTCACTATGGTTCGGATTTTCTTAGGCCTGATTTTGCCAGCATTGTTGGTCGCATTGATAGTGACATCACAAGTGTCCGGTGTGCATCTGCCACTTGGATTACATAAATCCATAGCGACACTGTCCAGTATGAAGATCTTCCAACTGCTGACTATTTTGGTCGCCTTGGGGTATTTTGGGCCCGTCTTCTGGCTTAACCAGCGTGTGGCCGAGCGCCGGCGCAGAATTGAAGAGGGCTTCCCGAATGCACTAGATCTGATGCAGATTTCGGTTGAGGCGGGGCTCGGGTTTGATGCGGCAATGACGCGTGTTGGCAACGAATTGGTCGAAGTCTCACCGGACATCGCTTTCGAATTCCTGAGTGTTCAAACACAGGTGCAAGCGGGGAGGGCCCGTGATGTGGCGATGCAGGATATGGCTGATCGTACGGGGGTCGAAGTCGTCAGATCTTTCGCAAATGTGGTCTATCAATCTATGCAATTCGGCACGAGCATGGCCAGCGCACTGACTACATATTCGCAAGAACTTCGCAAGTTCAGAGAACTACGCGCGGAAGAGATGGCAAATAAATTGCCGGTCAAAATGTCAGCCGTTTTGGCATCCTTGATGTTGCCCGCCTTGATTTTAATCACTATCGGCCCGGTTGTAATCCGATACATACGCTTTTACGGAGGAGGTTGATCCAGCAGAAACAATGCATGTAGTTTAAATGCTTTTAGTTGCTTTTGGAGGATAGATTTACCCTAGTACATTGTAAAAATGATCATTTAGGCCATTTACGCTGCAAATAATTGACTGACTTAGAACCAATTTTTAGACTTCTTGACCGTCGGAAAGAATAACGCAGTTTGCCACAATAAGTTGTTGTTTTTTACTTAGTAGTAGTTGTGTTGAAGGAGTGTGTTTTGAGTGAAGGTAAATTGAGTGGCGATGACCTGCCGGGAGGGCGCGTCGTCGAAGCCGGAATGATCGGAGCAATCGCACATTGGTGCGAGTTCTTGCACGGAAAATCTTCGTACATTGACGCCTTGGAAAGAATTACGGTCGGCCTAGATGCTGAAGCCGTAGTGTTGTCCAGAGTGTTACGTGAAGACCCCCATAGAAACAAAATACTACAGTTTGATCAGCGTCGAGGTTATTCGCGAACCACATCGCTAACCCGCTCTTACGCTTATTCAATATTGGGACGGTATTTTGACAAGCCAAAGCCGGGATCAATTTGGTTCAAGTCGATGTTAGAGCATGAAGCGGATCCAAGTCTGGAGGAATTTCAACGCCGCCGCAATTTGGTAGATCTTGCCATCATTCCTCTGTCTGTTGATGATAAGACAATCGACTTCGCTGAAATCCATTTTGCGGATACCCTGAAGTTCGAATTGCGGGCTTTGCTTAATATGGTAGCGAGTACGTTGGTATGGACATGGAAAAATCGTGCCCCAGGTCTGATGGCGGAGTCGTTCAGCAAGTCTGTACATCGTTGCTCTGAACCTGATGTGGCGACCCCTATTTTAAGCATGTCGAACCCTGCTAAGCTGAGCCGGGCCGAATACCGCGTCTGCCTCTTCCTTAGTCGTGGGCAAGTCTTTGAACAAATTCAGTCCGAACTGAACATTTCAGCGTCAACTTTGCGTTCCCACCTTCGAAATATTTATGCGAAGACAGATACGCATTCTCAATCGGAGTTGTTGTATCGGTTGCTTTCCTTCGCACGAGCAGAAAGCTCACCATACGGTCATTTGAAAACTGGTTGAGGTGGCATGATGGACTTGTTGCCACTTGTATTCGTACAGCCCATACTGTTCGCCGCCGCAGTGTCCGATCTGAGGCATCTGCGTATATCCAACAAGCTTTCACTAATGGCGCTGGGGCTCTTTATTGTTTGTTGCCCATTTCTTCCGTTCGATGAGGTTGTCTCACGACTGTTGTATGCTGGGATAATCTTTGTATTCGGATTTTCGTTGTTCACTTTTCACATCGTGGGTGGCGGTGATGTGAAAATACTATCCGCTCTCGTTTTGTTCATACCGTCCATCAGCCTCATACTATTTGCATATGTGTTTTCGGCATGTTTATTGGTTGGAATCGTGTTGATGATTGGCCTTCGTTCATTTCGGCCAAACTTTGCTACAGATTGGGCAAGTATCCAACAAGGTCGAACACTCCCAATGGGGATTTCTATCGCGATGGCTGCAATATTTCAGCTCTACTTTCTGCTTGCTGTCGTTCAATGAAGTTCAAACGAGGCACTGGTAGAGAAACCACAGTTGAAGCGGTCAAGATGGTGAACTAGCGTCTCGCCATGTACCCCATTCAAGGACTTCAAAACGAACCTTGAGAGTAACCGTATTGTCTGGTCGCACTAGCGGCGTGGTTAGTGTCGATGATAGCATCATCTATGTGGCTCAAGCCAAATGGAAAAATGCCTTATAGGTACTGAAGATTAGGCTCTTGCTTTACCTCTAGGCGATGCTTTTTTGGATGCCGCGACCAGCTCGCCCAAAGCTAACGGCCCTTAGCGGTCACTCGACACGGATCCAAATTTCTTCAGGCGCAGCGCGCATTGCTGCCGTTCGCTGTTGTTGCAAAACCTAACTTGGTCTCAAGGTCAGTTGTACGGACTTTGTACCCTCTCACCACAAAGTTGGACCATAGCAATGCGACAAACCAGATGAACCAAACTCCCTCTTAGCTTAAGCCGTCCTTGGACCCAAAAACCTGACGACTGACTTGGTTACATGACGATACAAAACAGTTTTTATGTCCCCCAGGGGCAGAGTGCTTCGACCTGGCGGCGGCCAAGTTTATTCAATGTCTTTATGTTATCTATATAAATCCTCTCGGGATCCGAAACGTGCGCGAGGACTTTAGTCATCTGATCTTGACGCAGAAGATGTATGGTTGGATAGGGAGAGCGATTAGTAAAGTGGCTGAGATCGTCTATCGCCACACCCTCAAATTGATATTGAGGATGAAATGACGCTAATTGCACATGCTCGGTCACTTCTGCTTTCTCCAATAGCTGCTGAAACCAATCGAGTAAGTCGAGGTAATCATCGAACTCTTCTAGACCTTGGGTAAACATGAGCAAGCTAGTGGCAATGTCTTTTTCATTAGTCTCTAGCAGGCGCTGCAATTCAGTCAGATAGAACTGCTTTAGCTGTGCATCGGTGGTGGCATCACATACGGCATAATACACTTGGCCTCGGGCTATGACGCTGGAGGAAAAAGGGCATAGATTTAATCCAACTACCATTTGTTCAAGCCATCGATGGGTGTTTTTAACCACGTCTTGATGAGCTATTGATAGCGTCTTAGGGTCAAACTTATTGATACGATAAGTCCTTTCTTGATTAACTAACTTAAAGCAAATTTTACCCATATTCTAATTTGATTTCAAAAACCAAATCCATCGACTTGGCGCAGTTACAACCGTCTATCTGGAGCTATCTCATCCTTCGCCATTGGCAAGCAGCCCAAACCAGTCATTTAGCTTTGCCAACCGATGCTGCGACGCAGCCTGTCGAATCTGTCGTTCGTTGCAAGTGCAAAATCAGAGGTTGGCTGAACTCACGAAATGCGGGACAGACTCGCCTATTGCTCGCGCCGAAAGTCTTTGCACGTGCGGCGAGAAGGATTCGGCGACGCAGTGGTTTTTTATGAAACCGGACACTCAAAGTTGTGCTGAAAAACAAATTTCAAATAGCTACATTGTGCGGGTGGCCTTAAAATCAAGATCTGAAATTTCCGTTATTTGCAAAAGGCTTGCATATTCTGCTTGTAAAGCCAACAGACACTATCGTGTGGTTGCAGGTCACGTACCTTGATCGTTTCTGGCATTGGCTTTTTTGTCATCTCGATCTCCTACTTTATAAGATGAACCAGAAATCCTCCATCGTTCAAATACTCAAACCTGCCCAAAGAGTGCTGGTACAAGGAACTCAAAGACGTCATCTGGCACAATTTTAGGGGTTTAAGATATCTCAATGTCGACATTGATTGCGCCCGAAAGTGTCCGTTGCAAATGTAGTAGTATTAAGGGGTCGTCAGGCAAGTCCGCAATCAATGCGGCAAAGAGCTGGCGCGCCGTATCGGATCCTTCCGCCAGTTTGCTATATGCCGTCCTATAATTTTCCATAGCAGGAAGCGCATCACGTTCTTTTGTGAGAGGTTCGAAAGCCGTCAAAGGTTTGGACTTTCCCGGAAGCAGGAGATTTCCGGAAGGTCGTCCATAAAAATCAGATATTTGGGCGCGCGTCGTCTCGCTCATGCAAATTCGAGTCCCAAGAGATTTGTTGGCGGCCTCAAGACGCGCAGCAACATTTACTGCATCCCCATATGCCGTGAAATCGAAGAACGACTTGCCGCCAAAATTACCAATCACAGCCTCGCCGGTGTTCACGCCGATCCGCGTTAGCCCAAGATCTATGCCACTCTCATTCCAGATTTTTCGAAACCCTTCGGAAAAAGCGTCGATCTCTAGCGCTGCATTGACGGCTCGCACTGCATGATCAGGTTGCGGTACCGGCGCGCCAAACGTTGCGTGAACTGCATCGCCGATAATTTTCATGACGGTGCCCTCATGCGCAAAAATCACTCTGGCGACGCCTTCTATGTAGTCATTCAGTAGCGCAATAATTGTGTCAGAATCTGTGGCTTCAACCAACGGCGTGAAGCCAGCCAGATCAGTGAACAGAAACGTCGCCTCGCAGCGTTTGCCGCCGGCTTCGATCTCTCCCGTCCCTTCGGAAAGCGTTTTCACAACATTTGGCGAAAAATATCGGGAAAGGGTTGCACGAGCCAATTCAGCTTCGGCCTTTTCCCGTTGCAGCTGGCGAAATAATTCAAGATGCTTCAGCGTCTTGTTTATCGTCGCCTCAAGGTCGTCAAATTCAATGGGCTTCGTTAGGAAATCGAACGCGCCGCGGTTCATAGCTGTACGAATATTTTCCATATCGCCATAAGCGGAAACAACAATAGTTTTAAGATCTTGATAATCTTCGCCCAGGTGTGTCAGCAGGGTGAGGCCGTCCATCTTAGGCATGTTGATGTCAGACAGAACCATCATCACTTCGGTGTCTTTATCCAGATAATCAAGCGCCTCCTGACCATTGTGTGCAAAAACAAATTCCATCTGACCTTTGCGAATTTCGCGACGGAATTTTTGAGTAACCAATGCCTCTACATCTGGCTCGTCATCTACCACGAGAATACGTGCTGTGTTCGTCATTGTGAAACTTCGTCCACCATTATGGTCAACGAGTTTTTGAGGTCTTCGAAATTGACGGGCTTGGAGACCAATCCTCTGGCTCCGCGCTTGATCGCTTCGGTTTCAGTTCTCTTATCTCCGTATGCAGTGACCATGATTACCGGGAGGTCAGGAGCCCTAGATTTAACCTCGTCCAGTAATTCAAGGCCAGACATTCCGGGCATATTGATATCAGACAAGACCAGCAGAACATCTGGTGGAATCGGCGAAACCAGTATCTCAAGGGCCTCTTGTCCGGATTGTGCGTACATGAATTCGTATTGGTTCTTTCGTATCTCGCGCCGAAAATTCTGACGAAAAAGCTCTTTTGCGTCGGGTTCGTCATCGACCAGCAGTATCTTAGGCATCACGCATCCTTTCGCAGATTATTCATCATTTGCCTCAGGTAGGTAGAACAGGAACGTCGTCCCTTGGCCTAACTCAGTTTCGAAAGATAGCCCACCGTCATGCTGTTTGATAATATCGAAACTCATGGAAAGCCCCAACCCAGTTCCTTCGCCTGTGGGTTTGGTGGTGAAAAACGGGTTGAAAATTTTGTCACGCATATCTTCAGGGATACCGCCACCATTGTCTGTGACCCTGACCTCATAACGTCCGCCCATCCGTTGGGTCGACACTTTCAAAATCGGTTCCCGGCCAAAAGAGCCCGCGTTTTTCGCTGCTTCATACATGCCATTAGAACACACATTTAGCACAACACGTTGCAACTCTTGCGGCAAGCATTCTACATCGCCGACCTCACCGTCAAAATCCATCTGGACGTCCACGTTAAAGGTTTTGTCTGTTGCACGTGCGCCATGAAACGCAAGGTTGGCGGCTTCCTGCACTAGCGCATTCAGATCTATGCGCTGCTTCTCTACCGTACCCTCGCGCGAGTGCAAAAGCATGTTTTTAACTATGCTATCTGCGCGATGACCGTGTTCGCCTATTTTTTGCAGGTTACCCATCACGGTCTGTATCAAGTCATCGGCGTCTTCACGGTCGTCTTCTTTTAGAGAGCTGAGCGGTTTTTTCAAAACGCCGACAAGTTCAGCCATCATTTCCATGGACAGCTTGGAGAAATTATTCACGAAGTTCAGCGGATTTTTGATTTCATGGGCGATGCCCGCCGTCAGCTGACCCAGGCTTGCCATTTTTTCTGCATGAATAAGAGAGTTTTGCGTCTTTTTGAGAGTGGTAATATCCCGGCCGTAAATGTTCGCATACCCGCCTTCTGGAACCGGCCAAAGCAATAGGGCATAGATCTGACCACTGGCCTCGTACTCGAAATCTTGCCGTTGATCTGCACTTAAAGCCGTGGCGACGCGCTCACTCCAATCCGTTCCTACTCGGTCACCCACTTTCAGCCGCAGTGCTTCGATCAACGGAGAGCTTGCCTTATTGGCATAAATGAGTTCACCTTGTTTTGTAACGCGCAAGACGGGGTTGGGGTTCTCCTCAGGAATGCGCGCCAGTTCACGCATCTTGTTTTCGGCCTTAAGTTGATCGTTCAGCGCTTTTGTGTTGGCCAGCGTCAACTTGATGCCATTGATTGCACTTTTTCGCGTCAGGAATGTTAACTGCGTAATTGCAAAAACAGTGCCCAGAATGGTTATTGTGTTAATGTACCATTCCAGCGGCCCCCAAAACAGCATGGCCACCCATGTCAAGAAGAGGATTGGACTGGAAAATCCCCATGACACCCTTAATGAAAACGTTGTGGCCCCGCCAAATGCTCCAATGAAGGCAAAAAGATATAGCAACATTTGCGAATGCGGCTGTAGATACGGTATCATGAAAAAATTGAAGCTGCCCCAACTGGCTCCCAAAATCAGCGAAGTAATCAGAATTACTTTAAGTCGCCGCTTAGAAATGGATTTGGGTCGAGATTTCTTACGCAGGGCGTAATAGCTCTTCATCCCCATCAGATTAATAAACAACTGCAGAGCAACGGCTGCGATAGCGGGTATTGTCAGGTTTGAGGGTCCGATCTGCAAGATCATGACTGAAAAGGCCAAAAGAGTGTAGAACGCAAAAACCGGCGTTGTCGACGCAACGTCCAGCGCCTCGTGTATGCGAAGCTCACCCTCGAATTCCTGATTGTTGGTTTCCTGCAAACGCTAACCCCAAAGAGTTCACTTGACTTCCGGCCAATAAATCAGATGCATCGCAAATCTTGCAATACCTATCTAGGGCAATAACCATTGTTTATGGTTGCCTAACAAAACATTGCGGATCTCGATGGTTCGGGAAGCCCGTGCTTTTCACATCTTTCGCCGAAAAATGCGATGGCCATGCGAATTGCTTGTCTCAGAAAGCGATAACGTCAAGGATCGCTGCGCCATCGCAAGACGACAGTGCTGACCTTGAGGGATGATCCAAGAACGCGTTTTTGTATGTATCCTTTTTATCGGCACCCGCCATCTTTGCTTGTTCCAACGCCCCAGACTTTTCTGAGGCCGCAAATCGCAGCGCTTCGCTAACCAAAATTGGCAAATCGAAGTAGGTGTTATTAAGCTTCTTCTCAAAATATTTGATCTCAATGAGGAATTTGGTGACTTCTTTTCTGCTCCAGAATTCATCGAGTGAGTGCGCTTGATCAAACACTAGGTATTGAGCCATCCATGCATACTCAGATTCGATCTGATCAGGCAGGTGTTTTCGCAGCGTATTTTCTATTTCTTTGTAGAATTCAGTGTTGTCTAGGTCTCGTTCATTAACTGACATATCAAATCCAACAGTTTGGCGTTTGCGAATGCTCACACGCCTGACCGCAGCTGCAACTCACTGCACACGGTTTCCATGGCTGGCCTCAGCGCATCAAGAGAAGGCAGCGCATACCGCTGACCTGTTATGGACAAAGGCGTATGATTGAGAAGTCTCCCTACGACTTCTTCCAGAACACCCGCCTCCATTGCAACGGTTGCAAAGGTGCGTCTATGCGCATGTGGGCTCCATCCAAATTTTGCGGGGCCCGTCACATGACCTGTCATGGATTTCGGTGACGGAAAGACCCACGTCGCACTCAATGAACGCATAGGAGCCAAGATCTCGTGATGAACCTGTAAGATCGGTAAATCAAAGCTCCTACCATTTTTGGTCATTGGCAAATGAATGCGGTCTTCCAGAACTTGCTCCCATTTTAGGGTAAGTGCCTCCGACTTGCGCAAACCTGTGAACAACAGGAGCTCGTAGAACACCGTATGGATTGGATTTTGCAAGGCCTCAACAGCATGTCGCCACGCTTTGAGATCCTCGATCACCCTGCCATCTGGTTGTTCGTCATACCACTCAATTGCCATCGTGGGAGACTCAGGAAGATCATGAGTTCGGCGCGCATGGTTCCAAACAGTTCGAAAGTATTTCAGCAGGTGATTAGCACCAGAGGGGCGATCCGCCATCGCGCGATGGCGATCCACCACCATCTGTTTTGAGATCTCATCTAGCGGCAGTCGCATCCAGTCTTTGAGGTGTAGCTCGAACTGCTGTCGTATTCCGTGCTTGTGATCCTCTGAGCGTAGTTTGGGTCGTCTGAGATAGGACGCAAGCGCGGCTTCAAGTCTAGGCGCTCCGATCTGGGCCACCTTTCCTGCACCGCGCCCCATTTCCAACGCGAGCTCCAACGCAGTCTGACGCGCGGCCTGCGCGGAAATCACAGGGTACCGTCCAATCAAGACGCGTTGTGTTTTCCCGCCAACATCTTTCTGGAAATACCAGGTCTTGGAGCGTTTGCCGACGAAGAGCACAAGGCCCTTAATCTCGTTATCCCAGTGTTTATCTGTTCCCGCTTTAGAGAATGGCAAACGCTTGGCGAGGGCTTCTGTGAGCTTAGGTATTTTGTCGGCTTTTTATAGGTAATGAATTGAAAACCAGTGACACGCAATGCATCACTAGGAACAATAAATGTCAATAAAAAGAATGAGTAAGAATGAATATGAAACTACAGGAAACTGAGGTAATTTGTTTGGAAGGCTAAGGTCTTACCACTACACAACGCCCGCTCAACAGAATTACCACCTAATTCATCGCTTTTCGGTCGTCAAGTGTATGAACAAATTTGGTTACAACTTCTTGCCGATACTATGCCTGTGCCCTTGGGCAAGCAGACCTTTGTGCTCATTGCAGCTAACTCACACTATGAGCCCAATGTATGTACCGGCTGCTGTTCGCAAGTGATCAATTGCACGTCTTCAGGAAGTCGCTGATATGTATCCGGCCTTTGGATCGGCTTATGGTTTTTGCCGTGGCCCTGTTGGGAGTGCGCACGCGCCGCTGTCTCATTACTTACCAGATCATTGATGACCATTTGGGCTCTCAGACTTTGGGTGCGTCTTAATTCCGTTCCATGCAATAGAGGTTTACGAACGTCTTTGGCAGCTTTGTGTCTGACGTCAGCGCTTATGGGTCCAAATAGGTCGATTTGCTAAGAGAGGGTTTGTTGCTCATCGTAGCCACCAAGGAGTGGATGATGAGAAAGACAACGAAGAGCCCTGGCGAGAAGATCGTCAAAGATATCAA